>DASXYX010000037.1:0-44040 GCA_036502245.1 Verrucomicrobiia bacterium
CCCGGCGGGTGGTCTTCTTTTTGCTGGCAAACTCGGCTTGAGAAAAACTCGGCTGGTGCGTCATGCCTAAGTTTAGGCAACACTCTCTCCGCCGTCTCTAATAAACCAATCACCCGGTGATTAAATCAGCATCTCCTTAGATCGTGCAACGCCACGATGCCGACGAGCCTTTTTTGTTTATCAAGGATAGGCACGAAGTTGTTTGAAGAACCGAGAAAGCGCCCGGCGATCTCATGAAGCGTGGCGGTTTCGGGCAGGGGCGTCACCGGTTCCTGCATCATATCGCCGATGGTGCGTTCCATGGCCACGCCGGTGCGCTGGCTGTCGAGACTGGTGGCAATGCCCCTGAGCCGCATGTGTTCAGTGTAAATGGATTCAGGATGCAATTGCCCGGCAATGATGACGGCGATGATGCAGGCGAGCATCACGGCGGGCATGAAGGAATAATCCAGAGAAATTTCAAAGGCCAAAATCATGGCCAGAAAAGGGGACTTGGTGGTGCCGGAGAGCGTGGCTCCCATGCCGGCCAGGGCGAAGGCGCCGACAGGGAGACTTTCCGCGCCGTGAATGGCATGGACCCCGATCCCGAACAGCGCCCCGACGACCGCTCCCAGAAAGAGTGTTGGTGTGAAAATGCCGCCGACAGTTCCCGCGCCCACGGCGATGGCCGTCGCAACCAGTTTGAGAAGAAACAGGGCGCTCAATTGTGGCAGGGCATCCGTATTATTGTCATAGGCGCCTTTCAAGATGTCGTTGGTCACGTAATAGCCGTTGCCGCAGACGACTGGATACTGGATGGCGATCAAACCGACGATAAAACCGGCAAAGGTTACTTTGAGGAAAAGCGGCACGCGGAGTTTGTCCAATTGCGCGGTGCTGATATGGAGGGATTTCAGGAACAGGGCAGCCACACCGCCGCATATCAATCCCATCAGGAGGAACCACGGCAGTTCAACCGGTGTAATGGGTGGAAATTTCGGGACCTGATACCATGGTTCGATGCCGAAAAATGTGCGGGAGGTCATGGTGGCCATCACCGAGGCGCAGACCAATGGCCCGAACAGGTTCATGGAAAAATTTCCGAGCACGATGAGCGAGGCGAAGACCGCGCCGGTGATGGGCGCGTTATAAACGGAAGCGATGCCCGCCGAGGCGCCGCAGCCTACGAGAAGCCGGAGGCGATACGGCGGCCATTTGGCGATCTGGCCCAGCTTGGAGGCAAGCGTGGCGGACAATTGCACGATGCCGCCTTCACGCCCGATGGAAGCGCCGGAGACGATGCTGATCAGGGCGGACACGGCTTTGACGATTTGTGTCCTCAACGGCAAGCGTCCATCGCCCGCGACCACCGCTTCCAGCATATCGCTGGTGCCTTGCCTGCCTACGAGGCGCAAACCTTCTTGCAAAATTAACCCGGCAACCAAAGCCCCGGCCGTGGGCACCAGGAAACGTTCCCACGGCGCAAAAGATAATATCTCCCGCACCGGATCACCGTGACGCCCCAAAAACAAGGTCTGAAACAATTCACTGGAATAATAAAAAAAGACGTTCACCAGGCCGCCGAGAACGCCGACGACGGCGGCAAGAAACAGGTGGAAGGCTTCCTCGCGGGGGACGAGTTTTTCACGCCATTGGACTGCGCGTTGCCAATGGCGCCGGAGAAAGAGATGAACTCGGGCAATGACCGGGTTTTCTATCCACGGTTTCACACAGGAAATTTAATGCAAAAAACGCCATTTGACGAATGGTGATTTATATGGTGAAAAATGATGCCGATGTTGGACTTATCTAAGACAATCTCTTCCTTTTGGAGATTTTTTGAATTGCCTCCTCTCCTCCAACAAGGTTGGAGGAGAGGATGACCACAATGAATGCCTTGGCCAGTTCCCATGGTGCCGGGGAACAGGTCGGCCTAAAAATTATAGGAGAGAGTTAGCTCTTCAGGCCGGCGATCGCCGCTTTCATTTCGGTAAAATGAATCTCGGGATTGCCTGAGCTGGTGACGTGGACAATTTTGCCGTCCAACCCGATGAGGAAACTGACGCGGTTATCCAGGTTTTTACCGGCCATGCGAACGCCGTATTGATCACCGATCTTGCCATCCGGGTCAGCGAGGAGGGGGAAGTTCAGGTTGTATTTCGCGATAAATTTCTGGTGGCTGTCCTGGGTATCGAAACTGACGCCGACGACCTGCACATTGTCCTTTTGCAGGTCAGTCACGCGGTCGCGGAAGCCGCAGGCTTCCTTGGTGCAGCCGCCGGTGAAATCTTTCGGGT
Source organism: Verrucomicrobiia bacterium (assembly GCA_036502245.1). Lineage (GTDB taxonomy): Bacteria > Verrucomicrobiota > Verrucomicrobiia > Limisphaerales > UBA11358 > UBA11358. Next base: position 2,277 of record DASXYX010000037.1, read on the forward strand.
AAAAATAGAGGAGGACGATTTTTTTGCCGATGAGGCTGCTCAGGTTGAAATCTTTTCCGTCCTGGTCTTTGCCGACAAAGGCCGGGGCGGCGTCTCCGGCTTTGGGCATGTCGGCCAAAGCGGCCGAGGCGGTGAAAAGAATGGATAGGGCGAGGAGCGATGATGTGAAAATATTTTTCATAATCTCTTTGTTATTGAATGGGAGGAGTATCTACCTGATTTGTTCCAATGGCAACTGCGTTTTGCATGAATAAAGTTCTGGCGTCCTATCCGCTTCTATTCATGGCTGATCGTTCCCGGTCATTTTCAAAGCGCCAGAGGGCTGGCGCACTCCAAAAGCTGGCGCAAAGTACCGTGTGGCCCTCGATAGCGCTTGCCGTCTTGGACTGCGGCAGCCCTCTGCCGCTTTGCATCGAACTGGACATAATTTCGAAATCTGTAAGAATTCAAGTAATTCTATGGGCGAAACATTTCCAAAAAGCCTTTCCGATCCTCAATCACAACCTGATTCACTAGGCAAAAAATCCCGAGAGTTTTATAATAAAATCGAGGATGCGGATTCCAGTATTCGAACCCTTAGTGTTTTCGCTAAAATTTTCCTTTTCCTGTCTGTGATTATTGCCATAGCCAGTGTCGTGACTTTCATGAATCAATCCACGACGGACATATCGAATTCGCCGCCTTTTGCTTGGATTTTAGCCGGTATCAGTTCAAGCCTATTTATACTATCTATGATTCTATTTTTATTTGCTCACCTGGTTAAAATACGCCGTGCCATTACAGAGAATACTCTTGAATCGATTTCACGCCGTTGAAAACTATTCTTTGGGCCTTGGCGACCGTCGCAACCCATTCTGAAACCACAACGCCCAGACCATGATCAGTGCTTCACGCACGATATTGCGGGAAATTTTGGATTGGCCTTCCACGCGGTCGGTGAAGATGATGGGTACCTCCACGATTTTGTGGCCGGTTCGCCAGAGGCGGTGCGTCAGCTCGATCTGGAAGCTGTAGCCGTTGGAGCGAACGTTGTCGAGTTGGATGGCCTGGAGGGCGCGGCGGCGGAAACATTTGTACCCGCCGGTCGGGTCGCTGAACGGCATGCCGGTGATGACGCGCACATAGATGCCGGCGCTGCGGCTCAACATCAATCGCTTAAGCGGCCAATTGATGACGCGCACGCCGCCGGAATAGCGGGAGCCCAGAACGAGGTCCGCATTTTGATTTTTTGAGGCGGCCAGAAAATTGGGGATCTCCGCCGGGTCATGCGAGAAATCACAGTCCATCTCAAAGATGAACTCATAGCCGCGTTTCAATGCCCATTCGAACCCGGCGATGTACGCGCGGCCCAGGCCATTCTTTTCGGAGCGATGCAGCACATTGATCTCTGGATGTTTGGCCGCCAGTTCGTCGGCGATCTGGCCGGTGCCGTCGGGCGAATTATCATCGACCACGAGCAGGTCCACTTTGGCGGGCAGGGACAAAATGGCCTGGGCCATGCGCGGGAGGTTCTCCCGTTCATTATACGTCGGCACAATGATCAGCGTGTCGTTCACGTGAGAAGCAAATTGTGAATAAGATTTTCCTCCGAAACAAGTTGAAGTTTGATTGTCACATTTCTTTCAAACCCTTAATTTAGGGCAATGTTTATCAAACTGGAAGATTGGCAAGACCTTTTGACCAGCCCAGTGATGTGGGTTATGGCGCTGTTCCAGATCTGGATGTTCATCCACGCCCTCCGCAACCGGGAATGGGTTTGGGCGATTTTTATTTTCTTTTTCTGGACCCTGACCTCCCTGCTGTATTTCTTTCTGGTCTATCGCGCCACGCCCTCTTCCACGCGCGGTTTTGAGTTGCCTGGCGCGCATGACCGCAAACGCATCAAGCAATTGCAGGCGCAGATCCATCATCTCGACAAGGCCCATCATTATTTGCAACTGGCTGACATTTATTTCCAGCAAGGCAAACTGGAGGAGGCGGAGAAGTGTTATCGTTCCGCGATGGAACGTGACGCGCAGGACCTCGAAACACGCGCGCACCTGGGCCAATGTCTTTTGCGGGAAAAACGCCCGGCCGAAGCGCGGCCCCTGCTGGAAGGCGTCATCGCGGAAAAGCCCGACCACGAATACGGCTACACGCTTATGGCTTTTGCCGAAACCCTGGCGGCCCTGGGAGAGACCGATAACGCCATGAAGGTCTGGAAGCAGGTCACCGCCTCCCATTCCTATCCGCGTGCCAAAGTGCAATTGGCCGAAATTTATCTGGCCAAAGGACAGAAAGACCTCGCGCGCACCGAATTGAAGGATGCGTTAAGCGATGACGCCCATGCGCCAGCGTTTCAACGCAAACGTGATCGTGTATGGATCAGCAAGGCAAAAAGTTTGATGGGCAACTTGTAAACGGTGGTTTTTGGTTGTCGCGGAATTTTTTATTTTTTCATTTCCTGATTTTCAACTCCGCCGTTTTGCTTATCTTTTCTCCTACGACATCCTATGGCCGAAAAACCGAAACAAGTTTACGACGAGAGCAAGATCAAGACATTGTCATCGCTGGAGCACATCCGGCTGCGCACCGGCATGTATATCGGGCGCATCGGGAACGGTGGCAATCCCGATGACGGCTGCTACATCCTGCTCAAAGAGGTGGTGGATAACGCGATCGACGAATTCATCATGGGGCACGGGCGCGACGTGCAGATCAATATCGAAGGCAACCACGTGTCCGTCCGCGACTACGGGCGCGGCATTCCCCTGGGCAAAGTGGTGGATTGCGTGTCCCGGATCAACACGGGCGCAAAATACAATGACGATGTTTTTCAATTCAGTGTTGGCTTGAACGGTGTCGGCACCAAAGCGGTCAACGCCCTTTCCAAGACCTTCCTGGCGCGCAGCCATCGCGACGGCCAATTCGCGGAAGCGTCGTTCAAGATCGGCAAACTGAAAAAAGAGGATTCCGGAAAAACCAAGGAGCCAAACGGCACTTTTATCGAATTCGAGCCGGACCCGGAAATTTTTAAAGACAGCGAATTCAGGATGGAGCATGTCGAGCGGCGGCTCCGGCATTACAGTTACCTGAACACCGGCCTGAAACTTACGTTGAATGTCGCGGGCACCGAACCCAAAGTCTTCCAGTCGCGCCACGGATTGATGGATTTGGTGATGGAGGATTTGGCGACCGATGGCAGCGGACCCATTTATCCGCCGTTGCATTATGCGGGCAAGACATTGGAATTTTGTTTTACCCACAGTAATTCGCGTTATGGCGAGACTTTTTATTCCTTCGTCAACGGCCAGTACACCAGCGACGGCGGCACGCATTTGAGCGCGTTCCGTGAAGGCCTCCTCAAAGCCGTCAATGAATACGGCAACACCAAGTACGAAGGCGATGACGTGCGCGAATGCATGGTCGGCGCCGTGGCCATCCGTCTAAAAGATCCGGTGTTCGAATCGCAGACCAAGAACAAGCTCGGCAACACCGAGATCCGCACGGAACTGGTCAATAATGTGCGCGAGGAATTGCTGCATTTCTTCCAGCGCAATAAGAGCATTGCCGAACAGATCCTCGCCAAGGCCGCGGACACGCAGCAATTGCGCAAGGAGTTGCAGTCAGTCAAAAAATTGGCTCGCGAACGTGCCAAAGCCATTGCCATCCGCATTCCGCAGTTGAAAGATTGCAAACATCATTACGATAAGAAGAAAGAAAAAGGTCGCGGCTCGATGGTCTTCATTTGCGAAGGCCAGTCCGCCGCCGGTTCCATCACCAGTTGTCGCGACGTTAATAACCAGGCGGTCTTCGTTCTCAAAGGCAAGCCGCTCAATGTCTGGGACCTCAAGCGCGATGTGATGTATAAGAACGATGAGATGTATAATCTCATGCAGGCGTTGAGTGTGGAGGACAACATTGACGATCTGCGGTATGAAAAGGTCATTCTCGCCACCGATGCGGACGTGGACGGCATGCACATCCGCAATCTGATGATCACCTATTTCTTCAAATTCTTTGAGCAACTCGTCCATGACGGACACGTGTACGTCCTGGAAACGCCGCTCTTCCGTGTCCGCAACAAGGAAAAGACCATTTATTGTTACAGCGAAGCCGAGCGGGACAACGCCATCAAAGAACTGGGCGGCAAACCTGAGATCACCCGTTTCAAAGGCCTGGGCGAGATCAGCCCCAAGGAATTTTCGCAATTCATCGGCAAGGAAATGCGGTTGAGCAAAGTGGAGTACGCGCCCCGCGCCGAGTCCGCGCCTATCCTGGATTTTTACATGGGCAAAAACACCCCTGAACGCAAAGACTTCATCATGGACAGCCTCGTGGTGCCTGTGGAGGATTAACTCAATTTTTTTCATGTCAGCCAAACGCAAAAAAGATTCAAATCAACCTGAATTGCCCGTCGAAGGTGCGGCTCCGGCCGAACCCAAAAAGAAAAAGGCCGCCAAAGCCGAGGGCAATGGCGATGGAACGCAGCACGTTATCGCCGAGGCTGTCGAAAACATCGTTCGCAAGCCGTTCGATCCCAGGAAGCAGGCCACAGCTTTGCATACGCGCGTGGATCGCAGCTTTCTGGAATACGCCAGTTATGTCATTCGCGACCGCGCCATTCCCAATCTCGCCGACGGCCTCAAACCCGTGCAGCGGCGCATCCTTTGGGCCTTGCACGACAAGGATGACGGGCGGTTTATCAAGGTGGCCAATGTCGTCGGTCACACGATGCAATATCATCCGCATGGCGACGCCTCCATCGGCGATGCGTTGGTCGTGCTGGCTAATAAACGGTATCTGATCGAAGGCCAGGGAAATTTCGGCAACATCTTTACCGGCGACCCTGCCGCCGCTCCCCGTTACATCGAATGCCGTTTGACTGAACTGGCCCGCACGGAACTATTCAACGATCAGATCACCGAGTTTGTTCCCAGTTACGATGGCCGTAATCGTGAACCCGTCACCCTGCCATGTAAATTGCCGCTCACGCTGATGCTCGGCACGGAAGGCATCGCTGTCGGCTTGAGCGCGCGCATTTTGCCGCACAATTTTCCGGAACTGCTCGAAGCACAGATCGCCATCCTCAAAAAACAGCCCTTCAAATGCCTGCCGGATTTCCCCACCGGCGGCCTGATGGATGCGCGCGATTATCAGGATGGCAAAGGCTCCGTCAAAGTTCGCGCCCGCATCAAGGTGAAAGACGAATCCACCGTGATGATCACCGAGATCCCGCCGGGTACTACTACGGATTCGCTCATGGCGTCCATCGAAGACGCCGCCGGCAAAGGCAAACTCAAGGTCAAATCCATCAACGATTTCACCTCCGAAAATGTCGAGATCGAGATCAAATGTCCCGCGGGCGTTGACGCGGAAAAGATGGTGGATGCGCTCTACGCGTTCACCGATTGCGAAGTCAGCATCGTCAGCCGTATCGTGATCATCAAGGACAACCGGCCGGTGGAACTCACCGTCACCGAAGTCTTGCATGAGAACACCACGCAACTCGTCGCCATCCTCAAGCGCGAACTGGAATTGCGCGAGAAGCAACTGCTCGACGAACTCCATTACCGCACCCTCGAGCGCATCTTTATCGAAGAACGCATCTACAAAGCCATCGAGAAGTGCAAAACGAATGAAGCGGTCTTCGCCGCGGTTTATGACGGTTTCAAGCCGTTTAAGAAACAGTTGGTGCGCGAAATAGTGGATGCCGATGTGGAAAAGCTGCTGCAAGTCCGTATCCGGCGCATCTCGTTGTTCGATATCAATAAGCACCGGGAAGAGATGGAAAAAACGAAGGCGGACCTGGAGGAAACGCGCAAAAATCTCAAGGGGCTTACCAGATATGTCATCGGTCATCTTGAAGGCTTGCTGGAGAAGTACGGTAAACAATATCCGCGCCTGACCACCAAATCTTCGCGCCACGAGGAAGTGGATGCGAAGGCCGCGGCGTTCAAATCTTTCAAGCTGAGTTACGATCGCGAGAGCGGATACGTGGGACATAAAGTCAGCGGTGAAGAATTTAAGGTCGAATGCACGAAGTTCGACAAGATCCTGCTCGTCTTCAAGGACGGCACCTACAAGGTCAGTGAGTTGCCGGAAAAGTTGTTCGTTGGACCGGAGTTATTTTACGCGGGCCTCCCCGACCGCGACCGCGTTTTCACCTGCGCTTACACCGACCGCAACGCCAGCTATCTCAAACGTTTTTCGTTTGGCGGCACGATCCTGAACAAGGCGTACCTTTGCATCCCGGAGAAATCGCGCATCCTGTTCTTTGCGCCCGATACTCCCAAAATCCTTTACATCCGTTACAAGCCCGCCCCGCACCAGAAGATCAACCAACAGACCTGCGATGCGAACGAAATTGAAGTGAAAGGGCCAAAAACACGCGGACGGCAAATCTCCATCAAGGACATCTCATCAGTGACTGCCGAACCTACGCGCGGTTGGGATGAGAAAGCGACGACCACGAAACTGGCTTTCGTTTGAGTCAGTAAAGTCAAAGGTTTGATAGGCAATTGTAGCGGAATTACCTGGCTTGACTATACAATGGCTCTGGGGCTAAATCCGCAATAAAGCCAATGCTCATAAGCACTCTTGTTCTGATCATTGTCCGTCTGTTCAGCCTGTCGTGGCTGATGGAAGGGCTGGTGATGATGGCCAGTGTTCCGATGCTGCATCAAATGGATAACTCTCGCGATGGTTTTTTTATGTTCTTACGTTTTTTGCCTTCGGTAGCCACTTTATTGGCTGCTTTCATAGGTTGGATGATTGCGCCAAAGCTTTCTCGGTTGATTACCGGCAAATACGACACCACGGTTGCGATTTCTGGGCTGACTTTGTCCGACTTGTATTCATTCGCCTTTGTGTTTGTGGGTCTTTATTTTATTCTCAGCTCGTTGGGAAACGTTCTGTATTTTTTTTATAGTGCGTTCGCCCGCGCGGCCTTCAACAATGATTTCTTATCCCGGCAGATAGATAACCCGTATCAAATTATTAGAGCATTGATCACAGCTGTTGGCGGATTGCTTTGTGTGTCTTATGGCAAAAAAATGGGCAAAGATAATTAATCCATGGAAATCCTCCGGCATAGCCGGAGGACTCCCGAAGTTTGAGAGATACAGGAATATGGGAAAGGAGGAGGGAGGTTGTAGGCATTTGAAATGTCCAAACCGGGGAATCCAAAGCGGTGTCAGCCCTCCCGCTTTGCGGGACCAGCCACCGCACTGCAAGACGCTAGCGCGTTTGTCGGAGTCGTAAAGATACAATAGCCGGCCTTGATGTCTGCGGCGCGCACGGAGGGCGCGCCCTGCCGGCCCGCAGATGACAAAATTGTCATGGGCAATTCAGGAGAAATTCACATCGTTATGTTTTAATAGCGTTGTTGACGCCTAATAGTATTAACGCAAACATTATCGAGGAATTTAAACCAACCAAATCGTTATGAAAAAAATTATCCTGGCTCTTTTCAGTCTCGTGGTGGCGGCGGCCTGCCGCGCCGATGGCCCCTATCATTTTATCCGGGAGATCCCCATTCCTGACAGCGGAGGATGGGATTATATGACCCTGGATCCGTTGACGCATCACCTTTACGTTTCGCATGGAACGGAAGTGGTGGTGATCGATGTCGCTGCGAACCAGATCATCGGCACCATCACGAACACGCCGGGTGTGCACGGCGTGGCGCTCGCTTTTGAGATGAGCAAGGGAGTGGCCAGCGACGGGCGCTCGAACACCGCCGGTATTGTGGACCTGAACACATTGCAAACGATCACAAACCTGCCGACGGCGGAAGGCCCGGATGGAATGGTTTATAATCCAAAGAAGAAAGAGGCTTATCTATTTTGCGGCCGGGCCAACGCGGCGACGGTAGTGGACGTGCCCGGTCAGAGGATTGTGGCCACGATTCCGCTGGCTGGACGGCCGGAGTTTGCGGCGGTGGACCCGGAGGCGGACAAGGTTTATGACAATCTCGAAGATAAAAACGAAGTGACGGTGATCGACGCCAGGGCGCACCAGGTCATCACCAATTGGGCGATCGCGCCGGGCGAAAGCGCGTCCGGAATGGCGATCGATGTTTCGGGTCACCGGCTTTTCATCGGTTGTCACAACCAGAAAATGTTGATGATGAATGATGACAACGGAACCGTAGTGGCGTCGGTGCCGATCGGAAGCGGTGTGGACGCGGATGCGTTCGACCCGGGAACGCATTATGCGTTTGCGTCTTGCGGTGATGGCACCACGACGATCGCGAAAGAATCGAACGATACGCTGACGGTGGTCCAGACGCTCAAGACCGAAGCGGGAGCGCGCACGATGGCGTTGGATCCCGGCACGCATAGTATATATCTGGCCACGGCCAAATTCTCAGTGCCGGCGCCGGGCCAACGCCGGGGCGCGATGATTCCGGGCACGTTCAAAATCCTCGTGTACGGGATGTAAATCTCTTCCTGAAAGAATCCATGCGCATATTGGTTGTTGAAGATGAGCGGAAGACGGCGTCGTTTGTCCGCAAAGCGTTGCAGGCGGAAGGTTTCGCCGCGGACGTGTGCCATAATGGCGACGAAGCGCTGGCAGCGGCGAGCGCCACGCCGTTTGACGCTATCGTACTGGACATCATGTTGCCCGGACGCGATGGCTTGAGCGTGTTGAAATTGTTGCGCGCGCGAAAAAAGATGACGCCCGTCCTGCTTTTGTCCGCGCGCGGCGAAGTCAATGAGCGCGTGGAAGGTTTGAATGCGGGTGCGGACGATTATCTGCCCAAGCCGTTTGAACTTTCCGAACTGGTCGCCCGTGTCCGTGCGTTGACGCGCCGCGGCAGCGAAAACAAATCCACGGTCCTCAACGTCGCCGACCTGATGCTGGATACGGTGACACACTGGGCGGAACGCGGCGGAAAGAAGATTGAACTGACGTCGCGTGAATATCGCCTGCTCGAGTTTCTCATGCGCTCGGCGGGACGGTTGTGCGGGCGGATGATGATCCTGGAAAAGGTGTGGGATTACAGTTTCGACCCGGGAACAAATCTTGTGGATGTCTATATCCGCCGTCTGCGCGAAAAGATCGACGCGGATTTTGAGGCCAAACTTCTTCATACTGTGCGGGGCAGCGGTTACGTGCTCAAAGAACAATCATGACCATCCGCTCGCGTTTGACGTTTTGGTATGCGGCTATCCTGATCGCGTCACTGCTGGTGATGGGGTTGGGCACCTACCGGGAAATCCACGAGCAGATGCGGCATCAGGACCGCGCGGGGTCCGTGGAACATGCCCTGAATGAAGCGGGCGAAATGATTTTTCAAGTGGGATTGCCGGCCGTGCTGCTCGGATTGTTGGGCGGCTGGTGGCTGACGCGACGCGCGCTGTCGCCGGTGTCCAAGCTGGCCGATGCCATCAAAAAGATCCACGAACATAACCTGCGCCAGCCATTGCCGCGCGCAAACAACGGCGATGAACTCGATCAACTCGCCAAAGTTTTCAACGACATGCTGGGGCGCCTGGATGATTCGTTCAACCGCATCCGCGAATTCACATTGCACGCGTCGCACGAATTGAAGACGCCACTCACGATCCTTTGTGGCGGGATCGAGACCGCCTTGCGCGACGAATCGCTTTCGCCAGCGGAACGTGAGCGGTTGGCAGACCGGCTGGATGAATTGCGCCGGCTCGCGCGCATTGTGGATGGTTTGACGCTGCTCGCGAAGGCCGATGCGGGGCAGGTGGAGTTGCAATTTGAAAATGTCCGCCTGGACGAAATTGTCCGGGACAATTTTGCCGATCTGCAGATCCTTGCCGAACCGCACGGACTCAAGGTGGAGTTGGGAGTCTGTGAAGAGATCACGTTGCGCGGCGACCGGCATCGGCTGCGGCAATTGCTGCTGAACCTGGCGGACAATGCGGTCAAATATAATCAGCCGCAGGGCGCGGTAAAAATGGGCCTCACGCGCGTGGATGGGTTTGCCGAGATCAAGATCGCCAACAACAGCGATGGAATTCCTGCCGATAAATTACCACGCGTCTTCGATCGATTTTTTCGCGGCGATCCCGCGCATGAAAGCACGATCGACGGCTGCGGCCTGGGTTTGAGCATCGCGCAATGGATCGTCAACGCGCACAAGGGCGCCATCCGGATCGAATCGGACCTGGGCAAGTGGACAACGGTGACGGTCCGGCTGCCGCTGAATGGAGAAGCGAAACGGGCATGAAACAATTTATAACAATGATTTTCGCGACGTTGCTCGCCGCAGCGTTTTTTGCGGGTTGCGCAACGTATCATCCCATGCCGCTCGCGCCGGAGACGACGGCGACGGATTTTGAGGCGCGGTCGCTGGCAAATCCGGAGTTGCACGCTTTTTTTGAGACCAACCAGGTGGCCGGTGAATGGCCGCGCAGCGCATGGGATGTGGACGCGCTCACGCTCGTCGCGTTTTATTACCAGCCGGCGCTGGCCGAAGCGCGGGCGCAATGGGCGGCAGTGCGCGCGGCGGAGATCACGGCCGGCGCGCGGCCGAATCCATCCGTGTCGGTGACACCGGCATACGATTCGCAGATACCGGGCAATCCCAGCCCGTGGATCGTGCCGTTGACGTTTGACATTCCCATTGAGACAGCCGGCAAACGCGGCAAGCGGATCGAGGAAGCGAAAAATTCATCTGAAGCGGCGCGTTGGGATTTGATCGGGCAGATCTGGCAAACACGCAGCCATGTGCGCAGCGCGTTGCTGAACCTTTACGCGGCGCGGGAAAATGAATCATTGCTCGCGCAGCAGGAGGAGGCGCAAAGCAATGTCGTGCGATTATTGGAAGGACAACAGTCGGCGGGCAGCGTATCGAGTTATGACGTGACGGAGGCGCGGGTGGCGCTGGAGACGACGCAACTGGCGCAGCAGGATGCCATCGGCCAGGCGAATCAAACGCTCGCGCAATTGGCGGGCGCGCTCGGCGTGCCGGAAAGCGCGTTGCAGGATGCGAAATTTTCTTTCGATGATTTCGTGCGCTTCTCTGATGATCTGACCGCGCCCGAAATCCGGCAGCGGGCGCTGTTCAACCGCGCGGACGTGCGCGGCGCACTGGCCAATTACGCCGCCAGCCAGTCGGCACTTCAATTGGAGATCGCCAACCAATATCCCGACGTGCATCTGGGGCCGGGCTATGCCTGGAACAACGGGAATGCCGGCGACAACCAATGGTCGTTGGGATTGACGGTGACATTGCCGGTGCTGGACCAGAACCAGGGGCCGATCGCCGAGGCGAAGGCCAAGCGGGAACAGGCGGCGGCGCATTTTCTCACGGTGCAGACCGCGGCCATCACGGAGATCGATTCCGCGCTGGCGGGTTATGATGCGGCCATAAAAAAAGCCAGGGTGGCATACACCCTCCTGCACGATCTGCAAAAGCAATTGCGCATCGCCCGCGCGCAGGCCCAGGCAGGGGAGATCGATGGATTGACGCTGGCGAACGCAGGGGCGGAATATGCCACCGGGGCGCAAGCGCAAATGCAGGCGCTGGTCCAGGCGCAGCAGGCGTTGGGCGGCCTGGAAGACGCCATGCAAAGTCCGTTGACCTTGCCGCAACAAACCCTGGATGCCGCAGCCAACTTCAAATCTAAATGAAAGCAAAATCAATCCTTATCGGAGGCGTGATCGTAGTGTGCGCCGCGCTGGGCATTTACGCGCTCGTAAAATCGCGCGGCGGTTCGTCGGCCGGTGATAATTCGGACAACGTGCCGACACTGGTCTCCGTCCAGACCGGCAAACTCCAGCGCATGACGTTGCACGATTACATCACGGGTTACGGGACCGTGGGCGCCGCGCCCGCGACCCAAAACGAACCGTCCGCCGGCGGGCCGTTGTCCGCGACCGGCGCGGGGATTGTCAGCAAGGTTGATGTCGTCCAGGGCCAGCATGTCGAAAAGGGCGACGTGCTCATCGAATTAAATTCCTCGTCGGCGACATTTGAATACGCGCAGGCGGAAGTGGCGCGGCAGAAACAATTGTACGCGCAGCAGAACACATCGTTGAAGAGCCTTGAGGATGCGCAGGCGCAATTGGCTTCGCTGCAAGTGGTCGCGCCGGTTACGGGCACGGTGACGCGCCTCAGCGTCGTCAACGGGCAGGCGGTGGACACGGGCACGCCCGTGGCGGAAGTGATCGATTTGGACCGGCTCGCGGTGGAAACGAAAATTCCTGAAGCGCAAGCCGGTGCGTTGGCGGCGGGAGAGGACGTGATGATCTCAAACGCCGCGCCCGTCACTGCATCGTTGACGGTCGTCAGCCCGGCGGTGGACTCGAATGACGGGACGGTTTCCGCCTGGGCCGCGTTGCCCGCCAACAGCGGGTTGTCGGCGGGACAATTCGTCCAGCTAAAGATCGTGACGGGGACGCATACGAATTGCCTGGCCGCGCCGGAGAACAGCGTGGTGACCGACGATTCGGGACAGAGCACAATTTCACTTATCAAAGACGACCAGGCCCACCAGATGCCTGTGCAAACAGGTTATCACGAAAACGGATGGGTGGAGATCCAGGGGAACGGGCTGGCCGAGGGCGACACGGTGGCGACAATCGGGGCTTATGGTTTGCCGGACCAGACCAAAGTCCAGATCATTAATCCATCGGACGGCACGACCAATACGGCTGCTGCACAATGACCTGGGGTTGAACCACGAAACACACGAATGACACGAAATAGAATATTAGACGGGAGAGAGTGTACAGGAGCGCAACGAGTTCTTTGCACTGTGATGTTGCTAAGGAAGTGCTTCGTTATTCTCACCCCTCACCCTGACCCTCTCCCCGTTAAGGGGAGAGGGAACAGCGGTCGGAATCCTCTCAGAGATCTTTGCATAAGAGGTAGCGCAGGTTTCCAAACCTGCTGTATCGCCGACTTCAAAGTCGGCAGAGCGTGGAAGCATTTGGAAACCAGCGGATTTGGAAATCCGCGATACAGCAGACTTGGAAATCCGCGCTACAACAAGGCGTTTCGCAGAGATTTCTCTCAAGGTTCCTCGCAACTGTGTAATTTAAGATGAATTCCGACACCTCTTCACGGCTGGGGCATTTCGCGACGCGACACGCGGTTTCGATCACGTTTATCGCGATCGTGCTGTGCCTGGCGGGTTTTTTCTCGGCGTTGAGGACGTCTTCCTCTGTTTTCCCTAAAACCGATTTTCCGCGCGTCGTCATCATGGTCGGCAACGGCATCATGCCCGCCGATGAGATGATGGCGACTGTCACGCGCCCGATCGAGGAAGCGATGAAGAATGTGCCCGGGGTGGTCTCGGTGCGCTCGTCCACCGGGCGCGGCGCGGCGGAGATCAATGTGATCTTTAGTTGGAATGTGGACGTCGCCCGCTCCGAACTTTACGTATTGGGCCGGCTTTCGGAGATACGGAGCGATCTGCCGGCGACAGTCACCACGGACGTTTCGCGCGTGGCCTTTTCGCTGAGCTACCCGATCATTGGCATCAGCCTGACCAGTTCCAATCGCGACCAGATGGACCTCTGGGACACGGCCAATTACAAGATCAAGCCGTTGTTCCTGCAAATCCCCGGCATCTCAGGAGTGGAACTGATGGGCGGCCAGACGCCGGAATATCACGTGGTGGTGGATCCGTTGAAACTCCAGGCCTCCCATCTGGCCATGCAGGACGTTTGCGATACGCTGGCGAACAATAACCTGGTGGCGGCCGCGGGCATGATGGAACAAAACTACCATCTTTACCTGACCACGGTGGACGGGCGGGTGCAATCGCCGGCAGCGATCGGCGAATTGGTCGTGGCTGTGCATGACAATCATCCGATCCGCATCCAGGACGTGGCGCGCATCGAACGGGGGCCGGAGCCGAATTATACGGTGGTGACCGCCCAGGGCCGGCAGGCGGTACTCTTCAATATCGAGAGCCAGCCGGACGCGAGCATTTTGCAGATCGCGGCGGCGTTGCAAAAGCAACTGGCGGAATTGCATCGCGAACTTCCGGCAGACATGCATCTGGAATTTTTTTACGACCAATCGCAATTCGTGCGCGATTCGGTCGGCAGCGTGTGGGACGCCATCATTTTTGGGCTGATCCTGTCCGTGCTAATCCTGTTTTTCTTCCTGAAGAACTGGGGCAGCGTGCTGACGGCCATCGTGACCATCCCGATCTCGGTGCTCATCACGATTGTGGCGATGAAATTGACCGGGATGAGCTTCAACATGATGACGCTCGGCGGCGTCGCCGCCTCCATCGGCCTGATCATCGATAATGCGATCATTGTAGTGGAAGCGATGTGCCATCGTATCGCGCAAGGGCGGCCGCGGTTGCAGGGCATCCATGAAGCGATGGGAGAAATCTTCACGGCGCTGATCGGCTCAACGCTGACACCCGTGGTGGTATTTCTGCCGCTGGCGTACTTGAATGGAATGGCGGGCGTGTTCTTTCGCGCGTTGGGATTGACGATGGTGGTGTCGCTGCTGGTCTCGCTGGTTTTGGCGGTGACGCTGACGCCATCGCTGGCGGCATGGCTCATCAACGACCGCAAAAACAAAAAAACCGGCGAAAGTTCGTTCAAGGACGAGGGCGGATTCCTCTTAAAGCGGGTATTACATGTTTACGAGGTGTCGGTGCGATGGGCGTTGCGCAATCCGTGGCTCACGCTCACGGCCTGCGCATTGATTTTCGTATCGGGCATTTTCATTTACCGCCAATTGGAAACGGATTTTCTGCCAAATTTCGATGAAGGCGGGTTTGTGATGGATTTTACTGCGGCGCCCGGCACGAGCCTGGTGGAAACTTCGCGTATATTGGACGCGGCGGAGAAGAGTATCACGAGTAATCCGGACATCGAAGGTTACTCGCGCCGGTTGGGCACGCAACTGGGGCCGTTCATCACCGAACCGTACATCGGCGACTATCTCATCAAACTCAAAGCCAACCGCCGGCATTCGACCGAGGAAGTGATCGACATGTTGCGCCATGATTTCAACCAGCGTTTTCCCCAGGTGAATTGGGATTTTCACGGATATTTGGAAGACTTGATCAGCGACTTGCAAATGGAGCCTAATCCGATCGAGATATATCTGTATTCACCCGATTTACAATGGCTTAAAGACACCGCGCCAAGAGTCATGGACGAGATAACGAATATTCCGGGTGTGGTCGATCAAGTGGATGGTCTGGTTGAAACTGGGCCTTCGATCAATCTTCATGTGCGCACTGCTGACGCCGCACGGTTCGGATTGTCGGCGCAGGACATTTCAACCGCAGCAAATACGGCTCTGATGGGCCAGGTGTCATCGTCCATGCTGCAAGGCGACCGCGTCATTGACATTCGAGTGATGGCTGATCCGAAAAGTGTTAACTCTCTTGATTTGTTGAAGGCTCTGCCAATACGGACACCTACTGGCGCGACCATCCGATTGGACCAGGTATGCGATGTGGGCATTGAGCCGTCAGAAGTGGAACTGGATCGCGATAATTTGCGGCAGGATGTCATCATTACTGCTGATCTCGAAGGTCGCGATTTAGGCAGTGCCATGCGTCAGATTCAAGACCGGCTGAGCCACAAAAATTGGCTACCGCCCGGTTCAGTCGAATACGGCGGTCACTACAAGGAACAACAGGAATCGTTCCACAATCTGGTGGCGGTGTTGCTCGCGGCAATCCTGCTGGTGTTCACCGTGTTGTTGATTGAATTTCGCTCGTTTTACGAGCCGGTGGCCATCGTGTTCGGTTCTATCCTCGCGATGTTTGGGACGGTGACGGCGTTGTGGTTGACGGGGAACAGCCTGAATATCGTATCGTTCCTCGGCGCAATCATCGGGGTGGGTATCGTGGCTAAAAATGGGATTCTCATGCTTGATTTTGTACATCAACTGGAGGCGAACGGACTGGATTTGAGCGAAGCGCTGGTGCGGTCGGGACATCGCCGTTTGCGGCCGGTGCTGATGACGTCACTGGCGGCGGCGCTGGGCATGTTGCCGCTGGCGTTCGGCATCGGCGCGGGCGCGGACATGCTCCGCCCACTGGCGGTGGCGGTCATCGGCGCGCTGTGCATATCGGTGTTGCTGTCGCTGGTGGCGACGCCGGTGGTTTATTTTGTGATGTGCACCTGGCGCGGAAAAAGTAGGAATGAAGAAGCCGTTTCTGTGGAAGCAGGCTGATGCCAGCGGCGCTATTTTTTAGTCTCTGACACAGGCACAAGGGTCACGCCGGGATTATAGATCGGCATGTTTTGGGCAAAATCGTTGGTGCTGCCCAGGACACAATTATCACCAGTCGAAATCGGGTTGACGATAACGATGGTATAAGGTTTCGACAGATAGACTCCCGGGTTGTGTGCTTTTGCGCGCTGTGATGGATAAATAATCGGAAGGGAAGCGGTGATATCGGAGGGTCGATTTGTCGATAAATACCCCCACGTGTGATTTGTGTTTGAGGGAACCGATGAAAAAATGGATTGGGCGCAGGCAAAGGCCAAAAATGCCGTTGCCGCAAATACGACCGCTGCCATTGCGATCTTCATGGAGAGTTTGACCTCCCAACCTTTCAAACGTTCATTGCCCGGAGGCGGGGACAGAATGGGCAGATGGGGAAGGCTGCGCGGATTGCTCGGAGCCGTTTTGCGCGGGTTCGTTCACGCTGTCCACAGTGGCCTGGTAAGTCATGGCCTTTTTCTTGAGTTTATCGCTCAGGGTGACGTGTTTGAAGGCCCGATGGATGTCTCTGGAAGCCGCCATCTCTATCTGTAATTGATGGTTGGCGATGAAAATATAGATGGTCACGCCCAACAGGACGATAAACGTCATGCGGACGTTCCCAAAAAACTCAGCACGCCACTCAGCCCACATTTGTCGGGCTTCTGCGGCTTTCGCCCATTTGCCAAGTGGAGGGGTCATAACCATCGTCATAATTGTCTATGCTGCAATTTCCGTGCCATCATATTCTCTAATAATTGCCTGTCACCGGCAATATAATCTGCCTCCAAGCGGTGTCAATATTAGCTACGGTTGGCTAAATATATGACGGGACAAGCCCCGAAATCATTCAAAAGAAGGAGCCAAAGACGGAGGGAATCTCTTTGACGACCGCGCGCAGACTGGAATTATGGCGGCGCAGTTCGGCATCCATCGCCTCATCGGAGCCTTTTGGGCTTTCCAGGAGACGTGTTACTTCTACTTCATGTTCGGCAAAACGTTCGGCATGAGGATGCCGCGAATCGCGCCAGTGGCGGAGCAGGCGGTCGCGATAAGCCGGAACGCGCCAAAGGAGGCGGCCGTATTCCAGCTTGGCGTATTCCTGATGATGAATGCCATTGATGAACATGAGGTGAAGGTAGTGAAATGTATCACCAATGCAAATGATACAATTTGGCAATCGCAGACCAGTCCATACCAATCCCGAAGGAGACCTCTGCCAAAGAGGTAGCGCAGGTTTCCCAACCTGCTGTATCGCCGACTTCAAAGTCGGCAGAGCGCGGAAACATTGGATAATCAGCGGATTGGGAAATCCGCGATACAGCAGACTTGGAAGTCTGCGCTACAACAAGGTGTTTCGCAGCGATTTCCGAAGTGATTGAACCCGTTGGAGTTCTTTATGGCGCAATTACAACGTTAAGTCTTTATCCGTCACGGCGCCTTCCGATGCGCTGGTCATGTGGGCGGCGTATTTGGCCAGCACGCCGCGGGTGCAACTTAATTCAAGTGTTTTTAGGTTTGATTTCACTGTTTAAAACTCTTTCCAAATCCCTAGTAAGATTTAATTCCCTTGCCCATTGTTTCAAGTAGTTTTTATCCAGCGATTCAGCTTGGACGGCCACCACTCCTGCCGCATCACCTAATTGTCGATCTGAAGGAGTCATTTGGTTCCAGACGAGTTTGTGCAGGATAACATCTTCAGCCGTTGCAATCCATGCCGGTTCGCCAAAAATTGTAACTTGAATACGTCGCCGAAGCATTTCGCGGTCAAAAGGTTCTGGCTTCGGCAGCCAGAAGTCCACTTTCAAAGCGGATCGCGTGTCGATGGCGTTAAATTGATATGGAGGCTGATTGGCGGAGCGAACGGCTGCTTCATCAATGTAAAAATCGCCGCTGAATTCTTGAACAATACGCGAGACGGCAGATGTCGGCAATTGAATCACGAAATCCAAGTCATGCGTTGTTCGTGGGATGCCCCAATAATTACTAGCCATTGAACCGGTCAGGTAGTAGGTCACGCCAGTCCGGTTCAGGCGGCGCAAACAATCTACGAGGAGTTCGCGCTCGTTCATGCTGCGCGCGCCAGTTCAAGGCGCTGGCGAAGCAAGCGCTCAACTTCGGCGGCATCGGCACCAGGGTGTTGCCGGCGAATTCCTTCGCGAGCGATCTCGCAGGACATCTCATGCAATTCCAAAGCAATCGCCAGCCGTTGTTCGCCGGTCATCTGGCGATAGCGTTCAATTTGTTTGTCCAATGCTGCTGCCGCATTCATGGCTTTTCAATAACTTATTTATCAGATGCTTACAACGTTAAGTCTTTATCCGTCACAGCGCCTTCGGAAGCGCTGGTCACGTGGGCGGCATATTTGGCCAGCACACCGCGGGTGTAACGCGGTTTGGGCGCTTTCCATGATTTACGGCGCGCGGCCATCTCTTTGGCCGGGATGTTCAATGTCAGTTCCCGCTTCTCGGCATCGATGGTGATGGAATCGCCGTTCTTGATGAGGGCGATGGGACCGCCGACGTAGGCTTCCGGTGTGATGTGGCCGACCACGAAGCCGTGGCTGCCGCCGCTGAAGCGTCCATCGGTGATGAGCGCGACCTCTTTGCCCAGCCCTTTGCCCATGATGGCCGAGGTAGGCGAGAGCATCTCTCTCATGCCGGGGCCGCCGCGCGGTCCTTCGTAACGGATGACGATGACGTCGCCTTTCACGATGCTGCCGTCGAGAATTTTTTCTAGCGCGGACTCCTCGGAATTAAAGACGCGGGCGCGCCCGGTGAATTGGAGGCCTTCTTTGCCGGTGATCTTGGCCACGGCGCCTTCGGGCGCGAGATTGCCGCGCAGGATGACGAGATGGCTATCTTTTTTGACGGGCCGATCGAACGGCTGGATGATGGTTTGCGTCGCCGGATAAGGTTTGGTGGCCGCGAGCGTTTGCGCCATGGTTTCGCCGGTGACGGTCAGGGCGTCGCCGTGCAGCAGTCCTTTATCGAGGAGCATTTTCATGAGGGGTCGGATGCCGCCGATGGCGACGACTTCGCTCATCAGATGTTTTCCGCTGGGTTTCAGGTCGGCGAGCACAGGTACGCGTTTGCCGATGCGCGTGAAGTCATCGATGGTCAGCTTCACTTTGGCGGCATGGGCGATGGCGAGCAGGTGCAGCACAGCGTTGGTGGAACCGCCGAGCGCGACGACCACGGTAATGGCGTTCTCGAAGGCTTTTTTCGTGAGGATATCCTGCGGGCGCAGTTTTTTGCGAAGCATGTCCACCACGCACGCGCCGGCGCGGCGGCAGTCGTCCATCTTGGCTGGCGAGACGGCATTTTGGGCGCTGCTGTTGGGCAAACTCATGCCGAGCGCTTCAATGGCGCTGGCCATGGTGTTGGCCGTGTACATGCCGCCGCATGAGCCGGGGCCGGGAATGGCGCATTGTTCGACGGCCTTGAATTCCTCCCGCGAGATTTTATCGTTCGCGTGCGCGCCGATGGCTTCGAACACGGACACGATGTCGAGTTTGCGTTGTTTCGGGTCGCTGGTGATGCAACCGGGCAGGATGGTGCCGCCGTACACGAAAACCGACGCGCGGTTCAATCGCGCGATGGATATGAGCGCGCCCGGCATGTTTTTATCGCAGCCGCCGATGGCCACGAAACCGTCCATGCCCGCGCAGCCCACGACCGTTTCGATGGAATCGGCGATGACTTCGCGCGAGACGAGGGAATATTTCATGCCTTCGCTGCCCATGGAGATGCCGTCGGAGATGGTGATGGTGTTGAAAATGATCGCTTTGCCGCCGGCTTCGTTCGCGCCTTTTTCGGATTCGAGCGCGAGCTTGTCGATGTGCATGTTGCAGGGCGTGACGTTGCTCCAGGTGGAGGCGACGCCGATGATTGGCTTGCGAAAATCTTCTTCTTTGAAGCCGACGGGATAAAGCATAGCGCGCGCGGCGGCGCGTTCATCGCCATCGAGCAGGATGCTGGAAAACGGGCGCAACGGATCAGCGGATTTGTTTTTCATCGACGATAGATTGCCTGAAAAAGAGGAGCGCGGCAAGCTGATGGCAGAATCCTCTTTTACCCGGCTTTCAACTTCATGATCCGCTGGCCGTCTTTGACGCCGCAATCCTCCCAGCCGGACTTTCGGTAGAGCGCATAAGCACGGGTGGACATATCCGGTGACGTCCACAGCCAAATCTCACTGTGTCCGCTGGTCCGCAACCATTCCACCGCAAGGTCCATCAGTTTTTTGCCGATTCCGCGCCCTTCGTATTCGGGTAATACGGCAACGACCCAAAATTCTCCATTGCTCCGATTGCCGATACTGAAACCGACAATGCGTCCGTCCATCTCACAAATCCATCCTTTGTGCGTAGTGGCCAGCATCTGCGCCACAGAATCTTCAGTGATGCCGGCTTGATGAAGCGCTTCCAGTGAATAACGGTTTTCGCGCACCAAAGTCCTGACCTCGATGCAACTGCCGATGTCACGCCGCTCCATTTCTCGAAAAATCACAGGCGACAGGTGAAGATGGTATGGGAAAATCGGTTCATGATGTCGTTGATTATTATGTTAACAACGGTTCAGCGGCAAGTTGGTGCGTGATTTAATGAAGAAAGCATTTGTCTGTCATATGGGTAAATGTTAAAATAGCTAGTAATTAGTTAATTTGCCTGATTGAACTTATTATGGAAAGCGTTACTGCATTTGAAGCCAAGACTCGATTTGGCCGGCTTTTGAAAAAAGTTGCCAAAGGTGAAGAGGTCATCATTACCAGGCATGAAAGGCCCATTGCGCGATTAGTGCCCGAAGGCCAGCGCAATTTGGAATCAGTGCGCGCGGCGGTCAATGGGCTGATTGAACTGCAGAAGAAAATTGCCAGGGACAACAAGAGAAAACCAAAACTCACTGACGCTGAAGTCAAAGCATGGATTGCTGAGGGACGCCGTTGAACCCGGCTTTTGTGGCGGATGCTTCAGTAGGATTTGCCTGGGTTTATCATGGCCAGGCGACGCCTGAAACGCATCGCCTATTGGAAATGATCAAGAGTGGCACCAGAGTAATTGTGCCGGCTTTCTGGTTTTTAGAAATATCAAACATTCTTCTGGTGGCACAACGCCGTAATCGCATCTCGGTGGCCCAGCGAAATGAAGCATTGGAGAAATTGGCAGGAATGCAGTTTACTGTGGATGAAGATGCCAGTCGGCGCGCTTTCAACCAAATCAGTGATTTGGCGGAAAAACACAATCTTTCGGTTTACGATGCCGTTTATCTTGATTTAGCTTTGCGCTATTCAGTGCCACTTGCATCCCGGGATGGATCTCTTAACACTGCTGCGGGAAAATGCGGTATTAAATCACTCTGAATCGAAATTTTTTCCCGTTCCGGTAATCCCCCTATTGCCCGGCGGCAGGCTGCCGCTTACACTCCGCGCCCCGTGTTGAATTTGAATTCGCTCAATCCGCAACAACGCCTCGCCGTGGAGACGTTGAACGGCCCGGTGTTGATCCTGGCAGGCGCGGGCACGGGCAAGACGCGTGTCATCACGTTTCGCATCGCACACCTGATCGCGAAAGGCATTGCGCCGGGAAATATCCTGGCGGTTACGTTCACGAACAAGGCCGCGCGCGAGATGCAGGAGCGCATCGCCAAATTGATTCCCCCCAGGAAGACACAGGACAAATCGAATCGCCCGACCATCTGCACATTCCATTCGCTGTGCGTGCGCATTTTGCGCCAGCACATCGAACGGCTCGGATACAAACGAAATTTCGTCATCTACGATGAATCGGAGCAGCTCGGCGCCGTCAAAAAGATCCTGGCGCAAATCTCCGCGAAAGGTGAGAAGACCGACCCGGCGGCGGTGTTGAGCCTGTTGAGCCGGTTCAAGAACGGCGGTGAAAAGGCGGCGGTCTTTGCGGATGAAAGTGTTCGCGCGCTGGCCCAGCATATCCGTACCCGCTACGAAAGCGCTCTCCACGCCTGCAATGCCGTGGATTTCGACGATCTCATCCTGCTGACGTTGAAATTGTTCAACGAGCATCCCGATGTGCTGGAGTTGTGCCGTGATAAGTATCGTTACGTGATGGCGGATGAGTATCAGGACACGAACGCCTCGCAGTTCCAACTCATCCAGGCGTTGGCGCAGAACCATCAAAACTTGTGCGTGGTGGGCGACGATGACCAGAGCATTTACGGTTGGCGCGGCGCGGAGATCAGCAATCTGCTTGATCTCGAAAAATATTTTCCAAAGGTCAAAATCGTCAAGCTGGAGCAAAACTATCGCTCCACCAACACCATTTTGCATGCGGCGAACGCTATCATCAAAAACAACGTCCGTCGCCGCGAGAAGCAGTTATGGTCGGATAAAGGCGCGGGGAACAAAATCACGTTGCGCGTTTATACGAATGATGAGGACGAGGCGCGAAATATAGTGGAGCAGATCGAATTCGCGCGGCTGACGGATCGCGTGTCCTGGGGGCAGAACGCCATTTTGTTCCGCACGAACATGCAATCGCGCCCATTGGAAACGGCGTTGCGCCAGGCGAATGTGCGGTATCATTTGATCGGCGGGCAGAGCTTCTTTGACCGGCGCGAGGTGCGGGATTTTTTGGCGTACCTCAAGATGTTCATCAATCCGAACGACGACATCAGCCTGTTGCGCATTGCGAATGTGCCCGCGCGCGGGTTGAGCGACGTGACGATGGAGCGGCTGCTGGCGGCGAGCCATGAGCGGAAAGATTCCGTGTTCAGCGCCATGAAAAATCCGCTCGTGCAGACGACGTTCCAGAGCCGGACGCGTGAGAGCATCGAGGCGTTTGTGGAATTCATCGAACGCACGCGCGAGCAGCTTCAAACGGTTTCGGGAGCGACGCCGTTGCAATCGTGGTGCGAAAAATTTCTGGAGGAGACCGGCTATTTCAATGAATTGCGGCGTTCGGAAAAAAATCCCGAGGAAGGCGAAAACCGCGTCCGTAACCTGCGCGAGTTGATCGCCACGCTGGATAATTATGGATTGCCCGGGTCACCGGCAGCGGGCCGGTTGCAGACGTTTTTGGAAGACATCACGCTGGACGCCGAGATGGAGGAGGAAAAGGAAAATGCCGGCGATGCCGTGACGCTTATCACCATGCATAGTTGCAAGGGGCTGGAATTCCCGCGTGTTTATATCGTGGGTTTGGAGGAAGGGTTGTTGCCGCATTCACGCTCGACGGTCGAGGGCACGCTGGATGAAGAGCGGCGGTTGTTTTACGTGGCGGTGACGCGCGCGATGCTTACGCTGGTCATCAGCCATTGCGGGGGCAGGAAGAAATACGGCCAATTGATGCCATGTCATCCTTCGCGTTTCCTTAAAGAATTGCCGGCGGAATTGGTGGAAGAGCCTGATGGCAAGCCGGTGAATCATGAGACGGGGAAGAATTTGTTTGCGGCGATGCGCGGCGCGGCGGGGTTGGAATAGCGCGCCACTTTATCCGCATAAGCCAAGGCGCTGCCAACTGGCGGTACAGCTTGCTTTTAAGGCAGATTCAATGTAAATAAAGCATCATGAGCGTGAACGGAATCATCAAGAACGGCGAAGTCGTTTTGCCACCCGGGACCAGTTTGCCGGAAGGCGCTTCCGTGCGCGTTGAAACGTTGCTTACCGGGGCCGAAGATCCGCTTGTGGCCGCTGTCGACAGACTTGCCAGGCCGCGACCGCATTTACCGGCGGACTTTGCGCTCAATCACGGTCATTACGTTGGCGGCGAACCGAAAAAGTGACCGCCGTCTTCGCAGACATTATTTTCGGGCGCTTCTCAATGTGTCACTCACCGTCTACAGCTTGACAACAAGCACTGAGTATTGAGAACCTTGAGTCGCAGGCCGAAAACCCGAATAACAAGCAGCGTCGTACCGTCTTTATGTCCAGCCAATCGAGCATCTTCGAATACAACCTCCGCGAGTTGGAATACCAAAGTGATCAAAAAAATTTTCAAGACATTGAAATCATCCTGGATGGGCTGGGCAGCGACGGTTGGGACGTTGCCGCCGCGGTGCCGATCGTAGAACAGGGTAAAACGGTGCGGATACTTTACTGCCTGAGGAAGCACAGCCGCCGTTCGCTCATTTGAATCGGTTAGCCGGGTGCTCCGCTCGAAAATAAGGTGGCATTAAATCCCGAAATGGGGATACTGGTAGGGTGATTTCGGCTGTTCCAAAAAAGGACCGTTCCCGACCGTTCACCGAGGCAGGTGTGTGGCATGCTTTCGGGGAAGGGTGGCGTCCGCTTTGGGCGGGCTTCCGTGAGAATGGTTTCAGCATCGAATGGCATGATTTCGAAAGCAAAACACCGGTGGACCTGGCGGACAGTTTTCATCCTGACAGCGTGGAGATCTGTTTGAACCTGGAAGGCGAAGCCGAGTTTTCTGTCGGCGGCAAAAAACAACCCCTGTCCCCGGCCACCGCCGCGTTCTATTCGCGCGGACGCCAGTCCCTGGACGCGCATCGTCTGCCGCAGCAACGCCATCAATTCATTACGATTGAGATTTCGCGCGATTTTTTGAAGCGCCGCATCGGCAAATCTGCCACCGGGCTGCACCCGCAGATCCGGCCAATGCTCGCAGGGAAGAAAAGCGCGACCATGATTTCCGAAGCGCGCAAGCTGACGGCCGAACAACAGCGGCTGGTTCCGGCATTGCGCAATTCGCCCGCGCCATTGGCGGGCCGCCGCCTTTGGTTCGAGAGCAAGGTGCTGGAATTGATGTCGGAATTTTTCTTTGTTCCGGCCGAGAAAGAATTTTTCTGCGAACGCCAGAAACGCGTGACACAGGAGCGCGTCCAGAAAGTCGTTGAACTCTTGCGCAGCAATCTGGCCGAGCCACCGGACCTGATGGAATTGGGCCGGCGCGTGGGCTGCAGCCCGTTTTACCTGAGCCGGACTTTTTCACAAGAAATCGGAACGACCATCCCGCAGTATCTTCGTCAGTTGCGGATGGAACGCGCGGCGGAATTGCTGCGCTCCGGTAAATTCAACGTCACCGAAACCGCGTTGGAGGTCGGTTATTCCAGTATGAGCCATTTCAGCCAGGCTTTCTGCCAGACGATGGGCTGTTGCCCAAACATCTATCCGCTCGTCAAACGGCCATCGCAATCCACCGCTAAAGAATAGCAATCCGCCGGAAGCGGAAAATTCGGGGCTTCTATATTCTTTTGGTCAATGAGAATTATTTCATCGATTATTTGCCGGCCGCGAAAGTTTTATTTCCTGGCGGCTGGTTTGATTTTCACGCTATTGGCCGACCGACCGGCAACGGCATCTCCGCCGGCAATGGCGGCCACCTCGGGGGCGAGCCTGCCTTCCACGAATGGCGCGGCGTCAAACGGCTTTTTCACCGGCATCGCGCGGCGCGACACATTGCTCGGTGATATGTGGGGTCTCCGGCCATGGCTGAGCAAGTATGGCATGACCCTTTCCATTTTGGAAACGAGCGAAGTACTCGGCAACGTCTCGGGCGGCGTCAAACAGGGAGCTGCTTACGACGGTTTGACCCAGGCGGCTTTGCAATTGGAGACGGAACGGGCGTTCGGCTGGTACGGCGGCACTTTCAACGTGAGCGCCCTGCAGATCCACGGAAACAATTTGAGCATGGAAAACCTGGATACGTTGCAGACGGCCAGCGGCATCGAGTCCGACCGCGCGACGCGCCTTTGGGAATTATGGTACGACCAAAAATTTCTGGAAGAAGACCGGTTGGACATCAAAGTCGGGCAGCAAAGCCTCGACCAGGAGTTCATGGTCAGTGACAACGCGCTGTTGTTTGTGAACACGATGTTCGGCTGGCCGATGGTGCCCTCGGCGGACATGCCGGGCGGTGGTCCGGCGTATCCACTCTCCGCGCTGGGGTTGCGCGTGCAGGCGCGCCCGATCGACTCGCTGACGTTCCTGGCGGGCATATTCAACGGCAGCCCGGCATCCAACAACAATGGCGACCCGCAAAAGATAAATTCATCGGGCGCCAGCTTTCCCGTGAACGGCGGTGTGCTGGCGATTGCCGAGGTGCAATACAGTTATCCCTCGGTGGGATCGATGGTTTCGGGCAATGATTCATCGGCCTTGTCGGGCAAGTACAAACTCGGTTTTTGGTATGACTCGGAAAATTTTGACGACGAAGAATATGACAACACGGGTGTGCTGCTGGCGAATACCGCGGGCAGCACAGGCATCCCGCGCTCGCACCAGGGCAATTACGCCATCTATGCCGTGGCGGACCAGATGATCTGGAACGATCCGAATGATGAGGATTCCGACCGGTCGATCAATGTCTTCGCGCGGGCGATGGGCACACCGTTGGATGATCGCAACCTGGTCGATTTCAGCCTGAACGCAGGCTTCACTTTCCATGAGCCATTCAAAGGGCGCGATGATGACACGGCGGGCATCGGCATGGGTTATACGAGGGTGAGTGACCGGGTTGCCGATTTTGACCGTGATTCCAATTTTTATAGCGGCACACCCGGCCCGATCCAGGGCGGCGAAACGTTTGTGGAGGCGACGTATCAATATCAACTTACGCCGTGGTGCCAGTTACAACCGGACTTCCAATATGTTTTCAATCCCGGCGGCGGAGTGGCTGATCCCAATTCCGCCACGGGCCAGCGCATCAAAGACGAAGCCGTCTTCGGCATCCGGATGAACCTCACTTTTTAAGGAATCGACCATGCTAAACTCAAAAAAATTATCCACCGTCCTCGGCCTGCTTGTTTTGGCGGCCAACCTGCGGGCGGACGAAACCAAGGGCCTTTTGGAAACCATTCACCGGCATATCACGCTGGCTTCGACGGTGGCCGACAACGGCGACCTGAATCCATACGCGTTGATCGTGGCGCCGGCGTCCGCCGGAAAGATCCACGAGGGCGACGTGCTGGTGGACAATTTTAACCGCATCTCCAACCTGCAAGGCACGGGGACGACCATTATGGATTATAACCCGGAGACCAAAGACATCAGCCTGTTCGCTGAATTGCCGCAAAACCTGCCGCAATGTCCCGGCGGCGTGGGATTGGGCACGGCGATGACGATGCTCAAGAGCGGGTGGGTGATTGTTGGCAGCACGCCGAGCACAGATGGCACCACGCGCACGATGGGCGCGGGCGGCCTGCTGGTGCTCGATGCCAACGGGCAACTGGTGGCGACCTGGGCCAACACGAATATCGACGATCCTTGGGGCAACATCGCCACCATCGACAACGGGACAAGCGCCATCCTGTTCGTCAGCATGGCGGGCCGTGATGTGCCCGGCCCTGATGTGCGCGACCCCGCCACGGGCAAACCGGTGGTCATCAAAAAGGCAACGGTCTTGCGGATCGAATTATCCATTCCGCCGGGCAAACCGCCGGAGATCACCGGTCAAACGGTGATCGCAGACGGGTTCGGCCAGCGGGCTGATCGTGACGCGTTCCTGGTAGGTCCCACGGGGCTGGCGCTCGGCCCGAACGATACCTTGTATGTGTCGGATGCGCTCGGCAACCAGATCGTGGCCATCCCCGATGCCAGCACGCGCACGGTCAGCGCTGGAACCGGCGCCACGATCACCAAAGACGGCCTGTTGCACCGGCCATTGGCATTGACCATGGCGCCCAACGGGCATCTGCTGGCGATCAACGCTTTGAAAGGGCAGGTGGTGGAAGTGGATCCTGCCACCGGCAAACAGCTTTACGCGCAATGGATCGACGCCGACCAGGCGCAATCGCCGCCCGGCAATGGAGACCTCTTCGGCATAGCAATGATGCCTGACGGCAAAGGATTCTACTATGTGGCGGACGACGTAAACACTATCATGGAAGCGATCCGATGAGTCAGGCTGACGAAGAAAAATCACGATTATCGCGGCGCCGGTTCCTTTCCTGCGGTTTCATGGCTGCGGCTGCCGCCGGTTTCAGCGCGCACGGCGCGCCCGCCGCCATGGCGGAAACAAATGCCGCCCCCGCCGATCCGGAGCAGAAAAATGCGATGGAGCCTTTTTGGGGAAACCACCAGGGAGGCATTCTGACACCGTTGCAGGGCAACACCTATTTTGCGGCCTTCGACCTGACCACCACCGACCGGGATGAGGTGGTGAACCTTTTGCAATCGTGGACGGATGCTGCCGCACGACTTGCGAGCGGCCAGAGCGCCGCGCCGCTCGGGACGGATGACTCCGTGCCCGCGCCGGACAGCGGTGACACACTGGGACTGCCTTCGGCGCGATTGACACTGACGTTCGGATTTGGCGCGGGATTGTTTGTGAAGAACGGCAAAGACCGTTATGGATTGGCAGCGCGCCGGCCCGCGGCCCTGGTGGATTTGCCAAGATTTGCGGGCGACCAATTGATGGATGCCCGGACCGGTGGTGATATTTCTGTGCAGGCGTGCGCGGACGATCCGCAGGTGGCGTTCCATGCCATCCGCCAACTGGCGCGGCTGGCGTATGACGTCGCCCAAATGCGATGGGTGCAAACGGGATTCAGTCCCAATTTTCCCGGCAAACAGACTCCGCGGAACCTGATGGGCTTCAAGGACGGCACGAAGAACCCCGATGTTGCCGATCCGGCATTGATGGACAATGTCATCTGGGTGGGCGACGAAGGACCGGACTGGATGCGCGGCGGCAGTTACATGGTGGCCCGGCGGATCCGGATCGCCTTGGAACATTGGGACCGCATGACGCTCGCGTTCCAGGAACAGACGGTCGGGCGGCATAAATATTCCGGCGCGCCATTGGGTGGCACGAAGGAGTTTGAAAAGGCCGATTACGATGCGACGGACAAGGACGGAAACCTGGTCATTCCAGAAAATTCGCACGTCCGGCTGGCATCGGCGGAAAAGAACCAGGGCGCGCAGATTTTGCGGCGGCCATACTCCTACAACGATGGCGCCAATCAGACAGCCGAACGCTGGCCTCCGTGGCGGGACGAGATGGAATTCGATGCCGGCCTCTTTTTTATCTGCTACCAGCGCGATCCGCGCACTGGCTTCATCAAGCTTTTTGAGAAAATGTCGAAGTTCGACATGATGAACCAGTTTGTGACGCACACCGGAGGCGGGTTGTTTGCCTGCCCCGGAGGGATGAAATCAGGCGAGTTCATCGGGCAAAAATTATTCAAGGCCTGATGCGGCGCGGTCAAATCACCGCCCCAAAACACTTCATAGCAATCCACCGCTAAAGAATGGCAATCCGCCGGAAGCGGGTCGGAATCATTTCTGCGAGAATCACTTGCATGAAAAGAAATGTAAAGGGATTCACCTTGATCGAACTGCTGGTTGTCATCGCCATCATCGCCATCCTGGCGGCGATGCTGTTGCCGGCGCTGGCATCGGCCAAACAAAAAGCTTATCGCGCCGGTTGCATGAGCAATCTGCGCCAATGGGGGCTGGCTCTGACAATGTATCTGGACGACAACCGGGGAATCTTCCCGTTTGCCAAGATCGCCAACGGCACACCCGGCGCGCCCGCGGGCTACAACGAAGATGACCCGACGTGGACTGCGATGACCGCGTTCCATGCCGCAGGGCAGGGGGACAACGTGTGGTACAACGCGCTCCCGTCGTATGTCGGCGGACAGCCGCTCTGGCAGATCGCCAGCGCCCCGGCCAATTTTGTGAACGCGCGCAAGATCTTTGATTGCGGGACCGCCTCGTTGTTGCCATCGGACTTTGCATCCAATCCCGACCGGATCGTTTTCAATTACGGGATGAATTACAAGGGCAATACCGGTTTGACGGGCATCGGTTACGGCACCAATTTCAGCGCCAACGCAGTGCTGCATCCATCGGCCTTCGTGTTCCTTTCCGACGTGCGGGCGCATGCGAGTGAGTTGCCGTTTTATGGCTCGAACCCGGCCAACGAAGTGGGCTGTTCGCATTGCTGGGTGGCGCAGATCTCATCACGGCACAGTGCCGGGGCCGACTTGAATTTTTCCGACGGTCACGTGGGATACTATAAATATTCCTATATCTGTTCGAATGCCGTGACCAAAGCGGTCGATCCCGGCGTTTCCGATATCAATTGGACCTATAATGGCGCGCGTGTGCAGTAGGAAAAAGAAAAAGGGCAGCCTATCTCGTTTTAAGACGTAGCACAGTCATCGAATAACCCGGGAAAGCATGAGTGGAGCCCGAACGGAAAGCTTTTAAGACACGAGTTTTGGGCGCGACTCGTGTGGGTTCATCGAGCGAATTGACATCCTGCAAATCCAAACCGGCCAATACTGTTTCACTGCCGCCTGTGATTCGTGAAACTCCAGGCAGATTGATGGCGGCCGATATTGGTTTGGCAGTGGGATTGATAACTTTCAGGATGATTTCTTTTGCGCGATCATCGCGCACGGCGCTGGCATAGAGATTTTCGATCCCGGAAGAAGATTTCCGTGTGCCTTCCAAATGCGTCGGCAGGATCACGTCACCGCGATTGCGGCTGAACAACTGCTGGACATAGTAGTTGGGTGTGCCATAGATGCGCAGGTTGTCCACCCAGATAAGATTGGGCGTCCATTGCCACGCTTCCGTGTGCCCAAACAACGGCGCGTACGACGCCATGCGCACGACATCGGCGTTGCGTTCCAGGCCGGTGAGGTAGGCGGCTTCGGAGAGCGCGCATTCCAGCGTGTTGCGGTTTTTCACACTGACCATCGCCACGCTCTGCGCGGCATACTCGCCCATGAAAACCTTTGGCCCTTTCCGGTCGTAATCGTCATAGCGATGCGTATTGGTGAAGAACCACGCCGGGTTCGCATAACAATGTTCGTCCACAATGTCGGCATTGCCC
Organism: Verrucomicrobiia bacterium; assembly: GCA_036502245.1. GTDB lineage: Bacteria > Verrucomicrobiota > Verrucomicrobiia > Limisphaerales > UBA11358 > UBA11358. The sequence goes on from DASXYX010000037.1 coordinate 33,212, forward strand.
AGCTCGCGAAGTTTTGCCCAAATAAAATTGAAACGCTCGTCCGCAGGCAACGGTCCGGCGGCCGAGATGAGCTGGATCTCCGGATGCTTTTCCTTCAGCGCTTTGGCGAAGCGCGAGTACCGTTCGATATATTGCGGACCCCATTGTTCGTTGCCGATGCCCAGCAATTTCATGTTGAACGGCTTGGCATGTCCCATCGCCACGCGCTTGGCGCCCCACACACTGTTGGCGTGGCCGTTGGCAAATTCGATCAAATCGAGCGCGTCCTGGATATATGTATCCAACTCCTCCATGGGGCAAAGCTCGCCCGAGTTGAACTGGCACGCCATGCCGCAGTTGATGATCGGCATCGGTTCGGCGCCGATGTCCTCGCACAATTGAAAGTATTCAAAAAATCCCAGGCCGAATGACTGGAAATAATCCGGGGCAGGGCGATGAATGAATTCATAGTTCCAGCGATTGACCAGCGGCTTGCGTTTTTCCACGGGGCCAATGGTGTTCTTCCACTGATAACGCCGTTCCAGGACGCTGCCTTCGACGATGCAACCTCCCGGGAAACGCAAGAACCCCGGCTTCATGTCGGCCAGGATCTTCACCATGTCCGCGCGCAAACCGCCGGGACGATTCTTCCACGTGTGCCGCGGAAACAACGAAACCATGTCCAGATCCACCGTTCCTTTGCCTTCGAGCACAATCTGCAATCGCGTCTTTGGATCCGTTTCCGCCGGACATAGCGATGCTGTTCGTTTTTCCCACTTCGAAGACAGATCACGCAATGACGTTGAGGCCAGCAATGCGCCGTCCGATCCATACAATTGCGCATGGACCACAGGCGTGCCTGATATTCCCCGGATGCGGAGGGACAAATCATACGTCTCCTTCTTGCGCAGGCCAATCCCGCGGAAACCTTCGTTGGAAATACCGAAGAGCGCCGTGCCTTCGGATTGCAGGCGGACATAGCGCGGATTGGCAATGTCGAGTGGGCGCTCTTGAAGCACGGACAAGGTGCCCTGCGCCAGGCTCGGGCTGATTTTGGCCCAGCCCATGAGCGGATTTTCGAAAGCGAACGAACGGTTCTTCACCAGTTCGGCATAAAGCCCGCCATCCGCCCCGAAATTGATGTCCTCAAAAAATATGCCCCACATCGCTCGATTGATCTTGGCGCCGGGTTGAGCGGTCTGGACAGTGATAGAGACCCGGGACCTGGTGGCGCGCGATGGCCTGGCTTTTTTCATTCCGTGGAACCTAGAACAAGCATTCCCAAAGACAATTAAAAATCATGCGCAAAAATGGCGTTTTTTTTTCGCAAAATGGCGGTTGGATTCCATCCTTCACCTTGTATTTTGGAGCAATCGAAAGCATCGCACCGCAAAAATCGTTCGCGCCGAAATCATCATCTGCCAAATCACGTTGTTCACGAATCAGACTCGTGTTATTTGCCGGATTGATGACAGCCGGTTGCTGGCTCAACGCGGACATCCCTTTGACCCTCCGTATCGTCGGCCCCACCACTCGTGATGTCATCACCGGCACTCTGTCCTACGAAGTGGACGTTGTGAACCGCTCATCTTCGCCGGTGGATAATGTCAGCGTAACCGATATTTTGCCCGGCACAGCCGAGTTGATGAGCGCTACAAACGAATATATCAGTGACACCGCGCGGGTGGATAGAACAGGGGTGACGTTCACGATCCAGCGCATCAATGGCTCCGATACCGCGCAGATGACATTGAGGATGCTTCCTTTAACCGCCGGGCCCATCACCAACATCGTCACGGCGTCGATCCCAATGGATGACAGCATCGCCGCGACGAATGTGTTTAACGTCCGTTCCACGCAATTGAGCATCCACGATCCGGCCATGGCCAAAGAGGGCGACACGTACTATCTGTTCAGTTCAGGACCGGGAATCATGTTTTACACGTCGCCGGACATGGTCCATTGGAGGATGGGCGGCCGGGTTTTTGCGGACGAACCCTCCTGGGCGAGGAATGTGTCGGGAAGATTCGACGGCCGTGAATGGGCGCCGGACATCTCGTATCACAACGGCCAATACTATCTCTACTATGCGGTGTCGGCGCCGGGTGAGAACAATTCCGCCATCGGTTTAGCGGTCAACCAGACGCTCGACCCCGCTGCTCCCGGCTATCAATGGCAGGACGAAGGCGTCGTGCTGCGCTCCATTCCGAATCGCGATCTCTGGAATGCCATCGATCCAAATATCATCGTGGATGGCGAGGGCACTCCCTGGATGGATTTCGGGTCGTTCTGGGGCGGCATCAAGCTTGTGAAACTGGCCCCGGATTTCAAAAACGTCGCCAAACCCGAAAGATGGTTTTCACTCGCCAAACAGGACCGCTCTGTGCTGGAGGATGACCGGTCGCCCGGCCCCGCCCAGATCGAAGGGCCGTTCATTTTCAGGAAAGACGATCACTATTATTTGTTTGTCTCATGGGGACTGTGTTGTCGCGGCGAGAACAGTACTTATAAGATTGCGGTCGGGCGCTCAACTGACATCCAGGGACCTTATCTCGACAAAGAAGGCGTGGACATGGCGTCGGGCGGCGGCAGCGTTTTGCTCGCCGGCGACCATAATTGGGCGGGGCAGGGCGGGTGCAGCGTGTACACTCTCGATGGAAGCGATTATGTCGTCTTTCACGCCTACGAGATGGCCGATGCGGGCTTGCAAAAATTGCGGATCGCCAAACTCAACTGGGACACGAACGGCTGGCCGGTCATCGATCAAAATTTTCTCGGCAATTACAAAAGTCTTGTGGTCAAATAGAGCATGAAAACCCCCAGGCTAACTGTCCTTGAAAAAATCGGCTTCGGCGCCGGAGACATGGCTGTCAACGTCGTGTGGTCTTCGATGGCCCTCATCCTGACGTTCTTTTACACGGACATCTTTGGGCTAAAAGCTTCGGACATCGCCTTGCTGATGCTTCTGCCGCGTCTCATTGATGCTTTTGCCGACGTGGCCATGGGAATGATCACTGACAAATACATCACCCGCATGGGCCGGTACCGTCCTTATCTTCTCATGTTCTCGGTTCCCTTTGGTCTTTCGGTGATGCTCGTCTATACGACTCCCGACCTGGCGTACAACGCCAAATTGATGTGGGCCTATGTGACCTATATTATCATGATGCTGGTCTTCACTTCCGTGACCATTCCTTACATCTCGCTCATTGGCGTCCTGACTGATGACCCGCAGCAGCGGTTATCCGCGAACGGTTACCGGCTTTTCTTCGCCAAGGTCGCGGCGTTTCTGGTGACCATCATCGTGCCGCTGATGGCAGCGCGTTGGGGCGTCAATCATCTTGCGCGCGGTTACCAGATCTCGATGGCCCTGATGGCAGGGTTGGCAACTTTGCTTTTCCTGTTTTGTTTCTTCACCACCACCGAACGCGTGAAGCACCAGGTGGATGAAAAACCTTTGTCGATGCAACTGCGATTGCTCTTCAAAAACGACCAATGGGTCGTTTTGGCTTTGGTCTGCGTGATCGCCACCATTGGTTACGTCATCCGCGGTTCGTTGGGTGCGTACTACGCAAAATATTTCCTCTACAACAACCTTCCGGCCAACCAGGGAGCGCTATCGCAATTTCTTTCGACTCGGTCTTTGTTGGGGGGCTGGGGAAGCAGCACCGCGGGAGACGCGGTGCTGCTCTCCAATTTCCTCACCGCGGGCGTGGTCGCCTCGATCCTGGCCATGGTTGCCTCCACCTGGATCACCAAGCGTTTCTGCAAAGTGCAACTCTTCCGCTGGAGCCAGATCATCACGGCGGTGCTCAGTCTCATTCTTTTTCTGGCCGTGAAACCCGGCGACGTCGTGCCGGCGTTCATCCTTTATTTTTTGGTGTGCTTTATCGTTGATCTCCAGGCGCCCGTCTTTTGGTCGGCCATCGCCGAGGCGGTTGATTACGGCCAGGTCAAAAGCGGCAAACGCGTGGCGGGCATTTCTTTTGGCGGCATTTCGTTCTGCCAAAAAATGGGCATGAGCCTGGGTGGCGCGGCCGTTGGTGTGTTGCTTACGTTCTATCACTACGTGCCCGATCAGGTGCAAAGTGCATTCACGCTCACCGGTATCGCCCTTTCGCTGTCAGCCATTCCTGGAGTCTTTCATCTGGTCACAGGATTTTTGATGTTCAAATACCGTATCACCGACAAATATTACCACGAACTTATGGGTGATCAGCCCGCGGCGGCTCCCGTCGGGGCTGATGCCCGGGAAGTGCCGATCGGTTGAATTGCGTGCCGATGAAGTGGAGAGTTATCACATGCGGTTGTTAATAAGTATTTTTTTCGTTTTGACAGTCATGGGCTGCGGCCTCAACGCCCAGACCATCCTTCGCGGCAGCCTCGGCATCCACGATCCCTCGGCGGTCATGCCGTGCGAAGGACTTTATTACGTCTATGGCACCGGGCAAGGCGTCGCTTCAAAATATTCCACGGACAACCTTCATTGGATCACCGGTCCAAACGTTTTTTCCAAACCGCCTTCCTGGACCACCAACGCCGTGCCGGGTTTTACCGGAGATTTCTGGGCGCCGGACATCGTCTTTTTCAACGGCCTGTACCATCTCTACTACGCCGTCTCGACCTTTGGCAGCAATGTTTCCGGCATCGGATTGGCCACCAACCCCACGCTCAATCCCAGCGATCCAAATTATCTGTGGACCGACCAGGGAGCGGTCATCCAATCCACCGGCAGTTCCACCTATAATTGCATCGACCCCAGCGTCACCTTCGACAACTCAGGCAACCTTTGGATGTCGTTTGGTTCTTTTTGGACCGGGATCAAATTGATTCAACTCAACTCCTCCACGGGATTGCGCAGCACCAGCAACACGACCATATATTCCATCGCTAACGACAACGCCGCCAGCGGCGACCCCATCGAGGCATCGTATCTTTACTCGCACGGCGGCTATTATTATTTGTTCGTCAACTGGGGCACCTGCTGCGATGGCCTCCAAAGTACTTACAATATCCGCGTTGGCCGCAGCACGAGCATCACCGGGCCGTTTCTGGACAGCAACGGCGTGAGCATGACGTCCAGCGGCGGCAATCTCTTCCTGCAAGCCACTGGCAAATATATCGCTCCCGGCCAGGTCGGCATCATCTTCCAGAACGGAACTTATTATTTTGGCTATCACTATCTGGATGCCGATGCCAATGGCGCGCCCACTTTTGACCTGGAACCGTTCACCTGGACGGGCAACGGCTGGCCCGTGTTCACCAACGACTGGACCGCCGCCTATCATTTTCACGTCGATGCCCGCGATGATGATGGCCAATATTATGGTCTGCTCGAAAACGGAGCCGCCATCGTTGATGATCCGCTTCTGGGCGATTGCGTGGCCCTGAATGGCAACAATCAATACGTCAGCCTTCCTCCGGGCCTGGCCAATGCGCAAACCTTCACCGCCGTTTTCGAATGGAACGGCGGCAGTGCCTGGCAACGCGTCTTTGATTTCGGCAACAGCACGAACAGCTATGCGTTCTTCACGCCGCTGGCTTCGACCGGTTATCCACGTTTTACGATCACCGCCTCGGGCATCGGCGGCGAACAACATCTCGATGCGACTTCCGCGCTGCCGACCAACATCTGGACACACGTTGCGGTGACCACGGACGGCACGCGCGGCATCCTTTATATCAATGGCGCGCCTGTGGCCACCAATTCTTCGATGACTCTCGCCACATCGCAAATCGTGCCGACCAATGTCTGGTTCGGGCGCAGCCAGTTCTCCACCGACCCATATTTCAATGGTGAGATCAGTTCCCTCCGCATTTTTGGCCGCGCACTTTCGGCAAGTGACATTGTCGCGCCACAACCGCAAATCTCCGCACCTGTCGCAAATTCAGATTATCAACCCGGCCAGACTATTTCGTTTGCCGGCAGTGGGATGGATTTTGCCGATTCACCCTTGTCGTCCACCGACCTGACCTGGACGGTCGAATTTTGTGACACTAGTAGCACGAACATCGTTCTGGGGCCGGTTTCGGATATCAGCAGTGGCAGCTTTACCGTGCCGAACGACGGAGAAGAGGCCACCAATGGGTTTTATCAAATCATTCTTTCGGCGACCGATTCCGCAGGCCGCACGGCCTCGAACTGCGTCACCATTTTCCCGAACCCGACCAATACGGATTGGACCTCTTATTACCCGTTCACCAACGGCGCTGCCGATGCCAATGGTTATTTCAACGGCTCACTCATCGGCGCGACCACGGTCACTGATCCAGTTCGTGGATCGGTGCTGTCCCTGAGCGGTTCCTCCCAATACGTCAATCTCCCGGCGGGGATCGGCGCCATGAAAACGTTCTCCGCCTGGGTCAAATGGGGTGGTGGAAACGCCTGGCAGCGCATCTTTGATTTCGGCCAAAGCAGCGCCAGCTACGCCATGCTCACCGCCAAGGCCAATAGCGGCAAATTGCGTTTTGAGATCACTCCGAATGGGGCAGGCGAGACGCGCGACCTCGATTCTCCCGGCCCGTTGCCCACGAATGTTTGGACTCATGTCGCCGTGGCGCTCGATGGACGGCAGGCCATCATGTACATCAACGGTCAGGCGGTGGCGGTCAATTCCAGCGTCAATCTCCTGCCATCCGATGTCATGGGCGCGGCGAATTACCTCGGCCGCAGCCAGTTCTCCGCCGATCCTTATTTCAAGGGCCAGATGGACGGTGTGGAAATCTCCTCGGAGACGCTGCCGATGGACCAGATCACCGCTTCGAGCATCAATTTTTCCAACAGCCCATCTGCTCTGACCTTGAGCTGGCCGGCATGGACCAATGGCCTGGCGCTTTACTCCTCCCTCACCCTTGGGCCTGGCGCGAATTGGTCTCCCGTCACGAACACGCCTGCCACCACCAACGGCATGGATTTCCTGGCTTTGCCCGCTACGAACAATGTCGGCTTCTTCAGGCTGCAACAACCGTGAACAAAATACTTCCAGCAGTCCTGTTGATGTTCGTTATGACCGGGTTTTTTGCCGCGCACGGCCAGTCCACGGCCACCATTTCGATCCAGGCAGACCAGCCGGGCGCCGTCGTCAGCTCAAATCTTTTTGGCATTTTTTTTGAAGAGATCAACTTCGCCGGTGAGGGCGGCATCTATGCCGAAATGGTCCGCAACCGCGCATTTTATAGTTCGACCAGCGCAAACTATTGGACGCTTCAAACGACAGGCACCGCCACCGGCACGATGAATGTGGATCCCACCCGGCCGTTGAACACCAATATCGTCAATTCCCTGGAGCTTACCATGTCGGGCGGGACCGGCAGCGTCGGCGCGGCGAACGCCGGTTTTTGGGGAATGACATTTCAATCGCGCGCAATCTATAACCTGAATTTTTATACGCTGGCCTCGAACAATTTTAGCGGCGCCATCACCGCCAAACTGGAAAACTCCAGCGGCAACACCGTTTATGCGCAAACATCGTTCAGCGGACTCACCGGCAATTGGCAGCATTTTTCCGCCTCGCTGGTCTCCAGCACTGCGGACACAAACGCTCAACTGGTGCTGAGTATTTCGAGTCCGGGAACCGTTTGGCTGGATGTCGTCTCTCTTTTCCCGGCCAACACCTATAACAACCGCACCAACGGATTGCGATCTGACCTGGCCAATATGTTGTCCGCGTTGCACCCGTCGTTCCTGCGTTTTCCCGGCGGCAATTTTATCGAGGGGGTGAACATCACCAACGCCGTCCGTTGGAAAAAAACCATCGGCGATATTTCCCAACGGCCCGGCCACATGAATGATGCCTGGGGGTATTGGTCCACTGACGGTTTCGGTTATCACGAATTTCTCCAGTTCTGCGAAGACATGGGCATGCAACCGCTTTATGGGATCAACTGCGGCCTGGCTCTCGGTTACAATGGCGACACGAACAACACTGTTCCCGGTTCGCAATTAGGCCCGTGGGTGCAGGACGCTCTCGACGCGATCCAATACGCGAACGGCGGCACCAATACCACGTGGGGCGCGTTGCGGGCCGCCAACGGTCATCCCGCTCCGTTCAACCTTCAGTATATGGAGATCGGCAATGAGAACGGCGGTGCCTATTACAGTACCAATTACGCGCTGTTCTATAACGCCATCAAATCAAACTATCCCTCCATGCATCTGATCGCGAGCGATTGGGGAGGCATCCCCGGCAGCGCGCCGGTCGAGATCGAAGACCAGCATTATTATGCCAGCGCCGGCACGTTCGATTCCTATGCCACGATGTACGACAATTACAGCCGCGCCGGGCCAAAAGTATTTATCGGCGAATACGCCGTCACCGCCGGCTTTGGCACGTATGGAAACCTGACCTCCGCTTTGGGTGAGGCGGCATTCATGACCGGCATGGAGCGTAATTCGGATGTCGTCCAAATGGCTTCTTACGCGCCGCTCTTTGCCAATCTCAACAGCTATCAATGGCTGCCGGACCTTATTTATTACGACAGCGCGCGCGGCGTGTTCGGCACGCCCTCATATTATGTGCAGGAACTGTTCGGCCAAAATCGCGGTGATGTCGTATTGCCGGAGACGGTCACTATTACTTCTAATTCTCCCGCTGTCTCCGCGCACGGTTCCATCGGTGTCGGTTCGTGGAACACGAGCGTCCAGTACACGAATATCGTCGTCACCAGCAACGGCGTCGTGCTCTATCAAAGTGATTTTGTGGGGCAGGGCACGAACGGCTGGCGCGTTTTCAACGGCGCCTGGAGCACTAATAGCGGTCTCTATCAGCAGACCGCCATCACCACCGATTGCTATTCCACTTATGGCAACACCAACTGGGCCAACTACACCATCAGCCTCCAGGCCCGCAAGGTCAGCGGCAACGAAGGTTTCCTGATCCTCTTTGACTTCCTCGATGATAATAATTGGACATGGTGGAATGTCGGCGGCTGGAATAATACTCTCGATGGCATCGAGCAGACGGTTAGTGGCAACAAAGCCACGCTCGCCCAGGTTCCCCAAACAGCCATCGCCATGAACACCTGGTACAATATCACCATTGTGCAAAACAATTCGACCGTCTCCTGTTATTTGAACGGCAGCCTGGTGCAGACCCTCTCAGTTCCCAGCGGCTTCTACGCCTCCACAACCTATTCAAAATCCAACGATCAGATCATCGTAAAGGCCGTTAACCCCAATAACACGCCGATGCAGACGACCTTTAATGTGTCCGGCGCGGTTTCACTTGGCCCGCGTGCCACGCTCATCCAATTGACCTCCGCAAATGCGAGCGACGAAAATTCACTCGCGTCGCCAACCTATGTTTTCCCCGTGACGAATTCCGTGTCGATTCCGGCAACGAATTTTACGCTCACACTCCCGGCCAATTCCTTGTCCGTTCTCCGCCTCGGCGCCATCGGCATCAATACCTACACCAACCTGCAATTGCAGTTCGCTACACCGATCGGTACGGGACAATCGGTCGCTTCCACCGTGCTGGGTGAGAAGTCAGGCGCCTGGTTTAATCTTACCGCCAATACGAATCATGCCATCATCTGGTCCTCCGGGAACACCAACGTCGCCACCGTGGATGTCTATGGCAACGTCACCGGCGTAGGCCCGGGTATGACCGGCATCACCGCGGGTTATCCGGCGCTCGGTCTTTCCGCGACGTTGTCCGTGACCGTGACCAATGCGCCGGTCATCCTCACGCATCGTTACAGCATGAATGAGACTTCTGGCGCCACCGTCACCGATTCCATCGCCGGCCCTTCATGGAACGGGACTCTGCCCAATGGCGGCGCCTTCGGCGGCGGCCAATTGTCCTTCTCGTCCGCTTCGCAGCAATATCTCAATTTGCCCGGCGGCATCCTGTCCGGCTATCAGGCCGCCACCATCGAGATGTGGATCAATAGCATTTCCGGGGCAGACACCTCTCCTCCCTTTGTCTATCTGTTCTCCTTTGGAAATACAGATGGCGGCGGCCTGGGCTACGACTACATATTTTTTAATCCGAACCTGGCGCGCGCGACCATCAGTGCCGTTGATCCGGGATTTGACGGAGAACAGGGCGGCGATCTGCCTTCCTCATTGGGCACGGCGGCCAATCTGCATTTGACCTGCGTGTTCGATTGCCCGAATGGCGCCATCAGTATCTATACCAATGGCGTTTTGGCGTCCGTTTTCACCGGTATCACCGATCCGTTGAGTGATGTGGGGAACCAATTCGCCTATATCGGACGTTCGCTCTATACGTTGGACGCGTATCTCACGTGGTCGCTCCAGGAATTGCGGATTTATAACGGCGCCTTGAGCGCGTCTGATGTCGCCGCTACCGATGCGCTCGGCCCGAACCAGTTGCTCACGGCCACCAACCCCGTCGTGAATGTTGCCATGTCCGGGAGCCAAATTGTTTTGTCATGGCCGGTGGCTTCCGCAGGCTATACTGTTATGACCAGTACCAACGCCACTGGTCCCTGGACAACGGCGACCGGTGCGCCGCAGGTCTCCGGGAATCAATGGCAGTTCACGGTGCCCGTGACGAACAGCACCCAATTTTTTGAATTGGCGCAGTAGAAAATGAACTGGCTTCCAACCTATATCGAGCCAATGAAGTTGGTAAAGTTTTCAAGGGTAAAAGCCCACCCGCACTCTGTTCCTTCTCCCGGGGGAGAAGGCCAGGATGAGGGCGGGCTTCAACAACGTCCTCTATTTCAAATCCAATTCAGGCAGGGAGAGATTTCCCCGAAGCCTTCACGTATTGAACCCCTGAACTTGATGAAGCTGGTAATGCGTTCAACTATTAATGCCTGTCCGCATCCTGTTCCTCCTCCCCTCAACGGGGAGGAGGTTAGGAGGAGGGGTGAGACAC
>DASXYX010000038.1:0-5512 GCA_036502245.1 Verrucomicrobiia bacterium
CAACGCCGGGGAACGGGAGACACACGTTTCAAGTCCCGGAGGGACGACTGGATTTTCAGCCGTCCCTCCGGGACTTTTCTCATTCCATCACTGTACCCGCAGTTGAAACTGCGGGCTATTATCAGATGTTCCTGCGGAACATAAGCCTTGGCAATCAGAAGCGCTCAAAAACTGAGATGCGCCCTGATCCGCTGGATTATAATTAATCCTGGGGATACACGACGATGCGGTCGTGAACGATGATGACGAGGTCGTTGTGTTTGCCGCCCGTCACGTTGGTCACAAGCACTTCCCGCGGTTCGGGCAGCGCGTTGGAATCGCCGCGGAAGGTGTGGGCTTCAAAGACCTGCCAGCGTTCGCCGGGCACCAGCTTGTGATTTTTGTCGAACTGGACGATATCGAGATTGTTTTTCCCCGTTTCCATGAACACCAGGTCCTTGCGTCCATCGCCGCTTAAATCGCCCGCCACGAGGTCGTTCAAATAACCGTTTTTGATGGGAGTGTCGTAGCCGTCGAGAGTTTGAAATTTCCAGACGTTGCCACCCAGCGGCAGCCATGCCACCGTGTTTTGGCCCAGGAAAGCGACGCTTTGCATGTTGTCCCCGCCCAGCATCACGGATTTCAAGCTGTTGAAACTGGAAACGGGCAGATCAATATTATCGACGACGCGCCAAACGCCGTTGGTATCGCGCTCACACATCGTCAACTGGTTGTATTGGGCATCCAACAGGAAGATGGCGGGAGCTTTGCCCCGGGCGTGGGGAACCGCAGTGGCGGCCACGATGCTGGAATCGCTCTGCGCGCCGTTGATCTGGTCCTGGACGTGGAAGACCCATTGGTTGGTGCCATCGGGCGTCTTTTCCTGCTGTAGCACCACGGCGCGGATGAAATTCTGTTGCGGCAGGAACAGTTCCGGTTTGCCATCGCCATTCACATCCGCTGAAGCCATCCAGGGCTGGGCGATCGCGCCGCCCGGCGGGTCCACATCTTCCTCGTCAAAAGTCCCATTGGGTTTTTGCAACAGCACTTTGATTTTTTCGTAGGGGATCAGCACCACCAGGTCTGCCAATCCATCTCCAGTCAAATCCTGGATCGCCAACGTCGTGGGATCGCCCTTGAAGCTGTCGCTTAATTTCTGCGAACGCACTTTACCGCCGGCGGTCTCCGTCACCAAAAAGCGCGAGCCGTCTTTATCCGCGATGACGCACAATGTCGGTTTGGCGTCCGGCTTCAATTTGCCCACGGTCATGACCAGCGGCTTGCCATCCAGCGGGATCAACGTCGGGAAGGGCAGGCGTCCTTCTTTGTCAAATTCCGTCACACCGACCGCGTTTTCGCTGGCGCTCAACATGAAGATTTCCGGATGGCCATCGCCGTTCCAGTCCGCCGCGACGAGTTCACTCACGCCGGCCAGCGTCGGAAAGGTCTGGGGCGGCGCCAGCGAGCCGTCGGCGCGTTGCAAATAAACGGAAATCTGCCCGCTTTCCGGGTCGGCCACGAGCAGGTCCGTGCGGCCATCGCCGTTCACATCCGCCCAAAGCTGGCCGCGATGCGCCGCGGTCGTCTTATCCAGCGGCAGCACCTGGAATTGTCCCCTGGCAAATTCGCCTGATAAAGGTTTGGCCGGTTCCTGGATGAATCGCGATACTTCGGCGCGATCCGAATTTTGTTCGATGGTCGCCACGTACAGGTTGGAGTTGCCTTCCAGGTTGTCCGCGATGTACGCGTGGATCGGTTGCGTTTTGAAAAAGACCTCCGGGCCGAGCTGGCCGGAGTTGTTTTGCAGCCGGAACCGGAAAGGCGTCGGGCTGTCCCAATCCACCAGCAGCAGATCATTGATGCCGTCACCGTTGATATCCGTCACCTGGATCGCTTTGGGCGTGCCGGAGTAGGGAATCTTACGCGGCTCGGCAAAAGTATGGTCGGGTTTTTGCGCCCACACATAAATGTAACCGTTGTCGCCCAGCAAGAGGATGTCGGGAAGGCCGTCGCCATTGATGTCGCCCACTTGTAGCGCATTGGGGTCCATACTGCCGTCGTCAATGTGCCAGCGCTCGGGGTCGCTCCAACCGTTGGTGCCCAGATTATGGATGATCTCCAGGTCTTTGCCGTCGCCATAAAAGACGAGGTCGGGCCGGTTGTTGGTATTGAAATTTCCAATGGCCAATGAAGCCAGCCGCTCATCGGTGGGGATCGAATCGATATGAAACCGCGAGCCGAACGGAAGTTCGTTCAACTCCAGGGTAGTGGTCGTCGCCGGGGGTGGATTCGAATTGCCGGTTTCGTTGATGAGCAAGTCGATCTTGGAACGCTGGTTGTTGGCCACGATCAAATCGTTCAGGCCGTTGCCCGTCAGGTCCGCCGAATGAAGCAGGCTGATGCCTTCATCAATCGGATAGGTCTCATGTCCGGTGAACGAAAAGATGTTCGTGTCCGTCTGGGCGTCCGCGGAAATCACCAACCCTGCAACCAACACCGCCAAAATCATTTTGCATCGCATAAATCGTTGTAACGTGCCAGCGAACATCGCTTTTGGCGAGTTTTATTCGGATTGGACGCGGGCCGGGCCGTTTTGTTCAAGAACGAGTTGTCAAAGAACGGTGGTTGAACAGTCTCACCCTTCATGAACCCATGGGGACATCCAATCGTTTCGGCGGGACAGGCCTTCAACATGTTTTGTAGAAACCTTCAATGTATGGATGGGTGGTATTCGGCGAGGGCGCCGAAACCGAACGTCGGCCTCGCAATGCACGCGAGGGGCGCGTGCGCTCCCAAACGCCTGTCTCCGTTTCAAGTGGGCGGCACTGAGATAATCATGTTTTCTTCAGAGCACATCCAACATCCATGAAAACTGAAAGCGGCAGAAGGACTAGAAGTAGATTGGATTTGGCAATGAGAGTGTTTTTAAAGCCCGACCTCATCCTGACCTTCTCCTCCAGGAGAAGGAACAGCGAGAGGATGTGGCTGGATTTATGGAGTGATAATCCAATTGATTCCGCCTAATATTCAAAAGAAATGGCGGGAACCAAGCCTAGCCATTGTCTCAACCCTCATCCTTGTTTTGGCGGTGAATATCAAAACCATCCCTTCTTATTTATGACGTAAGTATTCACGAAATCTTCGTCGCTTTTTGTGAGGTAAATAATACCTTCGATAAGGCCGATAACAGCCATAACGCAATAACCTGCTCCACAGGTGAGAGTGCCGGCCACTATGCTGACAACCAGCATTATTACCCCCTCAGTGGTGTAACCCATAATGAATTTATGAATTCCAAATCCTCCAAGAAAAATTGCCAATAGACCTGCGGCAATTTTGTTGCATTCTCTACTTATGGGTTTGAAACCGACGCCACAATTCACACAAACAATCGCATTGGGATCCGTGGATTTGCCGCAATTGGAACAAAATGCGACGCCCTTTTTTGGGTCGGCTCCGCATTTAATGCAAGCGATAGCCTTATCATTCAATTCACCGCCGCAATTTCGACAGAACATAGGTTTCCTTTCCTTTGTGATTCTTGATTAACGATGGTCGAATGGCTACGGACCATCTTATCATGTCAAAGCATTGCAATCGCACCGATTATTGGCAAGCTGTTTAGTCGCGTTTAAAAGCCGCCGCAGTTTTACTACGGGTTAGGCATATTCATAGCGACCATTCAAATCGCGTTCCTTCTCTCCTTAAAAGAGAGAAGGATTAAGGATGAGTGGTAAGACTCTTAATCAGGCGCCATCGGCGCCTGGATGATCAAAGCTGGGCGATCGCTTTGTCCAAGGCGGCAAAAAGCTGGCCCATCGTCGCTTCCGTTTCATCGCCCATGTTGGAGATGCGGAACGTGGCGCCTTTGATCTTTCCGTAGCCGCCATCAATGAGGAATCCGGCTTCTTTGGCCAGCTTTTGCAGTTTGGCCACGTCCACGGTGCGTCCGCCCGGTTTGGCGCCGTTGTTGATGCAGGTCAGCGTGATCGACTCGTATCCTTTTTCCGCAAAAAAGGTGAAGCCGTGTTTCGTCGCCCAATCGCGTGTCATCTGGTTCGTCTTCTTGTGGCGCGCATAGCGATTTTCCAGGCCTTCGGCAAAAAATTCATCCAGCTTGGAGCTGAGCGCGTAGGTGTGCGAGATGCTCGGGGTGCTGGGGGTCATGCTTTGCTCGGCGTTTTTCTGGAACTCGACGAAATCGAAGTAATAGCCACGGTCTTTGATGGTGGCAGCTTTAGCCAGCGCCGCCTTGGAGACGGTGAACACGGCGAAGCCCGGCGGGAGCGCGAAGGCTTTCTGCGTTCCGGCCAGCAGGACATCAATGCCCAGTTCGTCAAATTTCAGCGGCACAGCGGTCATGGAGCTGACGGCGTCCACGATGAACATGACGTCGGGATATTTTTTCTTGAGCGCGGCGATCTCAGCGAGCGGGCTCATGACGCCGGTGGAAGTTTCGTTATGGATCAGGGTGATCGCATCGAACTGGCCAGTGGCGAGTTTGGCATCAACCTGTTCGGCGCGGATGGGGGAACCCCAATCCACCTGGAGCGCTTCGGCGTTTTTGCCGCAACGTTTGGAGACGTCCAGCCATTTGTCCGAGAACGCGCCGCACATGCAGTTCAAAACTTTTTTGGAGACGAGGTTACGGATGGAACCTTCCATGACGCCCCACGCGGAGGAGGTGCTGAGATACACCAGTTGCTGCGTGCCGAGCAACTGCTGGAGCTGCGGCTGGATTTTTGCGTAAAGATCTTTGAAGCCCTGGCCGCGATGGCCGATCATCGGCGTGCAGAACGCTTTGAAAGTTTTTTCGCTGATTTCCACGGGACCGGGAATATGTAATTTAGCATGAGCCATAAGTTCGTGAAATTTTTCACAAGCTTGCCCAAAAGGCAAGAAAACTTTCTGTAACGGGCAATTTGTTTGGCGCATCTCATTTTTTATGCAGAGAAGATGTCGCCCCTACGGGGCTATGATTTTATTGTTTTTTTACTACAAATATGCCGCGCCTACGGCGCTGGAAACTCGCCAGTGAGCATCCCAAAGTATCGATGCAAGCCCCGTGAGAGCGGTTTAAAAAACTGTACCGTTCGCGGGAAAAAGAAGGGAAGCCGCTGAAAACGCCCTTAGAGCCTATCAATAAAAACTATGGCCGCAGATGAAATGCGCGCTATCGCGCGGCTCCCGCCTTCGCTTCGCTACGGCGCGGCAAGTCGCATATGGCGGCTGTCGTTTTGGGATAGGATACCCCGGATAGCGCTTCCACCTTCGCTCAGAGCTACGGTGGACAGGCGCAGACTCGCTCATCCGGGGCTAATAGCTGTCACCCCTACCGGAGACCTCTGCAAAAGAGGTAGCGCAGGTTTCCCAACCTGCTGTATCGCCGACTTCTAAGGAGATGCTGATTTAATCACCGGGTGATTGGTTTATTAGAGACGGCGGAGAGAGTGTTGCCTAAACTTAGGCATGACGCACCAGCCGAGTTTTTCTCAAGCCGAGTTTGCCAGCAAAAAGAAGACCACCCGCCGGG
>DASXYX010000039.1:0-80788 GCA_036502245.1 Verrucomicrobiia bacterium
TTGGCATCGGTCTCACCGAATTGTGCGGCGCTCTCGCGGACCTCGGGCAGCGTGTGCGCGGGTGCTTTGAAAAGTTTGCAGAGCGATGAGTCCCAGCGAAGTTTGTTGATATCAAAAAGGAGCGTGCGGCTGGCGTTGGTAAAGTCCGTGGCGAAAACGTCCCCGCCAGTGAGGCGATGAATGAGAAAGGTATCGATGGTGCCGATGACGGCGCGGCCATTTTTCAGCGCGGCGGCCACGGCGGGTTTGTTCTCGACGAGCCAGCGGATTTTCGATGCGGAAAAATAGGTATCGATCTTGAGGCCGGTTTTTGCGCGGACGAGATTTTCCCTGCCTAGCGACCGCAACCGGGCGCAGAGGGGGTCGCCGCGGCGATCCTGCCAGACGATGGCGCGATGCAAAGGCTTGCCGGTTTTGCGATCAAAGATCAGGACGGTTTCGCGCTGGTTGGCGATGCTCAAGCCGGCGAGGCGTGAGATTTTTTTGGGGTTTCGCTGTTTGATTTCGCGGATGACGGCGAGGACGTTCTGCCAGATCTCTTCGGCGTCGTGCTCGACCCAGCCGGGTTTGGGGTAATGCTGGCGATGAGAGCGGGAGGCTTTGTCCAAAATATTTCCACGCATGTCGAACAGTACCGCCTTGGTGGCGGAAGTGCTTTGGTCGATGGCGAGGATGAAACTCATTTCAAAAGTTTTAACGCTGTTTCGCTCAAGCCTTCCATCGAGATGCCGTAGTGCCGGAAAATGTCGGCCTGGGCGCCGGGAACGGTGTCCTCATCGGGAAGAGCGACGATCTTGAAGGGCAGACGGCTGCCGGATTGCATGAGGACGGCAGCGCATGCTTCGCCAAGGCCGCCGTGGATGCTATGTTCTTCGACGGTGACGATGGCGCGGCATTCGCGGCCGGCTTTCAAGACAGCTTCTTCATCAAGCGGCTTGACCGTGTGCATCGAAATGACGCGACAGTCAAGGCCTTGCGTGGCGAGCTGGCCGGCGGCGAGCAAGGCATGAATGACGGTCTCGCCGGTGGCGATGAAGGCGACGTCTTTGCCGCCGCGCAACTCAATCGCTTTACCGATCTCAAAACCTGTGCCCGATTTGTGCAAATTGAACATGGCGGCTTTGCCGAAGCGGAGATAGGCCGGTTTGGACGATTTGGCAGTGGCGCGGATGGCTTCGCGTGTTTCAAAGTTATCAGCGGGCGTGACGATGGAGATGTTATGGATGGCGCGCAGCACGGCGAAATCGTGCAGCGAATGATGGGTCGTGCCGAGGGCGCCATAGCTGACGCCCGCGCTGATGCCGACGATCACTGCGGGGACATCGGAATAGCAGATGTCGTTCTTAATCTGTTCGAGCGAGCGGGCGGTGAGGAAACAGGCGGGCGAAACTCCGAAGGATTTTTTGCCGCAAGCCGCGAGACCGGCGGTGATGCCGACAAGATTTTGTTCGGCGATGCCGACTTCGACGAGTTGTTTGGGTAACGATTTGGCGAACGGGGCGAGCTTGCCGGAACCGCGCGAATCACTGGTGACGGCGATGATATGGGGATCAGCTTTCGCAAGCTCTTCGAGTGTTGCGGCAAATTCATCCAGGTTGGCGCGGCCCATTTTGAGGCCAATTTTTTCCGCCGTCGCTTTGGCGGCGGGCGTGAACATGGATGGGGCGGACGCGCTCATTTGGCCTCCTTCCATTTTGCTTCCGCCGCATCCAATTCGGCCTGTGCCTTTTTCAATTCGTCTTCCGAGGGCACACCATGGTGCCATTTGGCGACGTTTTCCATGAAGCTGATGCCACGGCCTTTCACAGTATTGGCGATGATGCAGGTTGGTTTGCCCGGTTCGGGAGCGGCGGTCAGGACTCGGGTGAGTTCGGCATAATCGTGGCCGTTAACGGAGTGAACGGTCCAGCCGAAGGCGCGCCATTTTTCATCGAGCGGTTCGTTGCTCATGACCTCGCGCGTATGGCCGGTGATCTGGAGCGTGTTATGGTCGATGATCGCGGTGAGATTATCGAGCTTGTAATGTGCGGCGGCCAGCGCGGCCTCCCAGTTGGAACCTTCGGCCAGTTCACCGTCGCCGAGCAGGGTGACAACGCGATACGCCGAGGAATCCATTTTACCGGCCAGCGCCATGCCGATGCAGATGGGCAGGCCGTGGCCAAGCGCGCCGGTATTCATCTCGATGCCGGGAACGTGCCGGGTGGGATGGCCGATGAAATGCGAGCGATAATGGCAGATCGTTTTTAACTCGGATTCGGGAAAGAATCCCCGGTCGGCCAGCACTGTATAGAGCGCCTCGACCGAATGGCCTTTGCTCTGGACGTAGCGGTCGCGAGTTGAGCTGGAAAAATTTTCAGGCGAGACGTTGAGAATGCGGTTGTAGAGAACGTTGAGAATGTCGAGGCACGAAAGGCCGCCGCCGGTATGGCCGGCGCCGGCGTCAACGATCGCTTCGAGCAATCGTTTGCGCAGGCGGATGGATTTAAGCTGGAGTTCGCGGTCGGTCATTAAATTAAATTTTTATCGCCATTCGGCCAGTGGTTCAAGCACGGGCATGCTCAGAGTTGGCCATTTATCTCCCACCGGGGTCAAGAGGACGGCGAGGCGTGTCGTGTTTCCAGCGGTATTTGGATCCAAATCGATTTTTAGCATCGTCGTGCCAATGTTTTGGTTTTCTGCGCTTGTTGGCGGTTTGGTTGAGCCGATCTGAAATTTGACCAAAGCAGGTTCGAGTAAATCCACACGCAATGTTTTTCCATTGCTGGTCAGCGTTGCCGAATGCCCATCATCGCTCAAATCAATTTTTGCCTGCGTGACCATCACCCAATGGAGCGGCAAGTTGGTTGGGGCGGGCTGATATTCGTCCTGGACCAAAACACGCGAACGATCCAACAGCGCGATTCCCCGGTGCAAGCTGGCGGCTTCCTCCGAATAGGCCGGTGTCAGGTCCACAATCGCAAAGGCGCGTTCGGGCGTGCTTTCAAATTTTGTGATGGGCGCAACGATGTGCCGGTCCTGCAAAACATCGCCGGGGGTGACGGTGTTGTGGCTGTGATTGTTGACGCGGAAATAGGTCCATCGTTGTTCTTTTTTATTAACATTAAAATAACCGGGCAAGACGTAGATGCCTTTTTTGGTGTCCGGGCCGAGGTCCATCGCCCAGCGCTGGCCGTCGGCGTCCATGATAAACGAACCCAGATCAAGATGGCCATGACCGGCAGAACTGCTGCCGGCTCTTAAACCGGCAAAAATCGCATTGGTGTCGTTCCACGCGCTGCGGAAAGTGGCGACATCCGCGATGCCCCGGAAATGAGAATCGAGCGGAAGGCCGGAAACATTCCCGGTAGGCTCATCGGGAAACCATACTTCGTGCAAGGCAAAGAAACGGTTCGCAACCGTGCTCTGAATGCCGCGATCAAAGGGCACGACTGAATGTTGTTGGAGAAAATCCGACAGCAATTCGCGCGTGTATTGCAGCGCAAACGGTGAATCGAATTTTTTTGCCAGCCACGCGCGCGCCGGGGAATTTTGCGGGTCATCCGTGGCGTCCGAGTAATTAAAGACACGCTCGAAAGGACCTGTTACCGCCTCGTAATAATTGAGCGTCGTGGAAAATCCCGGCATCGCTTCCAAACCCAAATCGGTGCCTAATGCGCTTTCCAATTCGGCGAACATGACGGTCGAGTAGGTGGTGCCATATGTCCAATAACCGGGGCCTTCCGGATAGGAACCGTCGGGCGCATAGCTGGCGAGCGAATGACGCACTGAAACAGCCGCTTCGGCAATGATTCGGCGGGCCAGCGCCGGTTGTTTGTCGGCAAGGACGAGGGCCGCGCTCACGACGCCGGCGTTGCAAACCTGGTTATGATTGCCATCATTGGTCGTCCACCAGGCGCCCCGCTGGTAGGAATCAACGGCGAACGCAAGGGACTTGCCCAAAAGCGCCTGCTCGATGATCGCGCGGTCTTCCGGCTTCAATTTTGCATACAGCCAGTCGTAACCGAGAGCCACGGCAAAGCTCATTTCTCCCTCCGCCAGGTCGTCTTTTGGGTCCCAATCCGAAAAAGCGGCGACGGTGAGCATATCACTTTTTGCGCGATCAAAAAAACGTTGATCGCCGGTCAGGCGATAAGCCATGGCACAGGTGGCAATATAATAGACAGCATAGCGCTCCTGCTCATGCACGGTCTTGTCATCCGTGTTTTGCCGGACAGGCGGCGCGGTAAGGATGGATTCCGCCGTGGCGATGATGCGCTGGTTCAATTCGGCGCGCAAGGGATCGGTCCTGGCTGCCGCCAACGCGGCTGTGAGTTGATCGTCAGTGAACAATAAACGCGGATGGCCCGGGCGAAGATGCGCCAGGGGATCGCCTGGTGTTTGAGCCACGGTGAGAGTCAACGATGAGAAATAAAAAAACGCCAGGAAGAGGACCGTGATCACGCCGTGGGGTTTGCGGTGGAGTTCGTGGTTGGTCATGGTTGTGCGCTCCAGATTTTATCAGCCTTTGCGGGAACAGAAAAATGGAGCGCGACTTTCTGCAATCCTTCCCGCTCGTAAAAGCGATGGGCATCAAGCCGTTTCACGCCGGAATCCAGTTCGAGATATTTGCAATCCATTCTTTTCGCTTCTTCGACCAGCCACGACAAAAGTTTTTTTCCATATCCCTTTGAACGATGCGTCTTGAGCGTGGCCAGGTCGTCAACGTAAAGCACCACGCCCATCGCCAGCATCTCCATCTTTCGGAAACCGGCAACGGCGCGGACGTCCGGATCGGCCAAAAAAACGAGGCGATAGCCTTCGGCCTTCATCCGCTGCACAGATTCGAGGAATTGATCCAGATCCAAATGCGGGCGCAGTTCATGCATCACGGGGAAGCATGAATTGATCTCTTCTTTGGATTTAGCTTCCTGGATTTTCATCAGGCGGAATCGCGCGAACCGTTGTGGTGACAGTGCCCATGATGATGCGTTTCCCATCCGAAATAATTTCCGAACGCTTCGGCCAGGATTTCCGCCGAGTGCGATTGGGTCATGACGACGTGATGCTCGAAGCCGTTTTTGCAAACATGGTGCATCAGCTTTTGCAGACGCGGGATCTTTGCCACGGCGCGGTTACCGAAAGTGTTGAGTTTATCGTTGGTGAGTTCGCCTTCGCCGACGTAAGCGCGAATCTTTCCATCGGCATCGGCGGTGGTGATGCGGCCGAAAGTCAGGGGGCCGGCGGGGGTGCGGCCTTCGAGCGCGCCGTACGTGTTCTCCACGCCGAGAATGCTGCCCAGAATCGGCGCAGTCGCGATCTTGATGTCCGGTAGAAAACTCTTTGCCCAGTTGCCGCAATGGAAGAGGACGCATTTGTCGTCGTCATCGGCGTAATTGTTGTTCCAGTCTACCAGCGCGGCGGGCGTGCCGCCGGCCAGTTGCATAGCATACATGGTGAGGACGCCGGTGACATCCACTTCGCACGCGCTTGGCAGGAATTTTTCACTCATCATGCTCATGAGCGTGCAGACGTTGCAGCCGAAGTTTTGTTGGACGGAAGTCCAACATTGGATGGCGGTGGCATCGATGGCGTTGGCGTTCATCCATTCCGTGAGGATCACGCCGAGTTTGGCCATTTGGAGAATTTTTTCAGGTGGCACGCCGGGTGCGGGCGCGTAACCCTTGATCTCGGCCAGTTTCTTTTTCACCGCCGCCGCATTGGCATCGAGCTTTTCCGCCTTGCCCAAAAATTCTGAGAGATCAACCGTCGTAACACTGATGCCGTGGCGTTCAAGGAGTTTTTCCGAATAACGGACAGTATTGAACGCGCCAGGCCGGGCGCCGACCGCGCCGAGACGGACACCTCGCAAGCCGTTGACGACGCGGCAGACGCCGAGGAAATTTTGCAAGTCACGTGCGAAGCTGTCTGAATCCGGCATGGAGACGTGTTTGCTGGTGAGCGAGAACTTGATGCCGGCCTGGACAAGGTTGTTGCAGACGGAAATTTTACCGCAGTAGGCGTCGCGCCGGCGCGCCGGGGAAAGTTGTTTAAGATCGTCGGGATAGCCCTGGACGAGGACGGGGACGTTGAGCTTCGACATCTTCAACGTCTCGGCCACGCCTTTTTCATCGCCAAAATTTGGCAGGCAGACGAGGATGCCGTCAATTTCATCCGCATGTTTGCGGAAGAGAGCGGCGCATTTGCGGGCGTCGGCGTGAGTCTCGACGCCGCCGAGTTTGGAATCCTTTTCACCAAGCTGGATGGCGCGGATGCCGAGTTTATCGAAAAGTTTGGCAATATCGGCGCGCGCTTCACTGACGAGGGCGTCGGGAAAGAAATCGCGGTTGCCGTAAATGACACCGAGGGTGGGGGGCGTCAGGTTTAATTTTGGCATGAAGGCAGGGTATAACAATCGCCCGGCGATTTCTACCATGCTTTAAGGAAATACTTCCGGTATTCTAAGATTTAAACCGTTGCCGATGACGGCTCTTTTTTTACGAGGACGGTGGCAGTGTCAAATCCGCCATCCGCAAATCAGCACTCGCCTGGCAGGCGATGATGAAACCACCGTTCAAATCGACCACTCCGACATCAGCCGAATTATCCGGTAAATGCAACGCCAGCACATGAAATTGCAAAGTGTCCGAACCACTTCCGGAAACGTAGTAAGCAAAGTCACCATCGCTCAATTTCAACCTGGGTTTTCCTTTCACGGTGACATTCTCACTGAAGACGACTGTGAACCGGCCTTCGTGTTTGCTGATGCTCTTGATGGCTGGACCTTTGGCACTTTCCGGGTCCCACGTGTTATGAAAAGTCCACGCCGCGTTGATTTGCTCCGGTTTCGGCGCGCCGGGAGCAGACGCCAGGTTGTTGGTGAACCACGAGTAATCGCCGCCATCGCGATGGCAGTCATAAAAATAGCTGCGATAGCCCCAGACATTTGATTTGTCCAAATCTTTGTTCCGTTGAATGTCGGCGGCGGAAGGGGTCGTGCCATCGAGGGGATAAATCACGCGGAACGGCGGCAGGTCGGTCATCGTTCGTGAAAACTGGCAATCGAGAAAATAAAATTGAGCATCATGATGATGGCGGGCCAGGTTCCATCCGTCCGCGCCGTCGAACCGGCAGTCGTTCAGGACGAACTTCATGTCCTTGTCCTTAGAACCGTCATGCCACACGGAGGCGGTGGCCTTCATTTCATAAAACGAGCAATTCGTCGCATAACACCAGCCATGCGGGCACATGAAATCGACCGAGCCTTCAAACCGGCAGTTCGCATGATAGGTGCGGCCTCCGGGATTGCGCCAAAACGCGACTGTATCCGCGCCCTGGCTCCAGACGTTGCAGTTCACGACCACGCCACGGTCGCCAGTGGAGAAAATGGTCATCGCATGCGGTCCGATGACGCCCGCAGTATTTTCAACCGTGAGATTTTCCATCACGAAATCGCTGGCCAGGTTCACATTGACCACCGCGCGGCCGATCGGGTCGGTGTTTTGGTCGAAATTTGTATCCAATTGCGGAAACTCGATCTCCGTATCGGTCCGGCTTTGGCCCAGCAGCGTGACAAACGACGGGTCCACGCGGAATTTTTCGTGGTAGATGCCGCTCTTGATAAAGATGACGACACGTTCCGCATTGGTTTTGGGAATGCTGTCGAGGGCTGCCTGGATGGTTGTGAAATTGCCGGTGCTGTCGGCGGCGACAATGATGTCCGGCTTCGGCATTTCCACGCCCAAGGCCGCGCGGCAGAAAAGCGCCAGGACCGCCAACATTAGAAATCGTTTCATATTTTAAAATTCAATGAGAGCCGCCAGTGGCATCCAGGCCGTCCGCCTGCGCATCGTACGTGACAATATTTTTGCCCTGTGCCACGTGGATGGTCGAATCCACAAATTTCACGCCGGTGGCATAATAGAGAACCAATCTGGATTGGGCGGAGATATGAACGTTTGACAGCACCAGATCCGTGATGGGTGCTTCCGGCAGACCGCGGATGACGCCGGCCTCCGGGCAATTTGTCGCGGTGACATCGCGGATGACGATGTGCTGAATCTGCGGCGTGAACGATGTGACGGCTTGCGGTTTTTCAGTGGACGGATCTTTCGGCGCATTGATTTCCGGATACCAGTCGATGATATAGATCGGCCGGCGCACGGTGTTCATCGTGAGATTTTCGTAGAGCGCATGCTGCACCAATCCACCGTTGCCGCGCGGGGTCTTGATGCGGATGCCCGCGTCCGTGTCCATAAAGGTGCAGTTGCTCACGGTCAGGCCATCCAGGCCGCCCGCCGAACCGCCACCGATCGACATGCCGTGCCCGTGCACAAATTCACAGTCTGTGATAAGAAAATTTTTGTTTCCCGGTGAGCGTGCCCTGGCCGGTTTGATGGCGATGTTGTCGTCGCCGGTATCAATATGGCAGCGGGTGATCAAAAAATTCCAGCCGGAGGGATCGATGCCATCGGTGTTCGGCGCAAAGGCAGGCGAGTGGATGGTGAGGTCGTGAATATTCACGTCCGTGCAATTTTGGGGCACCAGATGGAACATGGGTGAATTCTGCAACGTCACGCCGCTGACTTCCACGCGCTGGCAGTCGGTGAATTTGATCAAGTACGGGCGGTGCGTCATTGCGGGATCGTCCCGGAATGCGTCCCACCATGATTCGCCTTGTCCGTCGATGGTGCCTGCGCCGGTAATCTTGATGTCGTGCGCATCACGGGCGGTGATGGCGTCCTGATAACGCCCGTTAAACACAGGATAATTCGACTGGTCGTTGCTGATCAAAATCACGGCGTTTTTTGCCAGTTCCAGGTCGATGCCGCTGGCCAGGGTGAACGGGCCGGTCAAAAATTTTCCCGCCGGCACGAGCACCATGCCGCCACCGGCGGCGGCGGCCGTATCCACCGCTTTTTGAAGGGCGGCGGTATCGAGTGTTTTGCCATCACCCATCGCGCCATAATCGCGGACATTGAACGTGGCAGCGCCGAGGGGCAGGGTGATGATCAAAAAGAGTGAGGCAATTTTCATGGCATGGAATTCGTTGGATTTAATCATATTTTATCAAAATAGCTTTTAAAAGCTTCCTGTCGTATAAACAAAAATATCCGCGATTCTAAGATTCTTGTCTAACCATTCGCCAGAATCATCGAAATTCAACCTGATGTTCGCCGCGATAATTTTTTGGCGAACAACCGCACCATTTTTTGAAAGCTTCGTGAAAACGGCTCAAAGACGCAAAGCCGGAATTCATCGCGACATCAACGATTTTTTGATCGGTGGTGGCGAGCAGGCGTTGCGCGTGCGAGACGCGATGCTGGGTGATGCAATCGACAAGAGTGACGCCGAGCGCCTTCTTGAAGATTGTCATCGCATAGTTCGGATGCACCCCGACCGCCTGGCCGATCTGTTCCGCCGTAAGATGCTGGGTGTAATGCCTGGCGATGAACAAGGACATCTGTTCGACCCGGTTCAACCCGCTTGTTTCGATCGTTGTCCGGCTGGAGCGGGGTTTGCCTTTTGCTCCCGGCCTAGCGGTCATCGCTTGCGCAAACCGCAGCAGGCGCGCTTCAATCTCCAGGAAAGCCACACGCCGGCCCGCCGGCCGGGAATCCGCGAGGTCGTGGACCCAGCGCTCGAACATTTCCAGGTCGCCACCCCGTGTGCGCGGTTCGGGGTCCAGCACCACACGCGCGTGCAGGATGGCATCCACGAAATGCGCCGGAAACTGGCACTGCATGAACCAGGCGAGGGGAATGGTGGCCACATAGTACTCCGTCCTGTCTTTGGAGGAAATGATCTGATGCGGAATGGCAGCCCAAAACACGGCCAACCGGCCCGCGGGTATCGTCACGGTATTGCCACCGAGCAAATACCTGAGCGAGCCGTGTTTGAGCAGATTCAGTTCGATCTCGTTGTGCCGGTCGGCGCGTTTCATGGGCACAGGCGTCCATAGTTCGCAGGTGAACCCGTAAGGGGCAAATTCCGGACGGGATGGATCAAAGCTGATCATGGCATTATTTCACACTGCCTTTTCCCATTGGTTCGGCCAGCCATCGGGAATCACTTCGCCAATGAAGTGCCGCCGAAATGGGAAATGGCAAAAAAAACAAGAATCGTTC
The DNA here is from genome assembly GCA_036502245.1 of Verrucomicrobiia bacterium. Lineage (GTDB taxonomy): Bacteria > Verrucomicrobiota > Verrucomicrobiia > Limisphaerales > UBA11358 > UBA11358. The sequence continues at coordinate 10,104 of DASXYX010000039.1, forward strand.
TGTGACAGACGGATGCAAGCAGTTTTTGAAGATTGCCGCAGGCGTTGTCAATTTCCGCAAGTTATTTGTCATATTTCAGATGAGACTTTTGGCCTCGTCGGTTATAGAATAAGCGTTCCGCAACATGAAGTTAAAAACCAGAATCGTATTGACAGTGGCAGGCATGGCAATGTGCCTTGTGCCAGCGACAGCTTTGCGCGCAGCGCCGGACACGGTCGCCAGCGTGGCCATAGGAACCATTCACGTGGAAGCGGCTGGTTTTACGATGGGCACAACGAACCTGGTGAGCGACGAGGCGGCAAATCCATATCCATTTAACCAGGCGGCGGTAAAACAGGACAGCGCGCCGGCGTTATTGGGGCCGGATGCGAAGATGCCATACTTTACGGTGCGGTTCGCAATGCCGATTCCGCCGGAGAACGAGACGAACAATTTTGCGATGTTGACGGGGCTTAGCCCGAAGGTGTTCACGCATAACCATTCGCCGGGTTTCGCGATTTTGCCGAACGGGGACGCGCTGGCGATTTATTTCAGCACGCCGCCGGGGCAGAGCGAGGATTCGACGAACACGACCTTCGTGCAGGCGCGGTTGCGTTACGGGTCGGAGGAATGGGACATGCCGGAGTTGTTCCTTGATTTCAAGGGCATGAATGACCAATCGGGATTGCTTTGGCAGGACGGCGACACGACGCGGTTTTTCGGAGGCGGGCGCGGGGCTTCGCCGATGATGCCGTTCAAGATGGCGACTTCGAAGGACAACGGCGCGACCTGGACGCTGTCGCTGCCGCAACTGGACCAGCCCGCGCAGAACTTTGAGGCGCAACCGATCACGTGCGCATTTCACGCGCCGGACGGCTCGATGTATTTCGCGATGGACGGCAGCGGGGCGCATAGTTTTTTGTGGCACAGCGCGGATGAGGGAGTTCACTGGCACCAGATGCCGGGACGGACGGGCGGACGGCATTCGACGGTTGTGTCGCTGGACGACAAAGGTGATTTGCTTTCCATCGGTGGAAAGAATGCGAGCGTGAATGGATGGTCACCGGAAAATACTTCAACAAACTGGGGCGAGAGTTGGAGCCAAAGCACGGAGTCGCCGTTTCCACCCTTGAGCAGCGGACAACGTCCGAGCCTGATCCGGCTGGCGGATGGGAATTTGTTTTTTGCGAGCGACGCGTATTTATTCAAGGCGAATCGCCCGCCGCCGACGGGGTGGACGAACGGTGACGGATGTTTTGTGGCCATCTCGACGAACAATGGGGCTTCGTGGCACATCAAGACGCTGCCGGTGGAGTTACCGCCGCATGAGCGGGGCACGGCGGGCACACTGGGATATGTGACGACGCGGCAGGCGCCCAACGGGGTCATATATATTTTGACGACGGAGACGCAGCCATGCCTGCAATATGAGATGAACGAGGCGTGGATCTTTTCAGACGCGGGTGACATCGCGCTGGGAGATTCCGGCGGGGTGCTCAAGAGATTTTCTGAAAAATATCCGAATGGAAAATGGCGTTCTGAATGGGGCGCGCGGATCTGTGCTAACGGACGTTACCTGCTTCACGGGCCGGCGACGGACTATTACGAAAACGGCGGGAGGGAACATGAGGTGTTTTACATGAACGGCCGAAAGATGGGCAAGGAGACATATTGGGCGCCAGATGGGAAAATCATCTGGGAATGGCAACGCGACCTGGCGAAGAACCGTGCGACGTGGACGCAATTCTGGCCGAACGGAAAGAAAAAATCCGAATCCAACTGGAACACACGGCCACAGGCGCGCGACCTGGCGCGAAGTTTTTTTGGTTACGCGGCTGACGGTCCGGCGCATCAATGGGATGAAACAGGCAAATTGGTTTTGTCGGGGACATTCACTAACGGAATGCTGGCGAGCGGGATGAAAGCGGAATGAATTCATTGAGAACATTGGATATAGTGGTCATAGCGGCCTACTTTGCGGTGGTGGCGCTCATCGGCCTTATGGCGTCGCGCCGGCAAAAATCCACGGAGGCATACTTTGTAGCGGAGCGGCGGGTGCCGTGGTGGGCGATGGGGTTGTCCGTATTTGCGACGATCATCAGCAGCATCACATTCGTGGCATACCCGGGGGCGGCGTTCATAGGGAATTGGAACCAATTGGTGCCGGGGTTCATGGCGATCGGGGTGTTGCTGCTGGGTGGCACGGTGTTCATCTCATTTTTCCGCAACGCGGTGGGGATGAGCGCGTACGAATATTTTGAGAAGCGTTTCGGATACGGGGCGCGGGCGTACAGCGCGCTGGCGTTCTCGGCGGGGCATTTTTCGAAGATGGGATTCGTGCTGTTCACGGCGTCGGTGGCGGTGTGCGGAATGACGGGATGGGACAAATTCCATGTCATTCTTGGCGCGGGGGTGGTGACGGTGCTTTACACGCTGTTCGGCGGGCTGGAGGCGGTGATCTGGACGGAGGTGTTGCAGGGTATCGTCAAACTCATCGGCGTAGTGGTGATCATCGGTTTTTTGTTTTCAATCATGCCGGGCGGGGTGGGAGCGGCGTTTCACCTGGCGGCGCAGAACCACAAAATGAGCCTGGGGCATTTCGATTTCACCCTGGCGAAGAAGAACAATTTTTGGGTGATGCTGATCTATGGCGCATTCTGGTATCTACAGAAGTATGCGGCGGACCAGACGCTGGTGCAGCGATATCTTGTGGCTAAAACGGACCGGAGCGCATTGCGCGGGGTGGCGATGGGCGCGATTTTGTGCCTGCCGGCATGGACAGCGTTCATGCTGATCGGCACGCTGGTGTGGGCTTATTACCAGCTTTCGCACACGGTCCTGCCGCAGAGCCTGTACGATGCGAGCGGCAACCTCGTCAACGACGAGATTTTTCCGTATTTCCTGACGACCCAAATCCCGGCGGGCCTGGCGGGAATCATTATGGCGGCGCTGTATTCGGCGGCGATGTCCACGATGTCATCGGATTTGAACTGCCTGTCGGCAGTGGGCGTGGAGGATTACTACCGGAGAGCCAGGCCCAATGCGACGGACCGCGAGCGGTTAATGGCCGGGAAAATCATTGTGGCGGTTTGCGGCGTGATTGCGGTGGGTGTTGCGTTGTTTATCGCGGGGAAAGGCCAGGGTGCGCTCGTGTTGTATTATGCAGCCACAGCGATTGTTGCGGGCGGATTGGCAGGGATGTTTTTACTGGCGTTCCTGAGCCGGCGGGCGAACCGACAAGGGGTTTGGATCGGAATCATTGCGATGCTGGCGTTCACGGTATGGGCAGTCTGCACGAGCGGGGAGACGAAGGTGGTGGACCTGGGCGATTACAATTACACATGGCCAAGCGTGATGATCGGGGTGATCGGCCACGTCATCGTAGTGGTGGTGGGCTGGACGACGAGTTGGTTGTTTCCCGCTGACCCGAATACGAAACTGGAGTGGACGCTTTGGGGCTGGCTGAAGAAACGAAAGGAGACGGTCCGTGAGAACACGGCGGCGGCCCTGGAACTGGTGGGACAAAAGGCATGAACCCAATCACTTTGCAACAACCCGCGCGCGTCATCTTTGGGAACGGCTGCGCGAAAGACTGCGTCGAGATCCTGGCGGAGCGCGGAGCGAAGCGGACGTTGCTGGTCACGAGCAAGTCGGTGCGCCCGCAGATCGAGTTCCTGGTGGAGGCGTTAAGAGCGGCGAAGATTGAGGTGGCGGAGTGCCGGCCTATACCGCCGGAACCGACATTGAATTTTTTTGAGACGATCCTGCACACGACCCGCGCGGAGAAAATTGATTCGGTGCTGGGAATCGGCGGAGGGAGCGCGATGGACGTGGCGAAACTGACGGCGGCCTTCGCGGGATCGAGCCAGCGGATATCGGAGGCGTTCGGAGTGAACCAATTACACGGACGGGGGCTGTTTGTCGTGTGCCTGCCGACGACGGCGGGCACGGGCAGTGAAGTGTCGCCGATCGCGGTGCTGCTGGACGAGACCGAGGAATTGAAGAAGAGCATTGTCAGCCGGCACCTGGTCCCTGATGCGGCGGTGATCGATCCGATGTTGACGTTGTCAGCACCGGCGGACCTGACGGCGGCGACGGGGTTGGACGCGCTGGTGCATTGCATCGAGGCTTACGCGAACAAATTCGCGCACCCGATCACAGACAATTTTGCGTTGCGCGGGATTAAGTTGATCTCAGAAAACCTTTATCGCGCGGTCCGGGACGGGCGGAATGTCGAAGCGCGCGCGGCGGTGATGCTGGGAAGTTATTATGGAGGGCTTTGCCTGGGGCCGGTGGGAACGGCGGCGGTGCATGCGCTCTCGTATCCGCTGGGCGGAAAATTCCGCATCGCGCACGGGATCTCGAACGCGGTGCTGTTGCCGGAAGTGTTGCGATTCAACCTTGCGACGGGCGTGGAACGTTACGCGCAGATCGCGGCGGCGGCGGGGATCGAGCGCGACGGTTACGCGCTGGGGACGGCGCAGCTGGGGATCGAGCGTTTTGTGAAATTATCGCGCGATTGCGGCGCGCCGCAAAAGCTGTCCGAGCTTAAGATCCCGCGCGAGGCGATCCCGGCGATGGCGAAATCCGCGTTGCAGGTGCAGCGATTGCTAAAGAACAACCTGCGGTCGTTGACGGAATCCGACGCGATCCAGATCTACGAAGCGACTTTTTGAAAAAACTGAAAATGAACCGGCAAATCAAAAATGGAAAACACTCGGGTGTGATCGTGCCAATGGTCACGCCAATCACGAGCGAGGGCAAGTTGGACGACGGCGCAATCGACCGGCTGGTGGATACTCTGCTGGCGGGCGGCGTCCAGGGATCTTTCATCATGGGCACGACGGGCGAAGGCACGTCAATCCCGCGCGACTACCGGTTGCGCCTGGTGCAACACGTCGTTGGACGCGTAAAGGGCCGCATGCTTCTTTTTGCAGGCATCGGGGACTCGCATCCTGAAGAGATCGCCGCCGGGAACGACTATTTCAAGGCGGGCGTGGACGCGGTGGTGTCGCGGCCGCCAGCGGGCATTTCACCGGAGGCAATGCTGGCATGGTATCGGGCGTTGCTGGACGGCTTGAACGGGCCGTTGTTGTTATACAACATGCCAATGACGCAGAAGGTGTCTATTCCATTGGACCTGATCGAAGAATTGTCGGGTCATCCGAAGCTGGCGGGAATCAAGGATTCGGAGAACAACCCGGCGCGGCATGAAGAATTGCTGAAACGGTTCGGTGGACGGAAGGATTTCTCGGTATTTATCGGCGTGGGGGCGTTGATGGAGCAGGGACTGCGACAAGGCGCGGACGGCATTGTTCCCAGCGTGGGCAATCTTATTCCGGAAACGTGCGGGCAATTGTTTGCGACGGCGCGCCAGGGTGATTGGACGGAGGCGCAGAACCATTTCTCGCGGATGAATTCAGTCGCCGCAATCTATCAAAAGGGAAGGACCCTGGACGAATCGTTATCGGTGTTGAAAGCCGCGCTGCACGTGCGCGGGATCTGCGCGCCTCATGTTTTTCCCCCGCTCAAGCCGCTGAACGGTCCGCAGCTTGAGAAGCTGCGACACGAGATGGAGCGGATGCAACTATTGAACGGAGAATGAGAAACGCACGGCCAATCCTCGGTTTGACGATGGGCGACCCGGCGGGGATCGGGCCGGAGTTATGCCTGCGGGCGTTGCAGGCGCCGGAAGTGCTGAAGATTTGCACGCCGGTGTTGTTCGGCAACATGGAAGTGTTGAAACGGGTTTCCCGAAGCGCAAAGCTTTCACCGGTGAAATGCCGCACTGTATCGCCCTCTGAATTCAACGGGATGGCGGCCATCACAGGGCCATTGATTGTCGATTGCAATGGGATTGACGCGCGGAAAGTCAAAAAGGCGACCGTTTCCGCAGCCTGCGGGCGTGCCGCGTACGATTACATCGAGGAATCGGTGAAAGCGGCGCTGGCAGGAAAGATCGCGGGGGTGGTGACGGCGCCGATCCACAAAGAATCGCTGCACCTGGCGGGTGTCAAATATCCGGGGCATACGGAAATCTTTACGGCTCTGACGAGAGCGCCGCGAAGTTGCATGATGCTTTATTCAGAAATTTTGACGGTGAGCATGGTGACGACGCATATCGGTTTTGTTGACGTGCCGCAAAAAATTTCGACGGCGCGCATCCTGGACGTGATCGAATTGACGGCAGCGGCGATGAAGCGGCTACGCCGGCGCACTCCGAGGCTGGCGATCTGCGGTTTGAATCCCCATGCAGGGGAAAATGGGCTATTCGGTAAGCGGGAAGAGGAACGGTTTGTGGTCCCAGCAGTTGCCAAAGCGCGCCGGAAGAAAATCCAAATCGACGGCCCATTACCGCCGGACGCCGCGTTCACTACCGGCCAACGCAAAAAATACGACGCGATCGTGTGCCTTTATCATGACCAGGGGCATATCCCTTTCAAAATGCTGGCATTCGATACGGGAGTTAATGTGACCCTGGGGTTGCCCATCATCCGGACGTCGGTGGACCACGGTACGGCGTTCGATATCGCATGGCGCGGGAAGGCGGACCCAACGAGTTTATACGCGGCGGTGCGGGTGGCCGCGAACATGGCGGAGGCGAATTTATGATTGGCGTTATTGCAGACGACCTGACAGGCGCGGCAGAAATCGGCGCGGTCGGTTTGCGCCATGGATTGCGCGCGGAGATCATTTTTAGAAACAAGCCCGGCATCGAGGCTGACCTGGTTTGCGTGGACACGGATTCCCGCGCGCAGACGGAGTCGGAAGCGGTCAAGAGGACCGTGGCGGCGGTCCGGTTGCTGAAGAATTGCGGCGCGCAATGGATCTACAAGAAAGTGGATTCGGTGTTGCGCGGACACGTGGCGATGGAGATTGAAGCGGCGATGAAACAGTTGGGGTTTGAGCGGTCGCTGCTGGCGCCGGCGAATCCTTCGTTGCGGCGGACGATCTCCGGGGGGATTTATTTTGTGCGCGGCAAGCCGATCCATAAGACGGAATTCGCGCGCGACCCGCATTTTCCGCGCCGGTCGTCGCGAGTGATAGAGATGGTGAAACTGCCGCCGGGATTCTCGATGGGCGTCCACGAGTTGCGAGAGGGATTGCCTGAGCGAGGAATCGTGATCGCCGCGGCGGCGACGTGGCAAGACGTGACAGGATGGGCTAAGGCGTTGGAGGAAGACGTCTTTCCAGCGGGGGGAGCAGAGTTTTTCGACGCGCTTTTGACATTAAAGAACTTGCGAGGCAAATTCCAGACGCCGGACGCGCCCGCAGGGGGCGAGGAGAGCCGTGAGTTTTTTGTGAGTGGCGCGGCGACTGCTTTGGCGCGAAGATTTGCAGCGGCGGCGAAACAGAAAAAGCAGCCGGTGTTTTCCTTGCCGAAAGAGCTGGGTTGGGGAGGCGACCTGGCGCCGGCAGCCGCGGAGGCGGTCGGGAAACGGATCGCGGAAGCATTTGATTCCCATGTACGCGTGGTGCTGACAGTGGGGTTGCCACGGGTGTGCAACCCGAAGGTATCGGAAAGATTATCGGATCACGTGGCGCACATCGCAGTGCAGGCTTTGCGCCACGCGGACGTGGCGCACGTGTTTTCCGAAGGCGGGGCGACATCGGCGGCGCTGGTGCGACGGATGAAATGGCGGCGGCTGACGGTCTTGCGCGAGCACGCGCCCGGAGTAGCCACGTTGCTGGCCGATGAGGGGAAAAAAATATTTTTGACCATCAAGCCGGGCAGTTATTCCTGGCCACCCGGTTTTATCGGCAATTAAATGCCTAACGAATCGTCCAACAACCTGGTTTTTGTGGATCCGTCGCCGATCGCGCGGCGGTTGTTGTGGCATCTTTTTTCACTGGGCGCGCGGCGGATCACGGAGCCGGACCATCATGAAAGTTTTGAGAAGCCGGGGGCGCACCTGTTCTGGGTGCAATCGGGCACGGGGGAATTGGAACACAAATCGGGCCGGCTCTCGTTGAACCGGAGCAAGAAGGTCTGGCTGGCGGACATGAGCAAACCGCGCATCTATATTCCAATGCCGGGCCGGCACCTGACGATCACGGGTTTTCGTTTTGGCGGCCCGGGCCTGGAGTTCTGGTATGAGGAATTTCGCGTGAACGAGAACGCGGAGTTCATCGTGGATGATTTTAATTTTGTGACCCGGACGATGAGCGAATTGCTTCGCCTGGTGAGGCGCCGGCCCACGGGTTGGGAATGGCAGATCCACCTGGCGATCACGCAGATCATGGGAAAGCTGCTGGTGTCGCGGGACCTGTTGGACTCGCCGCACGCGGAATTGCCGGAACCGGTGGTGCGTGTGCTCAATGCGATCTCTGCGAATCCCTTGCGCGATTGGAAGGCAAAGGAACTGGCGTCGGTCGGGAAGGTGAGTTATTCGGGGTTGCGGGCATTGTTTCAGGCTTCGGGGCAGGGGACGATCCATACGCACATCCAGCGGGCGCGGCTGGACCAGGCGCGGCTGTTGTTGGCGGACAAGCGGCTTTCGATCAAAGACGTGTCGGGGCAGTTGAATTTTTCGAGCGAATTTTATTTCAGCCATTTTTTCCGGCAACACACGGGAATGACGCCGACGGAATTCCGGCAGCATCTGAAAGGCTAAATGAGATTGTTTGCCATACCCGGAGCGCGAATCGCCCGCCAGTTTTTATTTTTGATGATCTTTGCGGTTCCGGCCTGCGCACAACCAACGGAGACGCTGTATCTCTCAGGGCATGGCAAAGATGACGCGGTGCCGTGGAATTTCTTTTGCACGTACGGAGCGCAGTCGGGTTATTGGACAAACCTGCCGGTGCCTTCGAACTGGGAACTGCACGGGTTCGGCACTTTGAGCTATCACCGGGACCTGACCAATGCGTATGGCGAGCGAGGTCTTTATGAACACGATTTTTCCGTTCCCAACCGGTGGCGCGGGAAGAGGGTTTTCCTGGTATTCGACGGAGTGATGACGGACACGAGCGCGAAGCTGAACGGCCAATCGGCTGGGCCAATGCACCAGGGCGGTTTTTACCGGTTTAAATATGAGGTGACGTCCCTGGTGAAGTTCGGCGCGAAGAATAAATTGGAAGTGGAGGTCGCCAAGCATTCGGCAAACAATTCCGTGAACGGGGCTGAGCGGACGGGAGATTATTGGAATTACGGCGGGATTTACCGGCCGGTGTCTTTGGAAGCGGTTCCGCAGGAATTTATCGATCGAGTGGCAGTGGACGGGGAAGCGGACGGAAGTTTTTCGATGCAGGTTTTTCTGGATGGCGCGGCGGAAGGAGATGAAGTGGAGGCACAGATCGAGACATTGCAGGGCAAAGACGTGGGCGAACCGTTTTCGGCAAAAGTTTCAGGAGGAGAAGCATTGCTGCGGACAAAAGCGGATTCACCGCTGCTTTGGTCGGCGGAGACGCCGAATCTGTATCAAGTGGCGGTGCGCCTCAAAGAAGGGGGCAGGATGGTGCATGAAATTTCGCAGCGATTTGGGTTTCGCACATTTGAAGTGCGCGATGGGGATGGGCTGTATCTCAACGGGCATCGCGTGGTCCTAAAGGGTTGCGACCGGCATTCGTTCTGGCCGGATTCGGGGCGTTGTCTGAGTGAGGCGGTGCAACTGCTGGACGTGGAGACGATGAAAGGAATGAATATGAACGCGGTGCGGATGTCGCATTATCCGCCGGATGCGGATTTTCTGGACGTGTGCGATGAGAAGGGGCTTTACGTTTTGGATGAATTGGGAGGGTGGCATCATTATTACGATAATAATGTTGGCCCAAATCTCGTGAAGGAAATGGTCACGCGCGACGTGAATCATCCATCGATCTTGTTCTGGGACAACGGAAACGAGGGCGGTTTCAATACGAACTTCGACAAGTTGTTCGATCAATACGACGTGCAGAACCGGCGGGTGCTTCATCCGTGGGCGCCGTTCAGCGGGCTGAACACGATCCATTATCTCCCCTACGATTTCTTGAAGTTAGCTGTGGAGGGCTGGCCCATCGTGTTCCACAAAAACCAATACATTGCCAACACGAATTCCCCGCAAAAATTCATCTATATGCCGACGGAGTTTTTGCACGGACTATATGACGGCGGCGCGGGAGCGGGTTTTGCTGATGTGTGGGACTTGATGTCACAAAGCAAATATCTCGGGGGCGGATTTTTTTGGGCGTACCTGGACGAGGGGATAAAACGACCGGACACCGGGCAGATCGATGTTTCGGGAAACGAAGCTCCGGATGGCATTGTGGGACCTTACCGCCAGAAGGAGGCGAGTTATTGGACAATCAAACAGATCTGGTCACCGATACAGATATTGGAAACGAATTTGGGAGAGAATTTCGACGGGACACTGACGGTGGAGAACCATTTCAGTTTCATTGACGCGAGCCAATGCCAGTTTCATTGGGAGTTGCGCTGGTATGATTTGCGGCGGGACGGACGTTCGGTGGCGGAGAAGATTGTGGCGCGGGGAACGGCAGCAGCACCGGAAATCGCGCCGGGCGGGCGCGGCCAGTTGCAGTTGAATCTCCCGCAAACACGCGTGAGGGGGAACGAATATCTGGCGGTGCGGGTGAACGGTCCGGATGGGCGCGAGTTGTGGACGTATGTCTGGCCGTTTCACGAACAGGCGATCCTGCCGGAGAATGCGCAGGTGATCGCGCGCACGGATTTTGATGGGACAACGGGCGGGACGAATGAATTGAGAGGGGCAGGCGTTGTCGCCGAGGTCAAGGACGGTGAGCTGGTATCGGTCGAGAAGAATGGCAAGGTGTTTTCCTTGGGCAACGGGCCGCGGATCACGGCGACGAATGCGGTGCTGAAGAGCGTTTCCTGGTCGTTGCGCGGGGATGGATGGTTGCAGTGCGACTATGTTTATTCCGCGACGGGGACGAATGATTTTTGCGGCGTGCTGTTCGATTATCCGGAGGGTTTTGTGAAATCGAAACGCTGGCTGGGTGACGGGCCATATCGGGTTTATAAAAACCGGTTGCAGGGGCCGACCATCGGGTTGTGGGAAAATAAATATAACAATACGATCACGGGCTGGCGTGATTGGATCTATCCGGAGTTCAAAGGAGTTTTTGCCGGTGTGCGCTGGCTGCAACTGGCGACGACGGAGGGCAGGATCACGGTGGCGCCGGGCCGGGAGATACCGTATGTGCAGGTGCTGACGCCGGAATATCCGCCGGTAAAATTGGGCAAAGACACGGTCCCATCATTACCGTCATGCGGGTTGGGATTTTTGAACTGTATCCCACCGATCGGAAGCACGATGCAGATGCCCGAGGTCATCAGCCCGTCGGGAGCAAAGGCGGTGGCGCAGGGTGAGTATCACGGCACGGTGAGTTTTTATTTTGATAAATGATTATGAAGACACGCAGCATTTTATTCCTGATTTTCGCGACGACCACAGGGCTGTTTCCAGCGCGCGGGGCGAACAATGCGCCATTGGTTTTGTGGTTCGGCCAACCGGCGGCCCAATGGACAGAGGCGCTGCCGATCGGCAACGGGCGGATGGGCGCGATGGTGTTTGGCGAGGTGTCCCAGGAGCGGATCCAGTTCAACGAGGACACGTTGTGGACGGGCAAACCGCATGATTATGTGCGCGCGGGGGCGCGTGAGGAATTGCCGGTGCTCCGGCAGTTGGTGTTCGATGGCAAGGCGAAGGAGGCGGAAAAATTGGCGAAGACGAATTTCCTGAGCGATCCAGTCCGGCAGAAGGCGTATCAGCCGTTTGGCGACCTGCACCTGGATTTTGGCGACCTGACGAATGTGGAGAATTACCGGCGTGAGCTGGACCTGGATTCGGCGATGGCGCGGGTAACCTTTCGGGCGAACGGAGTGACGTACACGCGGGAAGCATTCGCGAGTTATCCGGATGATGTGATTGTAGTGCATCTCACAGCGGACAAACCGGGCAGCGTGACGTTCACGCTGACGATGGACAGCCCGCAGACAAATTCGAAGACAACGGCGATGGCAGTGGACACGCTGGCGTTGAAGGGACAGGTGGAAGAGGATGGGCTTAGGTTTGAATCGCGCGTGCGCGCGACGAGCGATGGGGGAACGGTGACGACGAACGGGGATTCGATCAAAGTTGAAAATGCAAACTCGGCCACATTGTATCTGGTGGCAGCGACGAGTTTTAAAAATTTCCAGGACATCAGCGGTGATCCGGATAAACGATGCGAGCAACAGATGGCTCAAATCCAAAAATCGAGTTATGAACAATTGCTGACGAGGCACGAGGCGGATTACCGGAATCTTTTTGGGCGGGTGACGCTCGATCTGGGAAGCAGTGACCAGATGAGTCAGCCAACTGACAAGCGGGTGCAATTGGTCAAGGCCAGTGGATTGGACGGGGATCCGTCCCTGGCGGCGTTGTATTTTCAATACGGGCGTTATCTGTTGATCTCGAGCAGCCGGCCGGGCGGACAACCGGCGAATCTCCAGGGAATCTGGAATGAACAACTGGACCCGCCCTGGGAATGCAAATGGACGGTGAACATCAATACCGAGATGAATTATTGGCCGGCGGAAGTGGCGAACCTGAGCGAATGCACGGGGCCGTTATTCGACATGATCGATGATTTGGCGGTGAGCGGCCATCGGACAGCGGAGGAGCAATATGGCTGCGGCGGCTGGGTGGTGAATCACAACACGGATCTGTGGCGCGGGACGGCGCCGATCAACGGTTTTGACGGCATCTGGCCGACGGGCGGCGCATGGTTGTGCACCCACCTCTGGGAGCATTACGTTTTCACGGGCGACACGCAGTTTTTGGCGCGCGCATACCCGGACATGAAATCGGCTTCGCAGTTTTTTGTGGATTATTTGATCAAAGACCCGAAGACAGGCTGGCTGGTGACGTCGCCGTCTTTCTCGCCGGAAGAGGGTGATATGTGTTTCGGGCCGACGATGGACAATCAATTGATCCGGGCGTTGATGGAAGAGACGATCGCCGCGGCGAACATCCTGGGCAAGGACAAGACTTTCGCGACAAAGCTGGGGCAAGTGCGGGACCAATTGCCGCCCAACCAGGTGGGCAAGTACGGACAGTTGCAGGAATGGATCGCTGACATTGATAAACCGAACAACAATCACCGGCACATGTCGCCGTTGTGGGCATTGTATCCGGGTGATGATATTTCGCCGGCGGACGGGAAGGTTTGGGACGGCGCGAAGACGTTGCTCAAATGGCGCGGGGACGGCAGCACGGGATGGAGTTACGCCTGGCGCATTCCGTTGTGGGCGCGCACGGGGGACGGAGAATACGCCTACCGTGAGCTTAGTTTGCTTTTGCAAAAGCGAACACTGTCAAACCTGTTTGACCTATGCGGGCCGTTCCAGATCGATGGAAATTTTGGCGCGCCGGCGGGGATCGCTGAAATGCTTTTGCAGAGCCAGTGGACAGAACCGGCTGCGGGCGAGAAGGAGGATTCCGGCACGCGGATTGTGGACCTGTTGCCGGCGTTGCCGAAGGAATGGCCGAATGGCTCGGTGACCGGATTATGCGCGCGCGATGGATTCGAGGTGGACTTGACGTGGAGCAACGGCGCGCTGACGCACGCGGTGATCCGCTCCAAGCTGGGCAGGCCATGCGTGGTGCGTTATGCGGGGCACGACGTGCAACTGACGACGAAAACTGGCGGGGAATATGTGTTTGATGGGAAGTTGAAATTAACCGCAGACTAACACGGATTGGCTGCAAAACAATTTCGGGACTCGTATAACTCGTCCCTCCGGAACCAGTGCTTAATCGGCCTCAAATTGGTACTGACCGGAGTTGATCTGGAAGACAGCAGAGTTGTTCTCCATACGCAGGAAACGGACGTCTTTGCTTCGGCTGGCAGGCTGGCCGCTTTCGGTGACGTTGGAGGCGGATTTGGCAGGGACAAAAACTTCGGCCGTAGCGCCGGGAGGAATCTTAACGGATAGCTGGAATTTTCCGTTGGAGCGTTTCCAATCGCTCACGATTGGCCCCCGGATGGAATCATAACTTGCGCGGGTTGAGGTAATATCTCCAACAGGATGGGGCATGATGGTGATTTTTTTGAAACCGTCACTATCGGGCGAATTCTGGATGCCGGCGAGGTCGTGAAAGAACCATTCCTGGATCTGGCCGAGCATGAAATGGTCCTGGGATGAGCCTCCATCCCACGCTTCTGTGAGGCTGGTCTTCCCTTTGGCGATCTGCATGCCGTAGCCCGGTTTGTTGGTCTGGTCGGTCATGTCAAAGATGACGTCGTTGCGGCCGCCATCGGCGAGGGCGCGAAGTAAATAGCGATAGCCGACATCGCCGGCAGTCCAGCTATTGCCGTGAGCGCGGATATCACGAACGATGGCATCCACAACGTCAGCACGGTTGGAGGGTTCGCAGATATCGAAGGCAAGTGCGATGGCATTGGCGCATTGGGAATTGGTGGCATAAAAGTGGTTGGTGGGATTGTAAAATTTTTGATTGAAGGCGGCGCGGATATTTTCGGCGAGCGCGGAAAACTTTTTTGCGTCGTCTTCATTGCCGAGCAATGCAGCCGCACGAGAGACGGTTTTGGTATCCTCAAAATAAAAGGCGGTGGCAGTGAGGGCGATGGGGGTGAGTTGGGAGAGGCCGGGCTTTTTCGGGCCGAGGTCGTACCAATCGCCCATGCCGTAATCGAGAATATTATTGGTGGCGCGGCTGCCGAGGAAAGCGAGGTAATTGGTCATGCCGTCGTAATGCTTGCGGAAGAGCTGGAGGTCACCGTCAAATTCGTATTGCTGCCACGGGATCAGGATGAAGCTGCTGCTCCATTCGGGAGAATCGCCATAGAGATTCCGCGCATGAAGCGGGTCGGATTTGTTGCGGAAGACATCGTATTCGGGCGCGGTGGTGGGGATGAGGCCATCGGAGAGCTGGGAATCGCCGATGTCATTGAGGATTTTGGTGAAAAGCTGCGCGAGGTCGAAATCATAGCGCAAGGCCGGCCCGTTGAGATGGTCCTGCTCGAGCCAGCCAAGGCGTTCGCGGTGCGGGCAATCGGTGAGGATGCTCATCATGTTATTTTGTTGCGCCCAATGAATGATCTTGAACGTGCGGTTGAACAGGTCGTCTGAACACTCGAATTGGCCGACGGGGTCCGAATCGGAATGGACGACGATACCGGCGATGGAATGCAAACGGGGTAACGGACCATTTGTGGTCGCGGGCATGAAATGGGCCTGGAGGTAGCGACAGCCGACATAGAAAAAGGAAGGCGACCATGATTCGACGCCATCGGTGGCTTTGGTGAACTGGCACCAGATCTGGCCTCGATGTCCCCCGCCCATGGAACTTTGATTGATGGAGCCGTCGGCGTTGGTAAGTTCGGAGGGAAAGATTTTAATGCTGCTGCCCACGGGTCCACGCAGGGAGATTTTCGGCACGTGCGCGGCGTTTTGGCCGAGGTCAAAAACCATATCGCCGTTGGTCAGGGTCCAACTGGCGACGGGTTTGTGGGTCTCGAAGCGGCGGACGGGCGGGGCGGCGCAGGAAAGCCCGCGCAGTTGGCCGCCGGGACCATCGACTACCTGGGCCAAAGGCCATTTTGAATCGTCGAAGCCGGTTTGGTCCCAACCTTTCTGGCCCAGTCGCGCGTCAAAATCTTCGCCACCGTAGATTGTGGAAAAGGTGACGGGGCTTTGCGCGAAGCGCCAGTTCTCATCGGTGCCGATAAATTCAACGGAACCATCATTATATTCGAGGCGAATCTGGGCGATGACTTTTTGCGGGCCGAACGAACCCTTGAATTTTGTGAAACGTCCGCCGCCGATGACGTTGTACATGCCGTTGCCGAGAGAGATGCCGACGGCGCTTTTGCCGCTGCGCAATCCGCTGGTGATGTCATAGGTATCGTAGAGACAGGTCTGGTCATATTTTGACCAGCCGGGAGCCAGGAACTGGTCGCCGACCTGTTGGCCGTTGAGCGATAGCACGTATTGGCCGAGGCCGCAAATGTTGACGAGCGCGCGTTTCAAGCCGGGGCGGACGGTGAATTCGTGGCGCAGAATGATGGCGGGGAAATTGGTGTCCCCGGCAGAAATCCAGGCAGCATGCCAATCGGAAATGTTCAGGACTCCCATGGTCCAGGTGGAAGGTTTGCTTTCGGACATTTTGCCGTGAATGTCCCAGACGCGGACTTTCCAAAAGACTTCCTGGAAGGAATCCAGTTTTTTGCCGGTGTAATCGATTTGGATAGTGTCATCGGAGAGAACACGGCTGCTATCCCACAAATCGCCATCGTTGGCGGCGAGCAGTTTGGGCGAGGAGGAGACGATAATCTGATAGGCGGTCTGTTGCTGGCCGCGTTCGTTGCTTTGCAGTTTCCAAAAAAGACGGGGCGGGTCTGAATCCACACCGAGCGGAGCGACAGCATAATCACAGCGGAGATCAACGGGGGCCAACGCGGCGCCTAAAGAGAATGCCGAGAACATCGCGAAGATGAAGGCCGCATAGAGATTAAGGCGACAGGCATGAGAATTATTAGTGATCATATCAAGGGCGGTATGAGGGTTCGAGGCCAGCGGCGTTTTTGATGGTTTCCGGGACCTGGGGGCCATTATTGGTCCAGATGTTCCCGGGGCCGTTGGCATTACGCAAAAATTTTTCGGACGGGCACCAGTTGTCGCGAAAAGTCATGGACGAAGAGCCTTCGTCGGCATAGAGGTAGAACCAATGTTGTGGGTCGGGAACGAAAGGACTGGGTTGTATGTCGGACACGGCATTGTCTGCTACGACGGTGCCGGGTTGCGCCGAAAGGGTGTAGATGCCGCCGAGGTCGCCCAGCCGTTGGCCAACATCGTGGACACGATTGGCGATGATAGAATTGTCACCCAGCGCATTCGTGGCTTTGGTCCATCCCCAACCGACACTGATGCCGGTGTAGGGCAGATTGAAAACTTCATTGTGGTTGATTTGGATCCCACGCGCATAACCGACGCAGATGCCGACGCAGCCCCAATCTTCGGCGCCGCAATCGGAGATGAGATTGTCAGAGATCTGATCGCGCATGCAAAGCTCGCGCATATCAGCGGGATTGTAGGGCATGTGTGTTTCGACGTTGGTGTCGGAGAATTTTCCCAGTTGGATGCCATTGCCGCCGATGTCCTGAAAAACACAGCCGACGATACGGTCATCGGAATCACCGCTGACGAAATCAAGGCCGGCAGAGGCAGTATGTTCAAAACGACAACGGTCGAAGATGATATTGGTTGCGTTTTGGACGGAAACCGCCGCAGGAGGGCGGCCGATCCACGCGACATTGTCCAATTTGGGATGGTAAGGAGTGCCGCGCGGCGAGAGTTTGTGCGCCTCGAGCATAAACATTCCGGCCTGAAGCGGGACGTGGCCGTTTTGGGAAGGGCGCAGCCAGGAAGTATAGGCGAAGGTGATGCCGCTGAATTGGATGTTGGCAACCGGATGGTCGAGGGTGCCATCGACCTGGACGAGCGTCTCCAGCGCAGGAGCGACAACCTGCGCAGTAGCGAGGTCTTCACCGGTACGAGGCCAGTAATAAATTTTTCCGGCACGGACGTCCTCGAACCATTCGCCCGGGGAATCGAGGAACGGAAGGGCATTGACGAGATAAAAAGGCGCGGCGTAGTTTGAATTGACCGTGACGGGCGGCCAGGGATGCTGAAATTCGAGGCGGCTTTCGGGTTGCTGGAAGGTGACGAAGGCACGGGCGTCTTTGATGTGGAAATTTTTGACGCGCAGATCGGCAATCTCCCAGACCTGGTCAATGACCATCTGGAGTGGCGCTGATTTTTTGACTCCGGCAAGCAACGCGGCGGGGATGACGGCGACCTGATTGGTTTTGTCCCAACCCAAAAGACGGGACATGGCCTGGCCATTTGGTTCGCGCGCCCACACGGATTTTTGTCCATTGACCCAAAGTTGGCGAAACTCGAGGACTTTCCTATTTATTTTCGGGGCATCCGCGACCCAGACATTTTCTTTGGCGGATGGGGAGAGTCCAGAAACTCGCGCAGATAATTTTTTCCATCCAGAAATGGTGACGCCGCCGTTGAGGATGGGGTTTTGGCCAGGAGCAGCTTCAATAGAGATGGGATGAGTTGAATCGTTCACGGTCAATACCAGCGGCGCATTGAGAAAGTAAGTGCCGCCGGCCAGGATGAGTTTGAGCGGTTCTCCAGGTGGGATGGCACCAGAACGAAACTGAGCGGACTCATGCTGGAGGGCTTGCGGGAGAGAGGCGAAGGGTTGTACGGGGGTGCCGGGATTGGCATTGTTGCCGCCGGGGGAGATCCAGAGTTCTGCGGCAGGCGCAGGCAAGAGAGTGCATGCTGCCAGAAGGAGAGAACCGAGGAGCAATTTGAGCAGGCGCATAGGACTGGAAGGGAGTGTGACGAGAGGAATTTCGGGTGGCAATGACAATTGGTGGCGGAAGACCTATTATCACTTTTCGCAAACGATTTGCCACTTTTCGTATTTCAAGTTTTCTCGAATGGTGTTACAAAAGAGATGTTCCAAATATCAATTGCATGCGCATGTCTCTCAGCGAGATTGAGTCTTTGTCTTCGGCACGTCCGGAAGGCGGCAATAAGGGCCGTCGCCGGGCAGTTTTTCCATCTTTTTCAGGGTTTACCTTGATTGAACTGCTGGTGGTCATCGCGATCATCGCAATCCTGGCGGCGATGTTGCTGCCGGTGCTGGCCAAGGCCAAGGAGCGCGCACGCGCTATCCGGTGTTTGAGCAATACGCGCCAGTTGATGATCGGCTGGGTGATGTATTCTACCGATAACGGCGACAAACTCATCAATAATGGAAGTGGAACACCATCCTGGGTGGGCGATAATACGTTGAACTGGGGATTCAGCACGGACAACACAAATACGCAGATACTATTGGATCCGAAGCAGACCTTGATGGCGAGCTATTGTCCCTCTGTGAATCTGTACAAGTGCCCCAGTGACACGGTGCCATCCGCGAACGGAGACCGGGTGCGCAGTTATTCAATGAACGGCGCTCTGGGCAATAAAACGCCGAACGTGCAGGGAACCAGTCCGGCTCCTGGGCGAGACTATTATGGCGGGTCGGGCGCACAGCCGGGATTCAACAATGGCGCACGCAAATGGTCTGATCTTATCTCACCTGGGCCAGTAAATATTTGGGTGCTTTTGGATGAGCACCCGGACAGCCTCTGCAACGGCGGCGACGCGACGTTCGCATTTGATCCGGGCGCCTTGCCGACTGGTGGGGAATATTGGCGCGATTTGCCCGCCAGCTATCATGACGGAGGATGTTGTTTTTCATTTGCGGACGGGCATTCAGAGATCCACACATGGAGCAACAGAAGCCATCCTCCGGCGCCACCTCACATTGCGGCGCAAACAGTTTTTCCGGTAATCGTCAACGCCACGACCACATTTTGGAAGGTAAACATGGACGACTCCATCGATTATGAATGGATGCAGGACCGGATGCCTTATAAGGGTATTTAATTTTCTTGATGAAGCTATGACAATAATTCTTTCAACTTTGAGACAACCGGGAGACCCGCAGTAATGAGATAGAAGTAGAACACCCTCCAACTGAAACCGCTGAACCCAAAACGCAAATGAACACCAGGCAAACCATCGAAACAACCAACTCATCTCTAAACGAAACCCTGGCCAGGGCAACGAAGCTAAAATCGGCAGGATATTTTTTCCTGTCGTTTTTTTTATTGATGATGCTTGGCCAATCGGCCCTGGCGCAATCGACCGCCGCGGTGCGGTTCACGTTTGTGCAGGACCGGTTCACGGTGCCGCTTAATTCGTCGAACGTGACGTCCGTCACCAATGTGCTGCAACTGGTCAACGCGGCGTCCAACGCGAATTTTACGGTGACCGGCTTGCCGGCGGGCGCGACCGCGGTTTTGACGGACACGAACGGCAATGCCGAGCTTTCGACGGCCGAAAGCACCAACCTGGTGTTGACACTGGACACGACGAACGTGGCTGAAGGAGTGTATAACTTTAATGTCAATGTGTCCGGCATCGACACCAACGGGGCATCATACTCGATGACTGTGCCGTATGTTTTGCAGGTGGCCTATGAATGGAATGGCACTTTGAACAACACGCTCAACTGGTCGAGCGCGGCGAGTTGGCTGGGCGGCAGCATTCCGACAAACGTGGATGACGTGGTTTTCACAGATACGGGGGCGCAGACGAACAATTTTTCGTCAATACCGACGAACGGCATTCCTTTCACCAACAGCATTGTGGACAACAATTTCACGATCGCTTCATTGCGGTTCGCGCAGACGGGCGTGACGAATTCAATCGCCACCAATCCGCCGCCGATTTACCATCACGTGCATATCGCCGCGGGCAAGACGTTGACGATCACGGGAACGAACGGTCTGACAATGATGCGGGATGCGTTTGACGATGCAAGTGCGGGGCTGAACAACATGCGGGTGGATATTTCCGGCGATACAGGGGCGAAGTTGGTCATGAGCAATCTCAGCGCGAATGCGACGGTATTTGTGGGTGGCGGCCTGGTCCCGACCCTGGATATGTCGAATTTGCCGAGTCTTTCGATAACGGCCAATCGCATCGGGATTGGCGATTATTTGTTGTATCCCAATTACCCGGGAATCAACGCGGCGCTGAACGAAGGACGTGATACGAATACCTACTCGGGCCGCCCGCGTCAACTGAGCGGAAATGTTTACCTGGCTACGACGAACGTATTTACGTCGTACTACGTGGACGCGAACAATTACACGAACGTTTACTCGCGGAGTTATCCGTTCACGTTGTACAACAACGAGCAGGGCGGCGTGGGAAGCAGTCAATCGCAACTTTTATTGCTGGGCCTGACCAATAAGTTTTTGATGGATTCCGTCTGTTTCTACGGGGCGAGCGGCAACGGCACGACGGAATTTGGGATATCCAACGGTTCGGCGTTGTTCCGCAACACCAATGGCACGAGCCTCATGTCTGTCTTTACAATATCAGATGACGGCGGCACCAATGAAGCGGCCAGCAACATGAAGGGCAACGTGGATTTCTCGGGGAACAACGGGTTGGTGGATGCCCAGGTTGACCGGTTTTATGTGGCCCGGGACCGGGTATTGATCGCCACAAACCAGACGCCCAATATCCAGGGCAGCCTGACGATTGGGCGCGGCAATTTCATCGCCAATACGGCCATCTTGGGTTACCAGGAGCATACCAAGCCGGACTGGACCCAGATCGGCGGCGGGCAACCCTACCTGAATTATTGCCAGGGCAAGCTGACGGTCAACGCTGGCGGCGCCTTCAAGGTGAACAATACTTTGACGCTGGGTTATACGACGGACACGAACAGCGCGGCGGATGCCGAACAATATAACACCTACGGCCAGGTCACTGTTAATAGCAATGGCACCGTGGCGGTGAACAGCGTGGTCGTGGACGGCAACCTGAATTATTATGACACTGTCAATCTGAGGAACAACGCCGTGGGCATCAACCAGGGCGGTGTGATGATTGTGACCAACACGATGGGTGGAAACAATTATGGGACTGCTGGCATTGCAAACAGCCCGGGATTGCCGGGGTTGCCTTTGGACAACCTGAACATCAGTTCGGGGGGCGTGTTGACTTTGTTTGTCAATCCATCCAGGACGAACGCTTATGTGAGGACTTTCACGAGTTCAGGCACGACTCCTGGCACCATCAGGGTCGCGTCACTGGCCGGCGTGAGCACTTATCCAGCGACTATTCCGTTGATTGCTTATTCAGATGCCTCATCGACAATCTTTTTGGCGGCGGACATGTCGCCGGTCGCTGGCAGCAATCCGGGAGTCCAGGGTTATATCCTGACTGACACAACTGGCAAAACGATCAATCTATTCCTGACGACCAATGCGCCCAAAAACTTGATCTGGACCGGAGCGGTCAACAATAATTGGGACCTGACGACAGCCAACTGGGTGACATCGCCGGGCGG
Organism: Verrucomicrobiia bacterium; assembly: GCA_036502245.1. Taxonomy (GTDB): domain Bacteria; phylum Verrucomicrobiota; class Verrucomicrobiia; order Limisphaerales; family UBA11358; genus UBA11358. The sequence goes on from DASXYX010000039.1 coordinate 32,048, forward strand.
CGTCCAGACGAATTTCTCGATGGGTGACATCGTTACGTTCGATGACAGTTCTTCCAGGACAAACATCAACATCACCACGGCAGTGGTTCCGAACCAGGGAACCAATGTCGGGATGACGATCAGCAATTCGGTGAATGTTTATACCTTTAGCGGCAGCGGCGCGATAGCGGGAACGGCCAAATTGTTCAAGGAAGGCACGAATGATGTGGTATTCTCAATCTCGGAAGCCGGCCCGATGACGGTCACGGCCGGCCAGGTGGACGTGAATAACTTCGGCGTGTTGGGCAGCACGACGTTGTTTTCCAATATCGTGTTGAACATCAACGACGGCGGTATTGTGAATGGGTTGATTGAAACCAATTCGATGGTCAAAGTGGCTATCGATGCAGTGAACGGAGGTGGAACATTGAATGGATTGATCACCTTAAATGGCGGTTACCTGGTGAATGACGGAACCATCAATGCTCCCACTGGCTCGGAAATGACTCAGAGCAACGGCGCGATGCTGACCAATGACGTGGACGGAACGATGAATCTGGGTGGCAGCAATCCGCAATTCCAGGAATCTGCCGGAAGCACATTCGCCAACTTTGGCACAATCGCCATTTCTGGAGGCAGAATGCTTGTATTCGGCCTGGTCTATGGCAACGGCTCGTTCTATGATCCGGTCAATGGCCCTACCAGCACGGCGATAGCACGGTTTGTAGGCCAGGATACTTCGACCTGCGTGATATCACCCGGAGCCGCTCCGAACAATTCCATCGGCAATATGAGTATATTGGGACGTCTTGATCTTGTGACGGACAACAATCCGGCCAATACTGCGTCCACTTTACTGGTGGAAGTGGACCAGGCGAATCATGTATACGATACATTGACCGTCACGAAGTGGAATGATATCGGTTGTGTTTGGGACCTCACCAATCTCAATGGCTCGTTTTCATCCGGCCAAACCTACACGATTTTGGTCAATCCAAATTTCCCGACATTGACCAATGCTGTGGATACGCCGTCAATCTTCCCATTGATGGAACCCTACATTCCTGGCCCCGGCCTGGAATGGAACCTGACGGGCGTCCAACTGTTTGGAACAGTAGGGATCACGAATTGCTCGATGATCTGGAGTGGTGGAAACACTGCAAGTTGGGACACCAACGGCACTACGGGCAATTGGCAAAGCAGCAAGGTTTACGGCGACAACCAGGGCGCGGTGTTTGATGACACGGCCACCGCGACCTCGGTCACGATCAATACGGCAGTAGCTCCGGCGGGTATCAATACCTTCACGATCACCAACCTCCTTGTTAGCACGAATACATTCACGAACATGCCGACATTTATGCCGGGTATCGTGGTGAGTAATTCATTGCATGATTACACCATGACGGGTCCCGGCAAGATCACGGGTATGACGAGTATATTCAAGGAGGGCACAGGGACGCTGACGATGTTGGCATCCAACGATTATACCGGAGGATTGATCCTCTACGGTGGAACGTTTGCGATGACGAACGTCACGGCGATGGGCATTTCTGGCGTACAAAGGGAAGCCTATGACCAGGTGATCATTGACAATACCGATGTGAAATATTACGGCGTGCCTAACGTGAGTTTTGGCCGGTTCGTTACCATCAATCAGGACGGCGGCACGTTTGAAGTTTCATCGAACGGCACCGAGTTGACACTCAGTTCCAGTGTCGTGGGCAGCGGTTCGCTGACCAAGACAGGGGTTGGCACACTGGTCTTGAATCAGACTCCTGACACTTATAGTGGCGGTACTGTGGTCAACCAGGGCATTGTGCGTCTGACTGCGGCGGCGGCTGGTACGGGTGGAATCAACATGAACACCGGCACGACACTGCAACTGCTCAACGCGATGACAATCACCAATCCGATGAGCGTCTCGGGCGCCGTCGGCGTGACGATGCAGGGTGTGGCTACGGATGTGTGGAGCGCGCCCTGGAGTGGCACTGGCAATGTGACGTTTGCCAGCACGAACTCCAACAACTTGTTTGTGTTCGCGGAAGGCATCTCCGGACTAAATGGCAACCTGTCGTTTGGCAGCAGCTCGAATGCGTTCCGGTTCAATAACAAGACGAACAACAACGATTGTACCGGCAGCGCGTCAGTGGACTTCAACCTCGGTACCGGTAGCGCCACGCTGTATAACTTCAGTGGTGCGGGATTGACTTACAACCTCGGTTCATTGGCAGGTGGCGCAGGCACAACCCTCTCCGGCGCGATCACCAATGCAGGCGGAGTCGGCACTTCGACCTATAGCATCGGCGCCGATGGCACGACGACGACGTTCGCCGGCAAGATCCAGGACGGCTCGGGTGGCGCGGTGACGGTGACGAAAGTGGGCAGCGGCACCCTGTATCTCGATGGCAACAACACATATTCCGGCGCCACCACGGTGAGCGCGGGCACACTGAGCGGCGTGGGCAGCATTGCTGGAAACCTGGCGCTCCAATCGACAGGCACATTGGATCCGGGCGACACCACTGGAACGTTCACGGTGGGTGGCACGGCCAATCTGGCGGGTGCCATCAACATGGAGCTTAACCAGGCTAATGCCTCGCCAAACGATATGTTGTCGGTTGTCGGTGCTATCACTGCCACCGGCTCCTTATTGGTCACGAATGCGGGTCCGGACATTACCAACGGCACCGTGTTCCATCTATTCAATAAGGCGGTATCAGGATTGTCGGTGACATTGCCGCCGACCGATCCGGCTGCTGCAAACAGCTATACCTGGCAAAACAACATCACCACGGATGGTTCGATCAAGCTGATCAGCGGTGGCGTCGTGACGGTGAACCCGAATCCGACGAATATCGTGACCAGCGTCTCGAGCGGGGTCCTGACCTTGAGCTGGCCTGCCGATCATACGGGCTGGATCCTGCAGGCGCAGACCAACCCGCTGACCATTGGCATCAGCAACGACTGGTTTAATGTGGCTGGGTCATCCTCGACAAATGTGGTCAATATGATAATGGATCCGAATAATGGCACGGTCTTTTACCGGATGCTCTTGCAGCCATAATTGACCCGGATAGCCGGTCGTTTATAGAGCCGGGGTTAAGTTTTACTTGGCCCCGGCTTTTGATTTTGCCGGATGGTTGGGCAAGGAATAACGTGAATACAGGAAGATATATAATGGTTTTGTTCGTCTGGTCTCTTTTGGGGCCGGCAACAGTGATGCGTGCGGGTGAATTGCGAGTGGACTTGAACTCATCTGACGAACGGCGGGATGCATTCACACCGCATTGGGAAAACTGGGCGCCAGGGGCGGGCGATTCGGCCTCAAGGATCTTTGGCAATGTCACGGTGACGATCAAAGCCTCACCGACAGGAACCCTGACGCCAGTATTGTACAAAGGCTCATTGGATTATGGCGCAACCATGTCTGCCGACGGCATCGCGGTCAAAAATTCCGCCAATACGACGAGCAATGGCATTGACATGATTATCAGTGGATTGGCGCCGGGCAATCATTCCATTATCACATTTCATAACGAGGTTCGCGATCGTGTGAAGCCTGAAGCCCTGGATATATATGTCGGGGACGATTTAGAAGCTAAAGCCTTGATGCCGACGTATCGCGCCACCAACGATTACGATGTCGCCAGCGCATTTCTCATGGTTAGTGCTGTGGCCGGACGGGACCTGGTCATTCATATCAGGCCGGATGATCCCAAAAGCACCGGCGGCGTGATCCTTAACGGGTTTGAAATTGATTGTTCGGATCCGCATAAAATAGCGGTCAAACCGGCGCCGGGAAACGATGATGAGCATTGGCCAAATGAAAAACCATTGACCTGGACGGCGCTGGCATCGGCGAAGTTTCATCAGTTCTATTTTGGAACGGATTCAAATGTGGTCGCCACTGCCGGACTGGGGTCGGCGGAATTTAAAGGCAACCTGTCCTCAACGAGTTTTCCGCTTCCCAAATTGGATCTGATGCAAAATTATTTCTGGCGCGTGGATGAAGTCGATGCCACTGGGAATGTGACGCATGGGGAAGTCTGGCGGTTTCGTGTGAGACAACTTGCCTTTCCCACGGCGGAAGGCTATGGCCGGTTCGCGATCGGAGGACGCGACGGACGAGTGATCGAGGTCACAAACCTGGAGGATTATGATCCGGGCAAGCACGGGGCGGTGATCCCGGGAAGTTTTCGGGCTGCGGTGGAAGCGGAAGGGCCGCGGACGATTGTTTTCAGGGTTTCGGGTTTAATCCGGTTAAAAGCGCCGTGTGCGGTACATAATCCGTATTGTACGATCGCCGGGCAGACGGCGCCGGGCGATGGCATTTGTCTTGCGAACTTTTCCAGCGGGGCTTTTGCGACTCATGATGTAATCATCCGTTATATGCGCTTTCGCATCGGTGATTTTGCCAAAAAAGCGATGGATGGGGCGGGAATGGGCAGTTGCGATAATTGCATCATCGACCATTGTTCGATCTCCTGGAGCAGTGATGAAGGGACGAGTTCGCGCAGCGCCCGGAACATAACATTTCAGCGCAACCTTGTGGCTGAAGCGCTGCAACACTCATACCATTATCGTGCGGACGACCGGTCCAAGTATGAGACTCACGCGTTTGCGGGATCCATCAGTGGAGACATTGGCAGCTATCACCATAACCTCGTCGCCGATTGTACGGACAGGAATTGGAGCCTGGCCGGCGGCCTGACCCAGGGCGGCAAATACGCCGGTTATTTGGATATCCGCAATAATGTTGTTTATAACTGGACCGCGAGAACGACCGACGGCGGGGTGGCGGAATTGAATTACGTCAACAATTACTACAAGCCGTACCCGCAAAACAAATATGTGAAATGGCTGCTGAAACTGGACCCGTTGAATCCCGCCTGGGGAACGGAAAATTATTACATGACCGGGAACGTGATGGAAGGTTTCGACTACGATGATGATAATTGGAAGGCATTCTCCAATGGGCCTGAAGTTGAGAAACAGGTGCGGGTGGATCATGAGTTGTACCCATCGTTTGTGACCACGCAAACGGCGCGGGAGGCGTTCACGAATGTTTTGGACAATGTGGGCGCGAACTTTCCGAAACAGGATGCGATTGATATGCATATCATCAACGATGCGCGCAATGGCACTGCGGAATATATCGGCACCCGCGGGCCGACTTACGGCGACCGCCCGGGTCCTAACTCGCCCGGCATCATTGATGCGCCCACGGATGACAAGGCGGCTCTCGGCTCCAGGAACTTTCCGTGGCCGGATTACAAGACCTACAATGTGCCGGTGGACAGCGACCATGATGGCATCCCGGACGATTGGGAAAAGGCTCATGGCCTGAATCCGAATGATCCATCGGATGCCAATAAAGATTTGAACGGGGACGGATACACGAATTTGGAAAAATACTTGAACTGGCTTGTCGGTGAATATTCGATGTCCTCTTAGCAGTGAACTCTGGCGCAAAAACTATTTCGTATGCCTGGATCGTCGTCGCAATGCTTTGGCCGGTCGCGTTATTGAATTATCTCGACCGCCAGATGCTTTCCACGATCCGGTCTTCAATCCGTACGGACATTCCGGGTATCGCCAGCGATGAAGATTTTGGAAAGTTGATGGCGATCTTCATGTGGGTGTATGCCTTGCTCAGCCCGGTCGGTGGCTACATTGCAGACAGGTTCAACCGTCGCTGGACGGTCATCGGGAGCCTGTTTGTGTGGTCGGCGGTGACATGGCTGACAGGCCATGCGCATAGCTACGGGCAGATGTTGACCTTCCGGGGATTGATGGGCATCAGCGAGGCATTTTATATACCAGCGGCGCTGGCATTGATTGCGGATTTTCATGCAGGAAACACGCGGGCAAAAGCGGTGGGCATTCATCAGACAGGCATCTATGCCGGGCTGGCGCTGGGAGGCGTTGGCGGTTATATCGCTGACCATGACTCGTGGCGCGACTGCTTCACATGGTTCGGCGCAGCGGGGATGATTTACGCGATGGTATTGATGGTTGGGTTGCGTGACGCGAAAACTGATGAGAGCCTGATCGGCGGGAAGAGTTCCGTGACTGTATTCAATACGATGCGCGCCCTGTGGTCGCAACCGGCGTTTTGGATCCTCGTGGTCTATTTCACGTTGCCGGCGATTTCTGGATGGGTCACCAAGAACTGGCTGCCAACATTCCTGGGAGACACCTTCAATCTGAAACAAGGCCCGGCGGGAATGTCGGCCACCGGTTATATCCAACTGGCCTCCCTCGGTGGAGTTTTCCTTGGTGGCGTGATATCCGATATGTGGATGCGCCGGACGAATCGAGGGAGAATTTTCACGAGCGCCCTCGGAGTGCTATTGCTGGTGCCGGCGTTATTGGGGCTTGGCTTCGCCTGGAGCCTGGACGCGGCAATCGTCTTCATGATCCTCTTCGGCCTGGGTTGGGGGTTTTATGATTGCAACAATATGCCGATCCTTTGCCAGATCGCGCGTCCAGAACATCGCGCCACCGGGTACGGGTTCATGAATCTGGTGAGCATCAGCATCGGGGCGGCCGCCACGGTCGCGCTGGGCTGGATGCGGGACCAGGGTATTAAATTTTCCGTGGCCTTTGCGTTATCAGCAGTGGTGGCATTGTTGGGCGCAGGCATGATTTTACTGGTGAAACCGCGTACTGCAAATTTGGAAGAAATATAATGAAACTACGATTACCTGGGATCATTCCACCGATGGCGACCCCGCTCCGTGCAAGGGATGAGCTGGATGTTGCGGGGTTGGAAAAACTGTTCGAACATATCGTGACTGCGGGTGTCAGCGGAGTCTTTATCCTGGGGACGACGGGCGAAGGACCCAGCCTGAGTTATCGCCTGCGCCATGAACTGATCGAGCGCGTTTGCCGGCAAAATAAAGGCCGGGTGCCAGTGCTCGTGGGGATCACCGACACGGCTTTTGTCGAATCGGCGAATCTGGCACGGCACGCCGCGGATTGCGGGGCGGACGCGGTGGTAGTGGCGCCGCCGTATTACATGCCGGAAGGCCAGCCGGAATTGCAGGAATGGCTCGATCATCTTGTGCCTGAACTGGCTTTGCCGCTGTTCCTTTACAACATGCCGCCGTTGACGAAAGTCTCCTTCGAGATGGAAACCGTCCGTCACGCCCTCAACAACCCGCGTATCATCGGCCTCAAAGACAGCTCCGGCGACCTGAACTACTTCCGGAGCGTCCTTGAACTGCGGAAGCAGCGCCCGGATTGGGCGGTGCTGATCGGCCCAGAGGACAAGTTATTCGATTCGATGCAACTTGGTGGGCATGGCGGTGTGAGCGGCGGAGCGAACCTGTTCCCCAAGATATATGTGGAGCTATGCAAAGCGTTTGGCGCCGGTGACCTGGCCCGCGCCCTGGAATTGCAAAAACTGGTGCAACGGGTGGGGGCGTCGTTGTATCGTGTGGGCAAACATCCGTCCACGATCATCAAAGGCATCAAGTGCACCTTGAGTTGCCTGGGGATTTGTGATGATTTTATGGCCGAGCCATTCCATCGTTTCCGCGCGGCGGAACGCGAGTTATTGAAGACGCGGCTCAACGAAATCGAAGCTGAATTGTCAAAACTCAATCTACGATGAAACCGATCTTGTTGATCCAGTTCGTCCTGGCCCTGCTTTTTTCCGCAAGGCTGGAGGCGCAACATTCGTATGTGCTGGATACAGATGGCTTTTCGAATTACGTGGCGCATTTCAATGCGATGGAGGATGAGAATGTGACGAATTACGTCTCCAATGCGGATTCCTGGAAATGGCTGCAAAAGGAAATCCCATTCTTCCAGTGTCCTGACCGCGAGGTGGAGGAGATGTATTATTTCCGCTGGTGGTCGTTCCGGAAACACCTGGAAGAGACGAATAATAACTTTGTGTTCAGCGAATTCCTGACGCGCCAATTGCCCGTCAGCAGCGCGCTGGGCCACCAGATCGCCGAAGGGCGCTGGTTGCACGACCAGGATTACCTGGATGATTACATTTCATATTGGCTGCAGACGCCGGGCCGCCGGATGCAAATGCACAAGTACAGTAGTTGGCTGGATGCGGCGCTTTGGCAGCGTTATCTCGTCATCCAGGACAAATCGTTTCTGACGTCGCATCTTGATGGCCTTGTTGACGATTACAAGCAATGGGAAGGCGAGCGGCTTTCGGCAAACGGGCTTTTCTGGCAATACGACGTGCGAGACGCGATGGAGGAATCCATCAGCGGTTCCCGCACGAACAAAAACCTGCGCCCCTCGATCAATGGTTATATGTATGGCAACGCGCGCGCGATTGCTGATATAGCGAGACTGGCTGGAGATGAAAGTGTGGCAAAGGAATTCGCTGCTAAAGCTGCGCAGTTGCAGACGCTCGCTGAGGAAAGTTTGTGGAACACCAATGCGTCATTTTTTGAGGTCCGCCGCGATAACGGAAGGCTATCGGATGTGCGCGAGGAAATTGGATTTATTCCCTGGATGTTCGATCTGCCCGAGAACAATGCTACGTATGACGCGGCCTGGGAACAGATCATGGACACGCGCGGCTTTAGCGCGCCCTATGGCATCACCACGGCGGAGCGCCGCAGTCCGTTCTTCCGCACGCACGGGTATGGCCATTGCGAATGGGATGGAGCGGTCTGGCCGTTCGCGACGTCACAGACATTGGATGCTCTGGCCAATTTCACGCGCGATTACGTCGCAGTTTCGCCCTCGTCCCATGACCCAAAGGAGAACGTCGGGGCATTGCGCACCACGTATTACGATGCGTTTCTCACATATGTCCACAGCCAGCATGCGGAGGGTAAACCATATATTGGCGAGTATTTGGATGAAACGACCGGGCAATGGATCAATGGTGTTGGCGGTCGCAGCCGGTATTACAACCATTCGACGTTTGCGGATCTCGTCATCACTGGCGTTGTGGGATTGGTCCCGCGCGCGGACGACACCGTCGAGATTTTTCCACTATTGCCGCCGGGGTTGTGGGATTATTTCTGTCTCGATGGCGTGGAATATCATGGCCACACGCTAACGATCATTTGGGACAAAGACGGCTCGCATTACCATCGCGGCACCGGGTTGATGGTCTTGGCTGAAGGAAAGGAAATCGCGCGCGCGAACGGTTTGGAAAAATTGACCGGAAAACTCCCGTGAGAATAAAACCGATAATAGTCCTTTTGGCGACGGTCCTGGCTTTTGACGCCATGGCAAAAGGTCCACCGCCAATTATTTCAACTGGTGCGGATGGCCGCCTGGTATATGACACTGACAAGGAAGGCAATCGAGTCCCTGATTTTTCGACGTGCGGTTATGCCGGCGGTGACCGACAGATCCCTGACGCGCCAGTTCGCGCGGTGGTTTCGCCTGTTTCCGGCGATGAGACGGCGCGGATCCAAAAAACGATCGATTACGTTGCGGCTTTGCCGACGGATACCAACGGAGTGCGTGGCGCGGTTTTGCTATTGGCAGGCCGGCATGAAGTTTTTGGGCAGTTGGAATTAACTAATTCCGGAGTGGTTTTACGCGGTGAAGGTGATGGAACGAATGGGACGGTTTTGGTTGCCGCCGGAACAGACCGACGAACGTTGATCCAAATTGAGGGAGTAAGTGACGCATCAACCGATTCGAATCCGGGATGGCAGATCGCGAGTAATTATGTGCCCGTTGGCGCGACGACCATCCAGTTGCAGGATGCGGGTGGGCTGAAGGAGGGCGACAGGATTTTCATCACTCGACCGGCGACAAAGGAATGGATCAATGAATTGGGCATGACAGATTTTGGCGGGGGACTGAACGACTGGCGGTTGGTATGGAAGGCGGGGGGGTATGATGTTTTGTGGGATAGAACTGTAAAAAAGGTTCAAAATGCTTCCGTTACGATCGATTCGCCGATCACGACGGCGATAGATAACAGCTTGGGCGGGTGCATGATACAGAAATATTCGTGGCCGGGGAGGGTGGAAAATGTAGGAATTGAGAATTTGCGATTGGAATCGGCTTTTGATGCGCAAAAGCCCAAGGATGAAGACCATGCGTGGTTCGCGATCACGATGGAGAACACTGAAAATGCGTGGGTGCGGCAGGTGGTGTTTGAGCATTTTGCGGGTTCGGCGGTGGCGGTGTATGAAACGTGCAAAGCGGTAACGGTGGAGGATTGCGCATCGCTGGCGCCGGTGTCGGAAGATGCCGGGGGGCGGCGCAATACGTTCTTCACGATGGGGCAGCAGACGTTGTTTCTGAGATGCACGGCGGAATACGGCCGTCACGATTTTTCTGTGGGTCATTGCGCGGCCGGGCCGAATGCGTTCGTGGATTGCCAGGCTGAGTTGCCAACGGCGGACAGCGGGGCGATCGAGGGATGGGCGAGCGGGACATTGTTCGACAATGTGCGGATCGACGGCAACCGGCTGGACCTGATGAACCGCGGCGGCGATGACGAAGGCGCGGGCTGGTCGGCGGCCAATTCAGTGCTGTGGAATTGTATCGCGGCAAAGATCGCATGTGAAAATCCGCCGGGGGCGCAGAACTGGGCGTTCGGTTCCTGGGGCGAATTTGAAGGCAACGGGATCTGGCGTCATTCGAATGAATCGATGCGTCCGGACAGTCTTTTTGCCGCGCAATGCGCGGACCGTCTCGGGGCGGATGCTTCCAAACAACTTTTGGCGGAGGAAACGATTTCAACCGATGCGGCGAACGCAAAACCGGTGGATGATATTCCTGACGAACCCGCCGCGGCACAACGCCCGCAATTGGCCATCTCGATCACAAACGGCTGGCTGGTGTGCGATGGGAAATTGCTGACGGGCGGCATCCAACCGGTCAACTGGTGGAAAGGCAACATGCGCCCGGCGGAAGCGCCGACTTATGGAGTGAATCTGACGCGTTATGCGCCAGGCCGGACCGGTCCGGGCTTCACCGATGATTTGAAGGATGTTGCCGGTGAAATGGTTTCAAACAACCTGACTGCACTGGATCATCATTATGGATTGTGGTACGACCGGCGGCGGGAAGACCATGAGCGGGTGCGCCGGATGACGGGAGACGCCTGGGCGCCGTTCTATGAGCAACCATTTGCGCGCAGCGGCGCCGGCGCCGCCTGGGACGGCTTAAGTCAATATGATCTAACAACATACAATCTATGGTACTGGTCGCGGTTGCGCACGTTTGCGGAGATTTGCGTCCACAACGGGCTGGTATTATTCAACGAAAACTACTTCCAGCATAACGTGCTGGAGGACGGCGCGCATTGGGTGGATTGCCCGTGGCGCTCGAAGAACAACATCAACAATACCGGGATAGAAGAACCGACGTTTGAGGTGGGTAAACGGATCGAGATCGCCCCGCAATTTTATGACGTCACCAACCAGGTGCGCCGCCAACTCCACGCGGATTACATCCGGCAGAACCTGAATAATTTCACGAACGAAGCAAATGTGATCCAGTTCACGAGCGGGGAGTTCACAGGGCCGCTGGCATTCGAACAGTTTTGGCTGGATACCATCGGCGACTGGGAGCGCGAGACGAAGCATCATGAGTTGGTGGCCTTGTGCGCGCCCAAAAACGTGCAGGACGCGATCCTGGCGGACGCGCAGCGGCGGGCGGTGGTGGATGTCATCTGCTTCCGCTATTGGTGGCAGACGAGCAGGGGATTGTTCGCTCCGAACGGCGGGGAGAACCAATCGCCCCGGCAATTTGAACGGCAATGGAAGGGTGGCATGCCAACGGACGAAGATCTGGCGACGATGACGGCTGAGTACCGCCAGAAGTACCCGGACAAGGCGATCCTGGCCTTTGGAGAGGATGTCGGTTTTCACGGGGGTTGGGCGTTTGCCTGCGCGGGTGGTTCGCTGCCGGTGCTGCCGAAGGGCACTGATGCAGGGCTGCTCGCCGCCATCCCACAGATGCATCCATGGCTTGCCGATGATGCGAATAAAATCTGGGCATTACACGGCACCGATGGCTCAATGCTGATCTATACAGGCAAAGGGGCGCCGATAGATTTTTCCGGCGTGAAAGGTTCATTCCAGCTTCACGCCATAGATATAAGTACAGGCGAAGTAGCTTCGGGATCACAAACGGTCCCGGGCGGAGGAACTGAGACATTACCGCGCGGTGTGTATTGGCTGACGAACAAATAATCTATGAAACTCACAAGATTCATTTTTATCGGATTGTTACTGGCGGCGCTGTCGTTGCGCGCCGAACAGAGCGTCGAGCAGTGGGGCGTATTTGAGGTGGCGCTCAACGGCCCGACGAATGGAAATCCATTCACTGATGTGCAATTTTCCGGACGTTTCACTCAAGGTGACACAAGTATCGAGGCAAATGGCTTCTATGATGGAGATGGCGTTTATCGCGTGCGGTTCATGCCGCAAACGCAAGGTCAATGGCATTATGTGACGAAAAGTTCCAGTCCAGAACTGGACGGGAAATCGGGTGATTTTACCGTGACGCAGCCGTCGCCGGAAAATCACGGTCCGGTGCACGTGGCACACACGTATCATTTTGCGTATGCGGATGGTTCGCCTTATGAAGAACTGGGAACGACGTGCTATGCGTGGATCCATCAACCGGAAGCGTTGCAGGAAGAGACGCTCAAGACGCTTGCGGCTGCGCCGTTCAACAAGTTGCGCATGTGCGTCTTTCCCAAACATTACCAATGGAACACAAACGAACCGGTTTTGTATCCATTCGTGAGCAAGGACGGACTGGCGACCACGACGAACTGGGATTTCACGCAGTTCAACCCGCAATTTTTCCAGCATCTTGACGAGCGAATCCTGGACCTGCAAAAGCTAGGCATCCAGGCGGACGTGATCCTGTTCCATCCCTACGACGGAGGACATTGGGGATTTGACCGGATGCCGTCGGATGCCGACGACCGTTATCTGCGTTATGTTGTCGCGCGGCTTTCGGCGTATCGGAACATCTGGTGGTCGATGGCGAACGAGTGGGATTTCATGAAGGAGAAAAAGGAATCGGATTTCGTGCGGTTCGGCGGAATCATTTCGACAAACGATCCGTATCATCATCTGCTCTCCATCCATAACGGCACGTTGATCTTCAACGACACATTGCCGTTCATCACGCACGCGAGCATCCAGAATGGTTCGGCGGTGGAAGATCCGGGCCGCGCGGAGCTTTACCGCGACGTGTATCGCAAGCCGGTGGTCTATGACGAGGTCAAATACGAGGGGAACATCGAGAGCCGCTGGGGGCAGTTATCTCCCGAGGAGATGGTCTTCCGGTTCTGGAACGCGACGGTGGCGGGAACATATTGCGGGCATGGTGAAACATACAAGAGCGACGACCAGGTGCTCTGGTGGTCAAAGGGCGGCGTACTCAAGGGGCAAAGCCCCGCGCGACTGGCGTTTTTGAAAAAAGTGCAGGACGACATGCCGCCGCAGGGCATCGACCCGATCGACCGGTGGCAGGATGCGCGGATCGGAGGCCAGCCGGGCAAATATTATTTGATCTATTTTGGCAAGGACACGCCGGCATCGTGGAAATTTCAGTTGCCCAAGCCGCCCTTGGGGAAATTGCAGGACGCGGGCGACATGAAATTCAAGGTGGATATCCTGGACACGTGGAACATGACGGTCACACCGGTGAAAGGCGAATTCACGCTGGAGAAGATCAATAATTATTACTTTGGCGACAAAGACGGGCTCTCGATCAAGTTGCCGGGCAAACCGTATATCGCGCTCCGGATCAAGCGGGTGGAGGAATAAAAATGAAATTTGAGACATCTGCAAAACATCTCGTTGTAGCGCGGATTTCCAAATCCGCTGATTTCCCGAAGTTTTCATGTCCCGCCGACTTGGAAGTCGGCGATACAGCAGGTTTGGAAACCTGCGCTACCTTTTTCGCTGGGAGAAGAATGAGTTGTTAAATATGAAGTCAACGAGCCAATTAGTGTTGAAAGTCTGGACCATCCGCATGGCATGGTTATTGGCGATCTGTTTTATCACAGGATACTCTGCCGGCCCCGTATCGTTGAACAAAACAGTTTATATTGTCGTGGGGACCAACGCCGCGCCGCGGGTGGAATATGGGGCAGAGCAGATACTGACAGCGCTCAAAACGGTGAATCTGGACGGGCAAATTGTTCCGTCATTGACAGGTCCCGGGCGCATTATCCTGGACCAACCGCATGAATCGAATGAGAAGCCAGAAGGTTTTCACATTTACCTTTCGGACATCAACGATCTGGTAGTGGTGTCCAAAGATGATTCGGGGACGTTGTACGGGTGCATGGAGATCGCCAAGCGCATCCGCGCCGAGGGCAAGGTGCCGACAGATTCTCTGGCCGATTTTCATGATGCGCCGGCGATCCGGCTGCGCGGGCCGTGTGTGGGATTGCAGAAGACCTATCTTTTGCCGGGGCGGCACGTGTATGAATATCCCATCACGCCGGACCTGTTCCCGTGGTTTTATGACAAGCAGATGTGGACGGAGTATCTGGATTTTCTGGCGGCCAACCGGATGAACACGCTTTACCTGTGGAACGGCCATCCGTTCGCATCGCTCGTGCGCCTGAAAGATTATCCGTACGCGGTGGAAGTGCCAAAGGACGTTTTCCAAAAAAACCAGGAGCAATTCCGCTGGCTGGCGCAGGAGTGCGACAAGCGGGGCATCTGGCTGGTGGCGACGTTTTACAACATCCTGGTCTCGAAACCATTTGCGGAAACGAACGGCATCTCGACACAACTTTCCACGCCGACACCGCTGACAGCGGATTACACGCGCAAATCGATCGCGGAATTTGTCAAACAATATCCGAACGTTGGGCTAATGGTATGCCTGGGCGAAGCGTTGCAGGGAACGGCGAACCAATTGAACTGGTGCACGAATGTGATATTGCCGGGCGTGCTCGACGGAATGCGGGAGGCGAATCTGAAAGAGGAACCGCCGGTGGTCATCCGCACGCAGGCGATGGACCCGTACCCGATCATGCCGGTGGCGTACCAGGTTTATTCGAATCTTTACACGGAATCGAAGTTCAACGGGGAATCGTTGACGACATGGGAGCCGCGGGGCAAGGACCAGGCGATCCATCTGGCGATGGCCAAGCTGGGGTCGCACGTGGTGAACATCCACATCCTGTCAAATCTCGAACCGTTCCGGTATGGCGACACGGAATTTATCCGAAAATCCGTGCTGGCGGCGCGCGACCGGCTGGGCGCGAGCGGGATCCATTTGTTTCCGCTGTCTTACTGGAACTGGCCGTATTCGCCGGACGTGGCGAATCCGTCGCTATTGCAATGGGACCGTGACTGGATCTGGTATGAGGCATGGGCGCGGTATTCATGGGATCCGGATGTGAAACCGGACACGGACCATGCTTACTGGATCTCGCAACTCGCGGATTTTTACGGGAACACGAACGCGGCGGAAAAAGTTTTGGAGACATATAATAATGCAGGCGAGGTCGCGCCGCGGTTGGTGCGGCGATTTGGCATCACCGAGGGGAATCGCGAAACGCTTTCTCTCGGTATCACGCTGGATGAACTGGTTAATCCCATGAAATATGGGGCCATCACCGATCTGTGGGAATCACAAGCGCCGCCGGGCGAACGGCTGGATGAATTCGTCGAAAAGGAATGGAACCATGAGCCGCACACCGGCGAGACGCCTGACTCGATCATTGCGGACGTGCTGGAGGAATCGAGCAACGCGGTGGCAGCCGCGGATGCCGCCGAACCGTTGGTGACGAAGAACCACGATGAATTTGAACGCCTGCGGAATGACGCTTATTGCATCCAGGCCATGGCGCAAAATTATTCGGCCAAAGTGAAGGCGGCGGAACTGGTCCTGCGCTTCAACTACAGCCATGATATTTCAGACATGGAAAAGGCGGAGACGCATCTCGCCGAAAGTTTTGCGGATTATCAAAAGCTCTCGGAGCTGGCATCGCCCGCGTATCATTTTGCGAACGGTATGCAGACATCGCAACGGAAGATCCCGTTCAGCGGCGGCATCAAAGGCGGGGCAGGCACGAATTATCTATGGTCGCAACTCGTGCCGCTTTATCAAAAAGAACTCGACAATTTCCAGGAGCAATTGGCGCGGCTGAAGGAAGGCGCGACCAATTCGGCGGATGAATCCACGATCAAGGCATGGCCGGCAGCGCCGTTCAAGTTGATCTCGACGAACGCGGAGACCTATACGGTGGGACCTGGCGCGAAAGTTTTCACCGACCGTGATTTTATGATCCAAAGCCTGGCGCCGGAACTGAACGGGCTGACGGGAATACGGTTCTCGCAAAATGATGCTAAAAAAGGCAAATACAAGCCGGTCGAGTTTGAGGTGGACGAGCCGGTGTACGTGCTGGTGGGTTACTTCAACAATAGCGCGAAGGAATGGTTGCAAGTGCCGCAATTGGAATATGCCGCGCAGGCGGATGAGCGGGGCGGAGTGGACTCGGTGATCGACAACGCCGCGACCATATCGAGTTGCCCGAACGTGAACATCCACGCATTCCGCTTTGATGCGGGCAAACAGACGTTGGAGATGATCGGCAAAGGCAGTTTTGTGGTGCTGGGAGTAGTGCCGCAAACGACTGTATTGCAGGCGCGCGATGCGCATCGGGGATCCAAACAACAA
The DNA here is from genome assembly GCA_036502245.1 of Verrucomicrobiia bacterium. Taxonomy (GTDB): domain Bacteria; phylum Verrucomicrobiota; class Verrucomicrobiia; order Limisphaerales; family UBA11358; genus UBA11358. Next base: position 48,647 of record DASXYX010000039.1, read on the forward strand.
TGACGAAACGATCGAAATTATTAGAGCGGTTAAAAACATACTGTAACCATTCGGTGGAAAAAGGATGGGAAGCGGTCTTTTTGGGTTTTGGTGTCGTTTCGAGAAGCAAGCCTATCCGTGGTCTCACCCCTCATCCTAACCCTCTCCCCGTTGAGGGGAGAAGGAACAGGGTGCGGACGGGCGCTTATAATGGAAAGCTTTACCAACTTCGTCAGGTTCAGGGGTTCGATGCGCGAACGGTTCGGGGAATTCTCGCTCCGAAAGGCTACATTAGTTTTTTAAACGCTCTAGTGCTGGCAGTGGTATTTTTTCCATCGTTGATGATGGCGTCGCCGGGCGTGGTGGACACGGCGGCTAGCCCATTCGCGGCGGTCCGCACGGTGGGCCTGGATGAGGCGCATTGGACGCACGGTTTTTGGGAAGATCGTTTTGAACTTTGCCAGACGCAGATGGTGCCGGCAATGGGGCGGTTGATGGAGGGAACGAATTATTCGCAATACTTCCGCAATTTCCAGATCGCCGCCGGCGAAATCCAGGGCAAAGGACACGGTTCGACATTCAACGACGGCGATTTTTACAAGTGGCTGGAAGGCGCGAGCGCGACGCTGGCAGTGACGAACGATCCCGCGCTGGCGGCGCAACTGGATGGCATCATTTCCGTGATCGGGAAAGCGCAGGAGCCGGACGGTTATCTGGATACCTGGGTGCAGTTGCATCAACGCGCAGGTGACACGAATGCGGTTCCGTTCACGCGGCCAGATAATTTTGAGATGTATAATTTCGGGCAATTGATGACGGCGGCCAGCGTGCATTATCGCGCCACGGGGGAGACGAATCTGTTGGACATCGCCTGCAAGGCGGCGGATTACCTGGGCAACATCTTCAAGGAGCCGACGCCCGCGCTGGCGAACAATTTGATCTGTCCCTCGCATTACATGGGGATCGTGGAGTTGTATCGTGCCACCGGGCGGCCGCGTTACCTGGAACTGGCAAAAAAATTCATGGCGATGCGCGATCTGGTCAAGGACGGTACGGACAACGACCAGGACCGGATACCATTTGAGGAACAGACCGAGGCGGAGGGGCATGCCGTGCGCGCCAATTATTTGTATGCGGGAGCGGCGGACCTGTACATGGAAGACGGTGACGCGAACCTGTGGAAACCGCTGGGCGCGATCTGGACGAATGTCGTGACGCGGAAGATGTATATCACGGGCGGGTGCGGCGCATTATACGACGGCGCATCGCCGGACGGCGGCAAGGACGCGAAATCGATCGCAGTCGTAAGGCAATCTTACGGGCGCAATTATCAATTGCCGAACACGACCGCCTACAGCGAGACGTGCGCGAACATCGGCAATGTATTTTGGAACTGGCGGATGTTTTTGGCGACGGGAGACGCGAAGTTCATGGATGTAGTGGAACTGGCGCTTTACAACAGCGTGCTTTCGGGTGGATCGCTGGACGGAACGAATTTCTTTTACACAAATCCTCTTCGCGTGACGGACCCGATGCCAGCGAGTCTGCGCTGGTCGCGGGTGCGTGTGCCTTATGTAGGATCGTTTTGCTGTCCGCCCAATCTGGTGCGCACGATCGCCGAATCGGCAAATTATGCGTATGCGAAAACGGACGACGCGATCTGGGTCAACTTATATGGGGCGAGCGCGCTGGCGACGACATTGAAAAACGGCGCACAGGTGAGGCTTTCGCAGGAAACAGAATATCCGTGGAACGGACGGGTACGCATAACGATTGAGGCGAGCGACATCAAGGAGTTTGCATTGAAATTGCGTATTCCAGGTTGGGCGACGGGCGCGAGCGTTCGCATCAATGATATGCCATCTGATTCCACGCCGCAGCCGGGGGAATATTATGAAATTCGCCGTGTGTGGAAGACGGGAGATTTTATAGACCTGAACCTGCCGATGCCGCCGCGCCTGATGGAAGCAAATCCACTGGTGGAAGAGGACGAGAACCAGGTGGCGATTCAACGTGGTCCGATTGTTTATTGTCTGGAATCGCCGGACCTGCCGCCGGGGGTGGATATTTCTGATGTGGTGATCCCGTCGGGGATACAACTGGCGGCGCGTTACGACCAGCGGCTCCTGGGTGGGGTGGTCGTGCTGCAAGGCAAAGCGTTGGCGCGGGTCGAACCGGACTGGAGCGGCCAATTGTACCGCCAACTCCAACGCGACCAATTTAGGACGATCAATGTCAGGTTCATTCCCTATAGTCTGTGGCAGAACCGCGGCCCGTCCGAGATGTCGGTGTGGCTGCCGGTAGCCGACAACACTGCAATTTCATCCCAGCCATGAGAAAATATATTTGGATCGCGGCAATATTGTTTGCCGCAAAAGTGAGTTTATCCGCCAGCAACCTGGTGCTGTGGTACAACGCGCCGGCTGGACTTCTTCCCGCGCCAGCAGTAGCGACCAATAAGAACGCGCCCAAATTGAGCCTGGGCGGCGGAAAGGCTTCGGCATTCATTAATGAGGCGCTACCCATCGGTAACGGGACAATCGGGGGGCTGATCGGTGGAGGTGCGGCTCATGAACAGATTGTATTGGACGACGACAGTCTTTGGACGGGTGATGAGAATCCATCGGGCGATTATAAAACGATGGGCGCGTACCAGATGCTTGGTGATTTGATCATCAATTTGTCGGGGCAGGAGGCGGCCACCAATTATTATCGCGATCTGGACATTGGCGATGCATTAGCGCACGTGAAATACGAAGCGAATGGCGTCAGGTACACGCGGGAATATTTTTGCAGCCACCCTGACGGCGTGCTGGTGGTGCGGCTTACGGCGGACCATCCGGGTAGTTACACGGGCAGCATTGAGTTGAATGATTCACATGACGCAAAAACGAAGGCACTGAAAAACGGCCTCGCATTCTCCGGAGCACTGGCCAATGGGTTGAAATACACAGCACAGTTGGGTATGACGGCGACGGGTGGTTCGGTGCAGACGAATGGGGCCACGCTTGAATTTGAGAAGTGCGACAGTCTCACGCTGGTAGTCGCTGCTGCCACGGATTATTCGTTTGATAATGCGGAACATTTCCGCGGCAAAGATCCGCAGCCAGTAGTCGCAAAAACTATCGCGAAGGCCATGGCAAAAAAATACGACACGTTGAAAGCTGCGCATGAACGCGATTTTCATTCATTGTTCAACCGCGTCACGCTCGACCTGGGGCCGTCATTGCCGGAGCAAACGGCGTTGCCGACAAATGAGCGCAAAGTCAAGGCGGCGGAAACAGTTGACCCGCAACTGGAGGAATTACTGTTCCAGTATGGCCGTTATCTATTGATCTCGTGCTCGCGCCCGGGCGGTTTGCCGGCAAATCTGCAAGGCCTCTGGAATGACAGCAATAATCCGCCGTGGCATTCCGATTACCACGCGAATATCAACATCCAGATGAACTACTGGCTGGCGGAGCCGGCGAACCTGACGGAATGCACGCAACCGTTCTTTGACCTGGTGGACAGCCAACTTCCGGCTTGGCGCAAGGCGACGCAGGCAGACGAAGAGTTCAAGACGCCGGACGGGCAGCTTGCGCGACGCGGTTTCGCCATCCGAACCTCGCATAATATATATGGCGGGATGGGCTGGAAATGGGACGACACGGCGAATGCCTGGTACGCGTGGCATTTCTGGGCGCATTACGCTTTTACCGGCGACAAAAAATTTCTCGCGCAGACGGCTTACCCATATCTGAAAGAAGTATGTGAGTTTTGGGAAGACCACCTGAAGCAATTGCCGGACGGCAAATTGGTGGTGCCGCACGCATGGTCGCCGGAACATGGGCCGGTGGAGGACGGCGTGAGTTATAGCCAGGAGATCGTGTGGAACTTGTTCGACAACTATGTCCAGGCGGCTGATGTGCTGGGCGTGGATAAGGCTTATCGCGACAAGATTGCGGCGATGCGCGATCACCTGGCGACGCCGGGCATTGGCAGTTGGGGACAATTGCTCGAGTGGATGCACGAGCAACACAATCCGAAATATCCCGAACTGGATACGACCAACGATCATCACCGGCACACGTCACATTTGTTTGCGGTATATCCCGGCGACCAGATCAGCGTGCAAAAGACGCCCGCACTGGCGGCGGCGGCGAAGGTGACGCTCAAAGCGCGCGGCATTTCGCCGGACAGCGACGTTCGCGAATGGTCGTTCGCATGGCGCACGGCGCTTTATGCGCGGTTGGGTGACGCGGAGGACGCGCACGGGATGTTGCAGCAGTTGTTCTACGACCGGAACACGTGTCCGAACCTGTTCGGGTTGCATCCGCCGATGCAGATCGATGGCAATTTCGGCGTCACCGCCGGCATCTGCGAAATGTTGATGCAATCGCAGGATGGAGAAATCAGCCTGTTGCCCGCGTTGCCGTCGGAATGGCCAGGTGGCAGCGTGAAAGGCTTGTGCGCATTGAATGGATTTCAGGTGGATGAAACATGGCAGAATGGAAAACTGGTTTCCGCCACCATCCACAGTGCAAACGGCGGGGCGTGTAAAATTCGCTACGGCAATACAACGCGTGAAATTGTTTTGAAAAAGGGAGGCGCGTTCGAATGGAACGGAGAAGCGCAATGAAACGCCATAGGCCGGATAGATTTTAAACGGACTATAAATTGTGAAGAAAAACGACTGATATTTATGAAAAAAATCCTGTTCCTGTTGATAACGTTATGCGCTGCCGTGCCGGTATTCGCGGCAAAAGAAAAACCCGCGGACACCAATGAATCACCCGCCCAGGTAGAGGCCGATTACACGAAGGCCATCGAAGGACGGACGGCCAATATCTTGAAGGCGCTGGACTTGACGGACACGAACAAGATCGCGTATGTGCATGATACCGTGATGGCGCAGTGGCGCGGCCTGCGGGCGTGGCATGATGCCAACGACTCGAAAATCAAAGCGGCCGGGACCGATACCAATGCGGTGGCGCAGATCCAGGTTTCATTGAGGCAAATGCACGCGGCGTTCATCGCGAAACTTTCCCAGGATCTGACACCGGAGCAGGTTGAGATCGTGAAAGACAAGATGACGTATGGCGTCGTGCAGGCGACGTACAACGGTTATCTGCAGATCGTGCCGAACCTGACGGACACGGACAAAGTGAAGATCATGGAATTGCTCAAGGACGGGCGCGAAGAGGCGATGGATGGCGGGAGCCAAAAAGAAAAAGCTGCGATCATTAAAAAATATAAGGGCAGGATAAACATCTACCTCGACGCACATGGCCATAATGTGAGCCAGGCATACAAGGACTGGGGCGCGGCGCAGAAGGCGAAGGCCAAGGCTGCCGCCGATGAGGACACGAACGCCACGGCGAATTGATATGCCGGTCTTGCGACATATCGCCAATCTCTGGACGTTCATGGGCCATCCGTCGGCGAAGCGGGAATGGTCGCTGGACAAAAAATTGCGCGCGATCAAGGAAGCCGGTTTCGACGGTGTGTGCTGGGCGGGGAGCAAAGAATTGCATGAAGGGTGCACTTGTCATGGGTTGATTTTTGTCGGTGGCATGTCATCGGCAGACATCAAGGCGTTTCCTCGACTGCTGGGCGACCTGAAAAAATTCGGAGCAAAGAACGTCAATGTGCAGTTGGGCGATGAAGATACTTTGACGCCGGAAGCGTTGAAAATGGCGCTCGCGTTGAACCGGGAGGGCGAGCGTTTGGGATTGCTGCCGGCGATTGAATTGCATCGGGACACCTGCACGGAGACACCGGAGAAGTCTTATGCGCTGGCGGATGCGTACAAAAAGGCGACGGGCCAGATGATGGAAATCTCGTGGGATTTTTCCCATTTCGCGGTGGTGAAACATCTGGCGCCCGGAAATTTTATTGAACGCCTGCTGATACGGCCTGACCTCATCCAACGGGCGCAACAATTTCATTTCCGTCCGTTCAACGGCCATCATGCCCAGATTCCTATCACGGATCGAAAGGGCAACCTGACGCCGGAATTCAAGGACTGGCTTCCGTTTGCCGAGGCCTTGTTGAGATGCTGGCTGGCGGGAAATAAAGATTCTGAGTGGGAGATTTTTGTTTGCCCCGAACTTGGGCCGATTGTGGGAGGCTATGCACTTTCGACGTTTCCGAATAGTTGGGAGGATGCCAAGATCGTTCGCGGCGAGATTGCGCGGTTGTGGAAAAAAGTCACACGGTGATACGTTCAGAACGGTAGTCTGCCGGGGAACGTCCGGTGACGCGTTTGAAGACGCGGTGAAATTGGGGATAGCTTCCGAAGCCGGCATCGAGCGCGGCGTCCAACATCGTGCGATGCTGACCCGCGCCATAAAGCTGGAGGAATTTTTCGATGCGCTGGCGGTTGCGAAAATCCACGAGCGCAATACCGGTCTGCTGCTTGAACAGCCGACTCAAGCGATGCGCGCTCAAGCCGGAGCGGCGCGCGAGTTCATCCAGTCCCAGGGTGGTGCTATCATTGCGGATAAGGCGCGCGGCGCGTTCGACGGCGGGATGCACGTCAGTGATGCTGACGCCGGCGGCGCGTTCAAAGCGTTGCCACGCCGCGAGCAGGGCGTAATCCAGCCCGGTATTGAAGAGGCCGGCGCTATTCTGTGACGCGACAATTTCTGCAAACAATTCCTCAAGCCGGGCCAGTTCACGTTGGGGCAGGCGGCGGCAGTATTCGCCTTCGGGTCTGGCCTGGCGCAGGATTTTGGCATTCGCATCGGTGGCGATGCGGCGAACGGCTTGCGGCTTGAAGACGCCTATCCACATCTCGAAATCGAGGGATTGCTCGATCAGCACATGTTCTTGCGCAGGAAAGAGCCAGAGCAGGTCGCCACGATGGATGTCGTATCTGCGATTTTCCAACAGGTATTGTCCGCTGCCTTGCGTGACGAGGTTGAATTCCAGCTCGGCATGATGGTGCATCGCGTGGGTGCGGCCCAGATTGCGGTAATGCCAGAGATTACCGTTCAGTCCGCCGGGCAGATCGAGGCGTTGGCGCATAACGACAAAAAATGATAACAAGAGGCGGGAAAATGAGAAGTCTTTTGCAGGGATTGAGCATAAATTGACGCCATGAAATCGATCATTCCCCAGGACCAGCGCGAGTTGTACAAAAAAGAAGGTTATATGATTTTGCCGGCGGTGATCCCGCCCGACATGCTTGAGATGTTGCGCGAGGAATGTTCGTACTACCTTGGCTATTACGATTCGATCATGGACGCCAAAGGTGTGCAGACCGAGGGCATCTCGCATCGCGGCAAGCGTTACTTCATCAACAACCGTTACCGGCTGAGCAACCGGTTGTGGCAATTTATTTTCGGCGAGCTGATGTCGCAAGTAGCGGAAGCGACGGTGGGGCCGGACGCGCAGTTGTTTCATGAACAATGGGTGGTCAAAGGCGCGGAGCAGGGAATGAAATTTTCCTGGCACCAGGACAGCGGTTATGTGAAATGGTACGACCCCTCGACGAGCCATAAGCCTTACGTGACCTGTTGGTGCACACTGGACGCGGTGAACGAGGAGAACGGCACGGTTTATATCCTGCCGCATTCACGTGGAGGCACACGGAACAAGATCATTGACCATTTCAAAGAAGAGGGGACGAACGATTTGATCGGTTACACCGGAAGCGACCCGGGAGATCCGTTGATCGTGCCGGCGGGAAGCATCGTGGCGTTCGACAGCTACGTTTTTCATCGGAGCGGGCCGAACAAAACGAATCGGATGCGGCGTATCTACTTGCCGCAATACAGCAGTGCGCCCATCAAGCGGCCCGATGGCAAGCCGTGGGCGATGGCTACGCCGTTTTTGCAGGGCGGAAAAAATGTGTACGACCACGCGGGCGATTCGGCGGATAAATTCGGGCCGTTTCCGCAGGAGAAGAAATAGCCCGGCTGGGCAGGCTCACGCCTGCCGAAATAAGCTCGCGTTGAAGGTTGCAAATGCGTTATCCATGTCGCGCAATCCGTGAACGAAAACCAATCCAGCATTCAACGAATCGGCACGCGCCTGGCCTGGCGTTTTAAGGAACAAATTCTCTGGGTCGAGGCGTGGGGGAAGGATTCGATCCGTGTGCGCGCGACGGCGCTTTCGGAAATGCCCTTGCGGGATTGGAGCCTGTTGGCTCCCAAAAAATCTTCTGTCAAAATTTCCATCGGGAAAAGCGCCGCGCAATTGGTGAACGGCAAACTGACGGCCACGATTGACGCGAAATCCGGTCGAGTTCGTTTTTTCAAGTCAGGCAAAAAAGAGACGCTTTGCGAGGAGATTTTTGCGCGCACGAATTATCCCCCATCGCGCACGTTCAAAGCGGTAGGCGGCGACCTGTTCCGGTGCGAGGCAAGTTTCACGGCGTTCGATGGCGAGCGCATCTATGGCCTGGGACAACGGCGACATGGGTTGCTTGACCAAAAGGGATGCGTGCTGGAATTGACGCATCGTAATTCGCAGATCTCCATCCCATTTCTCGTATCCAGTCGCGGTTATGGATTGTTCTGGCATAATCCGGGCATCGGGCGGGTGGAGTTGGGGCGGACGCAAACGCGATGGATCGCCGAGGCGACACGGTTGATCGATTATGTGGTGACGACTGGTGGTGACTACGCGGACATCCTGGAGCGATACGCCGATTTGACGGGGCATGCGCCGGTGCTGCCAAAATTCGCGACCGGTTTCTGGCAATGCAAGTTGCGCTACAAGACGCAGGAGGAATTGCTGGCTGTGGCGCGCGAGCACAAGCGCCGCGGACTGCCAATGTCCGTGATCGTGATCGATTATTTCAACTGGACGAAGATGGGTGAATGGAAATTTGACCCGAAGTGCTGGCCGGACCCGACAGCGATGGTGCGGGAACTGACACGGCTTGGCATCAAGGCGATGGTTTCCATCTGGCCGACAGTCAATCCCGATAGTGAAAATTTTTCTGAACTGGAACGGCGCAATCTCCTGGTGCGTACAGAGCGCGGATTGAACAGTTTTATCAAATTCACCGATTCGAACGCAAGCCACACGGTGATCTCCGGCCTGTTGGACACGAGTCATCCTGAAGCGCGCAAATTTTTGTGGGACAAGGCGCAAAAAAATTATTTTCGGCATGGCATCAAGGTATGGTGGCTGGATGCCATCGAGCCGGAGATGGTCGTATATGATCATGACAATATCCGTTACCACGTGGGGAACGGGTTGGAAACGGGTTGTATGTACCCGATGTTTCAGCAGCAGGCATTTTATGAGGGCATGAAATCGGCGGGTGAGAAGGATATTATCACATTGGGACGCGCGGGTTTTGCGGGGAGCCAGCGTTATGGCGCGGCAATTTGGTCGGGTGACATCCATTCGACGTGGGAAGACCTGCAGCAGCAAGTGCGCGCCGGACTGAACATCGGGATGAGCGGTATTCCCTGGTGGACGACGGACATTGGCGGATTTTTTGGCGGAGAAGTCGAGACGCCGTATTTCCAGGAGTTGATCGTGCGGTGGTTCCAATACGGAGTGTTCTGTCCCCTGTTCCGCCTGCACGGATGGCGCAATAGTTCGTTGGCGCATCCGGAAACGAGCGACCCGACGCGTGGCGGCCCGAACGAAGTCTGGTCTTTTGGTGAACGCGCTTATGGGATCATCCGCGAGCTGCTTTTCCTGCGCGAACGGTTGCGACCCTACATCATGGAGCAGATGAAAATCGCATCGCGCAAAGGCACGCCGCCGATGCGCCCGTTGTTCTTTGATTTCCCCGGCGACAAGCGATGCGTGGCGATTGATGACCAGTTCCTGTTCGGCCCGGACATTTTAGTGGCGCCGGTTTTGGCGTCGGGCGTAAAAAAACGGAGCGTCTATCTGCCGGCAGGCCAAAACTGGATAGACGCCTGGACCGGAAAAAAATTCAAAGGAGGACAAACCATTGCCGCTTCCGCGCCACTCGAGATAGTTCCAATCTTTTTGCGGGCTGCGCGAGCGCCACGCCTGTTGCTGCTTTTCCGAAAACGCAAATGACCTTCGCCTGACGCATGGCTACTGAAAACAGAACGTCGTACAGAACACGCTTCAGTTACGCGGCCCCTGACATCGGAGGCCAATTGATCTTTGGCGTCATCTCGTTTTATTTGTTGAAGTTTTATACAGATGTTTTCGGGATCACGGCGGCGACGGCGGGCACCATCCTGCTGATCGCCCGTTTCGTAGATGCCGTGGATGCGCCGGTCTGGGGCATCATTTTTGACAAGACCCGCAGCCGCTGGGGCAAAAGCCGCCCATGGTTTTTGTGGCTGTGCGGGCCCTTCGCCCTTTTCGGTGTTTTGACCTTCCTGACGCCAAACCTCAGTTACCACGGTAAAGTCTGTTATGCGACAGTGACCTATGTCATTTGCAGCGTCCTGTACACCGGCATCAATACCCCGGTCACCTCGATCCTTTCCGCGTTGACGCCCAACCCGCGCGAACGCGTGCTCCTGACATGTTTCCGGATGTTTGGCTCAAAGCTCGGCGTATTGATCATGAATTCCAGCCTGCTGTATCTCGTGCACTTTTTTGGACATGGCGACGACCGAAAAGGTTTCGAGATCGTCATACCCCTTTATGCCGCGAGCTCGATTTTGTTTTTTCTGGTGGCGTTCTGGAACCTTGAAGAAACAAAGGAGGTGGTCGAGGAGGAAAAGCGCGCACTACCCATCGTCGACAGCTTGCGGGCGGTGAAAGGCAATTGGCCGTGGCTGATCATTTTTTTCAGCAGTCTCTTTTTCTGGATCGCCTTCATCGCGCGAGTGAGCGTGGCCCCATATTTTTTCCAATATGAACTACACCGTCAGGACCTGATCTCGTTTGCAAACAAGCTCGATTTCATCTCGCTGGGCACGGCCTTCGCCATGCCGTTCTTTTGCAAGTGGACTTTCAAACGAAACGTATGGGCATTGGGTCTGATCGGGATGATTGTCGGGCAGTTGATCATGTTTTTTGGGGTGCGAGATCACTTGTCGTTGCCGTGGATCATGACCGGCTGGGCGTTCGGCTTTTTGATGAGCGGCGTGGCGATGGCGATGCCGTTTTCGATTTTGTCCGACAGTGTGGATTATGGTGAATGGAAGACAGGTATTCGTGCGGCCGGTTTTTTGACGGCCATCGGCGCAGCTTTTTGCCTGAAGGCCGGCGGCGGTTTGGGTGGCGCAATGCCCGCCTGGATCATGAGCGCATACGGGTATGTGCCGAATGCGGAACAATCGGCGCGATCATTGCAGGGGATCGAGATCGGGGTCATCTGGCTGCCGATGATCTTTTTTGCGTTGGCGGTGATACCGGTGATGTTTTATCTGCGATTCGAACAACTTGAGCCGAAGATTCATGCTGAATTACGCCAGCGCAGGCAGGCGGAAGCGCCAGTGGTGTCCTAGGACGTTTACAAATTGGCCGCATAAGAGACGCGCGCTGTTGCGCGGCTTTGCAAATGGCGGTTGTGGTTTTGGATGTCCGAACCCAGGGTGGCGCTCGCAGACTCGCTTACCCTGGGCTATAATATTGTGCCCTTACAGGGCACTCAGTCAGCGGCTGCGCCGAAAGATGCTAATGGTGATAAGTTAAATAATTTTCGGCACGGATGTATTTCTGCAGGTAACGAGCCACTTTGTGGCTGGCTAATTTCCGTTGTTACTTCGCGACTGACTGGCCGGCAGGTTGCCGACCATAACGGGCTGGTAGCCCGTTCCCCCCGGATCACAAAGGGCGTCGATTGCAGAAATGTGCAGATGCGGAAGTGGACGACTACTGCTTTTCGCCAAACGCCGCTGGCCATTGGCCGTTGACGATGGGTTTTAATTCCAGTTTTGAAGGGTCGATGACTACGTGCTTGATGTTTTTGCGTTCCCAGGTGTAGGTGATATGAACGAGGCCGTCGCGGGTTTGGATGACGGCGGGATAGGAAAAGCCGCTCGGCGCATTCGGGTCGTCTTCCAGCACCAGCGCGGCGAACCAATTAGTTCCGTCCGGTGAAATGGCCACGTTGAGCGGGCTGCGTCCTTTATTGTGCGAACCGGTCCGTATGTTTTGATTATAGACCAAAAGCTGTCGGCCATCGCGGAGGGTGACGGCATCGATGCCTGAATCAGGGTTGGGCAGGTCGATCAAGGTCATGGGTCCCCAGGTTTTTCCGCCATCGGTGGAGTTGATGCGGAAAATTTTGTCGTTCTCCGTGCGGCCAAGCGATTCCAGCGAGCCATCTTTCAGGAACAGGATGGTCGGCTGGATCGCGCCGATGGTTTTGGAATTATTTACCGCAGGCGTTGCAGTCCAGGTTTTGCCATAATCGCTGGTGCGTTCGAAATGGACATGCCGTCCACCATTCTCGGTGCTGCTGCCGCAGAGAATTTCGCCATCAGCCAATTGCACGGGCTTGTCCTTGATGGGGCCAAGGATGCCGTTGGGCAGACGTTGCGGTTTGGACCACGTGCCGCCGTCGTTGGTGGAGGTTGTCATCATGCCCCACCATGTGGAGGGCGAGGGGCCGACTTTGTAGAACAGGAGCAACGAGCCGTTGTTCGCCTCGAACAGCACAGGATTCCAGGTGGGGAAACGGTTGGTGGCGAAGCCGACACCATCGGCAACGGCCACGGGCGGCAGCCAGACGCCGTTCACCTGACGCGAAACGTAGATGCAGACGTCCGGGTTGCGTTCGGCGGTACCGCCGAAGTATGCCGCTACAAGGCCGGACGGGGTTTCGGCAATGGTAGAAGCATGGCACGATGGAAACGGCGCATTGGTGAAAAGAAATTCGGACTTCACGATGGCACCGTTATCGGTCGCATCCGCGTGAGAAAGTAGCGGTGCGAGCAAAACGGCCAACAACAGTGTAAAACAGCAACGGTTCATATATTTCTTAAGATGCAGGCTAACGCCTGCCGGACGCCGCAGCGCGGCGTCCCTACCTATTGGCAACAGTAAAATGATATTTGCCGCTGCCGACTTCAAAGACGGCGCAGCCGTTTTCGAGGCGAACGGGTTTCAGGTCTCCGGCCTCGACATTATGCGGATCGGCGGCGGGAACATAGACGGTGGCCGAAGTGTTCACCGGCACCTCGATATTCCAGTCAAATTGTTTTCCATCGCGATGCCATTCGCTGGAGATGAGGCCGTACGGCGAATTATGCGTGGCCTTCACGTGCGTCAAATCGCCGACGGGCATGGGATGCATGATGATATGCTTGAAGCCAGTCGCGGCGGGATCGCACTGGATGCCGGCAAGATCTTCATAGAACCAGATGACAAGATCGCCGACGAGCATGACGTGGTTGCCGGAATTCATGGTGGGGTCGGCGGTGTTGCCGTTCCACAATTCCCAGATCGTGGTCGCGCCATGTTCCATCATATATCCCCAACCGGGATAATCTTTTTGGGAGGCGATGGTGTAAGCCAGGTCCTCGCGACCGTTATCGGTGAGCACGCGCATGAGGAATTGCCCGCCGATCAAGCCGGTGCCGATGTGGCCATGGGTTACGTTCTCGATCTTGTCCACGAGGTGATTGAAGATTTTTTGGCGCATATCATCCGGCACCAATCCGAACGCCAGCGGCAGGACGCATGAGGTCTGGGTGCCGTTGCTGTACTGGCCTTTGTCGCGGTCCAGGAATCTATCGTTGAACGCGGCCTTCAATTCAGCGGCCAGCGCGTGGAAGTGGCGGGCGTCATCGTCTTTGCCGAGCATCGCGGCGTAATTTTCCATGAGGTTGCAATCGCGATAAAAATAGGCGGTGGCGATAAGCGTGGTATCGGTATTGCGGTTGGGGTCGCGCGAATGGATGAGGGTCGGGTCTTCGGGCGGCACGCACCAGTCGCCATATTTATCGCGGGAGATGATGCCGTTATTGACGTAGCTGCTCATGAGATCCATCCATGCTTTCATGCTGTCATAATGGCGCGCAATGATGCGGGTATCGCCATATTGTTCGCGCAGCGTTTCCGGGATGATGACGCTGGTGCTGGGCCAACTGACGTTGTCGGTGTAGAGGGGCCAATAGGACGGAGCCACATCCGGCACGCTGCCATCGGGGCGCTGGGCGTCGGTCATGTCCTGGAGCCATTTGGCGTACAGGTCTGAATTGTCAAAGATGAAAGTTTCGCCGCGAGACTCGTCGGAGCGGTCGCCGAGCCAGCCCTGGCGCTCATCGCGTTGCGGACAATCCGTGGGGAGGCTGCGATAATTGCCGCGAACACCCCAGACGACGGCGCGGTAAATCTGGTTGAGCAATGGGTTGGAGGTTTCGAAGTCACCGTTGCCGGGCACATCATCGTTGACCACGCGGCCTTCGAGATCATTCAGGCCGGGTTTACCGGGGTAGCCGGTCACTTCCACATAGCGGAATCCATGGGAGACGAAGCGCGGTTCCCAGGTCTCGGTACCTTTGCCTTTGAGCGTGTAATTGTCGGTGGCCAGTGCGCCGCGCAGATTGGCCAGGTAAATTTCGCCGTCGGGTTTCAAGGTTTCCGCATGGCGCAGCGTGACCACGGTCCCGGCCGGGCCGGAAACTTTCAGGCGGCACCAGCCGACCATGTTCTGCCCCATATCATAGATGAAGACGCCGGGAGCGACCTCTTTGACGGAGACAGGCTTGATAGTGCCGGTGACACGGATCGGCTCCTGCATTTGGGCGGAGATGTTTTCACCGGGCGCAGAAACGATCTCCGGCGATTGCCAATCGGAATCATTGAAGCCAGGTTTGTCCCAGCCGGTGAGTTCTTTTTGGGCATCATAGTTTTCACCGTCATAATCGTTATTGGCAGTGATGGGGCCGGCAATCGAGAGTTTCCATGATCCGTCGCTGACGATTTCGTCGGAGGAGCCGTCGGTGTAATCGAGATGGAGGTTGAAGAGGAGTTTTGGCCAGCCGAAGCTTTGGGTGCCTGAGTACACATGGCTGCGGTCGGCGTAAAAGCGGCCGTTGCCGAGGATGACGCCGATGGCATTTGCGCCGCGCTTCAGGTCTTTAGTGATGTCATACGTCACATAAAAGGCGCGGACGTTATATTGAGCGAAGGCGGGCGAGAGGACGGCATTGCCGACTTTGGCGCCGTTGAGATAAAGCTCGGACAAACCGAGGCCGGAGAAAGAAACGGTGGCGCGCGCGATCTGCTTCTGCACGGAAAATTCTTTGCGCAGATAGCGGGCGGGTTGCACGCGTGATTCGGAGATGTGGACATTGCCCCAGGGTTCCATGCCGACGGGGCCGATTGTTTGCGACGCGACCCAGTTGGAATCGTCGAAGCCCAGCTTATTCCAGCCGTCAGCTTCGGTGTCGGAGACTTTCCATGATTCATCGGTTGGGATGACCATGGGCGGACCCTGGTCAAATTCGATGGTCAACAGGCCGACAATGGCCGCCTCACCATTGCCGCGATGGTCCCCGGTGAAGGCGAAGACATTCGTGCTGCCCGGTTCCAGGCGTCCGGTCACATCGTTGTCTTTGACGGTGTGAAAATTATTGCGCGCGCCGAGGTCGAAACCATTGAGCCAGCCGCGGCACTGGTTATCGCCGGTATAAATGAATTTGGCGCGGAGGACGCGGCGGTCGGAGGGCAGGACGATGACTTTGCGGAAATAATTGGTATGGGCGGAGAAGCCCGGCGTGTTGGACGGAGACCAGATCCAACTCGTGCCCGACAGATAGTTGGTGGCGTCCTCGCCATCGAGGCCGATCCATTTGGCGCCGCCCCAATCGGCGGTATCCAGGATGCCCATCGTCCAAAAGGCGGGCTGGCTCCAGTCGGACGGTTTTCCGGCGGCGTCCCAGACGCGAACTTTCCAAAAGCATTGCTCGCGTGAGGCCAGCGGCGTGCCGGCATAGGGGAGTTGGATGGATCGGTCGGATGAAATTTTTCCGCTGCTCCACAAATCGCCGATCCCCTCGTCGAGATTCTTTTTGGAGGAAGCCACGAGGATCTCGTAGGCGGTTTGCCTTTGGTTGTGCCCGTCAGATTGCAGGATCCAGCTCAACCGCGGCTTGAGGGTGTCGATACCCTGCGGGTCCTGCAGGTCTTCGCAACGCAATTGGTCCGCCAGGATGGCGGCGTTGGCGCACGCGACCGCGAAAAAGCACAAGAGCAGCGCACCGACACATTTGATATGACGAATTATTTTCATGGAATTATGGGGAAAGTCTAGTTTGCACGACGGGATTTGACGAGATGAGACTGTTCAAAAATTGCCAATTATTTTGCGCAAAGTGCGAGTGGTCGTTACCCATCATGAGTTTCAATGTTTTAGGAATTTCAATTCCGCGGCGGCGCTGGTGTATTCGGTGAAACCTTTTTCGCCGGTGTCGAGGCAGTGCTGGAAATAATCGCCCGCGATCCCTTTATCGCCATCGAGCAATCGCTTTTCGCCGGCATAAAAATTGGCTTCACATTTGCAGCCGGTGCGGGTGTCCGGGGAGGCTTCGTCGGCGGCGGCAAACAATTCGCGTTCATCCATCTGGCCGGTCAGGAAACGCTCGACCATGGAGGGCCAATCGTTGGGCGAGCCGGTTTTGCGCGCGCTCCAATAGTTGGCCAGGTCGTCGGTGGCGATCTTTTTGTCACCCAGCCGGGCGCGAATGAGCCAGATGCGGAAGCGGACATAATCGTCGGTGGCATCCAGGTCGCCGGCTTTTTCGAAATCGATCAGCGCATCCACAAAGGAATGCATGTCGAAATGCAGATAGCCCCGGCTTTTGATGGCGGCCACATCGGTCGGAACCAGGGCGATGTACTGGTTGAACTCAGCGACGGCGCCATCCAGGTCGCCGGCGGATTTTTCGGCGCGGGCGAGTATTTTGTAAGCGGACGGGTCATTGGTGTTCAAGCTGAGATATTTTTTGAAATCACCGGCTTCGGCGGCAAAATTGCCGTTCAACCGTTCGGCGACGCCGCGATTTTTGTAGGCGTCCAGAAAATCGGGGTGAAGCCTGATGGCGGCGGTGAAGTCGGCGATGGCGCCGGTAAAATCGCTTTTGCCTGCTTTCAGGATGCCGCGATCATTATAGGCATCGGGAGCGTTGGTTTTTTCGGCGATATAGCTGGTGAAATCAGCGATGGCGCCGTCGGCATCGCCTAGCGTTTGTTCAGCCAGCGCGCAGTTATAATGCGCGTCGGCAAAGTTGGATTTCAGGGCGAGGGCTTTTTGATAATCGATGATGGCGTTTTGGAGGTTGCCGGTGTTTTGCCAGGCGAAACCGCAGTCATAGAAAAGTTCCGCATCCGGATGCTGGTCGAGATATTTTCCGAGATCGGAAATCGCGCCGGTTGCGTCTCCGATGTGGTATTTGGCCAACCCGCGGTTTTTGTACGCGTCAAAAAAATCAGGTTTGAGCGAAATGGCGACGTCATAATCCGAAACGGCCGCATCCAAATCACCGTTTTTTTCTTTTGCCACGGCGCGTTTGAAATAAGCGGCGGCGTCCCCGGCATCCAGATTGATATATTTGCCGTAGTCGGCGATGGCGCCGGGCCAATCGCCGGCGGCATCTTTGATGGTGGCAAGGTTCAACCAGGCGGCGGCCAGATCGGGTTTTAATTCGCCGGCCTTGCTATAATCGTTGGACGCGTCGCGAAGGTTGCCCCGGGATTGTTCGATCTGTCCAAGATCAAACCAGGCCCGGGCATTGCCGGGTTCCAGACGGAGGCACTGTTCCAAATCGTCAGTGGCGGCGTTCAGGTCGCCGAGGCTTTTTTCATCCATGCCCCGATTGATGTGGGCTGCTGTGTCGTCAGGCTTGAGCGTGAGATATTTGCCGTAGGCAGCGATGGCATTGGTCCAGTCGCCGATGTTTTGCTCGGATTGGGCGAGATTAAACCGGGCATCTGCATCGTCCGGTTTAAGGTCGAGATATTTGGTGAGGTCATCCACGACGCCCTGCCAATCGTTTGTGCTCTGTCGTGCCAGAGCGCGGCCTTTGTAGGCGAGCGCGAGGTCCGCATGTGCCGGGGTCAGGCCGGACTTCAATGAGATGGCTTGGTTCAGATCGGCGATGGCGTCATCGAAATCACTTTGTCGCACTTCGGCCTGGCCGCGGAGGAGCAGAGCGGGCGTAAAATCCGGCTGCAAGGCCAGGGCATGTGTGGCGTTGGTGATGGCGGCGGTGAGGTCGCCGGCTCGTTCCTGCTGCAACCCACGGCTCAAATAATCGGCAGCGTTCTGGCCGAAAGCGCCGGTGATGGGCGCGAGCAGCAGGGCCAGGACTAACCAGATTCGGTCACAAAATTTCAAGGTGGACATATATATCCTGAGTGGGAGATTGACGTCAATTCGTGTCAAATGGCTTCAATCCCGTTGAACAGGAGGTAACAGAGAGAACGGGAGATTGGTTTGATTTGGTTGGATTCACCTGGACTGGGTCGGATTCACTTGTTTTAACGCAAAGACGCAAAGGTACGAAGGCGCAAAGACGAACCGCTAATTCATGCGAATGAACGCTAATTATTGCCAACAATCGGTTTTTCTCTTCATTCTGCATTCGGACTTCTTCCTCTCCAGCCCGGATTTGGCTTCGTTTTTGCGGGGACATTTTGAGAGTATGGGTTTTGTTAGTGGTTATTGATGAGGTGGTTGTAATCAAAAATGGCCAGAAATAATTTGGCTTCGTTTTCTCATTTTTGTATACCAGTCCCGAGTCCCCGGTCTCTTGAAATTGGTTTGACTGGGTTGGATTGAGTCGGATTTGGCGCGAGAGTGAATTTTTAATTTTGACAGTAAAGATGAGTAAACATGGATAAACATGAGTAAAATAAGGGATAACTGAAATAATTTGTGGAATCCCCAAAGAAACTCCAGTTTTTGAAGGGGATTTTCCGCCCCCGCCATTGCTCAAAAATATTTGCACACTTCGCATAGAGTGATTTAAACAGGAATGAGTGAAAGTGAAATGTTTCCCGGAAACAAAAAATGCACGGCTGGGGGCAGGCCTATCATTTACAGAGGGCACCATAACTACCTCATCAGAAGCAGGAATTAATGTTGGTGCATCAATAATTTCAATGTTGCCAAACAAACCATCAATTAAGGCATTTACATATGGGCTGATAGGATGCCAGGCATGAAAGAAAAATTCCGCAAAATCGCCTCACAAGTAGCAATGCTACTCCTTCTTGCAATGATGCTGTCGAATTCTGGATGCAGCCTGTTGATCACTTCCCAGGGCAAGGATTTGGAAGCTATTTTAAGTTCGACGGCTACTCGTCAGAGCATCCAAAGAGAGATTGGAGCGCCGATTAATTCTGTGACGTATACTAATCCGATCGCTTTGGGTGATATTCCCGAGATAAAGGCATTGTCTCTTTATCAGCAGCCGACAGATTTGGATGCGTTGACGGCGGGTTACGATGATTACCTTTATAAGGGAATAGTATATGATCCAAACGCGGGGGAAGCATCTGCCATGATCGATGGAGAGACCTTTGGGCTTGGTGAATTATTTGCATTTCCGCTTTCTTTGCAATACATCGCGGCCGAGAAAAAAAGGAACATTTTTACCGGGTATGGTATTCACCAAGAGGTTACTGTATTGGCTATCTTTGCAGACCGATAGGAATACAAAAGACGAATACCCCCTGACATTTCAACGGGAGCATTCAATGCTCAACATCCAACATCCAGAGAAACTTCAAAGTCCAAGGATAAAAAGGACATGAAGGGACACAAGGGGCACAAAGGATTTCAGGGACTCGTGTAACTTGTCCCTCCGAGATTTTAGAGCCGGCTCACGCCGGCTGCTACGAATAAGAGAATGCGGATGAGGATGACAGGAATTTGTTTGTGACGGTGACGTAACCCATTTTGCGTTATTTCAGGCTTGAAATCGTGGCATTAGTGGGAAAGACTGCTCGTTCATTTATGCAAGCGCAAGACGCAACAACGATATATCTACTCAAATTGTGGCCCTGGATCGAAGAGAACAAAAAGGCGATCGGCATCGGGGCGGCAATCATTTGTGTGGTGGTGTTTTTCTTTTGGTTTTCATCGGTGCAACACACGCAAAAGGAGACGTCGGCAGGCAACGCCATGTCCCAATTGTTGGTTTCCAGAACCGGCGAGTCGTCCGATGCCTATCTGAAAATCGCTTCGGATTATTCCGGGACCGTTGCGGCGCAACGGGCAACCATCCAGGCTGCGGTCCTGTTGTTTGGGCAAGGCAAATATACGGATGCCCAGGCGCAGTTCCAAAAATTTATCGATGGGAACCCTGACAGCCAGTTTTATATTCAGGCGTTATATGGAAACGCCGCGTGTTTGGCGGCGGAAAACAAGCCGCAGGATGCGATCGCCGCGTATCAGCATGTCATCAACAGCTCCTCCGCCGGGCCGGAAGTGAACTCATCAAAATTTGCGGTGGGGGGCATCGAAGAATCGCAAGGGCGATTGAACGACGCGGTCACTTATTATGAAGACGTGGCGAGCGCCGATCCATCCGGCATGCTGGGCGCGGAAGCCCGGCAACGCCTGATGGAACTGCATTCCCAGACGCAGGGAACCGGCGCTTCTCCTTCCTCACCGCTCCAGTTGAAACGTTGATATGAAATTGACGATCATTGGAACGGGGTACGTCGGGTTGGTGACGGGCACCTGTTTCGCGGAGGTCGGCCACCAGGTCATTTGTGTGGATAATGACGCCGCCAAGGTCAAAATGTTGAAGGGCGGGGGAATCCCGATCTACGAGCCGGGTTTGGAGGAGATGGTCAAAAAAAATGTTTCTTCGGGGCGATTGTCATTCACGGAAAGCACCGTTGAAGGGGTGCAAAAATCCGATGTCATTTTCATTGCCGTGCCCACGCCGCCACAAGCGGACGGTTCGGTGGACCTGAGCTATATCGAGCGCGTCGCGCGTGATATCGCCACGGCCATGACGGAGCATAAGATCATCGTTGATAAGAGCACGGTGCCGGTCAAGACGGGTGACAAAGTCACCGAAACCATCCGGCGTTATTGCAAGGTCAAGGTGGATTTTGACGTGGTCAGCAATCCGGAATTTCTTCGGGAAGGTTTTGCCGTGGGGGATTTGATGCACCCCGACCGCGTTGTCATCGGCGTCCGCAGCCAGGGGCCGGTGGCCGCGATGAAGGAGATTTACGAACCGTTCAAGGCGCCGATCATCGTCACGGACATCAATTCGGCGGAACTGATCAAGCACGCGGCGAATTCATTCCTGGCCCTCAAGATTTCTTACATCAACGCCATTGCGGCCATTTGTGAGGCGGCGGGCGCGAACGTGCAGGAAGTGGCGCATGGCATCGGCCTGGATGAACGCATCGGCCGGAGATTTCTCAATGCGGGAATCGGTTTCGGAGGCAGTTGTTTTCCGAAAGACCTGAGCGCATTCATCAAGATCGCCGAGCAGATAGGATACGATTTCAAGTTGCTTAAAGAGGTCCAGCGCATCAATTCCGACCAGATGGACCGGTTTGTGAAAAAGATAACGGACACGCTCTGGGTGCTCAAAGACAAGAAGATCGGCGTGCTGGGCCTGGCGTTCAAGCAGAACACGGACGATGTCCGTTCTTCGCCGGCGATCGACCTGTGCCAGCGTCTGATCAAGGAAGGCGCTAAATTGCGGGTGTACGATCCCAAGGCGATGGACAAAGCAAAAGCGATCCTGCCGAACGTCGCATACGTGGATGACATGAACGCGGTGGCCGACGGCTGCGATGCCATCGTGGTCGCGACCGAGTGGGAGGAATTCAAGAAGCTGGACCTGGATCACGCGCAAAAAACGCTGGCGCATCCGATCATGTTCGACGGGCGCAACCTGTTTGACCCGGCGGAAATGGAAAAGCGCGGGTGGGTTTATAAAAGCATTGGAAGGTAAAGTATTTTCAAACTTGTGGACGTCAGCGCTGCGCTCATATTTCGGAACGGCAAATTACTTATAGCGCAACGGCATAAAGAATCTCACCTGGGCGGGCTTTGGGAATTTCCGGGTGGCAAGCGTGAAGTCGGGGAGACAGATGAGGAATGCCTGGCGCGTGAGATCCGGGAGGAATTGGGGGTGGAGATCTCCGTGGGCCATCTTTTCGAGGAAATCACGCATCATTACCCCGAGAAGTCAGTGCACTTGAAATTTTTCCTGTGTCGGCTGGTTGTCGGCGAACCGGCGCCTCTCGGTTGCGCGGAGGTCAAATGGATCGGCAAAGACGAACTTGGGGATTATGCGTTTCCCGCCGCCGATGCGCGGTTGCTGGAAAAATTGCGGACTATACCCTTTCAATAAAAACAATGACCGGAGATGAGAGGCGCGCTTTCCGCCATCGTTCTGCTTCTGGCGATTCTTGCGATGTCGACTTGGAAGTCGGCGATACAGCAGGTTTGGAAACCTGCGCTACATTATTTTGCGGGGGTTCCTTTCGGGGTTTTGATTCAGCGGCTACGCCGTATCTTTGAAGTTGAAGCCAACCCTTGTCAGATGATGCGGCTACAGTTTTTCCTCAAACGCTCTATACCTTCCCGTAAGCTTCTTCGATGACCTGTTTGAAGTTGTTTTCGCCGACGTTGACGATCTTGAATTCACGTTGCGCGCTTTCCACGGAATCGCTGGCATGGGCGGCGTTGACCATGATGTTGGAACCAAATTCGCGGCGGATGGAACCGGGCGGCGCCTTGGAGGGATCGGTGGGTCCCAGGACGTCGCGAATCTTATGGATCGCGTTGATGCCTTCATAAACCAGCGCGATGCATTTTTGGGTGCCGGGCTTCGCCTTTTCCGCCTCGGACTCGCATTCAGGGAGGGAACGCCCTGACATAAAGCGCACAATGTTATCGAATTGATTGTCGCCAAAGAGCGGTCCCAGTGACGCACCGAGAGTCTTTTCTACATCGGCCGGGATATTGAACTTAAATTCGTCTTCGAGCTTCGTTTTGGCGCGGGCGGCAACGACATCGGCCAATTTGACCCGGAGAAAATCCCGGACCGGCCCATAAAATTCCGCGGCCTGGTTGGTGCTCATGTGCAGGACTTTGGCGCCGACGATATAAAGGCCGGTGCGCGAAAGAAAATCAATGACGTTGCCGGGACGGCCAGTGGGGAAACGAAAGTTGTCAGGCTTGATGAGCACCAGCGTGCGTTCGGGCACTTCACCCGGGTGATAACTCGTGACATTCTCCAAAATGCCGCCGTCTTTGTCAGAATATTTCGCCCAGAGTTTCAGTTTGGTCTGCGCTTCTTCGTTGTTCGGGGCGGCCAGCACGGCAGGTTCGAAATAACTTACCTTGCCGGTTTCATCGTCAAGGATGAGGTCGCCATAGGTTCCCCGGATGGTGTCGCCGATCTGGCGTTCGGGGGCCAAATTGCCGACGACAGCACGGACTTTGCGGACGGCTTCGTCGCCGCGGAAAAGCATCATCAGGACGCGGCGGCGGCGGCCGGTCTTGGGATCGGGGACAAAATGATGAAGGATATATTCTTTGAGCAGCTCCTGGATCTGGCGGTCCTGGGGATCGTGCGCGGAAATGATGTTTTCGGCATATTCCTTCGCCAGCTCATTGCCGGGGGCAAACATCCGGATGGCGCAGAGATCCAATCCCGTGCGCGAGATCAGGCGGCTCAGGACCCCGCCGGTGCGGGATTTAAAGAGCGAATACGGAGTGAGGATGACATAAGCAAGCTGAGAGGAAGACATAATTTAGCCAGTCGCGGGGGGTACGGATGGAGTTGCGGTGGCAGGCGCGGCTTTGCCGCCCAAAATCTTGAACATCACCGTGCCACAGGTGGGGCATTTGCCTTTGATCGCTTTACGGCCGTTTTTCATCGTCTCTTCGACGCCGTTAGCGATCTCTTTTTTGGCTTTGCACTTAACGCAATATCCTTCCGCCATAAAAATATTACCGTCCGCGCTTCATGCCCGAACGGTTTAACCATCATATCCGAGGCATAAGGGGAGCGCAACTGTGAAAGGATTTTGTTTAAGTTGCTTAAAATGAGTAGTTTGAGATGAGTTTTGCGGTTGGGTTCGACCAATCTAATAAATTGCCCTTGCTGGATTTCATTTTGTGGGTTATACCCACTATATGATAATTACGGCTGATTCGCGCCGCCGGGTGACGCTGCCAAAACCGGCGAACCCGGGCGATGCGTTTGATTTGGAGAAAACGGCTGAAGGCCAGTTTTTATTGACGCGGCTGGAAAAACCAGCCGGGCGAATCAAGTTGTTCCGTAAAAATGGATATTTGGTTGCTACGTCTGGAAGGCGCATCAGCATGGCCGAAACGCGCAAACTGATGGATCAATTTCCATGACCTATTTGCTGGATGTTTCAACTTTATTGGCATGGCTCTGGAGTGACCACGAGCATCATGAGCGGGTTATCCGCTGGCAAAAGGGGAAATCGGTCGCGATTTGTCCCATCACTGAATTGGGATTTGTTCGAATTTCAACGCAGCCAACATTTGGCGCAACAATGAATGAAGCGCGAGAAATGCTCTCAGCATGGTATGAAAAAATTCAACCGGATTTTGTTTCATGTGATCTGAAGATTCTGCATAGCACTTCTGCTGCGACGAGCGGTCAGACCACGGATTTCTATCTGGCAAGCCTGGCGGAAAAGCACGGGATGAATTGGGCCACATTGGATGGCAACAACAAACATCAAGCTACATTTCTCCTGCCGGATTGATTTGTTTTTGAGATTTAATTTGCCACCTGCTTGCGCAATTCGGTTTTAAGGATCTTGCCGGTGGCATTTTTGGGCAGGGAAGGGAGAATAATGATCTGTTTGGGGGCTTTATAATCGGCCAATTTGCCGCGGATGAACTGCAACAGGGCCTTGTCATCAAGGGTCTGGCCTTCGGCAGGCGAAACAAAGGCGACGGGCTGTTCGCCGCGCCGGGGGTCGGGGACGCCAATCACGGCCGCTTCGCGCACACCCGGATAATGATAAATAACTTCCTCGATTTCACGCGGGTAAACATTGATGCCATTGACGATGAGCATGTCCTTTTTGCGGTCGGTGATGTAGTAATAGCCGTCGGCATCGCGATGGCCGACGTCGCCGGTCAGAAGCCAGCCGTCGCGGAACGATTTTTTGGTTTCTTCCGGCTGGTTCCAGTATCCCATCATCACGTTTTTGCCGCGCACGCAGATTTCGCCGGTTTCATCCGTTCCGAGCATTTTACCGTCGTTGTCCTGCACGCTCATCTCGACGTTGGCGACGGGGATGCCGATGGAGCCGGGCTTGCGCACGCCTTTCAGCGGATTTTTGGAGACGACGGGGCTGGCTTCGCTCAAGCCGTAGCCTTCGATGAGCGGCACATGGAATTTTTCCTCGAACTCGCGCAACGTCTGCATCGGCAACGGCGCTGACCCGCTGATGAAGATGCGGATGGGGATGGGCGTGGGCAATGGCGCGGCCAGGAGCATCCGGTAAAACGAGGGTACGGCGGGCAGGATGGTGGCGCGGCGCGAGAAAATCTCCTGGATCATGGCGCGCGGCGGGTGCAGGGATTTCACCAGCACAATGGCGCCGCCGGCGGTGAAGGGCAAAAAGATGCCTACGGTCATCATGTAAGTATGGAACATCGGCAGGATGATGGCGAAGGTATCGTCCGTCACCATGGAGAGGACGATGCGGCAACTGTTGACGTTGTCCAGCAGGTTGCCGTGCGAGAGCATGGCGCCCTTCGGTTTGCCGGTGGTGCCGGAGGTGTAGATGATGACGGCGAGATCTTGCTCGCTTCTTGAGCTATTTCCGATTGCCGATTGCTGATTGCCGATTTCAGAGGAAAAGTTTTCAATGTGAAGGAATTTCAATGATGATCGTGTTGCAGCCAGGTCCTTCTCGTGCGCGGCCAGTTCGGCGTCGGTGATCATGACGTCGATGCCACCGTCGTTGAGGATGTAGCCGACTTCCGCGGGTTTAAGAAAATTATTGATGGGCACGGCGACGGCGTCGGCGAAGAGGATGCCGAAAACGGACACGGGAAATTCCGGGCAATTTTTCAGCCAGATGGCCACGCGATCGCCGGGTTTGACGCCGAACTGATTTTTCAAACGGGCGCCAACTTTTTGAGCATCGGCCAGGAGCGCGGCATAGGAAATCTCTTTTTCTGCAAAAAAGATGGCGATTTTTTGCGCGTGTTTTTTGGCGCAATCCCGGAAAGCGGTGGCAAGGTTCATGGCGAAATGGTAGAAATGGCGGAGAATTTGGCAAGCGGGCAAATTCTTGCGCGGGATACAAAAAGCGGTTAGGCTTTCGGAACCTACAACGAACTTTGGGGATCGATTGGAAACGTGATAGATACTATAGAAAAACTTGAGGAATTTCTTCCGAGTTTACGCGCCGCCGAATGGGTCGCATTGGACACCGAGGCGGACAGCCTGCACGCCTACCCGGAAAAAGTTTGCCTGATCCAGATCAGTCTCGCCGGGAGCGACTGGCTGGTGGATCCGCTGGCGGGGGTGGACATCGATCCTCTCCTGGATGCCCTCAACGCGCACGAACTCATCATGCACGGCGCGGACTACGACCTGCGGCTGCTGGAAAAGCACCATGAATTCATCCCTTCGGCGATTTTTGACACCATGCTGGCGGCGCGGCTGCTGGGCGAGCGCAGTTTTGGGCTGGGTTCGCTGGTGGAAAAATTCCTGGGGGTGATGCTCGACAAAACATCGCAGAAAGCGGATTGGGCGCGGCGACCATTGACGGAACGGATGGAAAAATACGCGCGCGCGGACACGCACCATTTGAAGCCGCTGACGGATAAATTAAGAAGCGAGTTAGCTGCCAAAAACCGCCTGGCCTGGCACCAGGAATCGTGCGCGCGGCTTATCGAGCACTGCACGCGGCCACAGCCGGTGGATGAAGACGCGGTCTGGCGTCTCAAGGGAAGCACGCGGTTGAGCCGGCGCGGTCTGGCGATCTTGCGCGAGCTTTGGCGCTGGCGCGAAGGCGAGGCAATGCGCGCGAGCCGTCCGCCGTTCTTCGTCCTGGCGCACGAAAAATTGGTTGACATCGCCGCCATCGCCGCCGAGGACCGGCCAATCGAGAACCTGTTGCCGCTCAAAATTTCGCCGCGCAAGAAAAACAGTTTTCTCGACGCGGTGAAAGCCGGTTTGGACATACTGCCGGAACAACAACCGGACATATTGAGACATCACTTTCAACGCCCCACGGAAGACGAATTTCGCCGGTATCGCGCGCTGGAAAAAGTCCGCGACGCGCGCGCGCATGAATTGGCGATAGATGCCACGCTCATCGCCAGCCGCTCGACCCTCGGCGACCTGGCTAAAGATTGGGACGCGCACGCCCCGGAATTGATGAATTGGCAGCGCGAATTGTTAAAATGAGCGCGCTGCCGGATTTTCTCAAGGGCCCGGAATGGAAGGACGCGACGCAGGAACCGTTGACCGGCGACGCTTCGGCGCGACGATATTTCCGTCTTCGCACGGGGAATAACACTGCTATTCTGATGGATGCCTCGCGCATAAAAGAGGTGATTGGGCCGTTTGTGGGAATGGATGAGCATCTGCTTCAGCTTGGTTTTAGCGCTCCAAAAATTTTTGCCCGAGACTCAGAGAACGGGTTTTTATTGCTGGAGGATTTTGGCGACCAGACGTTTTCGGGGTTGTTGGATGGCGGTCTTGATGCGGAGACACTTTTCATGCTGGGAACAGATGTTTTGGCGAGCCTGCACAAACATCCCGGCGCCGTCCCAAACGGTTTGCGCACCTATTACCCGCAGGCAATGCGCCAGGATGCGGAATTGTATTTGATCGTGCATGGGATTTCAGGGGCAGGAGAAAATGAATTCAGAACCATATGGAACGAGATCCTGCCACTCGCGCATCAAATACCGGTCTCGCTGCTGCTGCGCGACTATCATGCCGCCAACCTGATGATGCTGGCGCGGCGTGAAGGCGTCCGGCGCGCCGGGTTGCTGGATTTTCAGGATGCCTACCGGGGGCCGGTCACTTATGATCTGGTTTCCCTGCTGGAGGACGCGCGGCGGGATCTGCCACCCGGCCTGAAAGAAAAAATGATCACGCGTTATCTCAATGAATTTCCAGCATTGGACCGGGCGCAATTCAGGACTTCCATGACCATCCTCTCGGCATTGCGGCATACGCGGGTGCTGGCGGTGTTCGAAAAATTGAGCCGGGAAGGGAAACCTGATTATAAGCAGCTTCATTCACCACGCGTGGAACGCATGTTGCGCGAATCGTTGCAACACTCCAAACTTCGCGGGTTGAGAGATTGGTTCACCCGCTATGCCCCATAAGATAAAACGCGCCATGGTGCTGGCCGCCGGCTATGGCAAACGCCTGCTGCCGCTCACCGAGCGCATGCCCAAGCCGCTCGTGCCCGTCGCGGGCAAGCCGATGATCGAGTACGCGCTGGATAAACTCGTGGCCTACGGCATTGAAGAGGTCATCGTCAACGTCTCGCATCACAAAGCGCAGTTGATGGAGTACTTGTCTGCGTTCAAATCATTGAGTTTCAAAATTTCAGAAGAGCCGGAGCCGTTGGAGACGGGCGGGGGACTCAAAAAAGCGCTGCCGTTCCTGGGCGACGAGCCGATTTTCACCATCAATAGCGACATCATCTGGCTTGATGACGGCCAAAGCGCATTGGAACGGCTGGCGCAGACGTGGAATGGCACGAAGATGGATTTTCTGCTGTTGGCGCAGTCAAAGGCCAAAGCCATCGGCCATGACAAGGGCGAGGATCATCTCTTCATCAAGCGCGAGAATACCATTGATTGGAGCGACGCGGATGCGCCTTACATTATCGCGGGCATCGGGATCATGCAGCCGCATGTTTTGAGTAGTGTGCCCGATGAAAAATTCACGATCAAAATTCTTTGGACCGCCGCGATGAAACACAACCGCCTCATGTGCCTGCCGCATCAGGGAAGATGGTTCCAGACGGGGACGATCGGGGACATACATAAGGCGGAGAAAGAGGCCCCATTTTTTGTTGCAAAGCGGTTTTCCTGACCACAATCTCAGCGGGAATGAGCTATCAATCAGTTGATGCCTTACAAAAAGTTCTAGTGGAAACAGTTTTTCACTATGCTGAAGATCGGAAAAAAGCGGCTGGCAGAGCATTGGGGACATTGGTGGAAATAATTACCTATTATGCGTTAAAGGGATGGGGGTTTCGCGAAAATGTTGCAATTGAACGTCCTCTGGCGGAATACAAAAACCCTGAAATCACACATAATATTGAATTTTCCCTACATCCAGTTTTGCGACAACAAATTATTCCACTGCAAGAGTTCACGTTGCCGCTGACCACTTCGAAATTACGCCACGCTCTCGATGAATTAAAATTCGAACATAAAGATTTAATTGGCAAAGCCGCACAGGTTTTGACAAAAGAGGGTTTGTTGCGCAATGCCTGCGCCTTTGGAGAATCAGCCAATGCGTTCTGTATAGCCAGCGTGGATGAAATTAAGGAGAACCATTGTGCTCTAACGGTTAGCGTCTTAAGCAAACACCCCTATGCGATTTTTGAATGCAAACGAGTTGGCGTTGAGGAGGGCATGAAGAAAGGGCCGCAATCCATTGAAAAGGCAAAGCAAGGCGCTTATGTTGCGCGGGCAGTTTCCGCTTTGCAAAAAGTCCGATATGCAAATGGCGAGATTGGCGGTGTAATTCAATTGGTTGATGGCACATTATACCACAAACTTTATGTCCAACTTTTGGATGAAACGGTCAAATCCAATGACCCTGCCATGCTCTGTGACTTTATCTTAACTGTTGGTGTGGTTAGTAACCACGGCAATTGGTTTACCCAAGATGATCACAATAAAGAGTTGAAAGTATTGGCCCAATCTTATGACTGGTTATTGTTTCTGACAGACCAAGGATTGGCTGAATTTGTGAGCGAACTGCTTTTAAATCCGACAAAAGAATTGTCAGATGCCCGAACAGCCTTTCTTCAAAGCTATGGCCCGAAGGCATCCGGGAATCGCTTTACGAAGGTAAAAATTGATGTGAAAGCTGATATTGTTTTGCGAAATTATTTTGCCGCGCATGCGGATAAGATAGAATCGTGGTTCAATATTATTACGCCGCGTGGACAGAACTTGAAAAAACTTCAAAAAGAGTTAAAAACATTAAATAAGAAAGATTGGACACGAATTCTTTCCAAATGAGCGCCGGACGCAGCATAAATACTTTAAGCCAGGATTGGGGCACGCCTGAAAATTATGTTCAGGCCGTGAAGGAATTCTTTTGCGGGCAGATTGATTTAGACCCATGCTCAAACCAATATTCCATTGTCGGGGCTCAAACCGAATATGTGCTTCCCAAGCATGATGGCTTGAAAGAGAGTTGGAATTTTCGACATATCTACGTTAATCCCCCTTATGGACTGGATCGCAAGCGCGGCACAAGCATAAAAAATTGGCTGTATCGATGTGCCCATGCTCATAAAGATTTTGGCTCGGAAGTGCTGGCCTTGGTTCCGGTCGCAACAAATACCGGTCACTGGAAAAAATATGTTTTCAACAAAGCGACAGCAGTCTGCTTCCTATATGATACCCGGTTGAAATTTCTGGTGAATGGGAAAAATGGCGGGAAAGGCGCGCCAATGTCATGCGCCATGATTTATTGGGGTGAAGAATATCAACGTTTTTTTGATATCTTTATTGAGTTCGGCGCTATCGTGGATTTGCGTTCGTTACACCACAAACAAATCGGTAACAATGGCCGTCACACCGAATTGGTATTACTGTCAGAATTTTAGAACGTGGATGACATAGCCGGCTTACGCCGGCTGCTATCAATATTGGATTACCTTACCACTTCGTACGCAAAGCCCTTGAGATATTCCGTCTCGGGAATCATGGGGATGATGGGATGGTCCAGCGATTGCGAGTAGGTGGCCACGCGGCGCAGGACACGGCGGGTATCGTAGGCGGCGGAGAGCAGGGTGTCCTGGAACAACTCGGCGTTCACGTGATGCGAGCAGCAGAAGGTGGCGAGCGCGCCGCCGGGCTTCAACAGCTTGAGCGCGCGCAAATGGATCTCTTTGTAACCGCGCAAGGCGTCGGGCACCGAGGCGCGATTACGCGTGAAGGACGGCGGATCGAGGATGATTGTGTCAAAGCGCGGGACGACGCGTTCGTGCGGCTTCACGGCGGTACTGGCTTTTAACCAATCGAAGACATTCACGGTCTCAAACGAGCATTTGTCGGCGAGGCCGTTCGCGGCGGCGTTTCGTTGGGAGGCGGCGATGGCGTCGGCACTTTGGTCAAGTAGATGCACGTGCGCGGCTCCGGCGCGGGCCGTATGCAGGCCGAACCCGCCGAGGAAGCTGAAACAATCCAGCACCTGGCCGCCTTTGGCGAACTGCGCGACGGCCTGATAATTTGCCTGCTGGTCGAGGTACATGCCGGTCTTGTGGCCGCCGACGAGGTCAGTCTCGAACTTGAGGCCGTTGAGATTCACGGAAACGGGGCCGGTCAATTCGCCGACGAGGATGCCGTTGAATTCCGTAAGCTTTTCAAATTTGCGGGACGCGACATCACTGCGTTCAAGAATGGCGCGCGGCGAAAAAATCTTTTGGAGCGCGGCCACAATCTGCATTTTGCGCTGGTCCATGCCGAGCGAAGAGATTTGCACGACCAGGACATCTTCATATTTGTCCACGATGAGGCCGCTGAGGAAATCGCTCTCGGCGTTCACGACGCGGAATGACGTGGCCGCCGGCAGATGTTTATGGCGGATGGCCAGCGCGGCGCGGACGCGTTCCACGAAAAAGGTTTCATTGGCATCGATACGGTCCGGCGAGAGGACGCGGACGGCGATCTTGGATTTTGAATTGAAGAAGCCGGTGCCGAGCAGGCGCTGGCGGCTGTCTTTGACCTGCACGAGGTCGCCATCGGCAGGCTGTGTGGTGATGCGCTGGATTTCGTTCGAATAGACCCAGGGATGCCCCGCAACGATGCGGTCGGCTTCACCCGGCTTGAGGAGGACAGTGGTTTCCATAATTGTAAACAGGTGAGGGGATGATGGGGTATTTGGTGACAAAATGAAAATTGTTTATCACGCTTGTGCCTGATTCATGCGAAAGTACCCATATGTTCTCACCCCTCACCCTGTGTCCCTCTCCCCATTAAGGGGAGAGGGATTCCAGTTTGTACAAGCTCCGTGTGGTCGGATGTCATGAACGAATTTAATGTGAATAATTAATTGAAGAAATCGCTTGCAA
>DASXYX010000040.1:0-14315 GCA_036502245.1 Verrucomicrobiia bacterium
ACCGGTCTCTCCTGTTACGGCCGGGCAAGAGCATCTACATTTGGATGCGCACAGCGGAAGCCATCGGACCGGACAAATTTTATCCCTCTTTATATGAATTTATTTCTACGAAGTTAAAGATGATTCACCGTGGCCTTTGAAAACCTTCCTAACTGATCCCCTGAACGGTAGGCGCAAAACTGCAGCCATTTTTGCAGAACTCGTTGCAATGGCTTGAAATGAAAACGTTTCAACATCGCAATTCCGCACTTTGCCATTGACCACGGTGGACGTATTCAACCACCAAACGATTCACTTTGCTTATTTATTTTTTGCAGGTTCATAAGGGCAAAAGGCGGCGGTTCACCGCACAGTGCAAACAAAATTGCAAGATGAATGAATAACCCAAAAGCCTTCGACGGTTCGATCGGCCATTCGCGTCCGCGTCGTTTTCAATCCGAGACGCCACCCGCGGATTCGTGGCCTTGTTCTCAGGTGCTAAAAAAACAACGCCTTGGGTTTCGTTGCCTTTGGGTGTTCCGACGTGAAAAAGGACGAACGGGTCGTAGCCCATGTAACAGCGGAACGAAGCATCACGGCTGCACGTTCCGTCGGCGAAGCGGCAGCCCACTTGGGTTGAGCCTTTGCCGCAGCCCTATAGGCTTCATCAAGATCACTCTTATTTGCCTGAACTATTTCGGCGAGCACTTCCCCTGAGTATGGGTCTATATCGGGCAGTTTACTGCCGTTTCCACCGGGTCGCCAGGCGCCAGCGATATACTGGCCATCGAAGCCCGAATACGGTTGAGGGGACGAAATGTGTGACGGTTGATTTTTAGTTTTGGTCTGTGACATAGTGTATTCTCCTTTTTCTTTAGCGTTTTCTTAAGCGGCGTTCTAACGGGTGGCAAGTTTGACCTGCGCCAGGGGCGTGATCCCTTCCCAACCGCCGCCCAAGGCTTTGTAGAGTGCGATAAGATCCGTCGTCACGGTGTCGTCGCTTTGGACGAGCGCGTTTTGCGCCTGATACAGCGAGCGTTCGGCATCGAGCACGTTGATGAAATTAGACAGGCCCTCGGCGTAAAGTTGATTGGAAAGACACAAGGATTCCTGGCTGGACTTCACCGCGTCCTCCAGCGAACGCCGGCGCATCTGCTCATTGGCATAAGCCGCCAGCGCGTTCTCCACGTCCTCAAAGGCGCTAAGCGAGGTTTTTTCATAATTCGCCAGCGCCTCCTCCTGCTCCGCGTTTTGGACCCTGATATTGGCGCGGATTTTGCCGGCATCGAAGATGTTCCATTGTACCGTCGGGCCGATCGACCAGAATTTGCTTCCGGGCACAAACCACTCGCTGGCACTGACGCTTTGGAAAGCCCCCATGCCTGTGAGAGAGAACTTGGGAAACAAATCCGCCCTGGCGACGCCGATGTTCGCGGTCGCGGCGGCCAATTGCCGTTCCGCCTCTTGCACGTCAGGCCGGCGCAGGAGCAAATCCGAAGGCAGGCCAACGGGAACTTGCGGCGGGGCCACAGGGATAGGTGCCACAGCGGACAACTCGGTCTGCAACGCTTCGGGCGGTTGTCCCAACAGGACACCGAGCCGATGAATGGAAGTTTGGAGCGACGACTCCAGTGTTGGGACATCGGCGCGAGTGGTCGCGAGCTGCGTGGCGGCTTGTTGCACGGCCAAGTCGTTCGCCAGGCCATTGGTGAACCGGCGTTCTGTAATGGCCAGCACTTCTTCCTGCGCCTGGATGTTTTCATGCGTAATCACCAGTTGTCGCTGGTAGCCGCGCGCCTGGGCGTAATTGAGCGCCACTTCTCCAAGTAAGGTGACCAGGGTGTCGCGCAGCCCGAATTCGTCGGCGGCAATGTCGGCCCTGCCTGCTTCCATGGCACGGCGCGTGCCGCCGAACACATCAATTTCCCAGGAGGCGTCCAAGCCCGCCTGATAGAAATTATTTTCAAACCGGACATTCGGCGGCAAAGGCAGCGAGCCGAGGACCGGGAGATTCTGGCTTAGCCGCAGGCGCGAATAGGAAGCGGAGCTGTCGAGGGAAGGCCATAAATCAGCCGCAGTCATTCGATACTGCGCCCGAGCCTCGCGCACGCGGGAGGCAGCGATCTTCAGGTCGAGGTTCGATTGGACCGCCCGGTAAATGAGTGAATCCAATTCGAGATCGTTAAAATTTTTCCACCACGCGGCAAGAGCGGCGGGACTGTTCGTCTCGCCGCCGGTCATAGGTTCGCCCCATTGCGTCGGCGCGGAAACTTTCGGCTGGTGGTAGTTGGGTCCAACGGCACAGCCAGCAATACAGAACAGGCCAATCACAAGGCTCGATAGGCCTTTATGTTTAAGTTGGTCAACGGCGATAGATTTTGGATTGTGAGTTTTCATAGATTTTTCAACGCACGGCGACAGGGCCTTTGGGGGACACGCGTTTCAGAAACAGCACGAGCGGGACAGAAATTAAGCACACAATAGCCAGCCAGCGGAACTCATCCGCGTAAGCCAGCATTTTGGACTGCTGCAAAAGGGATTGGTAGATGATGCTCAGGGCTCCGGGTTCCGCCTGGGTGGTTCCCATCGAAGGTATCAGGGCCGTTTGCGCCGTTTGCACCGCGTTCTGATACGTCAAATCATAGGGAGTTAGATGGGTTACCAGATTTGCTTGATGTCGCAGCGCGCCGCGCGTGACCATGGCAACAGCCACCGCGATGCCTATGCTGCCCGCTAGATTGCGGACCAACGCGAAAAGACCGGTGGCATTGCCCAATTGTTCGGTACGAATCGTGGCCGTGGCAACGGTCACCAAGGGGACCATTGATAGCGCCATCCCCATGCCCTGGAAGACATTCGGCCAGAAGAAGTCGGACTCGGCAATATCGAGGTTGAATTGACCCATCATCAAGGCGGATATGGTCATCAGCAGCAATCCAGAACCGATCAAAATACGGCTACTGACTTTGCCCACCAAGGCTCCTACCAGCGGCGTCAATAACATCATACCCAGGCCGCGCGACGCTTGGGCCAATCCGCTGGCGTAAGCGGTGTATCCCATCAGGTTTTGATTCAGCAGCGGTTGTAAAGTCATGAAGCCATACATAAGGAAGAAAACGACGCTAATGAGCAAATTACTGACAAGGAAATTCCGGTTGGTAAATATCCGCAATTCCGCAAGGGGATTGCGTGTCCGTAATTCCCTCACCAGGAATGCGATAAACGCGACGACGGAAATCAGCGAGAACCAGCAGATAAATTCGGAATTGAACCAGTCCTCATCCTGTCCCTTGTTCAGGACGGTTTGCATCGTACCCAGCCATAACGACAGGAGACCAAAACCGAGGGTATCAAGACGAGTTGCCTTCATCTTGCCGATGTACTGCGGGTCGAAAATGAATCGTTGGACCAACCACAAGGCCATCGCGCCGACGGGAACGTTTATATAGTAAATCCAGCGCCAAGAATAGTTCTCCGTAAGCCAACCGCCCAAGACCGGACCCAGCACGGGTGCGAGCACTACCCCCAATACGTAAACCGCCATGGCTTGGCCTCGTTTGGCGGGAGGAAAACTTTCCAGCAAAATGGCTTGCGAGATTGGCTGCAGCCCACCGCCGCCGGCACCCTGCACAAGGGACGCAATAATCAGGAAGTTCAGATTCGGTGCGGCGCCGCAGGCTATTGAAGCCAGCGTGAAAATTGCGATGCACGCCAGGAGAAGCCGTTTCCGCCCAAACACAATCGAAAACCACGCGCTGGCGGGCAGGATTATCGCGTTCGAAATGAGATAGCCGGTCTGAATCCACGTCGCTTGTGAAACTGTCGCTGAAAGATTGCCCGCAACTGTTGGCAGAGCCACGCTGACCACCGTGGTGTCGAGCACTTCAATAAACGTCGGCAAAATTACCGCAATCGCGATCATCCACGGATTGATTTTGAGGGGAGCTCCGTTGTTCATGGCTTCAATGGCTATGAGTTAAATTGCATTGGAATTATTTCACGTGGACTTTGGGATCAACCGACATTCCCGGCCCAAGCGCAATTTGGGCGTCCAGGGTATCGTCGAAAACGATTTTGACCGGGACACGCTGTACTACCTTGATGTAATTGCCAGTGGCGTTCTCCGGCGGGAACAGGCTAAAACTCGCTCCAGAGCCATGCTGAATGCTATCCACATGACCTTTGAATTTAATTTGCGGATATGCGTCCACTTTGATTTCTACAGGCTGGCCCGGGCGCATGTATGTCAATTGCGTTTCCTTGAAATTGGCGACCACCCAGATGTGATGTGGCACAATGGCGAGCAATGCTTGTCCAGGCTGGACATACGCACCTTGCTCCACCGTGCGGTGGGTGACATAGCCCGTTTCGGGGGCCGTGACTTTCGTGTAGGAAAGATTCAGCTCAGCCTGACGCACGTCCGCCTCATTTTGTTGGACATTCGCCACTGAGGTTTCGATGCTGGCCTGGCTCAAGGCCGTTTGTGCCTGGGCGGCGAGGATTTGATTGCGCGCCACCTCTACTTGAGCGGCGGAAGAGTGGGCTTGACTTTCGGCAAGATCAATCTGGTCCTGTGAAACGCCCAGACTGCCAATGATTTGATCGCGCTTTAAATCGGCTTTGGAGTAATCGGCCTGTGCCTCGACCGCAATGAGGTTGGCCTGCTCCTGTCCTAATCTCGCCTGATCCACACCAAACTGCGCCTTCGATTGCGTGAGTTGGCTGCGCGCCGCCGCCAGGTTGGCCTGCGCCAACGCCAACTGCGCTTCATAGTCGCGAGGGTCAATTGCAAAGAGCAGGTCGCCTTGCTTTACTTCCTGATTGTCTTGGACCAGCAGTTGAACCACGCGCCCCGAAACTTGTGGGGCCACCGCGGTGGCGTGGCCTTCGATGAAAGCATCATCGGTGGATTCGTAAGGCCCGATAAACCGGAAATAATATACACCCACGGCCAGCCCTACAACTAGCGCCGCCGCTCCTATGATAGCCAGGCGAAGCCACTTGCGGTTCCCGGGTGTGATATTCGTGGAAGCCTTGTCATCATCGGGAAGCCTCTGCTCCCGCGTAGCCGCTGGCGTCTCAGTCGAAGTGTGGCCGTTACGAGAATCAGGGTGTGGCGCAGGCGGGGACTGTGATAAATCGCGTCTTTCCTCAATAGTGTTCATATATTCTTATTTTTTCTGTTGTTGATTGTTCGTAAGTGGCGAGTGACTGTACTTGGGAGAGGATTGTTTCCTTGCTGGTGGTGCCGACGATCTTTGCGTTCACATTGCCATTGATGAAATAGAGCAAGGTGGGGATGGATTGAATCCCATACCACAGTCCAAGATCGGGATTATCATCCACATTGACTTTGACAATTTTCAGTTTGTCATTGCACTCAGTGGCAACCTCATTAAGTACCGGTTCGAGTATCCGACAAGGCTGACTCCAT
This sequence comes from Verrucomicrobiia bacterium, assembly GCA_036502245.1. Classification (GTDB taxonomy): domain Bacteria; phylum Verrucomicrobiota; class Verrucomicrobiia; order Limisphaerales; family UBA11358; genus UBA11358. The sequence goes on from DASXYX010000040.1 coordinate 5,414, forward strand.
GGCGCCAGGAAACCCACCAGGACAGGTTGCGCGGCTTTCAAGACTTCCGCTTCAAAGTCCAGCTCGTTGATTTCAAGCATTGGGTTCATATTGGATTTGGATTGTTGGCTAAACAGCTAACCCGCTGGGGCGGATAACGTGATCAATTCTCAATCCACTCGTGAAAAAACGCCGCCAAACCCGTGCGACGAGATTCCAGTTGGTCATAGTAATCGGACCACTGGATGATTTTTTCATCGTATACTCGCAGGACCGATGCGCCTGGTAGAGAAATCGGCACAAGTCGAGAGAGTCCTCCAAAAAAAGGCTCACGTTGTTGAGCTTTTAACTTCCAGGTAAAAATGAAGGTGTCCTCGCATTCGAAAATTTCCTCTACCACGACCTCCGCGCCCGGAAAAAGCTCATGCGATTTTCGGAAAAATTCGTTCAGCCGCTGCTTTTCCACAAACTCCAATCCAAGGGCGTGGTCGGTGAATTTGAATTGGTCCGCAAATTGGTCCACGGCCTCGCAGACCTTTCCCTCATTCAAGGCCGTTACAACTGTTTGCAGGATTCGCCGAGGAACGGTGACCGCCGTCTTCATCCAGTCATCCTGCATTGTTGATGTCAGGTCTGAGAAGCGTGAATCAGTTTGGTTTAAGCACGTATTTGATTTTAATGTCGAGTTCATTGTTTTCCTTTCACAGTTCATATTTTCGCATTGTTTTCCTATCACATCACTCTTTAGTCGGTTCTTGTACGACCGTTCATTTAGAGGAACGAAAATTTCGAGAATAAAGGTCAACCTTGTCCCAAAACTTCTTAATTCCATTGGATTTTAAATTCGGGCGAATTCGGTTGACCTTTTACCCTCTGAATCTCGTAGTTTCTTGTGGTGGGCCTTTGGTATATCAGCCCAGGTTACGTGTAAAAATGAAGAATTTATGACGCTAATTTCCGAGCCGCACGCATGCTCCCAAATAAGAGTTGCCGGGCAGAAAACACCAGAAAATGGAGGTGGTCTATCTACGAGGGTGCCGCTATTGTTAGGGTCGAGGCAAATAGCAATCATCATGAACGACACTACGGTGATCATCGCGGCGATCGAAAAGGGTGAACCGAAAGCGGCAGAGCAATTATTGTCTTTGGTGTATGAGCAGTTGCGGCATCTCGCGGCCTCCAAACTGGCCCCGGGCCAGACTCTTCAACCAACTGCCCTGGTCCATGAAGCCTGGCTCAAACTGGTTGGTGACCAAGACCGAACCTTTCAGAATCGCACCCATTTCTTTCGTGCTGCCGCCGAGGCCATGCGTCACATCTTGATTGATCGGGCGCGACGCAAACAAACACAACGTCACGGCGGCGAATTCGTCCGGATTGATCTCGAAGGAATTGAATCTGATTTGGCTTTACCTGACGTCCCTGAAATTCTTTTGGCGCTAAACGAAGCGCTGGGACAGTTGGGTGACATCATAGCTGGAAAGGGCCGAACCGGCGATCATCAGTTCGGCAAGGTCGCCGGTCAACCACTGGGCGCCGTCGGCACGCGAGCCGACGAATAGGGGATTGCCTCCGTCAGCGATGTTCGCAACGTTAAAGCCGCCATTCAGGACGCCGGTGCCGACGAAGTTGCCATCCAGGAAGTGTTTGACCGCGTTGCCGTACTCCGATACCACCAGGACATGCGGCACACCAACGGAAGGACCGGTCGGGGCAGTGAACTGGCCAAAGCTGTTGCCATCGCCGCTGGAGCCGCCGTTGCCGCGATACAGAGAGGCGTCGGCAGCGCCCACGTAATAATCATAGGGCGCGGGGATATTCAAGTCTGTGCTCGGGCCGTTGCCGGTCTTCGATACAATTTCGCCATTGGTGCCACCGTTGAGAGTCGCAAAGTTCACCACGGCGACGATAGATATCGCGGCGTTGTTGGTGGCGGTGATCTTAAGACTTCCGGTTGATTCAGCAAACATTTCGGTGGCGTTGGCGGCCGTAAAACGGACCACTGGATCACCCAAGGTATTGGTGGTGAAAACCGGGTCATAAGGTGCCGCGTTCTCATCAAATCCGTACAGGGTGTTGCCACTGCCGGACGAATCGTTCCATTGATCTATACCGCCGTATCCAAGTCCGTCAGGGGTCACGTTAGCGGCGTTAGCCCTAACCCAAAGAGCGAGATTTGCCGGATAGACGCCAACCACGAGATTGGTGGACGAAGGCGACATCATAATGCCATAATAATCGTTCACGTTTTGGATAGTCAACGTGTATGAGCCACTCAACGGGGTGGTGGTCAGAACCACTTCATTCGACGCGCCCAGCGTGGCTGAAAGAACAGCGGGCGTGCCTGCCCCCGTCAACGAGTAATTGCTGGCGATCGTGGCCGTGACGGGGTCCAGCAGATCCGAGAAGGTAATAATGATGTTGGTCTGGCTTGTCTGGTTCCAAATCGGTTCCCCAACTGCAGTCACCTCCAATTGCTGCGAGTCCACTACCGCAACCTGACTGGTCACAGAACCGTAATAGTTGGTCACGACCACGAAATAATAATCATTTACATTGTTGACGGTGACGCTGGCGGTCTGTGAGCCGGAGACGCCGCTGCCATCGGTCATGGCGGTCGCGCCGGTATAATTGGAAACTGTGTTTAAATACCATTGATAGGCCAGCGCGGGCCAACCACCGGCCGTTACGTTGAATCCGACGAAGTTGCCCGACCTGAATGCCCCAGGCTGCGAGACAATGGAGGGCTTCGGGTTATACGATGTTATTGAGCTGGTGGCGTGACCGTAGTAGTTGGAAACCACGACAAAATAGTAATCCTGAAGGTTGGTCGTTGCATCCAAGGCGCTTGTGGCCGAACCTACGTAGCCACTACCATCGGCCAGCGCAGTCGCCCCACTATAGCTGTTGGCCGTGTTAACATACCATTGATTGGTCACAGGCGGAACACCTTGAGCGATCACGTAGTATTGGACATAGGAGTTCCCTACATTGGTTGCCGTAGCTTGCACCACAAATTGTGGCGTCGGATTATACCACGCTATCGAACTGGTAATGGAGCCATAAAGGTTTGACACAACGACGAAGTAGTAGTCCGCGAGGTTTTGGGTGATTGACAGATTTGTGGTCGTTGAGCCGGTAACGCCGGGGCCGTCCGTTAACATCGTCGCACCAGCGTAATTGGAAACCGTGTTATAATACCATTGATTTGTGAGAGGTCCTGTGCCAATGGCCGTTACATTCATATCTATATTCGTGAACGCAGCCGGGTTTCCCACCACATATGGCAGAGGCTCGTAGGTAATGAATGGCGCGTAAGGATACGCGGCAGAATCATCTTCCACGGTTGTAGCATAGAGCAAGAAGGGGTTGCCTGCGACAACGTTTGTCGCCAGGCAAAAGACGTTCGTCGTTGCCGCCGTGAAATCGTATTCGATATAGCGCGCTCCGTAACAGGTCAAGCCATTGGACAGCACGCCATTGGTCCCGGCATCCTCATCGAGGGGATTGCCTGAATAGGCCTGCCAGGTTCCCTCGCCGTTGAACCAGAAATTTTGTGGCCGGTCGCCGCTCCACCACCGATAGTAAATGCGTAAGGAATACTGATCCCCGGGGGTCAGGTTGTCATACTCCTGCCCGACCCATGCGTTACTCGTGATGGTACCACCGATATATACTATATCGGTTAATATTGATCTCATGTTGCCGTCGGACTGACTGGCTACTGATCCGGCGCTGGAGGTGTCTGCGAGCAAATTGCCGGTATTAGGCCCGCCACATGACAGAACAACCCGCCCGCCATGGGAATCAACCTTGTTGGTTGTCGCCCACAGGCTGTTGTCTGCTTTCGCCCACCCAAAGTGCGTAAAAGACACACTGTTGACGCTGTAGGTGGTCGCGTTTTGGTTCCCGTAATTGAAAGCGCACACGTAGTGTTTGTTCGGGGTGATTCCTGTAGCCAGGTCGGTGCTGGTGGGCGGCAGATTAACCACCGTGATGGTTCCGGCGCGGGCGGAAGCGGTCCCCAGGAGCGTCAACAACACTGCTGACACAATTGCAAACTGATTGAGTAATTTTGCGTTCATAATTTGGATTTCGCGAACGATTTAGTTTGTGTTGGCTGAAACTCTGGCTTTCTCATCATTTGGGCGAGTAACACCCACTAGTGAAAGCACAGCAATAATGGGAATTTCACACCTTTATTTTAAATGAAAAATATGTGAGTGGCTACCCGACCATTCGGTCGGTCATGGTTCCTCTTGAAGAACGGTGAGTTTGGTTTAAGATAAGAAAGTGATTTCCGTGGCAATTCGGTTGGATCGCCTGCTTCTTTTTTGGGCGAGGTTGATGCTACTGTTTGCTGGTTTTGTGGCGCCGGTTTCTTCCAATGCCGCCTGGCTCACCCGCGCTTGGAATACCGATGACGGGCTGCCCAATAACAACATCCACGCGATTATTCAGGGCCCGGATAATTATTTGTGGGTGATGACGCCATATGATCTGATGCGATTTGACGGATTCAGCTTCAGCCGGTTTCCCATCGAAGATTTTAGCGGCCCGACTTTGCGCCGCATCCCCACTGTGCTGTGCAGCCGGACGGGTGTGCTTTGGTTTTGGTATGTCCCGGCCAACGGAGCGGTGTTTGGCCTGAATCGGGATTCTTCACTGGTTTGCCTATCCAAAACCGGCATGTCGCCAATCACTTCGCCGACCCCTGGCTGAAGCTGGAGATGGATCGTTGTGGCTGGCAGATTCCAGCGCTGTCTGCCAGATTAAAAACGGACAAGTGGCGCGGCTGACAGCAAAAGAAGGAATACCGCCAGGCATTTTCCATTCAATGATCAACGATGGCGACGGGAATATCTGGCTGGCCAAAGGAAGACAGATCGGTTTTTTTCGAAACGGGCAATTTCAACATGCCGAGAGCGTGCAAGGCGTGCAATGTTTGGCTGCCACTCATACCAACGCCGTCTGGTTCGTCGCCGGCGCGCATCTCTTTACTTGTGATATAAAAGGCACGCTGCGGGATTATGGGGCTTTTCAAAGCCTTTCCGGCGCGAACACCACAGTATTGCTGGAAGATCATACCGGTGCGGTCTGGATCGGCACAGATGGCATTGGATTGTTTCGTTACAGCGAATCAGGTTTCGAAAGGATCGAGACTTCCCATCCCTCCATCTTGAGCCTTGCGGAAGACCGTGAAGGCAACATTTGGGTCGGCACTGCCGGAGGGGGCCTGAACCGGGTTTCTTTATGCGGCGTGCAACTGGAAGACTTGGAGAACAATCAGGTTTTATCGCAAATTCAATCCATTTGCCAGGACACCCATGGCGTGTTGTGGGGCGCGACTCAAGACGGCGCGCTTGTTTCCAGAATCAACGACAAATGGAAGCCGGTTCTCACCAATGCGCCATTCGCCGGAACCGTGACGTGCGTCGCGGCCGGCCGTGATGGCGCGGTTTGGATCGGCACACGGAACGGGAAATTACTGCGTCTGGTCAATACCAATTGCACAACCTGGGGCCAAAGCGTGGTTCACGGCGACATTCGCGCGCTCCTCTCGGCGTCGAAAGGAGACCTGTGGATCGTTGGCGCTCACGCGCTGCTATGCTTGCACGATGGACAATTGCAGGATGTCAAACTGCCACGACAGGTCCAACACATTTCCGCCATCACCGAGGATGCAACAGGAAACATCTGGGTTGGCGCAAGGGGCATAGTAATGCGGTTCAATGGAAAAGTTTTTGAGGACCAATCGCCACGCCTGCCGATTTCAGATCGCAACATTTTTTGTCTCTATGCGACAGCCGACGGAAGTGTGTGGATTAGTTGCGGGGGCGTGGGGCTGCTGCGATTCAAAGATGGACATGTCGGTCAAATCGGAGTCGAACAAGGATTATTTGATGATTACATTGAGCAAATCGTTGCCGATGACCACGGCTGGCTTTGGTTCGGGTCCGATCGTGGCATCTTCAAGATTCGGCAGCATGAATTGGAGCAGGCCATGGAGGACCACAGCATCCGTTTGCGCTCGATTGTCTATGGGAGAAATGAAGGATTGATAAGCCTGGAAGCTATTTGCAGCACCGCTATACCGAATGTCCTCCCCCTGGATCTTCTCGCTGGCGATGGCCGCGTATGGTTGCTGATGCATACGGGAGTTGTGGTGGCGGACCCAAAACTTCTGCCGGAAAATTTAGCGCCGCCGCCAGTTTTATTAACACAAGTTGCCGTGGATGGACAAACCATCGCGTCATACGGCGGCGTTGCGTCAACTCAAACAGTCGCCAATCTGAAGACTTTGAATGTTCCTTTACGATTGCCTCCCTCAAATCGGCATTTGGAGTTCGATTTTGCCGCTTTCCATTTCAGCGCGCCGGAAAACATCCATTTTCGTTATCAACTGGCGGGCTTCGACAATGACTGGATTGACGCGGGAACACAGCGTAGCGACAATTATTCCCGGCTGCCTGCGGGAAACTACGAGTTCCACGTCGAGGCTTGCATCGGTGATGGGCTGTGGAGTGAAACGCCCGCCAGACTGGCCTTCAATGTGGCTCCGTTTTTCTGGCAGACCTGGTGGTTTCGCCTTGGCGCGCTGTTGCTTTCCACTTCGTTGGTGATTGCCATCGTACGCTACGTCTCATTTCGGCGGATGCGCTGGAAACTGCGCGCTGCCGAACAACAGGCGGCTATCGAAAAAGAACGCGGACGCATCGCGCACGATATTCACGATGACTTGGGAAATCGGCTGACGGAAATCCAGCTTTTAAGCGGTTTAGCGCAAGACAACCGTGCAATGTCGGACAATTCCTTTGCCGAAAAGATTTCGGCGGCTGCGCAGAAGGCAACCGACGCATTGGATGAAATTGTTTGGGCCATCAATCCTCGCAATGACACCCTGCCGCATCTGATTGATTATCTCGGCGAGTTTGCTGTGGAATTTCTACAGACGGCTGGTATCCGTTATCACGTGGATTTGCCGGAGCAGCCGCCGGTCAAGCCGGTGTCCGCCGAAGTTCGTCACAATCTCTTTCTCGCGATCAAGGAATCGCTTAACAACATTGTGCAACATGCCGGCGCGACGGAAGTTTTGCTAACCATTCTAGTTACAGACGGAACCATCAGGGTCATCATCGAAGACAATGGCCGTGGCTTCAATGGCGAGGTCAAAAATAATGGAGCAGACGGTTTAAGAAATATGCGGCAGCGAATGGCTGAAATCGGGGGACAATTTCACATCAAATCAGAGCCTGGGAGCGGAACTCGGGTCTCTTTCAACGGTCCGTGGCTGGCCAAAGAATGATATGGAAACAAAAACAACTGTCACGCCTGTCAAGATCGCCTTCGTTGAGGATGATGAGGAAACGCGCAATGGTTTGGCTGCCCTGTTGGCCAAATATCCCCGGGTCTGCTGTGTTGGAATTTATTCCACAGGCGAAGCTGCCGTGCGCGAAATGCCGCCGACAAAACCGGATGTGGCATTGGTGGACATTAATCTGCCTGGGATGAACGGTATTGAGTGCGTGACCCAACTCAAAAAGCAACTGCCGAAATTGCAGGTGTTGATGCTTACCAAGTATGCAGAGAAGGATTTAATCTTCAATTCGCTCCGCGCCGGTGCCAGCGGTTATCTGCTTAAGAAGAGACTAACCGGGGAGCTAATTTCTGCCATTGAGCAGGTTTGTGAGGGTGGTGCCCCGATGTCCATGCAAATCGCGCGCAAAGTGGTGGATTATTTCAATGGTCGCCCACCACCGGCAGCCGATTTGGAAAAATTGACGCCGCGCGAGCAGGAAGTTCTGGCGTTGCTGGCAAAAGGATTACTTTACAAAGAAATCAGCGATAAATTAGGGATTAGCCATTCCACCGTTCGAGGCTACCAACACGCTATCTATGAGAAACTTCATATCCATTCACGCACCCAAGCGACCTTAAAGTATCTTGGGCGGGATTTTTAATTACTCGTTCATGGCCAACCCCGCCCAACTTTCCGCAAGTGATGAAAAGACGTGGTTCCGCTATATCCCTGTCAGTCCGCAGATTAAGGCGCTGGGAGCTTGCATCCTGAACACCAGGTTAGCCACATTACTATCCCCCGGCTGCCCAAGCTAAAAAAGATGGTTTCGGGAATTTGATGCGGTGGGAATTTTTCCCGTTAAGCCGATGTTTTGGTCTTGAGTTGGCGCCTCTCTGTTTCATTGCTATTGTTGAATATCAAGCAACTACTCCAATTCCGAACCAAGTGTGGGATGACTTTGCATCTGCAATCTGAGGATACCACAACATATTGTGTTTTAGCACCCTTATTTATTTATCCAGAAGAATTAGAATGGTTCTTCGCTGTTTTGAGTGGAATGAGTGTGTAGTCTGGGGGCATGACGCCTGAGAAACTATTTCATGAACTATTGGGACTGGGACTGAACTGGGAAGTGACCGAGAGCCGGTTTGAGCCGGCCAGCGGGACTGTCTTTTTGGAAATCCGGGAGACGAGTCAGCTTTGGGAAAAAGTTCATTGTCCCAAAGAGACATGCACCTGCGATGCAAGCTGCTATGACCATACTGAGGCTTTGACCTGGCGGCATCTGAACATCTTCCAGCATCGTTGCGAAATAACGTGCCGTCTGCCCCGAGGTAAATGTCAGAAATGCGGTCACATTTTCCGGGTGCGTCCGCCCTGGGAAGGATTGAGCAAACACTTTACCAAGGAGTTCGAAGCCTTTGCCTTGCTGCTGATGAGAGAGATGCCTATGAGCAAGGTGGCCGAGATGGTCGGCGAGATCGATACCCGACTGTGGCGAATGCTCTTTCGGCAGATTGAGGCGGCGTATGCAGAGAACGATTTTAGCCAGGTATGCTGCGTCGGGGTCGATGAAATGAGCGTACGCAAGGGGCATAAATATATCAGTGTCTTTGCCGATTT
>DASXYX010000041.1:0-29236 GCA_036502245.1 Verrucomicrobiia bacterium
TGGCAGCCCAACAACTCAATTTGTCCGAGCCATAGCTGCCCGCCGGGGTTCGCAGGCACCTTTTTCTGCTTCACCACCGCTGGTTCACCCCGCAAAAATCAGAATTCATACAAACTCTGATTTATTCAGCGTCTCCCTAAGAGGCCAAACCGCACAAATATGCGGTATAACCGTTTGATAAAGCCTGTTAATTTTAACGAAATCATTGAATCCGAAACTATGAAAACTTGGCCTTTTCTCATTAAATCTTCTGTCATTGCCACAGCGGTTGCTTTGTCTGGTGGCGCTGCCTTTGCCGCCGGCACGGCGAATGATACCGCCTCAAACTACAGTGGCGGAGGATGGGGGACGACCCCTCCCAACGACGGCACCGGCTTCGGCGCATGGAGCATCACTGCCAACGCCAATGGAGGGTTTTCCGGCACCTATTTGGATTCGGGCAGCCATATCGTTACTGGCGGAAATTCATGGGGTGTCTATGCAAACACTTCGACCACTGCAACCATCACCCTGGATCGTCCATTCACAGCGGGCACCAGCGGTTCCACGTCATTGTACAACCAGACTTTGAGCTTTGATCTGGCCAGCGATGGCGTCGGTCCCGGCCAGGGACTTTTGGCTGCCGATATCGGCAACGCTTTCGATCTCCAATATAACGGAGCGGGCAGTGACAATTTTCTTTTGAGTGTTGACGGCGGTGCGTCCGCCCCGGTTGCTGTCGGTTTCAGCCAACTGAATGCCGGGATCATCGTTTCGCTGGCGGTAAGCGGCGACGTGGACAGTGCCACGGAAGGTTATGCGCTCACCATCTCGACCTTCTCGGGCGATACCCAGATCTATTCCTCGAGTGGAACGTTTGATAGCTCCTCTTTTAACACAGCTTCGTTCGGCCTGACCTATACCGGCACGACCGGGAATGGTTACTTCAATAACCTGGCCGTGTCGCCTGAAGTTGCGCCCGAACCCGCCAGCCTGGCCTTGTTTGGCATTTCCGGCCTCGGCGCCGTCCTCATGATGCGCCGCCGGAAATAGAGGTTTCTCAGCTTTCAAACGCGACTTCGGGGTTGGATAGTGGCGGAATGAGCCAGGTTTGGCCGAGAACCAAGTGATAAATTCTGCCTTGAATAAGCGGCCACCTTTTGGGATGGTTATTCAACTCAGAACCCATGAAAGCCAAACTCATTCTGTTGGGCATTGTATCCGTATTTTTATCGGCTATTTCAAGCCAGGCACAACCTGTCGTCGTTGCTAATGATACTGCCAACAACCCTCAATACGCGCCGCAGCCGGATCATAATTGGTCCGTTGCCAATGGTGGCTTTGGTTACAATCTCTGGACGCCGTTATCCGATGGGAGCGGCGGGGGCACCTTTATGGAAGGCGTGGGTGTAAACAACCGGCAGGTGGACGGAAATTATTCCTTCGCGTTATATTCAGGCAGCGGTTCGTACGATATTTCGCGTCCGCTGTCCACCAGTCTCACCGGCCTTGTCGAATTTGATATTGTTACCCGGTTCGATGTTTCGGGCACTGGTTTAAATGCAGTGGATTTGCGCACAGGCAATAATACCAGCAGCTTCAGCGCGGGCGATTTGTTGACCTTTGGCCTCCAGGCCAATGGCGGCGGACTGGCCATAACCGATGGCTCGGGCACAGATTTGCTTCCTTCCGGGGAGGCTCGCGGCAGCGTCTGGTCGTGGGACGTTTTGTTCAATACAACCGCCGGCACCTATACTTTATCCGTCACTAATTTGAGCGGCGGATATTTTGACCAGGTATCTGGCAACCTGGATGCCAGCGGCACGAGCGTTGGTTCTTTCGCCGTCATCAATTCAAGCACCGGCAGCAACCAAAATGTGATTTTCGACCAGCCGACATTTACGGTGGTTCCTGAGCCTGTTACTGCGGCTTTTTTGGGTATTTCGGGTTTTGGCGCCCTGATGATGATTCGTCGCCGGAAATAAGAACTCTACATAACTTTCAAAGCCCCGCTTTCGCGGGGCTTTTTGTTTTCAGCATTTTTCGCAAAAATCATGTCACCTTTTGGCCACTTCGGACACATATAGAGGAAGGGTGCAAAGCCGTATGTTTTCACCTGACATATAACGGTTGTAACACTATTGGTCATTTGGGTAACTGATAGTTATCCTAGCGATGGATTGAGAGCCTGATGATGCTGATTGACGACATGTTTCTGAAAAATTATGAAAAAGAACTTTAGTTTGCTCACATTATGCCTGGCAGCCACTTTGGTGCTGGCAGCGGGTTGCTCGAAATCCAAGAAGGTTTCATGGTCGGCCAGCGGAAGCGGTGACCAGGCGGCTACGAATAGCAGCGTCAGTTCCACGACGAATGGGCCGACGGACCTCACCATCAAATGGCAGGATGGGAAAAAATATGCGCTACAGATGAGTTTGGACCAGGACATGCAAATGGATGTCGGCAAGCAACCGTTCGCGCAGCATTTGAAACTGGCGCAGGGCTTGCACATGACCCCCCTCAGAGCTATCGACAGCGGCGGCCACCAGATCGAGATGGTATTCGACAGCCAGAAGATGGACCTCACTCAAAACGGACAGAGCCTCGTCACTTTCGATTCCAGCGAGCATGCCTCGGTGGACCCCAAAAGCCCGGCGGCAACGACGGCAAAGATCATGAAGTCCATGTTGGGTGTGCCGCTCGATTACTCGATCGGCGCCGATGGCAAGGTGTCAAAAATCGATGGCATTGACACGTTAACAACCCGGCTCAAGGCAGCCGTGCCCAACACACGCCAGCGGGCGATGTACTCGCAGCTCTTCGATGAAAATACCCTGAAACAATACGGCGCGTTTTCGCAAATGTCACCGGACCATCCCGTCAACATCGGTGACAGTTGGAACAAGAGCGATGACATCATGACCGGCGCCGGGGGCATGGCGGTGGATATGACGTACACCTTTGAGGGCTGGGAACAGCACGATGGCCATAACTGCGCACACCTCCAGTTGACGGGGACTATCAAGAGCAAGAACCAACCTGCCGCCACAGGCATGGGGGGCCAAACGGTTGATGTCCAGTCGGGAAAAATCACCGGTGACGTTTGGTTCGACCCGGCATTGGGGATGTTTGTGGATACCCAGGACAACCAGGATATAGTGATGAAAATCACCGCGAGGGGACAGAGCATCAGCGGCCATTTACAACAAACCATCGGAATGTCGCTATTGGATGTAAGCCAGTAGTTTTGTCCATGAGAAAAATGTCCTTTTTCGGTAACGACCGGACATACAATGGGTAGGAAGAGTTGAACAAGTAACAGTGGCGGATACGTCATTGTAATAATGAAAGCTCAAAGGGCATTCACATTGATCGAATTATTGGTGGTCATCGCCATCATCGGGATTCTTGCCGCTTTATTGCTTCCGGCACTGGCGCGGGCCAAAGAAAAGGCGCAACGCACCAGTTGCCTCAACAATGAAAAACAACTCGACCTCGGCTGGCAGATGTACGCCGACGAAGACAACGGCATCATCGCTTCGAACGATTGGGATTTTCGCTCGTCGAACACCGCCGAAAGCCCGCCGGGGTGTTGGGTATTGGGCAATGCCGCCATGGACATCGACCAAACGGACATCACCAGCGGCACAATTTATTCCTATATAAAAAATGCAGCCTGTTACCACTGTCCCACAGACCGGAGCATGGCGATGGGCACAGGCACACTGACATTGCGGAGTTATTCATTGAGCAGTTTCATGGGCGGGCCGCAGTCTGACACCGACAATTACAGCATCAGACCGGTCCATCATTTGAGCCAGATCCTCAATTCCACCACGTCGCTGACCTTTCTCGAAGAGGACATCTCGACGATAGACGACGGGCATTTCCTGTATTCGGATACGCTCGACGCCTGGTACAACATTCCCTCCTGGCGACATGCCAACGGCGACACCCTGGCCTTTGCCGATGGGCATGAGGAATACTGGAAATGGCGCAGCTCGCTGCCCACCGAAGATTATTTCCAAAGCGGAGAACTGGAAACCGACCCCGACGTGCTGGACGATATTCATCGGCTGCAAAAGACCGCCGTGAATGCGGCTAATTAGTGTTTGAAAGAGTAGCCGCGTCGCAGCGAGGAGTTTTGGTGTTTTGGCGAGGCTTGAGCGAAGGAGCATGTCCTGATGGATATTTTTTCACAATTTATTCGGCGCAGCCGCTCACAGAGAGCCCTGAAAGGGCGCACGATAATAGCCCGGGGTAAGCGCGAGTCTGCGAACGCGCCACCCCGGGTAACCATTCCCAAAAGTTAGCCGCTGATTGCGAAGCCGCGCGACAGCGCGAATTCAATCCACGACCATTGGCCATAGCCTATCGGCTATTGGCTATTGGCTATTGACTATTCTCGCGCCCCGCCGGAGGGGCACAATTGCCAGGCCGGGCTTCGGCCCATGGAAGATACTCCGGTTTACAACAAAGGCTGGCATCATCTATAGTCGCAGTCATGAAATTTTCCCTGGCCGCACTCGCCCTGTTATTTGCTGCCCACATGACTTTCGCGCAAACGCCCGCCGTGCCGGCATGGGCGCAACCGGGTTCAGCCACGCATACGCAGGTGGCGCCGCCGTCGGAATTTCACCGGGCCAGCAAAAATTTCAACGTACCCATCAGCATGTTTGACGGCCAGTCGGACGTGGGCAGCGCGGTGGTCCCCGGCAGCGCCAGTTACGATGCCGATACGCACGAGTACACCATCAATTCAGCGGGCTACAACATCTGGTATTCACGTGATGAATTCCGTTTCCTCTGGAAGAAAATGTCCGGTGATTTTTCTCTCGCGGCCAATATCAGTTTTCCCGATACGAATGGATATGGTGACCGTAAGGCGGTCCTCATCATCCGGCAGGACCTCGATGACGATTCCAAGGAAGTGTTGTTAGGGTATCACGGCGCGGGAATGGTCCAACTCGGCCAGCGTCCTCAAAAAGATGTGCGGGTGAAAGACACTGAGTATCGCATCGGCGGCCGGGGCCGTCCCGGCGGCGCCACGCCGGATGATCTGGTCACCGTCATAGCGCAACGCGTGGGGCTGGAAAAACATGGCGACGCATTCCAACTTTACATGAGCCTGGAAGGAGAGCCGATGCATCCGTTTGGCCCGCCCATCCATCTGCATTTTGACGGGCCGTTTTATGTCGGCATCGGTTTTTGCTCGCACCTGCCTGACAAATCGGACACCGCCATTTTCTCAAACGTGCTCCTTAAAAATCACGCCGGACGAGTGCAATAATGTCCATTTAAACCGCCAAACGGTTTGCAAAACCGTTGCTCTGTGGGTTCAAATTTGGATCAATCCGCCGAAATTCCAAGTTTTTCGAGCGCCTGCCGTGTGGTTAAAATGGGTATGCCTTCAAAAATCTTCATCGAGAGCAGATCGTCGTCACCGGTTATGATTGCGTCGGCGTTCGCGTCCACCGCACAGGAGAGCACATGAACATCATCGGGGTCGCGCAATGTGGAGGGAACGGGAATGGCGGGGCCTTCGACAATCAACGCGGCTGCCCGGAACCGCGAAATAATTTCATGTGCGCTTCGGCCTCTTTCCGTGATCCGCTTTTGGAATTTATCCCGTTGGATCACTTCCTCAAATTCTGCCAGGACAGCGGGAGAAACGCACAATGTTGCAGTGCCGTCGAGCAACGCATCCACTAATCGGGAAGGATTGCCGCTCCATAGCGAACCTGACACCAGCACATTGATGTCAACGACGACCTTCACGCCCGCCGTTTGGCGCGGGCCGCCTTTATTTCGGCGTTAATCTCGTCCATGCTCAAAGACTCACCCGGTGCAGGGCGAATCTCATCCAGCACGTTCTTCAATTCCCGCCCGGCGTTCCGGCGGCGCACCTCGTCGGCCAGCAATTCCGCCACCCGATGATTTTCCAACAAGCCCATCTTACGCGCTTGCTGAATCAGCCCTTCGGGCAGATCTAACTGAATCGTGACACTCATAATACTTCCCGAAAACTACACTAATCATGGTAAATCGCCAACTGAATTACGGATCCACAACCGGCTGGAGTTCTGAAACACCTTTTCCCTCCACGTGGCTGGCTGTGAGCAGCGGTCCTTGATAATTCGTCACGTTGATGCCGCTCAACACGACATGGTTCATATAGGCCATGTTCATGGCCTTTCCGCAGTTTCCCTGCACGTCAGCCAGGGTAAAGCCATCGATCGGGCGTTGGGGTGGAATCTGGTTCGCGTGCAACAGATACGAAACATGGTCCACGCGGATATGCTTGAAAGAAATGTTCGAAAGCTGCGTCCATTGGTTGGTCTCGCCCGTGACGGGGTCGGCGGCCTGGATGCCTTTGTTCAGGAGATCGATGTTCAGAAAGGTCGGTGAGTTGATGACCGTCAAGTTGATGCCGGTAAAATCTTTGATATATCCGCCGCGCCCATCCCGGCTCTTCAGAAAGATCCCGTTCTGGTGGCCCGAGATTGTGCAGTTCTCGATCAGCGTATTTTCAATGCCGCCGGACAATTCCGTGCCAATGCCCAACCCGGCAAAATTGCTGCTGAACAATTTGCAATTTTTAATGATCACATTTGCGGTGGGACGATCCGCGCGTACAGCCGATTCGCCGCGGCCCGATTTCAATGAAATGGCATCGTCACCGGCATTGATATCGCAATTTTCAATCGTCATGTTGCGGCAGGACTCTACGTCAATGCCGTCGCCGTTGACCAGGGTGGCGCGGATGGTCAGGTTTTTGATGGTGACATTCTGGCAGAAGAGGGGATGGATGGACCAAAGCCGCTGGTAATGGGTGGAAAAGCCGTCCAGGGTCACGTTGGTGCAACCGATCAGCTCGATCAGGAGCGGTCCGCGCGGCCCGCTCAGAGTCAGAGTGTCTAACTCAAGCGGCGGACCGGTGATGGTGCCGCTGCCGGTGATGGCAATATCATTGGCATTTTCCGCCAGGATGAGCGCGCGATGCACTTGCACAGTTTGGTTTTCATACCGCTCGCTGACCAAAGGGTAATCCGCGATATTCGAGCTGCCAATGAGGTTGGCTTGCGGCTCGAGTTGCAATGTCGTATTGGCGGCCATCTTAATGCTGCCGATCAGGTAATTGCCGCTCGGCACGACCACGATGCCGCCGTCTGCGGCGGCGCAGGCATCGAATGTCGCTTGAAAGGCTGCTGTGTCCAAGTTGGTTCCATCACCCGTGGCGCCGAAGGTCCTGACATTATAATTTTCGGCGCTGACAGCTCCAGCCAGGCAAAATCCGCACAAAGCAAACACCAACGTAAATCGAGACAATCGCATTCTCACATGATTGCAAGGGTGCTTCCACTTGTCCATCGCCACAAAAGGTGATATTGAAAAATACGGGAGGTGATTATGGCTTTAATGTTTTTTTCAACACATCTTTTACAAACTGCGGAATTTCCAGCCCCGCTTTGACTGCATCCGATTTCAATTTTTCGTAATGCGCTATCTCCTTGCCTTGCCAAATTAAATCAACACGCCGGACTTGTCGCATGGCGACATGTTGATAATTTCCTGGCATCGCCCAATAACACGAGAGGCAAATGTTTTTATCTTTGATGCTTTTCCAGTTTTCGCAATGCTCGCAGGACCAAGACTTCGCGCGATTTGCCGAACCGCAAAGCAACATGAAATCTTCAACCTTTAATTCGTCGTTGTCGCCGGCAACTTCATATGGTACGCGATGGTCAATTTGCAAATCACTCGAATTCATCTTTTCGAGATAAATAAAACAGCGGCAACCGTATTTTTCGATGAGCTGATCTTTGATTCTCTTTGATAAGCCGGTGCGCCCGCTGAATTTGCGAAACTGTTTCTTTGTTGGGCCGGCAAAACGATACGCGGCAATTTTTCTTCCACTTCCCGATAATACGCGAAATGTTTCCAAAGAAATCCCCAATTCCCGGACATCACGCGCTGCTCGCGGTGGGTGGTCATAACCGTATTTGTTCTTCAGTTCCTCTGTCGTGATCTGACCGTGTTTGAGAATGTGGTCAATGACCGTATTTGGCCGCTTGGCCGTGACTGATTTGCACAGATCAAGAAATTCTTTTGGATACTTTTGCTTTTTTACCATAAGTCAGTAGGGTTTCCATCAACACCATTTGATCATTCTGATTTCGACGGTGCATGGCCGGTTGCGCTTCCAATTCATCCGCCAGTGCAGGCGAAAGATAAAGAGATTCTACGGTGATTTCGCGGCGGCCAAGCAATGTTGCCTGCGACGAACGGCCCGCTTCAATTTCGACCAGCACCAATTTCAATTTCTCGGGCAATGGTTTACCATAACTACGATTCCCCAGCCGCCCATCGTAACTAACCAGATAACGGATATATTTATGATTCAGTATTTCCAACTCCGAAACAAAATCATCATAGTCAATTCCTGCGAAATAGCGCGAGTCACGCTCGCCACAAACGCCCTGATACGGCGGATCCATGTAAACCACATCGTCACCGCGCACATTGGCCAACACATCTTCATAGCTTTGTGATGTAACGACTGTCTTGCCGCGCAATAAGGCGGAAATGGCGGCGATATTACGTTTCATTGTGTCCGGACGCGTGCCAAGGCGGCGTTTGTCCGGGCTTTGATTGAATAATCCGTCGCCGTTGTAGCGCACTGCGCCTTTAACACATCGCGCTAACAGATATAATAACAGTCGTGCGTCGTGGTTCCGGTTAAATGCCTCGCGTACCTGATAATAATGCTCCAGCGCATCTTCATGATCGCCCCGCCAAAGCTCTTCATAAAATTGCCCGAGATCTCTGGGATTATTAATCATCAACGCCAGTAGTTCTGCCAACGGCTTATTGAAATCGTTCAACCAAAATTCTTTGGCTCGCCCTCGTGCAATGGTGGCGATGGATACAGCTGCTGAACCGCAAAATGGTTCTACCAATCGCGACATTTTTTGTGGTAAATATCGTAAAATCAACGGCACAAGAGCGCGCTTGCTGCCTTGATATTGAAATGGTTGTGGAACAATCACCGCGCTTCGATGTAGCACGTTGAGGGTGGTGGGGCTAGCGAATTTTTTAGAATTATGCCGCGCGAATTTGCTCTCTGGTAACGACTTTTCTATGATTTCGGTGTTGAAACGCTTATGAATTTGGATGCTTTGATTGAATCGGCGGCGGCCAGTGGGGCCAGTGATCTGCACCTGGAAGGGGGCATGCCTGCCGCGGTGCGTATGCGCGGCGTGTTGCGCGCGAGCGGCGAACCCATTGCCCAGCCCGTGCTCACGGAATTAGCCCGGCAGTTGCTTGGCGAGGACGAGTGGCCGGTGTTCCTGGAGCGACGTTCGTTCGATCTGTCACGGACGATTGGCGGTGTGCGTTGCCGCATCAATATCTTGCATACGTCTCGTGGCGTGGGATTCGCCATCCGGTTTCTCGGCACGTTTCAGGCCACCGTCGAGAAGCTTAATCTGCATCCCGACATCAAAAAAATCGTCACGCATCCGCACGGGTTGATCCTGGTGAGCGGGCCGACCGGCTCCGGAAAATCTTCGACGCTGGCGGCGTTGATCCAGGAGATCAATTTGACCGAGGCGCGGCATATCATCACAGTGGAAAGTCCGATCGAATACGTGTTCCGGCCGCGGAAGGCGTTCATCCGGCAGCGTGAAGTGGGGCGGGACACACCGAGTTTTGACCAGGCGCTATTGGATGCCTTGCGCGAAGACCCGGACGTGCTCATGGTGGGGGAGATGCGCGACCCGGAATGCATGCGCCTGACATTGAGCGCGTCGGAGACGGGGCATCTGGTGCTGGCCACAGTCCATTCATCGAGTTGCGCGGAGGCGATCCAGCGCGTGGCGTCGGCGTTCCCGGCGGAGATCCAAAGCTCTGTCTGCGCGCAATTGGCCGATTGCCTGGTGGCCGTCATTTCCCAGCGCCTGCGTTTCCGTGAAGACCTGAATATCCGTGTGCCGGAATGCGAAATCCTCATGGCGACGCATGCCGTGAAAAATTTCATCCGCACGCGCGAATTTTTCAAGATCATGCCCGTCATCGAGACCGGCGCAGACCACGGCATGTGGACGTTTCAACGTTATACCCGATGGCTGGAGGGCCGGAAGAATTTTCATATTCCGTCTAAAAGTACCGAACCAGAGGAAGATGGATTGCCGGACGATATGCCAACGCCAACGCTGCCTGCCGCATCGCGAGCGGAACGATCCTCGCCGCCGGTTTTGCCATCGGCATCAAAGCCCGGTGGCAAGGCAGGGGAGGTGCATCATATCGAGATTGAGCCGGATGAATCGGGTTTTGGGAAAATCCTAAAAAAACCATAAGAGGGATGGATAAATGGATGGATGGGTTGCGAACGGCAATTTTTCGCCCGTATTGACAAATTTTTTCCTAAGCCATCTAATAAACGGCAAATCAGATGAAATCTCAGGTGCCAGGTATGGCAGTGGCTGAAATCGCTCAATCGCGAAAGTTATTTTCCATCGTTTACTGTCTTTGCGTATTGATATGCATGGTTCTTGGAGTAGAAATATCAGCCAAAGCATCTCAACCAACAGCTTTCACTTTGAGCGGCAGGTTTGACGATGTTTTTGCCGGGAAGCATGATCTAGGCGGCGTCTTTACCGTCAGCGCTTTTGAGTCCAATGCGTTAGTGGATGTAACGTTTGAAAATGGTTTTCACGAAATTGTTGGAACAGACGGGCATGACTCATTTGATTATCACCCCAGCGTAGCCACAATCTCATTTGGCCGTTTTCCAGCGAACTCTCATGAAGTTCAACAATACCTTTGGTTAATCTGTGCTCAAGATCCCGAATTAATTTCGAATGTACACAATTATCCATTCGGTTTTTATGCGGAATTCAGCACAAATGACCTGGTTGAAGAGATTGCAACCAATGGAGTTTTACCCGGTAATTTCATCAGTTCGATCAAATGGTATAATGGGACCACCAATCAAAAATTCACCCTGTATCCAAAGGGATATTTGATGGCTGAACTGTCCGTGACCAGGACCGAAACCAATGGCGTTGTAGTGTATCCAGGTGAAATCACCTTCCAACAATTTAACATGATGCCTTTCGATAACAGGCAATTAAAAAAAGATGAAAGGGGTTATATCACTAATCTTTCAAGTTTTGAAAGGGATAAAAATGATGTCGTTTCGATTCAGCTCACACGATTTTCAATAACTAATTTTCAAACGGTAAGTCCGCTTACAAGTTATATCCCAGAAATTCTGGATAAACAGGCGCAGGTTGACGATGAACGCGAACCAGAGATGGGCTTGGTCAGGGTCGCAAGTTCCGGGAAATGGTGGACGGCCAGAGAACTCTTCAATAAGCGTTTTCATATTCATCAAAGTGAACCATTGGTGAAGCCTCATCGGCACTTGGTTTTGTTTTTGGTGTCTTTGGTGTCGTCGATTATTATAATGCTTGGGATATGGGGAATTGGAAAAATGAGACAACAGTAAAATTTTGTGCATGCGGGGGAATAACTAATTAGTCAGCCGCTAGCGGGAGTTTTAGCTCGCCCTCATCCTGGCCTTCTCCCCCCGGAGAAGGGACAGGTTGCGGACGCCGCGGTCAGATGAAGGATCATCGAACGAATCCCGGACCGTTAAAAATTAAAGTTGGAGCAGACTTACGTCCGCTGCTACGGATTTCAATTACGAGCGGCGACGGATTTGACTTCGTGCGGGGTTGTCATCCGATAGACTTCACTGCCGGCCAATAACAACGCGCCGTTGCCATAAGGCGCGGTGGAATCCGCCGGGAATTGGACAGGACCGGACCCGGCGGGCTGGATGTGAGTGAGTTGACCTTCGCTACTGACGCAACTGACAAGCGCCGTCCAGGATTTCATGATGGCCGGCTTGAACGTTGCGGAATCGAGGAGACCCTGGTTGACGCCCCAGGCCAGGCCGTAGGTGAAGAGCGCCGAACCGCTGGCTTCCGGTGTGGCATAATCTTTTGGGTCGAGCAGACTCGAATGCCACAGGCCGTCGGGTTGTTGGGAGGCCAGGACGCTGCGGGCCATGTCTTTGAATAATTTCTCAAAGCGCTGGCGATCGGGACTGTTGGTGGGCAGGTATTGGAGGATGCGCGCCGTGCCGGCCAGCACCCAGCCGTTGCCGCGACTCCAGAAAATTTTTGAGCCATTCTGTTCGTGCTTATCAAAAGCGGAACTGTCGCGATAAAACAGGGCTGCGTTGGTATCGTAGAGAAAATTTGCGGTGCGCCAGAAATTGCTGACGGCGTAGTCCATGTATCGCGCGTCACCGGTAGCAGCGTACAGGCGCATCCATGAGGGCGGGGCCATGAAGAGCGCGTCGCACCAGGACCAGGTATCCTGATTGGGCGAATCCAGGCTTTGGTTGGGCGCGGGATTGGACATGATGAAGTCCATTTTCTCGCGCATGGGCGCGATCATGTCTTTTTGCCGGTAGGTGAAATAAAGTTCGGTCCATACCTGGCCGATGCATTGGTCGTCCGCATGATATTTACGGCCGCGATACTGGGGCAATTGCCACTCGTTCGTCTCGCCTTTGGCGAACATAGCGTTGCGATATTTCGGGTCAGGAGAGATTCCAGCCATCGCCATCATGCCGATATCGCCCACGCCGCAGATCCAGCCGGTGGGACGATTGGTGACCGGATTAGCCAGTTGCCAGTCGGCAACAAGTTGCATCACTTTCAGGACGGACGCCTGCGAGGATTGAGTCACGGGCGACTGCGAGATCGGCGCCAGGGTATTGGTCTGCGCGGAGGTTTGAAAAACTACAACCACGATTGCGAACAAAACCGTACAAAGCTGGCGACACAAATTACTCATGCTTGAAATTCTCAATCAAATTCTTACAACTGTTTCAGTCATTTTTCCAACCGCACACAACAGGAGTTCTCACCCCTCACCCTCAATCCCTCTCTCCGTTGAGGGGAGAGGGAAGAAACCAGTGGATGCCTGTCCACAAAACGGTTCACAACACCAGGCTCGCGCTCAATCAGGACTTTTGACCAACTTAATGAAAAGACGTTCGCAAACAATTTAAAATCGTTTTCGCTTCATAGCCAGTTCTGGCGATGGCACGCGGAAAATCTTGATTTAGAATCATTTCAGTCTCCTGTGTCACTAAATATTGTTGTATGAAAAGCGAAGTCTTAACGAGGATGGTTCATTTCGGCGGCATTCAATTTTTGACGCGCTATATTAAAAATTTGTTTGGGAGCAGATTTTCTGTCGTCCCTAACGGGACTCTTTTACAAGATGGTGGCATTCCCAGCCATAAATGGCTGGGCTATTTTCAAAGATGTTTGACCTGTGCCTTAACATGTTTGACGTTGCTCTGTTTGTGTTGCCTGCCGGCGGTGGGCGCGGGCAAGGTGACGATTTCCGAAAATCAAAGCAGCTTCATCCTCGATAACGGCATCATCACGGCGACCGTCTCCAAATGGTCAGGAAACCTGACTTCCCTGACTTATAAACATCTCCAGATGCTCGATGTCACTGAAGAGGGCGCGTCGGGCGGATATTGGGAATATGATGTGTCGCGCGACCGTCACGTGACGGGCATCACCATCGACCCAAACAGCAACGGCGGAGAACGTGGCGAGGTGTCCGTGAAAGGTTTCTATAATACCAATTCTGCGGGTGGCCGTGGAAATTTGGCCGCCAATCTGGAGATGCGTTATGCGCTCGCGAGTGGTGACTCAGGGCTTTACACATATTGTATCTTCACACATCCAACGAATTACACGGCGACCTCCGTGGGTGAAGCGCGTTTTTGCGCGAAGTTGAACGACTCGGTCTTTGACTGGATGACGGTGGATGCCAACCGGAATTTCCGGCTTATCACGGCATACGATTGGGACCACGGCACGGAGCTTAACCTGAAAGAAGTGCGGCGGATGAACACGGGTGCTTTGAAAGGCACGGCGGAGCATAAATATGATTACACCGCCGACCAGTTTGACACGCGCGCCTGGGGATGGTCGAGCAGCGCCAAAGATGTTGGCATCTGGTTCATCAATCCTTCGGTGGAATATCTCAGCGGCGGCCCCACTAAATTGGAACTTGGCGTGCATCGCGATGCGACGTTCACGGATAGTTTGACGGCCCCGGCTGCGCCATGCCTGCTGAATTATTGGCGCAGCAGCCATTACGGCGGGGCGGTCTGCAATATCGCCTCGAATGAGGACTGGACCAAAATCATCGGCCCGTTCTTGATCTACTGCGATGCCGCCGGAAGCCACAACGCGATGTGGCACAGTGCGCTCAAACGCGCCGACATGGAGATGAAAGCGTGGCCGTATGATTGGGTTGAGGGGGTGGATTACCCGCATCAGGACGAGCGCGCCACCGTTGACGGGCAACTCATGCTGGATGATCCGCAGGCGCCGGGCTTGCGGGAAAAGAACTTGCTCGTCGGCCTGACCGCTCCATCTTATATAGCGCCGCGCGTTGGATTTCGAAATTTTGGCGGGTTCACGAATGAGGATGGCAGCGTCAGTACGAATTCCTTCCAGGGCCGGAGACGAAATGGAAATGGCGGGGGCTTTGGCGGGTTCGGTGGATTCGGTTTTCCGCGCGGCCCACAGACCGTGGATTGGCAGAACGACGCGAAAAATTATGAGTTTTGGGTACGCGGGAATAGCAGGGGAGATTTCAGCATCCCCAATGTGCGTCCTGGCAAATACACGCTCCATGCCATCGCGGACGGTGTGCTCGGCGAATATGTCATGACCAACGTGACGGTTAACGCCGGAGTTGCATTACATTTGGGGAAATTAGCGTGGCAACCGGTCAGATACGGACAGCAGCTTTGGGACATCGGGATTCCGAATCGCACGTCGGGAGAATTTTTCAAGGGGAATGATTATTTCCACTGGGGTTGGTACGTCCAATATCCGAAGCTGTTTCCCAATGATGTGAACTATACCATCGGTAAAAGTAATTTCCGCAAGGACTGGTTTTTTGAGCAGGTGCCGCATGACGAAGAATTGTCCGATACCAACGGAAAAGGCCACGGGCGCAGCACGACGTGGACGATCAATTTCAATCTGCCGCAGGCGTCCTCCGGCACGGCAACGTTGCGGTTGGCGATCTGCGGCGTGGGCACGCGGCAATTGGCCGTGACCGTGAACGACCAATCGGTCGGCACGGTGACCAACCTGATTTATAACGCCACCATCGATCGCGACGGGATCGAAGGCGCATGGAGCGAGCATGATGTCACGTTCAATGCGTCGCTGATGAAGGCCGGTCCCAATGTCATGAAGTTGACCATCCCCGCAGGCAGCCTGGTCAGCGGTATCATGTATGATTACTTGCGGCTCGAACTTGATTCTTCAAAACCGTATGTTGCCATGAGACAATGATGCTGAGATGCTCGCAACTCCGTGGTGGTTGTAGCGCAGACTTCCCAGTCTGCTGTATCGCGGATTTCCAAATCCGCAGGCTTTCAGGGTTTTCACGCCATGCCGACTGGGAAGTCGGCGATACAGCAGGTTTGCAAACCTGCGGTACAAAGATCTACCGCGCTCTGATCTTATGAAAATAATCTTAAATATCGCAGCCGTCCTGCTTTTCACGTTGTCACTTTGCAGGGCAGGGGAGCCACGCACGGTAACACCTTTTGATTCCGACTGGCGCTTTCTCAAAGCCGATGCGACTAACGCGGACCAAACACAATTTGATGACGGCTCGTGGCAACAACTCAGTGTGCCGCATGATTGGAGCATCGAAGGGCCGTTCGCCCAAACCAACCCGGCGGAAGGCGCGGGCGCGTTTTTGCCGTCGGGGGTGGTGTGGTATCGGAAGCATTTTACGGTGCCGCAAACGGACGCAAACGGGCGCATGTTTATCGAGTTCGACGGGGTGATGGCCAATAGCGACGTATGGCTCAACGGTTTTCATCTGGGGCATCGCCCTTATGGGTACGTCAGTTTCAGCTATGAATTGACGGGCCACCTGAATTTTGGCGGCGATAATGTGATAGCGGTGCGGGTTGATACTTCCGCGCAGCCGGCGTCGCGGTGGTACGCCGGGGCCGGTATTTATCGACATGTGCGGCTGGTCGAGACAGCGCCGGTCTATATTCCGCAATGGCAGGTGTTCATTTCCACTCCGCAGGTCAGCGCCACGCAGGCCACGGTGCATGCGCAAGTCATAGTGACCAATACCAGTGACGCTCCGAAACAGATCGTGCTGCTGATCTCATTGTTCAATCCCTCCGGCCGCATGGTGGCGATAACACCCACACCATCCCAGACCGTCACCAACTCCGGTTCCGTAGAATTCAACCAGGATATTGTCGTGCATAATCCTGACATCTGGGACATCACGAACCCGGTGCTTTATCAGGCGCACGTATCCGTCAATGAGATGCCGGCGGCGGCTGTTGAGAAATCCACTGTGTTGCCGATCAGTGATGATGACACTGTGCCGTTTGGCATCCGGGAATATCATTTCGACGCGGACACCGGTTTTTGGCTCAACGGCAGGAATTTCAAGATCAAAGGCGTTTGCCTGCACGCGGATGGCAGTGCGTTTGGGGCTGCGGTCCCACTGGATGTTTGGCGCGAGCGGCTCACGACATTGAGATCGCTTGGCGTCAATGCCATCCGCACCGCGCACAATCCGCCTGCGCCGGAATTTCTCGATCTGTGCGACCGCATGGGATTTTTGGTGATGGACGAATTTTTCGATTGCTGGACGGTCGGGAAAAATACGAACGATTATCACCTTTATTTCCGCGAATGGTCGAAGCAGGACGAGCACGACAGCATCATGCGTGACCGGAACCATCCCGCGATCATCCTTTACAGCGTTGGCAACGAGATCCATGACACACCGCGCGCAGAACTGGCTAAGGGCATCCTTAAGGGATTGATTGAAGTGGCCCATGCCACGGATCCGACGCGGCCGGTCACACAGGCATTGTTCCGGCCCAATGTGAGCCATGACTATGACGATGGCCTGGCGGACATGCTGGATATCATCGGACAAAATTATCGCGAGAATGAAATCCTGGCCGCGCATGATCAAAAACCGACGCGTAAAATCATCGGCACGGAAAATCATCCCGACCGCGTCGCCTGGCTGGCGTTGCGCGATCATCCGGCTTATGCGGGACAGTTTTTGTGGAGCGGGGTGGATTATTTGGGAGAGTCGCTCCACTGGCCACTGGTCGCTGCCGGCTCAGGATTGCTCGATCGCACCAGCGGAATCAAACCGATGGGATATCAATATCAGAGCTGGTGGTCGGACAAACCGATGGTTTACGTTGCGCGACGGACCGCGGCCACGCAACGGGTAAGCGTTGACCCGGGATTCACTCCGCTGAATATGCGCCCCGTTTTATTTCCGGATTGGACACCGACCAATACGGCCCCGCATAAGGAAAATGTCGAAGTGTATTCCAATTGCAAGGAAGTGGAACTGTTCCTGAACGGCAAGTCACTCGGCGCGCAGGAAATCAATGCGGACGCCTCGCCGCGGACTTGGACGGTGAATTATGTTGCCGGCACATTGAAAGCTGTTGCGCGGAATGACGGCAAAGTTGTTGCGACGGATGTTCTGGTCACCGCCGGCAAACCCGCAAAAATCATCCTGACTACCGATAGCGGGGGGATTGCGGATGACTGGGACTCGGTCGCATTTGTGCGGGCTGAAGTGGTGGACAAGCACGGCGTTTTGGTGCCAGGAGCGACCAATCTGGTTTCATTCACGGCGTCCGGCTCCGGCGTGATCGCCGCCGTGGACAGCGCGGACAATGCCAGCCATGAGCCGTTCCAGGCCACTCAGCGCACGTCATTCAGGGGAGAATGCGTGGCTTACGTCAAAGCAAACGCGCCGTCCGGACCAATCAAGATCAGCGCAAAGAGTCCCGGTTTGAAGAGTGAAACGATCACAATACAGGTTTCTGGAAATCCTGGAAAGCCGCACCCGTCGTCCAAAGGATTTCTTAAAAAATTATTCTAGTCGCATGCTTGAATCGTCTCGATTTCTCATGATTTTTTTGAGCGCCTCCTCTCCCCGTCCCTCTCCTCCAACAAAAGTTGGAGGAGAGGGTGACCAGAGCGGACGTTCTTTTTATTCTGAATGCCTTCGTAACGTTGCGCCCGCATTGTGAGGAGCAGCCTGGAGGCTGGGCGCATTCGACTTGTTTTCCTCTCCCTGCGCTTTGCGCGGGGAGAGGACCAAGGAGAGGGGCTATTATCTCTTATTAAATAGAGCAACTTGTAAATCCAAAGAGATTATCTACGATTCATTTCGTGAACCCGACCGCCAATGCCCGCCGGCTTCGACGCGATCAAACGGATGCGGAAAAGCAATTATGGCGTGCTTTGCGGGCAGGGCGTTTCGCGGGATTCAAATTCCGCCGCCAGCACCCATCGGGCAAATACTATCTCGATTTCTATTGTCCGACCGCAAAGCTCTCCATCGAATTGGATGGATCCCATCATGGGATGCCGGAACAGCAACAATCTGACGTTGAGCGCAAAAAGTTTCTTGAATCCAAAGGGATTGAAGAATTGCGATTCTGGAACCATGAATGGCGGAAAAACCGGAACGGAATTCTTTTAGAAATCTGGAATGCGATACACGAACGAACAGGATGTGTTTCGACGACAAGAAAACGAGAGAATCATCGGTTTATTCCTCCAAAGCCGGAACAACTGATTAAAGTGAAGCAAAAAGCAGATTAAAAGCGCCTCCTCTCCCCGTCCCTCTCCTCCAACCGGGTTGGAGGAGAGGGTGAGCAGGGCGGACGTTCTTTTGGTTTTGAATGGCCTCGGAAAATTGTGCCCGCATCGCCAGAAGCGGCTTAAGGGTGGACCATCCGATTCAATTTCCTCTTCCACAACTTTACGCGAGAAACTCCAAAGTGCGGTTATAGCCAAAAATGATGATTGTTTCGCAGGGCCGTTTTAAGATAGTGTGTGAATTCCATTTCATTGCGATGAGACCAGGTTGTTGAATTCTCATCGTCAAAAGATGAAACGGCGATCGAACTAGCAAACGACAATAAATCGAAAATCAAAAAATCATGCAACCGAATCCTTTCCTTGGAGTTATCCTGCACTGGTGTGGTGGTCTGGCCTCCGGCAGCTTTTATGTGCCGTATAAGGGCGTGAAGAAATGGTCGTGGGAGACCTATTGGCTGGTCGGCGGCATTTTCTCATGGATCATTTGTCCATGGATCGCCGCCTATTTCATGACGAACGATTTGTTCGGCGTTTTAAAACAGCAATCCGCCGGCACACTCGCCTGGACGTATTTCTTCGGCATGTTGTGGGGATTCGGCGGATTGACGTATGGACTGACGATGCGCTACCTGGGGTTGTCACTCGGCACGGGAGTGGCGCTCGGATATTGCGCAGCGTTCGGCACGCTGGTTCCCCCGATCTTCAAAGCGCTGACGCCGAATTTTTTCGTGTTCGCAAACAGCCCGAGCATCGTTGATATTTCCAAAATCACTTCCGGGCAAGTCACGTTAGCGGGCGTCGCCATCTGTCTCCTCGGCATCACGATCGCGGCTTTGGCAGGTTACACGAAGGAGCAGAATATGCCTGAGGAACAAAAGAAAAAGTCGATCAAGGAATTCAGTTTCAAGAAAGGTATTTTGGTGGCGACCTTTTGTGGCATCATGAGCGCCTGCTTCGCTTTTGGCCTGCAATCAGGCAAAGACATCAATGCGGCTTCGCTCGCTGCGGGAACGAGTTCGATTTGGACCGGCTTGCCGGCGCTGCCGGTTTTGTTGCTTGGTGGTTTCACGACGAACTTCATCTGGTGCATGCTGTTGAATGTCAAGAACGGCAGCGGTTATCAATATTTCGCATCGCATGTCAAACCGGAGCACGCGCATCATGGTGGCACCGGTAGTGAACATGCTCCTACAACCGCCGCTGTCAGCAGCAACCCGACCGACTTGAAGATTCCGGTGTTGCCGAATTATCTTTTCTCCGCGCTTGCAGGCACCACCTGGTACCTTCAATTTTTCTTTTATACGATGGGTGCGACGCAGATGGGTAAGTACGATTTCGCGTCGTGGACGCTGCACATGTCCAGCATCATTATTTTCGCGACCATGTGGGGCTGGATCTTTCATGAATGGAAAGATTCCGGCAAGAAAGCGCACCTGCTCATTGGCGGCGGTATCGCAACATTGGTGCTTTCAACGATTGTGATTGGCTTTGGCGCATGGTTGAAAACCAAAGCGGGCAGCTAATGATTTTGAGATGCAGCGCAACGCCTTCAAGATGAAGTTGAAGCCGGGCGTCACGGCTGAATACAAAAAACGCCACGATGAGATCTGGCCCGAGTTGCAAAAGGAACTGCGGGCCGCGGGCATCTCGGATTATTCGATCTTTTTCGACGAGGAAACGCTCACGCTTTTCGCCGTGCAAAAGCTGAGCGAGGGAAATACCGCTTCCCAATTGCCGCAAACGACTATCGTCAAGAAATGGTGGAAGTACATGGCGCCGTTGATGGAAGTGAATCCGGACAATTCTCCTGTGGTGAAACCGCTGGCAGAAGTTTTTTATCTGGAATAAAGCGATTTGGACTGTTCGCGGTGATTGTGTAACGAGCGACGGTTGATAGTCGGTACAAAAACGGCGGTGAACCGCCGCACTCCAGGCGCTTCGCGATGTTTCAAAGACGTTTGGCAGTCACGAAGTGTTTGGACTGCGATGCTTCAGCATCGCTTTGAATCAGGATTGCCATTCGATAACCCAAAGCGCCAGAGGGCTGGCGCACTCCAAAAGCTGGCGCAAAATTTGAGTCTGGCCTTCGCGAATGCTTGCCGTTCTGGAGTGCGGCAGTCCTCTGCCGCTTTGGAATGTATCAATAAAACTATGGCCGCAGATGAGACGCGCGCTGTCGCGCGGCTTCGCAAATGGCGGTTGTCGTTTGGAATTGAATACCCCGGACAGCGCTCTCAGACTCGCTCGTCCGGGGCTACCAGCTTATCACCCCTCCGGGGTTTTGATTTAGCGGCTGCGCCGAATTTTTTGAGGTAAAAGTCTGCCTCTCTAAATAACGCCGTTATAGTTTTTCGAAGCTCTAGCTCGCCACGAGCTGGCGACCGGTCATGGTGGTTGCGCCCTTTGGTTGCGGAACGAACAGCGGTTTTAGATGCCGCTCATACAGGTTCTCGGTGACGTTCCTCGAGACGAACGCCTCGTTTTCTTTGAGAGCATTCAAGTAACGGTCGCCCATCTTCGCGGCGATCTTGTATCCCACGTGGAGCAACTGGCGCAGGTGCGGATTGTACGCGGGATTTTTTTGGTCATGGCGCAGCGCCGCCACAAATTGTTCCGAGGTCCAGCCATTCACGGTCTCTACGGAAGGCAATTTTTTGGGATCGATGTCGATCACGGTCGCATAAGGCGCGCACAATTCGGCGAGATGGTCCGCGGCCCCGGCGTAAATCTCTTTGGCGATGGCCAATCCGTTTCCGCCGGCTTCCGCCAGGCCGATGACTTCTTCCAGCCAGTTGGTGCCCGCGGTTTTTATATGCAGGCCGGCATTGAATCGTTCCAGGGCGCGCCGGATGGGGGCGTAGATCGAAAATTTATCGCTACCGGAGTGGACGCTCAATTTCAGGTTTTCCGGCAAATGATATTGTTGGATGGCAAAGCGGATGACGGCGAGGTCGGCATTGAACTCTTTCTCAAATTGCGCCACGTTGCCAACGTAATCCACGCCCTTGTTGAAACGCCCGGTGAACTTCGGCGCAATGGTTTGGATGGGAACACCTGAGTCCGCCACGGCTGCCAGGATGACCAGCAATTCCACCGGGGTCTGGGGGCTGTCCGTTTCATCCATCGAAATCTCGGTGATAAACCGGCCCTCACCTTTGGTCCGGGCGATGTGCCCGTAAATCTGCCCAGCCTCGCGAACGGCGAGCAGGTATTTTCCGGTGATACGTTCGATGTCCGCGCGGGTTGTCTGGAATGGTTCGGGAATGCCGGGGATCGCGATTTTGCCTGTCAGTTCCGGATGGCGATCAACAAAAGCACCGACCAATTTGGCATCCGCCGGCTTGCCGATGGAATCGGCCACGTCAATGGTATAGAAATCGGAATGGGGGATAAACCGGTCCACTGTTTCGAGGCGGATATGGTCGGCATCCACATAATAGGAATGCTCCCAGCCCAGGGCTTTGACTGCTGCGTCCGCGGCGTGGCGCGTTTCGCCGGGTTCTGAACCGATGGTGACGTGCTCGCGGTTGGATTTGTTCCAGACGGGAACGACCTTTACTCCCTGTTTTGCCGCCATCATGCAGGCGCGCAATTGCGCCCGGGCCTGGTGGCTGAACCGGTCACCGACGCCGAATGAAAATTTTTCCAACACGATTTTTCCGTTCATACTTATTTAGAATGACGCTGCCGGGAAACGCTAGGGTGGGATGGTTCCTGGAGCAAGCAGTAATTATAATGTTAAATGGTTCGGGGTATAATCCACAGTTCTGGCGATGGGTAATGAACCGATGGTCAATTGGCGGAAAGATTGGCTCTCGAAGCCGCTTCGGAGGAACGGCGGGCCTGGCTCAAGTGCTTGACCACCGCCTCGGTCCGCGAGCGGACCTGTAGTTTTTCGTAAATATGCCGGATATGGGTATGGACGGTGGCATAGCTCACACCCATGGTTTCAGCCACTTCTTTGTAGAGATAGCCTTTGGCCAATAGTTCAATGACCTGCGCTTCGCGCGGGGAAAGGCTCTGGGTTTCATCCTCTTTCTGGGCGCGGTGCTGGAACGATTGGACAATTTTTCGAGCGATGTGGCTGCTCATCGGCGAGCCACCTTCGTACACGTCACGGATCGCCACCAGTAATTCGTCCGGCTTGGTCTGCTTCAGCATGTATCCCGTGGCGCCCGCCGCCAGCGCTTTGAAAATGTGCTCTGTGTTCTGGTACACGGTAAGCATGATGATCTGCGTGTTCGGGAGCAACGGCTTGAGACGGCCCGCGCATTCGACGCCGTTAAGGCCGGTCAAATTGATGTCCATCAGGATCACGTTCGGTTTGACCCTGGGGATTTCAACCAGGGCGATCTCCGCGCTGGCGTGGTGGCTCACGCACTTGAACCCCGAAGAACTGTCGATCAACCGGGCCAGGCTCTCCCGCACCTTGGTGTCGTCTTCCACTATCGAAACACAAATACTCATAAAAAAACTGCGCGTATCAAATCATCAACCAATGGGTCCGGTACGATTCAACTTCGCATCACGGGACATCGGCGTAGGGCACTTCATGCTTTAAACCATTATAGCCGTTGGAACCATTCCCGCCAATCGTCATAACTGGCGATGTTCTGCCATTGAACGCGACGGACATCTCGATCAATGTCCCGGTTTCCGGGGAACTTTGCATCACGCACCGGCCTCCGATCGATTCCATGCGCTTCTTGAGATTGGACAATCCCAGGCCGGAATGGTGTCGTTCAGCCGAGCCGGTGGATTTGCCATTGGCCTGGAAACCGCGGCCGTTGTCCTGGACGGCCAGGGTGAAACTATGGTCGTTCACCATCAATTGAAGCCTCACTTCAGTGGCCCGGGCGTGTTTGACGATGTTGTTCAAGGTTTCTTTCAATGCCAGGAACAGGTTGTATCGCAATTCCGCGTCAATGGGCCTGGCCGGCAAGACCGCCGGGAAATCCATGCGGCAACGCACTCCGGCTGTCCTGAGATAATCTTCGGCGTACGCGGAGATATAATCCATCAAGCTGGCAAGCGTGTCGCGCTGGGGATCGATCGCCCACACGATTTCATCCATCGCCCGCGTCATGTCCCGGGCGGCGTCGGAAATGCGTTCCAACTGCGCGCCTGAGTGTTCCGGATCGCGCCGGCCCAGTTCGCTCAAGAGCGTGATCTGGGTCAGCCCGGCCCCGATGTCATCATGGATGTCTTTGGCGATGCGCGAGCGGTCACGCTCGATGGCATGTTGCTGCGCCAGACGCGCCAGCGCCTGGCGATATTTCCGCGTCGCAATCGTCCGCGCCACGATGGCCACGCTGCCCAAAACCAATAGGCTCGCCAAAACCAGGAACCAGCGCGTCTGGTAAAAATACGGCTGGATGGTGAAATCCACGGACGCGCCGGTCCGGTTCCAAACACCGTCGCTGTTGCAGGCGATGACCTGGAAGTGGTAATGGTTCGGGGGCAGATGGCTGTAATTGGCCACGCGCAGGGTGTCCGCCTCTTCCCAGTTTTTATCCAATCCGTCGATCCGATAGCGGAACCGGCATTCGCCGGGTGCTTCAAAATTCAGCGCGGTAAAATTGAATTCATATTCTTCATGTCCTGGCGGAATGATCGCTTTCCCGTTATTTATAGGTTCGGATTGGCCATCCACGACCAATCCTTCAATGACCACGGGGGGCGCCAGCGAACTGCTGGCCAGTTCAGTGGGATCGATAGAGACGACTCCTTTGGCGGTGCTGAACCATAACCGTTCGCCGTGGGCATCCCAACAGGACGGCTGGTACCCATCCGAACATTCCAAGGTTGGCAACCCGCTGAGATGCCGGACAACGTCCACGGAATCGACTTTTCCTTGGGCGCAGAGTTCCAGCGCGGATTGTTGCACAAAACAGATCCCCTCGTGAGTGCCGAGCCAGATTCTGCCTTTTTGGTCTTCGAGAATCTGGGTGATGATGTCCGGCAGGCCTTGTTTGGTTGAGAAGCGGGTAAATTTCCCGTTTTTAAACTGCAAAAGGCCTCCGCGAAAAGTGCCAGCCCAAATCGTGCCGTCCGGGTCGGCATACAAAGACCAGATGGGCCGCGGACCCAGTTCATCGTTTGGCCGGAAGGCCTGGATATTGGTCAGGCCGCAGCAGTAAAGGGTGCCGTCATCGGAGCCTGCCCAAATCGTGCCGTCCGGGCCTTCGGCCAGCGCGCGAATGGGAGATTCAGGCACTCCATCATTGCGGCCAAAAACGTGCCGGGCCGTGTCCGTGTACCATCCGATATTGTTCTTTGTTCCCGCCCATAACCTTCCGTCATGGTCCACCAGTAACGATTTGATTCCATGGACCCCCAGTGGCGAGCGTTTTACTTCATTGTCCTGAAATTGATACAAGTCCTCTCCATCGCCGGCGCTCAGCCACAGATCGCCGTTTGTTTGCGGGAATATCGAATAGACAAGATTTTCGGAAGCGGCGATCCCCACCGGATAACGGGTCAACCTGCCATTTTTATAACAGTTCAATCCCCCTCCGGACGTACCGATCCAAATACTCCCATCAATATTTTCGCAAACAGACAGCGCCGGATAGGGGAGCAGGCCTTCTTTTGAATCGATGGCCTGGAACCGCCTTTGCGACAACCGTGCCAGGCCGCCGCGATCCACTCCCAGCCACACACCGCCGTCGCGGTCCTGATACCAGGCGCCTACGCGATTTCCCGGCAGGCCGTCGCCCACGGTGAACCGGGAGAAACGGCCATCGGGCGAAATGTAAAAGACGCCGTTGCCGTAATGGTTGAACCAAATGCCTCCCGACTGGTCCTCATGCATGCCCATGGCGCGGTTCGAGGCTGAACCCAGCAACCCCCGCCATTCCTTGGCCTCGTTGACCCAGCCCCGCCCGATTTCTTCCCGCAGACGGTCGCCATCCAGCACCCAAAGCGCGCCACTGGATGTGGGAAACAGATAGACTGGATTTAATTTCTCCCCCGGCTCGGAATTGGTCGGCGTCATATCCACGAAATGGCTGCCATCCCAGCGAACGATACCGTTATCCAGGCCCGCCCAGACGTTGCCCGACGGGTCGGTGGCGATCGTGATCGCCTTTTTTCCATCCATTCCGCTGTTGGCAGGCAACTCCTCGAATTTCCCATCCACCACCCGGAGCACACGGCCATCGCGTGTGACGAACCACAACGTTCCGTTATGATCCGTACACTGCCAGATCGGGCGGGAATTGGCTGGCGGCGTCAACGTTGTCCAGTTCGTGCCCGGCAGCGCGCGTTGCAAAACATCGCCGAATTCAGTGACAAACGTCACCTGCTTCGCCGACGATGAAGTCATGGTTGTGTGATAATCCGAATACGGCTGGTCGCCCCACTCCTGCCGGAATTCACCGTCCCGGTATGACGTCAAGCCGCCGCGATACGTATTGATCCACAACGTGCCGCTGGCATCCAGGTAAAGCCCCTGGATACGGCTATGGCCTAACGCCGGCTTGTTCAAAGAATCAAACAGCACCGAATGAACGCCGTCAAAGCGGATCAATCCTTCATAAGTCCCCACCCACAAATATCCGTCCGGAGTCTGGATGATGGACGTAACCGTGCTTCCGGAAAGGTTGTCATCGTTGTCCCAGACTTTGATGGAGAAATCGTCCGAAACATGCTTTGCCCCACTGGCGTTGATAGGGTGAAATCCCAGCAACAGGACGCACAAACACAGGGCAAAGGCGGCGAATCGCCTGGTCCGGTTGAAGGTCAAAAAGGACATACTTCTATTATGAACAATTCTATTATGAACCAGCCTTGGCGCGGAAGCAAGGTGACTGTTGGCGGCAATATGCTGGTCTCAGGTAGGGCGGTGCTGCTGCGCCGCCTTTAATTGTGATATTTGAAAATAGTTTTTTAGCTCGCCCTCACCCAACCCTCTCCCCCTGGAGAGGGCTTTCACCAAATCCGCCTTTTTAGAATTGGAAACGGCTGGATCCACGGACGGTCTTTTCATGAATCAAGAAATGTCCTATAGCTGTTCCTTCTCCAGGTGGAGAAGGCCAGGATGAGGACGGGCTTTAAAAATGCTCTTCATTTCAAATCTAATCCCCTTTCAGTCTTTGTAATATAGATCTTGGATGCTTGCCCCGAAAGCTTTCGGGGTTGAATGTTCCCAACTTAATTCACTCCCCCGGTCCCCATCGGTGTGTCAAATGGATGGTGACCGCTTCCGTGCGCGAGCGCACCTGCAGCTTTTCGTAGATATGCCGGATATGTGTATGCACCGTTGCGTAAGTGATCTTCAGTTCCTCGGAGATTTCCCGGTACAAATAACCCTTGGCCAGGTAATCGAGCACCTGTTGCTCGCGCGTCGAGAGCTTTTCATATTCATGCGCCGGCTCCGTCACCTTTTGGAACGAGGCCACCACCTTGCGCGCGATGTGGCTGCTCATCGGCGACCCTCCGTTATGCACGTCCTGGATGGCATTGATGATCTGCTCCGGAGAACTGCGTTTGAGCAGGAAACCGCTCGCTCCCGCCGTCAGCGCACCGAAAATACTGTTCGTGTTCTCATACACGGTCAGCATGACCACTTGCGTCTGCGGCAGTGTTTGTTTGAGACGGCGCACGCATTCCACGCCGTCCATCCCGGGCAGGTTGATGTCCATCAGCACAATCTCCGGTTTGATGACGGGAATCTCCTTCAATGCGTTTTCCGCGTCCGGATGCTGGCTGACGCACGCAAATCCCTCCGTGGAATCGATCAGCCGGGCCAGGCTGCCGCGCACCTTTACGTCGTCTTCCACGATGGACACGTTGATCTGCGTTGGTTTCATTGATGCAAAATGAAATTGAAGCAATGAAATCAGAAAAAGCAAGGCAGTTCGTTCTGAGCTTCCCCCGATAGAGTGGACAAGGCTTTCACATGTTCCGCGAGTCAAAATGTGAATGGGAAAATCTGAATCAGTCGGAAAGTTGTTCCGATAATAGAGAAGTGTTCTGTTCCTTCTCCGGGTGAAGAAGGTCAGGATGAGGACGGGCTTTAAAAACGCTCTTTTTCAAATCCAATTCGCTTAACGTGACTGGCGTGGATTAGTTTTTAGCCCTGTATTTCTTCCCAACGGCCTTTGCTGAATGGTAGGGCGAGACTCCATTGAAAGGACCGTGTTTGCTGTTATTTTTTATTTTGAGCCGGGGATGCCTATCAAGATTTATGGAGTGGCTATCGGAGCATCATTCCGGTTCAGGAGTTCAATGCATGAACTGATCGGGGAATTCTCTTCTTGTTAAGGGGAGAGGGAAGAAGCTTGCAGACGTGCTTACAAAAATTGCTTTATTTACTGTGAGTCCGTTGGCGCAGGGAAATATTTATCGGCAAAATCCAGAAAGACGTCCCAGTCGGACGGCAAAACGGCATGTCCGCCGGTGTGAGTGCGGAATCCCAGATTGTTCATGATGGGTTTATCGAGCCGCGGCGGCGGATAGGATTCGAGCTTTTTAGAATCGAGCAACGAGCCGCTGCCGTTCATGGAATTGGTGAGCACATCCGGCGGTAAATTGGTGATGACTCCTTTTTCGCCAAAGAGATGGTAAACGGGACTTGCGGCGATGGCGGCTTCGTATTCGCCGCGCGGATCGCCCCATTGATCGTCACTGCCATTGCTCAGGAACAGCGGCCGCGGAGCGATGAGCGAGAGCAGCATGTGCGTGTCCACGGGCAGGTCGCTGATATCGTTGCTGTAATCGAGAAAATTTCCGCAAAACCAATACGGAAAACTTTTGCACATGCTGGTGACGGTCTCGCCATAATCCCGGCGTGCCAATGACGCGCCCATCTCGCCGGAACAACTGGCGATGACTCCGGCAAACCGTGTGTCCTCCGCGCCGGCCCAAAGCGCGGTTTTGCCCAGGCGTGAATGGCCGACCAGAATGATGCGTGTTGAATCCACTTCGTTATCTGTTTGGAGGTAATCCATCACGCGGCTTGCGCCCCAGGCCCATGCAGAGATCGCGCCCCAGGCGTTCGGGTCAAAGTTCGTGACGCCGGGCTGCAAATAGAGCGAGCGCACGCCATGTTTCCAACCGGAATGATCGGGCAGGTCCGGCTCGAAATCTTCATAATCGACCATGGCGACGCCGTAACCGCGCGCGAGAATCTTTTGGATGGGCCAGGCATCTTCCGCATTTCCCCGCACGATATTCGTCGGCATGGCGGACATGTCGGTTTTTTTGTCCCAGACGGGATAAACGAGAATATTTGGGTCCGAGACCTCCTGATAATTGGGCGCGAACGAGAGACAGAGAAAAGTCGGGACGGGGGTGCGATGGTTCGCAGGCGTATAGAGCAAAATGTGAAAGGTCAGGTTGGTGACCGTCTCATCGTTGGTGCGCGGCCCATAGTTGTAGAACTCCAGGTCGATCTGCTTGCGGACCGCGGTGCCGCCGAGGGCTTGCGGGTCCATTTCCCGTTTATGGTCCAGCATGTTGCGCCAATCCGGGCCGCTGCCGTAAATATAGCCCTTATACAATCG
>DASXYX010000042.1:0-17250 GCA_036502245.1 Verrucomicrobiia bacterium
GCATTCCGCCAGTTTGGCGCGAACCTTGCCGGCGGAAAAAGCCAATTTAAATCCATATCGCTCACACCCTCAAAATCCAGAATCCTCTTTGCCTGCAAGCCGTTTACACGCTTGCCCCCTTGCTCAACCGGATGACAGTGATTCTCGATACACAATTAGCCGCCATTTTTCACATGGCCGGGGTCCATCGCTTGCTGACATCCAATTCGGCAGATTTTGTGGTATTTGGCGTTTTTGAAATCATCACGCCATAATTCAGCCAATGACACACCCCAACCCGACTCGAAAATAAACGCCGCGCAAGAAAGGCGCCGACCTTTATGCCGCAGGTAAACTGAAGTAAAACGTCGCTCCCTTGTCCTTTTCCGCCTCGGCCCGAATGTTTCCGCCGTGCCGCATAACAATGCGCCGTACGTTGGCCAGGCCGATGCCTGTGCCATCGAACTCTTCTTTGTCGTGCAGGCGCTGGAACACGCCGAACAATTTCCCCGCATACTGCATTTCAAACCCGGCGCCGTTGTCTTTCACAAAAAATTCCACCTCGCCGGTGTTTCCGTTGTTCTGCGTCACGCCGACCCGGATCTCCGCCTGTTCACGGCGGCCAGTATATTTAACGGCATTGGAAAGCAAGTTTACCCACACTTGCTTGAGCATAGCGCGGTCGCCTTTCACCTCCGGCAACGCGGCTGCCTTCCACGAGATCTTACGCCCTTTGCGTTCCGGTTCCAGTTCACGCCAGACTTCGTCCAGCAGCAAATTCATGTCCACGGGGGCCAATTGCAGGTCCTTGCGGCCCATGCGGGAAAATTCCAGCAGGTCTTCGATGAGCCGGCCCATTTTTGTGGTCGCCTTCGAGATGAGCTTTACATATTCCTGCCCTTTGGGACTCAACTTGCCGCCTTCGATCATCTGCAAGAGGTTCACAAAACCGTCCACGTGGCGGAGCGGCGCGCGCAGATCATGCGATACGGAATGCGAAAATGAATCCAGTTCTTCGTTGAGCATTTGCAGGCGGGCGGTGCGCTCGGCCACTTTTTGTTCCAGGCCCGCGACCAATTGCACGTTCTCCATCGCGACACACGTGCTGTCGGCCAGCGCCTGCAACAGTTTTACTTCCTCCGGCCTCGGACGGCGCTGGGTGGCCCAATAGGCGCCAATCGCCGCGATCGGGTCCAGTGAGCGGATGGGCACCATGGCCATGCTTTTCACAAAGGTGGGGCGGTAGGCTTCCGCGGGAATGCGCGGGTCGTCATAGATGTCCGGGATGATTACCGATTTGCGGTTGAGCATCACCCACCCGCTGATGCATAGCTCCATCGGAAACCGCTTTCCCTTCCACAAGGGTTCGATCGCTTCTTCGTCCGCGTAATAGCAAAAGCCGTTGTCGCGGAGCACAAACGTCGCGCCATCGGCGCCGGTCAATTCGCGCGCCGCGTGGCGCACAATCGCCGTGATGTCATCCAGGTTGCGCGCCATGGATAATTTTTGGACGGCGGCAAGAAGATGTTTCATCGCCTCGACATACCAGTCTGAAGCGGCCTGTGATTGATCCGGCAATATTTCCAACTCAGTATTCATAATGAAGACGTCTGACTGCCTTGCGTGGAAAAAAGTAACACAAAAAAAGAAACTTTCATCTCCTATCTGGTTGAACCATCAGTGGGTTTTGGCCCCGGGACCAACGGCAAAACGGCCTAAAACCCATATATATCTTGACTTGGACGGTCATTAGTTATATTCCTTGTGCAAGGAATTAGAACCCGTTATTCGGAAGGAATACCAGTGTCCCGTTTTAAATTACGCGATTGGCCCGTCTGCTAATGGCCGGGCTATACAGTTCATCCTATGAAAACTGCCCTCAAGAATCGTATCGTCCGTCTGCTCACTTTGTTCTCAGCATTCGCCGCCGCGTGGCTCGGCACAGTTCCCGCCGCTCGCGCCGGGCTGACATTTGAACTGCATCTGGTGCGTTTCGAGCAGGGCCAGCAGTACAAATTTTTCACGCCACTTTACACGAATTCTACCGGCCCGGCGGCCGCTTTCGGCACCTATTTCATTTCATCTCCCTTCTATTCCGCTTCTCATACCACAGACGGCTCATGGCGTGAGCTACAGGTGACCGCCGATGGCGTCAATACCCTCGCCGGCACGGAAAACCTCTACCCTGATTTCGCTTCGTTGATGAACCAGATCACTAACGGTGTTTGGACGATGGTTTTTACGAACGATACGACGACCAATACTTATACGTTTTCGGTGAGCGCAGCCAATGTCAGCAGCAACATGTTGCCGGCCACTATTATTACCTATCCGGCGAATAATGCCCTGAACGTCGCGAACCAGCCGACATTTGCGTGGTTGGGGCCTACGAACTGGCCGGTTGTCAACAGCACCTATGTCTATAACTGGGATTTTTCATTCTTCCAATATGCCGGTTTGCCGGCCTCGCAGGAGAGCGTGTCAACGTTTGTCATTCCCAATGGAATCGACTGCATACTGCAAATCCAAAACGTCACCAACGATACTACACCCATTTTTAATATCTCAACACCCACGGATGGCGCAGCCTTGTCCGGATGGGTTCCGACCGATGTGCTTGAGTCCGACGACAATGTGTCCTTTGCCACGACCAATCCGCCGGTCGCAAATTCCATCCTCGTTGCGCATTACACTTTTGACAACAGCGGCAATCTGGGAGCAGACAGCAGCGGTGGCGGCAATGACCTGGATTTTAATGGCGGCAACGGCGTGACCTCGACCAATGACGCGATGGCGGGAGGCGGCGCGGCGTACTTCGACGGCACCAGCTTTTTCACATATTCCATGCCGCCCACCAACGTATTAAACACTCTGGCGGGCGATTTCTCACTGTCGTTCTGGATCAAGACGAAGCAAAACGACTCCGTAGAGAACGGCGCCGCGTATTTCGGAGATGGCATCGTGGCGGCCGATATTCCGGGAGGTTATGAAGACGTGATCCCGGCCGCCCTGGATGGCGGCGAAATCGGAATCAACACCGGAAGTTTTTACGGCGATGACACCGTCAATTCAATCACTGACATCAACGACGGTTATTATCATCACGTGGTGATCACGCGCAACGAGGAAACAGGAGAAAAGGATATTTATATCGATGGCATGTTGAACAACAGCGATTTCGCCTCCATGAACCCATTGAGCGATATCAGGGACGTGGCGGTCGGCTGCGCGATCGATGCCTCCCAAACCGATCCCAACAACATGAATGCGCGCCAATTTTTCAATGGCGAACTGGACGATCTGCAGCTTTATGCCGGCATCCTGACTTCCAACCAGGTCGCCGGGTTATTCAGCACCCCCGGTTCGACGCTCAATGGCGTCAACGGCACGCTCATTGCGGAATATGATTTTGAAGACACCAATTCTCCCGGATTGGACAGTTCCGGCAACGGCAACGATTCCAATTGCACCAGCGGCAGTGGCAATCCCAATCCGCACCTGGACATAGCCAGCGCCGATGCCGCGGTCGGCCAATATGCGCGCCAGTTTTTCGGAGACACTTCCCTTTGTTTCTACCAACCCAGCCAGGTATTCAACAATCTCTCGAACGCCTTAGCGGGAAATTTTACCGTCACGGCCTGGGTCAATACTACGAACATCACCGGCAACTCGTATGACAATGCTTATTTTGGCGCGCCCATCCTGTTCACATATAATAATGTCAACAGCGTTATCCCTCTGGCCCTTGTCGCCGACCGGGCAGCCGTCACCGTCGCCGACCCGAACGGGATTGACACGACGTTGCACTCGGCCACGTCGGTCACGGACGGCAAATATCATTTCCTCGCGGTCACACGGAATGTGAACACCGGCATGTTGAAAATCTATGTGGACGGCACTCTCGACGCCTCCGTCATCGGCCCCACCAATGAGGTGGTCGTCAACGCGACCGTCTATCTGGCCGGCGGCTATTATACCCAATATGTCGGCCTCCTGGATGACGTGCGCGTCTATTCAGGCGAGTTGACCGCCCAAAACATCGCTTCGCTGGCCGGCAACAGCAATCCCCTGGGCCTGGCGCTGAACGCCACCAACCTGCAATGGTCAACGAGCGGCGATGCGGATTGGTTCGTGGAAACGACCAATACATTTGACGACATTTCGGCGGCGCAAAGCGGCAGCATCACCGGCGCGCAGTCCTCCACCCTTTCCACCACTGTCACCGGGCCGGGCACGCTTACGTTCTCTTGGTCGAGCATCGCCAACGATCCCAACTATGGCTTCGACCTGGAATTCAACATTGATGGCTCGGACGAAGATGATATTTATGGCGATACGGATTGGTACCAGGATGGTCCCTTCAATATCCCATCCGGCACGCATACTTTGACCTGGACGGCCACGGCCTATGGCGACACCGATCCCACGGAAGCCGGGTTTCTGGATGAAGTCAGTTTTGTGCCCAGCACCGGGCCTGTCATCACGTTGAACCCTTTCAGCCAGACCAATTATCCCGGTTATCCGGTATGGCTGAACGCCGCGGCTACCAGCAACCCCGCCGCCAACTGGCAATGGTATGAAGTGGGTATCGGCGCCATTTCCGGCGCCACCAGCTCTTATTTTATTCCCACCAATTCCGGCACTGCCGGTGTGGCCGGCCAATACTATGCCATCGCTGACAATGGCGACGGCTCGGCCCTCACCGAAACAGCCACGGTCAGTTTTGTGAGCGCGCCGCTGCCGCCGGACTGGTC
Organism: Verrucomicrobiia bacterium; assembly: GCA_036502245.1. GTDB lineage: Bacteria > Verrucomicrobiota > Verrucomicrobiia > Limisphaerales > UBA11358 > UBA11358. The sequence goes on from DASXYX010000042.1 coordinate 4,734, forward strand.
GGTTGCGTTCAAGTCACCGTTTGAGTCCCAGGACGTCTCAACGTTCACGAAAGATTTCTATTACGGATGTGTCGTGGACGCGAACAGCAACATCTACGCGGCGGCGGAGTTCGCGGGAAACATGACCGTGGGCAGCCAGACTCTTGATTCAGGTTCCGGAGGCGACGCGGCGGCGGTGGTGAAACAAACGCCTACAGGTTCGGCGCTCTGGGCGGCGGCCATCACCAATAATGGTTCCGGCAATGCATACGCGGAGTGCGTGGCCCTGGCAACCAACGGCGGCGTTTACGTGGCCGGAAATTATTCGGGCAACAATTGGCTGGGCGCCAATGCCCTCACCGATGCCGGCGGCGGCGATGTCTTTCTGGCATGTTTCAACGCCGGCGGCACCAACTTCTGGCTGAAAACATTCGGCGGTCCGGGAACGGATTTCATGCTGATCAACACCCTGGTCTCCGACCCATCCGGCAATGTCACGCTGGCCGCTCTCTTCGGTTCCGGCGCGGTGCAGATCGGCAGCAGTAATTATAACATCGTCGGCCAACAGGACATCATCATCCAATTGAATCCCTTCGGTATCGTTCGCTGGTCGCAACTCGTGCCGTCGTCTTTCATCCAATATCTCACGTACAGCGCCGGACGCCTCTACCTCAGCGGCAGCACCGCCATCACCGGAGGCACCACTAATTTCGTCATCGGCAGCATCTCCAATGTCACTGATCGCGCCTGGGCGGTCGCGTGCCTGGATGCGAACACCGGCAATGCGCTCTGGGCGCGCGGTGTAGGCGCCCAAAGCGGCGCCGGCACGGGCAACCCCTACTCTTCCGGCGTGTCAGATGACGTTCCGCGCCTGGCTGTCTCCGGCACCAACCTGTTCATGACCGGTGCGGCTTATGGCCCCAGCGCGTCCTTCGGGCCGTACACGGTCAATTTTGCTTTGCCGCGCGGACAATACTTCGCCCGCTACGACACCAATGGAAATCCGCAAACGGCGACCGCCTACGGCAGTGTCACCACTACGCCTGTTGACGCGGTGGCCAACGCCGCCGGCGATGTCTATGTCAGCGGTTATTACGATACTTATTCATTCTTTGGCAATGACATGATCGCCGGGCCGGCAAATCCGAAAATAAATCAAGGCGGTTTCAGCCAGTCATTCCTCGCCAAGTTCGATCCCAATGGCAATCCGCTCTGGGCGCGTGAAGCCACGTCTCCTTTCCAGGTCACTTTCCTGGGAGTGGCGCTTGCTCCGGACGGCGTTTGGGCCAGCGGTTGGGCGCTCGGCACCAATTCCACTCAGGTTCAATCCATCCAGTTCGGCGCCAATCATCTCTTCAGCGATGCGCAACTCTTCTCCGGCGGCGAGGGTGGAGGCTCGATCATCTATTGGAACCCCGGCGGTGTGCTGGCCAAAATCAACGACGCAGTCTCAGTGGCATCTCCGGTGCAGTTGCTGACGTTGCGGGACAACGGCGTGAATTTCCAGTTCTCCTTCACGTCACAGGCGAACTTTAACCACGCCGTCCAATACACTACCAACCTGGCTAATCCCAATTGGCAGACTTATACCAACGTGGCCGGCGATGGCACGGTGAGAACAGTTTCGATCCCGGTTTCAATCTTCAATCCGTCGAAGCAGGGATTCGTGCGCGTCTCTACGCAGTGATTTAATTGCGGCTGTGGTTCCGGAACAATTAGAGCGTTTTAAAAAATAATGTGGCCATTCGGAGCGAGGATTTTTGGTGTTTTGGCGAGGCTTTGGCGAAGGAGCATGTTTGAAAACCCTGTGACTGAGCCGAAACGATGCCAAAATCCAAAAAGACCGCTTCTCATTTTTCCCCGAATGGCTACAGTATTTTTTAAACCGCTCTATAGCGGCCTGGCCAAATGCGCCAGCAATTCACGCGGCGTTATGATTTGAATGCCAAACGGCTTGCCCAACACCAGCAAATCCTCGTCTCGCGTCACAATAATTGTTGCTCCTGCTGCCAGGGCGCAGGCCAGATAAGGATCGTCTTTCGCATCGCGGCTGCGTTGCTTGCCCAACGGCATGGGTTCAACCCGCTCAACACAGTCTAGATACCAATTTAATGTGGTTGTTGGCGAATGTTTCGCCCTGTCACCGCGATCAATGAGCAAATTGCTTAGTTCTTTGAGGGTTTCATCGGATGCATACGCAATCACTCGACGATGGGCCATCGCCACAAGACAACGGTGAGCTTCGCCGCGCCACCCCGCGCCGGAAAACACCACTCCCGCGTCAAAGACGACCTTCATGCTTTTTCTTTCGACGGGCTTTGATACTGGCGTAAATCTCAGCCATTTCCTCATCGGAAGGATCGCCTATTGGCGCTCCCTCCATGGCTTTTTCCAAATAAGCCACATCCGCGTCAATCCGATCCTGGCGGCGCTTGCGGATCAGATCACGCATGTATTCGCTCATGGAATCAAACGCCCGTGCTTGAGAGTCTGATCGCGCGAACTCTGCCAGTTCGGGGTTTAGTGAAATGTTGATGGAAACCGCTTTCATACCTTTAAAGGTAAATCCCTGGCAAGGATTGTCAAGCCTTGCCAAGGATTGCCATTATACGAACGCCCTGGAAACTCTCAATTCCGGCTGTGGTTCCGGACCAATTCCTCCGGCGTCACGAACAGCTCCAGCTTTTCCGTGTGGCGGATGACGGTAAGCTTTGATTGCACACCGATCAAATCGGCTACGAGATGCCGATGAAATTCGTCGATGCTCGCCACCGGTTGATCGTCAAAGGCCACGATCACATCACCTTCGCGCAATCCAGTTCGGCTCGCGGGGCTGCCCGGTTCGATGCCTGCCACGAGCACTCCAAATTCTTTCGTCAGCCGATAAAACCGCGCCACTCTGCGATGGATGGGCACGTTCTGCCCTGCGATGCCGATCCAACTGCGGCGGATGATACGCTCCTTGATCAACCACGCCGTCACAAACTCGGCCGTGTTGCTGGCGATGGCAAAACAGATGCCCTGCGCGGGCAGAATGATCGCCGTGTTCACACCGATGACCTCGCCGCGCGAATTGATGAGTGGCCCGCCGGAATTTCCCGGGTTCAACGCCGCGTCCGTCTGGATCACATTGTCGATCAATCGGCCTGATTGCGACCGCATCGAACGGCCCAACGCGCTCACCACACCCGCCGTCGCGGTCTGTTGAAAGCCGAACGGGCTTCCGATGGCGATGGCGATTTGGCCGACACGAACTGATTTCGAATCTCCAAATGCCACATGGGCGAGGTCAGGCGCGTTGATGCGGATGACCGCCAAATCCGTTTCGGGATCATCACCGCTCAAAACGGCTTCATACAACCGGCCATCGGCCAAGGTCACCTCAATCTTCGTCGCCCCATGAACGACATGGCTGTTGGTGAGAATGAAACCATCCGGGGCGATGACGAATCCTGAACCGCTTCCGCCCGCGCCATTTTTCTGGCCGCCTTCAGGACGGGCGTGATGCACACGAATGTTCACCACCGCCGCACTTACTTTGGCGATCGCGCCGGATACCGTCTGCGAATAGCTGTCCAGCAATTCGACGTCATCGACCGGTTGCGCAACATGCGGTCCCAACACCACCGCGTCCGCTTCGGATGTTTGCAATCTATTGGTTTCCATATTGATATCAGTTGGTGGCTAGAGTTGGCTCGGCAAGCTTCTCCAGCCTGGATACGATGGTACGTTTGGCCACGGCTCCTACGAGCTTGTCCTTCACTTCGCCGTTCTGGAAGAACAGCAGTGTTGGGATGGATTGTATCCCGTACTGCGCCGCCAATACCGGGTTTGCATCCACATCCACCTTGGCCACTTTGATGCGCCCGGCGTTCTCCGCTGCAATCTCTTCGAGCACGGGCGCAATCATCTTGCACGGACCGCACCATGCGGCCCAAAAATCCACCAGCACCGGCTGGCTCGATTGGAGGACCTCCGCTTTGAAATTGGTTTCGTTCGTTTCAATTGTCGCTTTCATGTTTCACCTTTCTCTTTTATGTAACTGTTGGCATTACAAACTAGCACCGAAAGCAGGGCTGTCAAATGACTGGCTTGTAAGGCGCATCAAATCGGAGCAAGGGCACGGCGCTGTTCCTTCTCCCGCGGTTGCGGGAGAAGGTGTCCGCAGGACGGATGAGGGTTATGGGGAAGAACTAATTAGTGCGCCGGTCAAATGCAGGAACAACTATTATCCCGTCTTTACCTTTTGTAACACATCCGCCAGCGTAGTTTTGGCCAGGTCGCGTTCCATAGCGACCTCTGCGGAAGAAAATATCTCGTCAATCACGGCAATGATGGAGCGGCCCACGGGACAATGCGCATCGGGCTTTCGGGTCAGGGTCGCAAATGGCTCCGATTCCTCCACCGACCGATAGATTTCCGCCATGTTGATGCGACGCGGTGAGCGATTGAGACGCGACCCGGCCCCTGCCCCGCGGCAAGTATCAATCAGTTTGGCCTTCTGCAATGAGAGCAGAAGCCGCCGGATGATCACGGGATTGGTATTAACGCTCTCCGCCAGCGCCGCCGAAGTCACCCGGTCCCCTTCCTGGTAGGCCAGCACGGACAACACATGAACCGCCATCGCAAACCGGCAACTGGTCCTCATATTAAATCAAAAGTAACTCAGTTGATTACATTAGTCAATGAAGCTGAATATCTCTCAGCGTCCTAATTTGATTTTCGGGGAACGGTTGCCGTAGCTAAACAGGCAATTATTCCAATCGTTATATCCATGCCAATTTCTAACCATTTATTATTAGCCAAATTGCCGACATCCCATGATTGTAATAGCACACAAACAATAAGCAGCGTGATAAGAGAAATGATTATTATTTTGCGCCAGATAGTCATTATGGTTTAGGAATTAGTCATCCCCATCTTTAGATGGGTGTTACCCCTTTCTTGAGCAAAATATTCCCATACTTTGCTGTTTCCCCGGTCATCACCACGGCAAAGGCTTTTTGGGCGCGATTATAGAATGCAAAACGGTCAATGCGCTCAGGGGCTTTCGCCTTCGGCACATGGCGGCGGATGGCTTTCAGATAGGAACTTTCCACGGCGGGATCCAATTTGTCGCCGGACACCGCGGCCATCATCACGAGCGGGGTTGCATACGAATCGAGTTCGAACAGCGGCAGGATGCCATCCAGCAGGGCCGCAATGCCCACGCCGTCGGCACGCAGCACGCGGGCGTTCACGGAGTGGCCGGGGAAATGCGCGTCGGCCAGGATGATTTCGTCGCCATGGCCCATCTCGGCGAGCACTTTCAACAGTTCAGGGCTGATACACGGAGCAATGCCTTTTAACATAATAAGTAGTCCATGAATAATACGGAACCATCCGAAGTTAAAGCAAATTTAGAGTGTTCCTGCAAGCAGTGCAGCTTTCTTGCATTCGAATCAAAAGCGGCAGAGGACTGCCGCAGTCCAAGACACAAGCGATAGCGATGGCCCTAACAAATTTTGCGCCAGCTTTTGGACTGCGGCAGTCCTCTGCCGCTTTCACTTTCGAATTATCGTGTCCTTTGCGTTCTTTTGCGGCTAATCGTTTTTCAAAACCCTCTCAAATTTGTGCTCGTCCGCGCGATCAATCCGGGCGCCGGCTTGCGTTTGAGAACCAGATATTCAATGCCCATCTTCTGGCAATACTCGCGTTTGCCGCCCTTGTCACCGTCGTCGTTCACGACGTAGATGTCCGGTTTCAACCGCCGGATCTCCGGGTCGGCATCCAGCCAGCCTGAACCCGTGGTGATGAGCGCCTGTTTCACAAATTTGATGGAGCCGACGACGTACCGGCGCTCGGCCTCGGATAGAAGCGGGTGCCCTTCTCCTTTGAGCAACCGCACATTGACGTCGCTGCCCAGACAGATGTAAAGGTCGCCGTAGGTGGAGGCCTCTTCCGCAAAGCGAACGTGTCCCGAATGGAACCAGTCGAAACAACCGGTCGCGATGACTTTCTTCGGCCTGGCCGCGTCCGGCATCGGCGGCGGTTCGGGAAATCCGCTTAATTCGTCCTCCGCGAAAACTCGATAAGCCACTTTCTTTTCCGTTGCGGCCTTCGCACGCGCAGGATTTGTCGTCAGCCCATAATCAGCCCAAACATCAGCCCGCAAACCATCTGGTAATGCATCTGGATTCTCTGCCGAAAGGACCTTGCTGACATATCGAACGGCCTTCAAAAAATATTCGCGTTCGGCAAAAGGAAACTTCGGCGATTTGCCAATGAACTTCTGCAACGCAGCGTCCGGCCACAGCAATACTGTCAGTTCGCCCAACTTGGAAGCTTCTTCCAGAAAGCGCAGGTCGCACGCCTTGATATCATCAAAGCCGCCGCTCACGACGATTTGTTTGAGGGCGCTCATTTATCCACGGATCTTGAGCGCAAACGCAATCTTGCCGGAGAACTTTTTCGGCAACGTCACATGCAGGCCATCTCCATCGCGGGTAAATTTCAATTTGCCGCCGAACCAACCGCTGCCCACAAGCCGCACGCTCCCGATTTTGCCCGGCCAATTCGCCGCGCCACTTGCGAGTGATTTGATGGTGACTTTGCCATCCGCCGGGATGGCCAGCACAATGGCATAGAGCGTTTTGCCGTCTTTCGATTGCGTGAAGCGGATGTCTTCCGCCGTGAACGGCTGGGTTTGCACGTCTTTCTGGCCGTCGAAACGGCCCTTCTCCACCTTCGTTGTGGACGGCCCTTCGCCGTAAATTTTCCATGGGCGCGTCGCGTAGATCGCCTGGCCATTGACCCTGAGCCAGGCGCCGATGTTTTTGACGATCGCGATCTCGTCGCTGTCTGGCTGGCCGCTCGCCTGGAGCGGCACGCTCAGCATGAGGTTGCCGTTTTTGCTGACGATGTCCGCGAGCATGGGGATGACCATTGCGGCGGTCTTGTAGCGGTGCTGCTCGAAAATCGCGCGGTCGTAATGCCATGAGCCGATGCACGTGTCCGTTTCCCACGGCTGCGGCAGGATGGCATTCGCTTTGCCACGCTCGATGTCATACACCTCCGCGTGGCGCTGCATATCATCGAGGTGCTTGGCCGTCATCACCGCTTCGTTCTGGCCGTGGTGCCATTCGGCGCTGGTGTTATAAAAATGCGCGGCCAGGTCCAGACCTACTTCGTCGGTCACGCCGTACAGAGGTAGGACGTCATCGTCAAAATAAATCATGTCCGGGCGGTAATCATCCCAAAGCTGCTGGACGCGCTTGAAATATTTTTCCATGTAGGCGGCATCGGGCACGCTGCTGCCCTGGGCCGGGTCCCAATCCCAAACCAATTTCTTCCCCGGCACATGGTTTTGTGCGTACAGATCCTGCGGATCAAGGCCGTCCCACCAAAGCCCTTTGCCATCGGCTTTCGTCAACTTGCCGTCGTAAGGCACGCCCGCGAACGGACCGTTGGTGTCCGCGCCTTGCGTCACTTCGTACCACGACCACGCGTGCGAAGCGTGGACGCTGACGCCGAAGCGCAGGCCGTTTTTCCGCGCCGCCGCCGCCCACCCGCCGATCAGGTCCTTGTGCGGTCCCACATTGACGGAGTTCCACGGCTGATAGGTGGAATTCCAATTGTCGAAATTGTCATGATGGTCGGCCAGCGCCATAAAAATGCGCGCGCCATTTTTTTTGTAGAATGCCAGCAGCTTGTCCGGGTCAAAATCCTGCGCTTTCCATTCGTGGATCACGTCTTTGAAACCGTTCGTCGAGGGATGACCGTATTCGACAATGTGCGATTTGTAATCGGCGCTGCCCTGCATATACATGAAGCGCGCATACCAATCGCCGTGCTCCGGTTCGCATTGCGGCCCCCAATGCGCCCAGATCCCGAACTTCGCGTCGCGAAACCATTCGGGAACGTGATAGTTCGTCAGCGAATTCCAATCCGGCTTGAACGACCCGACGGCGATCGGGGGCAATTGCAGGGAGTTGGTTTGCGCCAGGACCGGCGAGCAGATCAGTAATATGAGGAGAAACAGTTTTGTTTTCATTTTATTTTTTTTTGCGAACGGTAACCTGGAACGCACCGGGCACCGGTTTGTTGGAAACCACTATCAAATATCCTCCACCGCAGCCCGAATACATCGCGCCCAAATATTCTCGCTGGTATGCAGCCAGCAACGGCATCAGGTCATCGCGCAACAACGGATGTCGCACCACGTGCGGCAGCAGCGTCTCCCAGCATTTCATGTTCAGATTGAATGACGCGCCCAACGCCTTGACGTCCATTCTTTTGATCGCGTCGTAGCAATCCCGGCCCGATTGTCCGAGTTTGGCCACCCATTTTGATTCGAGATTTTTAACGCCCAAAGGATTGTAACCTTTTGGCCGCGGCTCGACCGGTACCAGATAAAGCATGTTGCTGAGCCATCGCGCCACCTTTGGGTTGTTGCATGATTCAACATGCGTCGGGAACACGCCACCGTGGACATTAAAATCGTAATCCAGCCGGTTAATACCCGGATAGATCAATCCGATCATGTCCTGCGAACCGCTCGGCTGCGGTTTGCCTTTGTTTTCCGCCTCGTACAATTCGCGCACCAGTTTTTCCCTGGGGCGATTGGGCAGTTTGCCCTTCCACAGTTTCATCGCCACGACGCGAGTGCCGCTGGCAATGCCCGAGCGGTCCATCGGCAGAAAGTTGGGCTCGATCTGGACCACGACCATCGAGCCGGGCGGTTTCGGAAGATGCCGCGAGACGAACGGTTGGTCTATCCAGCCGCCTGCCAATTGCAACCGGTTCGGAATCGCACCGATGAATTTTTCAACCGGAGAAAGAGTCATTTCAAATCAGGCCGCATGTCTTTGTCGCGCGAGATCAGCCCACACCGACGCGGTGTCCGGCCTTGCGCTTCTTATATTGTTCGCGGATCCACTTATAGGTGAGGGCCAAACCTTTATCCAAAGATGTGCCGGGTTCCCATTTAAGCATTTTTTTGATGAACGTGTTGTCGGAATTGCGCCCGGCCACGCCTTTTGGCGCACCCAGGTCATACTTCCGTTGCATCTTTACGCCGGCGATCTTTTCGATCTTGGAAAGCAATTCGTTGATGGACACCAATTCGCTCGAACCGAGATTGATCGGCGTGGCGATCAGCTCGTCGCAATGCATGATCCTGTCGATGCCCTTCACGCAATCGTCGATGTACATGAAACTGCGGGTCTGGTGACCATCGCCCCAGATGATGATGTCCTTCTTGCCGGTTGCGATGGCTTCAATGACCTTGCGACTCAATGCGGCCGGGGCCTTTTCGCGTCCACCATCCCACGTGCCGTGCGGTCCGTACACGTTATGGAACCGGGCGATGAACGTCTTCATGCCACGTTCATGCCAGTATTCCTCGCAAAACATTTCCGACATCAACTTTTCCCAGCCGTAGCCGCGCTCGGCCATCGCCGGATACGCGTCCGATTCTTTCAACGCGCGAACGTCCGGGTCCTGTTGCAACAAGGTGTTGTACGCGCAGGCTGAGCTGGAGAAAAAGTAACGGCGCGCACCCGCGCGATACGCGGCCTCCACCATATTCGTGTTGATGAGGATCGAGCGCAGGCATTCCACGCGAAACCGCTCGATGAATCCCATCCCACCCATGTCCGCGGCGAGGTTGTACACTTCCACCGCGCCTTCGCAGACCCGCTCGCAATTCTCCTCGTTGCTGACATCCAGGCAGAAATTTTCGACGCCCGGAACGTGCAGATACCATTCGTACAACGGCTTCTTGTCCACGGCGCGGATGTTCACAAAACCCTTTTTCTTGAAATACAGGGCCAGATTGCCTCCAATAAATCCGCCGGCGCCGGTGATGACGATCAAGTCATTCTTCTTCATCGGCGCGTCCTTTTCGACAACTCGTTTTACATTATGCATAAATTTTGAACTCTCAGTGGTGCTTTTGAATTTCGCTGAATTGGTTTCTCAAATTCGCGAGACAAAATATTATCAGCAAATGTGCTTCGTTCAAGTTTAGAGCTTGGAAGAAATGACGAGGTATGGCTCACCAATCAGTCACTTCAATTTGCCCGCCACCACCACCAAATTATCCGCCATCAGGAAAGTCCCCAATACTTTCTCTGCCGCCCGGTACCCAAACTTGGCCGGCGCGAGCCAACGCGATTTTTTGTATGCCGTCGTGCGCTTCAACAACTCGTGCCGTTGTTCGCGCGAAACTTCATGCGCGCCGTGACGGGCGTCCTGCCAGATAACAAGCGGATTGAAGTGCATCGAATGCATGGTCACCACTTCGAGTTCCTGCCCTACAAACCGCGCCAATGTTCCCGGCGTAAAATAATTCAGATGCTCGGAATAGATGTAACGATATTTCGACCCCAGAAGCCGCACCGCCAGCGAGCGCATATTTGGCACCAGGATAAAGCACAGCCCACCCGGTTTCAGGAGGACGGCTGCTTTCTTGAGAAATTGCTCCGGCTCGAACAGATGCTCCATCATCGCCCAAAATGTGATCGCATCGAAAGTCTGGCCGAAGTCGTGCGTCAGAAAATTATCTTTCACCACCGGCACACCCATCTTTGCCGCGTGTTCCAGCGGCGGACTCGAAGCATCCGTCCCCAATATCTGATAATCACCCGGAAATCGTTTGTTGAGTTGATACAAGAACGCGCCCGAGGAACAGCCCACGTCCAACACTGACCCGCACCGGCAATACTTCCGAAACAACCGCAGCTCCCGGTCAAAGCGCACGTCCGCATAATCGCTCTCCAGTTTGTCCGACGAGAGATACCCCTCCCCTGCCCGATCATAAAATTCGCCCGAGGCTAAATCCGCCGCCACGGGATTGGTGTAGACCATCGAACAATTGGCGCATCGTAGAAGCTGAAAGCTTTCCTTTTTGAGAAACGGCTTCGCCCTGGCTTCACTGCAAACCGGACATGCCCTGTTAAGTTGGTCAGTCATTCTGGAGAGACATCAATATTGACTCTGCAAAAAATCGTCCCATAGTAACCACAAAATGACAATGTCAGACCGCAAAATTGCCGATGAACCATTGTCAATCTTATGTTAGCACGTCCCAGAGTAAATGGTAAGATTACCGCAAAAGAAGTTAGAGTCGTTTCTGAAGACGGCTCTGACTTAGGAGTGCTATCCATCAGTGATGCCTTCAAACTGGTGGCTTCCCGTAGAGAAGATTTAGTGGAAATAGGCCCCGAGACAGTTCCGCCGCTCTGCCAGGTCATTGATTATGGCAAATATCGCTACCGTTGGTTACAGGCTGAACGGAAAAAACGAGGCCTTTAGCCGTCTTTCCCCTTTGTTCCTTAGTTCCTTTGTTATTAAAAACCCATTCGATCAATTCGCGTTTATTGGCGTTTATTCGCGGTTTGAGTAGACTGTTTCTTCAAAAATCCATTCTGTCCGAGCCACTCATCAAAGATCTCTGGCCAATTCGCTATCTCGCCGGTATTGGTCGGACGCAAACCAAACCCGTGGCCGACGCCTGAAAAGATATGCAGTTCCACCGGCACTTTCTCCCGCTTGAACTTCAGATACACCTTGGGCAATGCCAGCGAAATGTCCGGACGATCATTCGCTCCACATGCCAGAAAAGCTGGCGGCGATTTCGCGCTCACCCTGATCCGGTACAAATTTCCCGGATAGATCAATGCCTGAAAATCCGGACGGCAACTGAGTCGCTGGATCGGGTCCACGGCATTCGCTTTGCCGTTGTCGTAGTGCATCCCCGCCAGGAAAGCCAATTCGCCTCCGGCCGAAAATCCCATCACGCCGACGCGATTGGTGTCGATTCCCCATTGGTCCGCGCGGCTGCGGACGAGCCGGATGGCGCGTTGCATATCACCCAGTTCATCACGGTCCACCGTGTAGGTCGAGTTGGTCGCCAAGGCCAGGCGATACTTCAGCACAAAAGCCGCCACGCCGTGCTGGCTCAACCATTCCGCCACGTTGTAACCCTCGTGGTCGATCCAGATTTCGCGATGCCCGCCGCCCGGCGTCACAATCACCGCCGCGCCCGTCGCTTGACCCGGCGGCGGCAGATAGACCGTGATCGATGGCTTATGGACATCTGTGACAACATGGTCTCCGGTCGGCTCGGCGATCCGAACACTCTCCTTGTTCGTAAAACTTTGTGAACCCGGCGCGCCATTGGGCCAGAGATAGATTACATCCTTCCCATCACCGGAAGCCGACAACAATGAGAACGTTGAGAAAAGAAAACAAAGACACGCCAGAATTAATGGGTGATTTTTCATAGGTAGCGGTGCAAAAAACTACTTTCGCGCCCGCATTTATTCAAGAAGGGAACTGCGCTTCTGTCCCAACTTTGGATGTTGGAAGTTGAATGTTGAACGTTGAATGTTCCCTTCCCCTTCGTTCCTTAGTTCCTTTGTTGTAAAAATCAGCTACGCGTGTACCGCTTCCTTCGCCTCCGGCTCAACCCACTTGTTGTGTTCCTTGATGAGGTCCACCAGACGTTCCACTGCTTCCGTTTCAGGAATGTTGAATTTGATAGGCGTCTTGCCCA
>DASXYX010000043.1:0-55152 GCA_036502245.1 Verrucomicrobiia bacterium
GCATTCCGCCAGTTTGGCGCGAACCTTGCCGGCGGAAAAAGCCAATTTAAATCCATATCGCTCACACCCTCAAAATCCAGAATCCTCTTTGCCTGCAAGCCGTTTACACGCTTGCCCCCTTGCTCAACCGGATGACAGTGAAGGCACATTCATTCGCTTCCATTTCCTCCATTTCCTTTTCCACTTTGTATCACCTCTCCGCCTATCGTCTGTAATTTCCAGCCGCTATCACTCACAATAATTTTTGCTGCGCCGGAGTTGCGGGTATAGATGACGGGGATGTTTCGTTCGGCGAGGCGGTCGCGCAAGTAGGGGCTGACGTGTTTGGCGAATTGGGTGTCGGAATCGACAACGATGATGGCTTTGGGCTGGATGGTGTCGAGCAATCTGTCGGTGAGCGGATCGCCCTGGTCGGGCAGGCCGGTGACGACGATGTCGGCGCGGAGGTCGTTGGTCGTGGCCAGCAATCCGTTTTGGCCGTTGGTGCCCAGGTCGGAGAGCAGGAGGATCTTTGCTTTCGCGAAATTGCCCATGAGGACGAGAGCGCCGTCGTCGGCGCGGGAAAACTGGCTCGTTGGCGTCGGCCACAAGGCCTGCCAATGGCCGTATTGAGCGCCGGTGGTGAAAGTTTCATGGTTGGTCTGGAATTGCGCGACGATGCCGTTATAGACAGCGGAACGGAAATGTCCTGCGCTGGTACAGAGTTCGTCCACACCAAAGAGGTCGCGCAAGGCTATCGCGCCGCCGCAGTTGCGAGAGATGCCATCGGTCAGGGCGAGGCGATGGATATGGGTCATGCCGTTCGCACGCAGGAAATCTTTCATGGTGTAGGTGACGGCCTCTTCATTGCCGCAATCGATGAGCCAATCATCATCCGACCCCCTTCCCTGCACGAACACAGCGTGACCACCGTTCAAGGGCAGCACGGTTATTACTGTTTCGCCGCGCGAGAGTTCCCATCGCAAGAAAAGGAATGCCGCAATCAAAAGCAAAGCCATTGCCCCGACAATCTGCCGCCGCCGCGTTTTCAGCCAACCACTGGCAATCGCAATCACGGCGCCATAATAGATTCCGACGGAGAGCCATGACCACGGCGGGACGTAGAAGTAGGAGCCGGGGATCCTGGTGGATTCCTCGCTGACCCAGGTCATGGCGTGCATGAAATCCCACGCGGCGTTGTTGAACAGTTCGGTCACTGCCGGCAGCCACGTGCCGCAGATGAGCGCGCCGAGGTTGGCCATGATGGCGAAGGTGCCGAGGGGAACGGCGATGAGATTGGCGAGCGGCGAGATGGGACTGAACAGATGAAAATAAAGCGCGCTCAGGGGAATGGAGCCGATCCATGCGGCGAGCGAGAGGGAGAAGTATCGTGCCAAGATTCGCAGAAGCCACCATGCGGCGCGTTGCCATTTGGGCACGAGTGATTCCGGCAGCAGCGGGTCGTGCCGCAACCGCGTGTCGGTGGATTGATTCATCGGCGGCAGGAGCAATCCAATGGTGAGCATGACGAAAAAGGAAAGTTGAAAGCTGGCCTCGAAGAGCTGACAGGGATTCCAGACCAGAATCAGGAACGCCGCAGCGGCAAGCGAGTTGATGAGGTCGGACGGGCGTTTGAGCGCCCAACCGCCGAGCACAATGGTCATCATCACCGAGGCGCGCACGGCGGAGGATTCCCAACCCGTGGCCGCGGTGTAGAACCAGATAACGGGAATGGCAATGGTCCCACTCCACGCGCGGGAGAGCCGCACGACGCGCAACAGGGTGACAATCATGCCGCTGAGCAGCGCGATACGCAGGCCGTCGATCGCAAACAAATGCATCGTGCCCGCGCGAAGAAAAGGATCGCCGACGTCGCCGGTAAAGGCGGTGCGCCAGCCAAGTGTCATGGCCCAGAGCAGGCGCAAGGCTTCGTCGTCGGGCAGGCCCATGGCGAGGATGTGTTTTGAGCCGGCGAGAAACCGGTCGGTCAGCGGTGGCGTAGCCAGAATGGGTTCGCGCAACTGCCAATTGTTGGTGTTGGCGCGTAGCTCATAATAAATTCCGCGCGTGGCGAGATAAGCGCGATAATCGAAAAGCCCCTCAGCGATCGCCCGTGGCGGGCGGGTGATGACGCCGGAGATCTCAACGGATTGGCCGGTGTAAAAATTGGTGAGGGCCGATGCCGTCGAGACGACAATCTGGCCGAACGCGGGTTGCCAGCCGTCGGCGCCGGTGATCCCGGTGACGCGGATCTGTGCCAGGGAATGTTCGGTGTCGGAACGCCCGCTGATCTTGATCTGGGGCATGCGGGCGAGGTTTCCGCGGATGGAGACAAGTTCTGAATGATCGCCGATGAGGCGGCGGAGGTCGTTGGGTGAAATGATGGACTGGTGGATGGCCAGATTGGTCCAGCCAACGAGAAGCAGGAGCGGTGGAAGAAGCCAGGCGCGAAATCGCGCGATGGCAAATGTACAGGCGAGGAGCAGGAATGATGCGATGAAAAGGGTAATGATCGGCGGATGAAAAAATTCCCCGAGCAACAATCCAACCATGTAGAACGAAACGACGGCGACGAATGGGCGTTTCATGGTTTTAGCTTGAACAATTCCACGGTCTCACCCCTCACCCTTAATCCCTCTCCCCGTTGAGGGGAGAGGGAAACAACGATCGGACGTTTATTTGCCTATTATCCGCACGATCCGTTCGCGGGCGAATTTAGCCGCAGATTTCTTTCGATTATGTCTGCCTCGAAGGTTTCCAGCAACGTTGAAGGAGCCAGAGGGCGAGGAGGCCGAGCAGTGCGCCGGAGGTATCGATCATGACATCGGTGACGCGCGAGGTGCGGGAGGGGACAAAGAGTTGGTGAAATTCGTCTGTGCTGGCGTAGAGCATGACGATCATGATGACGCGGCGGACTTTGATTTGTGACCAGAGCCGCCAGTTCCCCGGCGGCTGGCTGAACGCGCGCCAGAGGAGCAGCGCAAGAATGGAATATTCGCCCAGGTGGCAGCATTTGCGAAGGATTTCATGCAGTTTGTCGATCGTGGATTGCGGCATGGACGGAAAGAGCCAATGCAGCAACGGCTCGAAAATGCGCGAGGAATGCTGGTAAGAATGGGAATCGGCGGAAGCGGTAAAGATGGCGCACATCCAGAGGATGACGGGCAACCAGTATTTAATAAGTCTCCATGGCATTGACAGGAATAGTGTCGCGCAGGAGAAAAGATTTTCAAGAATGAAAGGTAAGCGAGGCACAAAAACGAGGGTGGAAGGTAGAGAATTGAGGATGGAATGAAATTTAGAGCGGACTTACGTCCGCTGCTACGAAATCAAAAACTTGAAGGCGGGCTCTTTCTGTGGCACACCAAAGCACGAGAATGAAAAAATTGTTCGTCTCAAAATCGTGAGCATGCTCAAACTTGGCGTCAATATCGACCATGTGGCGACGCTGCGCGAGGCGCGTTATCGCGGGCGCGGATTCGGCGAGCCTGATCCGGTGGCGGCGGCGCGCATCTGCCAGGACGCGGGCGCCCACGGCATCACGGCGCACCTGCGCGAAGACCGCCGGCATATCCAGGACCGCGACGTCTGGAAATTGCGCGAGATGACCAAACGCTTGAACCTGGAAATGGCCAACGCCGATGAGATCATCGCCATCGCGCTGAAACTGAAGCCGGAGATCGTTTGCATCGTGCCGGAGCGGCGGCAGGAAGTGACGACCGAAGGAGGGTTGGACGTGGTGGCCAATGAAAAATCGCTGGCCGACACGCGCAAGAAAATGAATGACGCGGGCATTGAGGTGAGTTTGTTCATCGCGCCGGACGCGCAACAGATCGAGGCCAGCGCGCGCATCGGCGGCCAATTTATCGAGTTGCACACGGGCCGGTTTGCGGAGCATTTTGCGGATGCGCGTGAGCGTGACGCGGAATTGAAGCGGTTGGTCTCAGGTGCGAAGCAGGCGCATTCGCTCGGCCTGCGCGTGAACGCCGGGCATGGATTGAATTATGAAAATTTGCCGGCGTTGTTTGCCGTGCCGCATCTGGAGGAGTTGAACATCGGGCACAGCATCGTGAGCCGCGCGGTTTTTGCGGGGATGGAGAGCGCAGTCAAAGAGATGTTGCGGGTGATGGGCGGGTATAAGAGCTGAAAATTATGCCGCGAACTCCAAGTTGTTTTATTGAAATCTTAATCTGCGAATAGATTTTCTGTCGTCCCTAACGGGACTTCCCTGCATAGCTATCGAGTACCCAGCCATAAATGGCTGGGCTATTTTCAGAGGCAATTTGCGCGTTGCTCGATAAGTAAGTCCAAAACTGCGGCTTGCGCTTCATGGGCAAATCGTCAATCGTAGGTTCAATGATCCTCGGCATAGGCATCGATATCATTGAAGTGTCCCGCATCAAAGCTTCGTTGGAAAAATTCGGAGAGCGTTTCGGGCAAAAAATCCTGCTGCCGGGCGAGATCGCTTATTGCCTGTCGCATACGCAACCGGCGCCGTTCGTGGCCGCGCGGTTCGCGGCGAAGGAAGCCATCTCGAAAGCGTTCGGCACGGGCATCGGCTCGCAATTAGGCTGGCAGGACATGGAGATTGCACGCAAGGAAAGCGGCGAGCCGTACGTGATCCTGCATGGGAAAGGCAAGGAACTGTTTGAATCACGGCGCGCGAAAAATCTGTTCGTGACGATCAGCCATACGGAGGCGTATGCGGCGGTGACGGCGATTTTGGAAAATTAGAACAGCGCAATTAACGCCTTTTACAATAAGCCGGAACCCGAACCCTCACCTCACCCTGACCCTCTCCCCTCCCATCAGAATGGGAGCGGAGAGGGAACAGCGTTCGGTCGCACATTTATTTTAGCAGCTCCCATCGTGGCCGACCGCTGGCAGGGAGTTTTTGTGCCGCAAAACTGGAATAAGGAGTTACCTACTACTCACGCAGGCGGAGCGGAGGGCGGCAGCGTGGCAGGATTTTGTTTATCTTCGTGGACCGGCGCGGCGGGCCGGTTTTCGACGGCATCCGGCATTTTGAGAAAAAGCCGGATCTGCCTTATCTGTTCGGAATGAAGAGTGATGTCGGAGGAATTCTCGACGATTTTGGATTCCAGTTGCGTGGTCCGCGCTTCAAACGAAATGCGGTTTTTTTCGATCTGGTGTCCCAATGTTTGCAACCGCACGTCCAGGGGGGACAGAAAATTGCGGATGTCGTGGAGTTGCTCGCTTATTTGTTCGAACTGGTCTTTCACAAGAATTTTCAATCAATCCCCCCAAACATGGAATCAGGTTACACATTCAATAGACACCCATTCGGCGCAAATATCAATTATTTTCTAAGTTGTGGCTGTTTTTCGCACCGCCATCGGCTCGCGTTCCATCGAATCGAGATAAAATTGTATATCCATGAAATGAGGCAAAAGAGATTGTTGTCTTAAAGTGACGTTTTTTATATAGGGTAAAAGCCCTATGCTTCGAGTCCGGGGGCGGGTGGGGAGCTATAGCGGTTTGGACATTGGCTTTGCGCCCTGGAATTTTTAGAATGCAGGCATGGCGGCGGCAATCGTAGCGATCTTGATTTTCGCGGGCGCGAGTTTCTTTTTCGCGCTCGCGGAAACGGCATTGTCGTCACTCGCCCAATGGCAGGTGGCGCGCCTGGTCGAAAAAAATTCCTATCGCGGCAAAATCGTCGCGCGATTGCTGGCAGAACCGCAGGACCTGCTGGCCACCCTCGCGCTCGGCAACACCGCCGCCAACGCCGCCATGCTCGCCGTAGCGCTCCGCATGGTGTTCGACGCCAACTGGGGGCTGACGGTAACAATGATTTCGCTGGCCGCGGGATTTCTCATCGGCTGCGAGGTGTTTCCCAAGACGCTCGCGGTGCGCAAGCCCGAGCGCTGGGCGTTGCGGGTCAGCGTGCCGTTGCTCGTCTTCCAAAAAGTTTCCGCGCCGCTGCATAATCTCGCGCGGGTGATCAACGCGTGGGCCTTGAAACCGATCGCACCGGCCGCCGCCGCGCCTGCCATGACGGAAGCCGAATACCAGGAGCTTATCGACCTAGCGTATCGCCAGGGCACACTGGCCGAGTCGGAAAAAGACATCATCCTGCAAATCATCAGTCTCGACCAGCGCGCCGCACGGGACGTGATGCGGTCGCGCGCGACCATGTCCTGCATTTCAGATGACGCCACGGTGGAGGAAATGATCGCCGCGGCGAAAAAATCCCGGCATCGCCGATTGCCCATCTACGATGAAACGCCCGATACGATTGTCGGCATCCTGAACACGCGCGCGCTGCTGCTGGACCCGAAGATTGACATGGCTGAAGTGATCGAGTTTCCGTCGTTCGTGCCGGAATCCATGAACCTGCTGCAATTGTTCAAGAGCTTGCAACGGCAGCAGCGCGGACTGGCGATCGTGTTGGATGAATTCGGCGGCGTCGCCGGACTGGTGACAATGGAGGACATCCTGGGCGAATTGGTCGGGAAAATCCAGGCGGGTCCACAGCCGGAAGGTTTCGTGATGGAAAAATTGTCGCCGGGCAAATGGCGGGTGAGCGGCTCGATGCGCATCGAAGATTTCCGGCGCGAGTTTCCCGCGCTCGGCGAAGTGGCCGAGGTGGAGACGATGGGCGGCCTGCTCACGCATTTGCGCGGCGTGGTGCCTGAAAGCGGCGAATCGGCAACGTTCCGACATCTCAAATTGACGGCGCAGGCCGTCGATGAGCGGCGCGTGCGCGAATTGCTGGTGCAACAGACCAAATAAATGGACGAAAACATCATAAGCTGGCTGGTCTTGAGTGTGGCGCTGGCGCTG
Organism: Verrucomicrobiia bacterium; assembly: GCA_036502245.1. GTDB lineage: Bacteria > Verrucomicrobiota > Verrucomicrobiia > Limisphaerales > UBA11358 > UBA11358. The sequence goes on from DASXYX010000043.1 coordinate 6,787, forward strand.
TCATTCCTGTTTTCGGGAATGGAGGCGGGTGTGTTCGCGTTGAACCAGTTGCGGGTGCGGCGGCTGGCGCGCACGGGCAAGCGTTCAGCCGGGCTGCTCCGCCGTTTCATGGAGAACCCGGAACGATTTCTCTGGACGATCATGGTGGGAAACACGCTCGCGAATTTTTTGATCCTCGGATTTTTGCTCGCCAAAATCCATGAATGGTTTTTGGGCTATCGCGTTCTCGTCATCGCGCTTTTTGGGGCGGTGGTCTTCCTGTTCTACGCCTTCTTTGACCTGCTGCCGAAAATGTTGTTCAGCGCATTCCCGAACCAGCTTTGCCTTTATGTGGCCCCGATCTTTCGTCCGGTTAATTTCGTCCTGAGACCACTGGTTTCAATCGTGGAAGGGGCATCGCAGTTGATCCTGGGTGTGACGGGCGGCCAGGCCTTTACCGGACGCCTGTTCGGCAGCCGCGAAGAGATGCGCGCCGTGATGCGCGAATCGGCGCCGGCCATCACCAGCGAGGAACATGCCATGATCAATCGCGTCCTGGACCTGCAAAATTTCACCGTGCGCCAGATCACCATGCCGCTGGAACAGATCGTCACCATCGATACCCAAACGTCTCTCAGCGACGCGTTGGCGTTGGCGCGTGAAAAAAAGTTTTCACGCCTGCCGGTCTGGGAGACGCGCGACGGCAAAAAACGCATCGGCGGGGTGCTGCTGCTCGGACGGTTATTGTTTCGCGATGACCTGGACCTCCAGAAACCGGCGGCGGCGCACATGATCCCGGCGTTGTTCTTTGGCGAAGACACGCGGTTGGAAGTTGCGCTGCGGAGGATGCAACGCGCCGGCGAGCGCCTGGCAGTTGTCCTGGGGCGCGACGGCAAAGAGATCGGCATCGTCAGCCTGGAGGACATCCTGAAAATCATTTTCGGAGAAATGAAATTGTGAACCTGAACACCGCCAGCATTGTCGTCCTGAAGATCCTCGCGCTGTTCGCGTTGATCCTGCTGAACGGCTTTTTTGTGGCCACGGAGTTCGCCCTGGTGCGCATCCGCGAGACTCAACTGGACCCGTTGGTGGCCCGGAACGTGCGCCGCGCCAAACTCGCGCGCCATATCGTCCACAATATCAATTCGTATCTGAGCGCCACGCAATTGGGCGTGACGATGGTGAGCCTGGGCCTGGGCTATCTGGGCCAGCCGATCTTTCGCACGTTGCTCGGTCCGCTCCTCGCGCATCTGGGCGTGCAGTCTGCGGACTGGCAGGCGTCCATTTCGTTCGCGATCGGTTTTATCCTCCTCACCTTTTTTCATATCACCGTCGGCGAACTGGCGCCCAAACGTTGGACCATCCAGCGGCCCTTGCCCGTGGCTCTCTGGGCCGCGTATCCGTTGCGCTGGTTTTATCTGGCGTTCTATCCGTTCAACCGGCTGTTGAATGTTGCCGCCAAATTTTTATTGCAAGGCATCGGCCTGGAAGCCGAAGAGTCCACCTCCAGCGCCCATTCGCGGGAGGAACTGCGCCTGATGCTCGGCGCGACGCGCGAAACGGCCGGCGGACGCAACTTGATTTTGAACGCGCTCGACCTGCGCGACCGCTTCGCGCGCGAGATCATGCGCCCACGAAGAGAGATCGCGGCCTTCAACACCGATGAGACCATCGCCGATTGTGTGGCCCTGGCGGAAAAAACGCGTTACTCGCGGTTTCCCCTCTGCGAAAACGGCGACCTGGACAAAACGCGTGGCGTGGTTCACATCAAAGACCTGTACCTTCATCGCGACCGGACAAAACCAGCGGCGGAACTTCTCCCAGTGGCGCGGAAACTGATTTACATCCCTGAAACATCGCCGGTGGAAAAAGTCCTGCAACTGTTCCAGGAGCGGAAAATGCATTTCGCGATCGTGGTGGATGAATTTGGCGGCACGGTCGGCATTGTCACGTTGGAAAACGTCCTGGAGACCCTCGTCGGGCAGATCCAGGATGAGTTTGACCAGGAAAAATCCGATGTCACGCGCCTGGGCGAAAACATGTGGGAAATCTCCGGCACCCTGCCCTTGCACGAATTGGAAAAGATCACCGGCCAGGTCGAACATGACGAGGCCACGACGACCGCAAGCGGTTGGGTAACGCAAAAGCTGGGCGGCTTTCCAAAAAATGGCGACGTGCTGGGCGTGGGCGCGTGTGAATTGCGGGTGGAGGAAATGGACGGCGCGCGCGTGGCGCGACTGAAGATCACGAAAAAAGTGGACAAGATGGATGCGGGGGCGGTTTAAGTAGCAGGACGGCCATCTGAAAAATTTGCGCTGCCATTTCAGTCTCACCCCTCACCTTTAATTCCTCTCCCCGTTAAGGGGAGAGGATGACAATAGGACGATCTCTGATTTAAGCACACCTCAATGTCAGTCGAAGTCCAACTGCTCCAATGTTACAGAAGGATTCACCCGGCTCCACGCACGGCAAAAACTGTTGCCGACCATTCATTAGAGAAAGTGTGACAGGACATCATATTTGAGTTAATTTTTAGAGATAACCCATGGACACCAATTTTGAAAATGAGTTGGAGGCGTTGCGCCAAAAGGTTTTGCTGATGGCCAGCCACGCGGAAAAAGCGGTTCATCAGGCAGTCGAATCGCTCGTCCAACGCGACGGCGACCTCGCCATGCGTGTCCGCGAGGATGACGAAATCCTTGATCGCCTGGAGGTGGAAATCGATGAGATGATCGTCCTGCTTTTGATCAAGGCGCCGCTGGCGGGTGATCTCCGGCTCATTCCCGTGGCCATGAAGCTCTCACTGAATCTCGAGCGGATCGGCGATGAGGCGACAAAAATCGCCAAATGCGCCAGGGATCTTATACGAGAGCCGGCCTTGAAAATTGATTTCGACATCAAAACCATCGCCAGCCTCACCATCACCATGGTCAAAGATGCGCTGAACGCATTTGCCCATCGGGATTCGCCCGCCGCCCGCGCTGTGATCCCACGTGATAAAGAGGTGGACGCGCTCAATAAAAACATTCACGGAATTATGGTCCAGCAAATGACGAAAAACCCGGAAACCATCGGACGTTGTTTGAACTGGATCGTGGCCGCCAAAAGCCTCGAACGCATCGGCGACCACGCCAAGAACATCGCCGAAGGGGTGGTTTACCTGTGCGAAGCCGAGGATATCCGGCATACGATGAAAGGTTGATTTTGCGTGCGTGGCGCGGTTTTTTCGGTAGGATTTTGCGTGTATGTTTTCCATCCAGCAATTATTCAGCAAAGGCGATAAATTTCAGGAACTGCTGGAAGCGGCCGCCCAGGAATCCGACCAAAGTGTCCGGCTGGTCATTGAATTGATGAAGTCGCCGCGGAACACCCAGAATCTGGACGACCTGATCATCACCCGCCGGAAGGAAAAGAAGATATCCGAACAGATCAGCAACGAGCTGGTGAAGACGTTCATCACCGGCATCGAGCGCGAAGACATCGAGGCGCTGGCGCGGGGACTTTTGCGAATTGCCAAGGCCGCCGAAAAGCTCGCCGAACGCCTCGTCCTGGCGGGAAATCACCTGGAGGGGATCAATTTTTCCAAACAGGCCGAAATGATGACGAAAGCCACCGACGCGATCCATCAAATGGTGAAACAGCTTGATGACATGGAGGACATGGAAAAGATGAAAACTTTCAATGACCGGCTCCAGCTCGTCGAAGCCGAGGCGGATAATTACATGAACGAACTGCTACGCGACCTCTACGGCGGCAAATATGAAGCGATCCGGGCCATTGCCGTCCGCGATGTGTATGAGTTGATAGAAAAAGTGATCGACCGCTGCCACGACGCCGGCAACGTGGTCATGCAAATCGTTTTAAAAAATTCCTGACGCGCGATGCTCCTCATCCTGCTCGTCATTTTCGTCACCCTGGTGTTCACCTACATCAACGGTTTTCACGACACGGCCAATTCCATCGCCACCATCATTTCGACCAAGGTGCTGACGCCGCGCCAGGCAATCTTACTTGCGGCGGTGACCAACCTGATCGGCGCGTTTTTTGGAACTGCGGTGGCCACGACCGTTGCCTCCGGGTTGGTGGACGTCCATGTTGCGACCATGCCGGTGCTGTGCTGTGCCATGCTCGCGGGTATTGCATGGAATTTGATCACCTGGTGGTTCGGTTTGCCTTCCAGTTCATCACATGCGCTCGTTGGCGGACTTTGCGGAGCGGTGTTCGCAGCTTCCGGCAATCAATGGTCTTCTATTGTCTGGTCAGCGCCCAGCAAAGTTCACTGGTGGCTGGGCAAAGGCATCCTCTGGAAAGTCGTCATCCCCATGATCAGCTCGCCAATCATCGGCTTCATCGCCGGTTTTATTGTCATGAGCGTTTTATTTTTTTTGTTGCGGAACTGGCGTCCCGTGACGGTCAACCGCACCTTCAGCAAATTGCAATTGTTCAGCGCGAGTTACATGGGTTTCGCGCACGGGACCAATGACACGCAAAAAACGATGGGCATCATTGCCCTGGCGCTGGTGGCGGGCACTGCCAGCGGCAGTTTCGATGCCCTGCCCGGCTGGCTTTCGTTCCTGAAAACACCGGCGCCGACTGCCGGACAGACGCTTCACATTGCAATATGGATAAAAATTCTCTGCGCGTTGACCATGTGCGCAGGGACTGCCGCGGGCGGCTGGCGCATCATCAAGACGCTCAGCCAAAAAATGGTGAAACTTCACCCGGTGAACGGGTTCGCGGCCGAAACAACTAGCGCGAGCGTTTTGGTCGTCGCAGCCCATTTCGGCATGCCCGTCTCCACCACGCACGCCATCACAACTTCGATCATGGGAGTTGGCTGCGCGAAAAGTTCCAACGCGCTCAAGCTCAATGTCGTAGAACGTATCCTATGGGCCTGGGTGCTGACCTTGCCGGCCAGCGCTGCCGTTGCGTATGCGATCGTAAACATCGCCCGTTCATTCGGCTGGCTTTGATCTTTCGTTGAAGCGAGCGAAGGATGAATGAGGGCGAAGATCAAGTAATCTTGCGATTCTTTGCCCTTGAAGATACTTTTTAATCAATGCAAAAACTCACCCCGCTCAAGATCAGTTTTTGCGTCTCGATCGCCCTTCATGTTCTGATCCTGGGCGCTTTGGGAGTTTTCAAATTCCATCCCGCTGAAATACGCCAACGAGGCAATGATCCTCTGGCCCTGACCATCGTAGCAACTCCAACGGAATCCACTCCGCTACCAACGGTCAAAATCATCGCTCCAACTCCACTGCCTTCTACGCCGGTGAAAACGGCACCGCCTAAAGAATTCCCGACGCCAGTTGCGCTGCCGCCCCGGCCTGCGATCGCCATTTCACAACCTGAACCGGTTAAAGTCGTCGAAAAGCCTGCTGCGCAACCTGCCCCTCATGCGGATATAACTTTGCTGAAATCTGACGAACATTCCCCGGATGTTCAGGCGCAACCTCCAATAAAAGCCCAACCGGATTATCTGAAAAATCCAGAGCCGGTTTATCCCGAAGCAGCCTGGCGCCGTCATGAACAAGGGCTGGTCCTGTTAACGGTCGGGATCACCGCTGATGGCCGGGTGGAACATATTGAGGTCAAAAAGTCGTCAGGATTTCCGTTGCTGGACAAGGCCGCGCTTGATGCCGTGCACGATTGGGAATTCGAACCTGCGCGGCTCGGCCCGGTCGCCCTGGCATCGGAGATCGAAGTGCCGGTGCGTTTTGAAATAAAATAATAAATCCACGGGGTGACACACGCCGACGTTTTGGGCATCATTTGGCCGATGAAGCTCCCTTTTCCACGAATCGCTCTCGCCATCATTGCGTGCTCATTCATAGGAACTTTTTTTGCAGCCAGTGCAGGCGCAGCCAATCCGCCGTCTGCCGGGGACACCAATGTGACGACGCTTCCGGAAATAACCGTGGTGGCACATGAGCCAGCCGGATCTTTGACCTCTCCTTCCGCGTCCACGTCCGCCGAACAGAATACCCAGCTTCCCGGCGGGTTCACGGTCAAGACGACGGACGAAATGAACAAAGGACGCGCGTCGAATTTTTTGGACCTGTTGCAAGGCGTGCCGGGATTGTTCATGCAGAGCGAGAACGGCGCGGAAATATCCAAAGTCTCCATCCGCGGCTCGGGCATCGAGTCCGATGACGAGCCGTTGGGCGTGGAGTTCCTGATGGACGGCGTCAGTTTCGACCAGGGTGACGGCGAAACCATCATTGAAGATTTTGATGTGGACACGTTGAAATACGCGGAAGTCTATCGCGGAGCCGACGCTTTCAAATACGGCGCATTGACGATCGGCGGGGCGATCAATCTTGTTCCCCTCACGGGCTATGATGCGGACGCTTTTCAGTTGCGGTTTGAGGCCGGCAGCTACGGTTTCCTGCGGGGACAGATCAGTTCCGGCGGAGTGGACGGACCGCTGGATTATTATGCGTCGGTATCGGGACGTTACCGGGACGGCTACCGCGACCACAGCCGGGAGAACACGGAACTTCTCTTTTCGGACATCGGATACAAGATCAATGATCATCTTGAAAACCGCGTTTACCTGACCGTGGACCAGACGGACCGGCAGTTGCCGGGCGGATTAACGCAGGAACAAATGCAGGAGAACCCGCGACAGGCCCAAACTGATCCTGATAGCGTCACAAATCAGGCCGAGGAATTTGATCTGAAAAAGCAATGGTACTATGGCCGGCTGGCGGACAAGTTAAGTTACGAAAACGACGGCCATGAGCTTGATGCCACGGTTTACTGGTGGCACCGCGAATTGCGTGAGAACGGTGTCTTTGACCCAAACGACTTTGAAGACGGCATTGAAGTTTATCACGCCGACGATGGAGGGATAAGTTTGGATTCTGTGACGCACAGCCAGTTGTTTGGGCAGGAGAACATCCTGACGATCGGCACAGCCCCGGCATTTGAGACCGAACAGGACCATTTTTATGCAAACATGGGTTATGCAGGCCAGCCGGGCGTGGAAGGTGATACCATCGGCAAGGACCTTGAATTGTCCGTCAACGTGCCGGTGTATCTGGAAAACCAACATTATCTAACGGAAAAACTTTCGGCGCTCACGGGACTTCAGGTGATGTATGTCGTGCGCCATTTCTACGATTATTTCAATGACACATCGGATGGAGACCAATCCGCCAAACAGGATTTTGTGGGGATAAATCCGAAGATCGGATTTCTTTATGAGATCAACACCAACAGCCAGGCCTACCTCAATTTCAGCCGCACATGGCAGCCGCCGTCGTTCGACAACATGGTCAGTTTTGACGATGGACCGGGTGTGAGCCTGGTGTACATGCCGCTCCAACCGCAGCACGCCTGGACCATTGAAATGGGCACGCGCGGCCAACAGGGACGTTTTGACTGGGACCTCGCGCTCTATCATTCCTGGGTGTGGAACGAATTGCTGGACCTCTATGACGCCAGTGATGTTGACCGCGGTGACGTCAATGTCGCCCACTCCGAACACCAGGGCATCGAGGCCGGTCTCGGCGTGGAATTATGGAACTCAAAAGGAGTCAACAACCAGGACGGACATTCGATAAAATTGAACCAGACCTATACGCTGAACGATTTTCATTTTTCGAACGATCCGGTGTATGGAAACAATCGCATCGGCGGGATCCCCATCCATGTTTATGAGGCGGAACTGATGTACCAGTCGCCATGCGGATTTTACGCCGGGCCAAACGTGCAATGCAATCTCTCGAGCTACCCGGTGGACCAGCAAAACACCCTTTACGCGGATGCGTACACGCTGGTGGGTTTCAAGATGGGGTATAACGGCTATATCCGGAAGACGAAGTTTTCTGTTTTCTTCGATGCGAAAAATCTGGCTGATGAAAATTATGCGGCCTCCGTGGACCCGATCCCCAACGGGCAGTTTCCCACCGATCCGCAGGTATTTCATCCGGGAGACGGCCGCTCTTATTACGGCGGCATTACCCTGGGTTGGTGAATTTCCCTTACCACCTCGCCCCGCGCACGGCGAACACGGTCGTAGCAACTGCGATCACGGCGTCTGCGCCGACTGCCATCCAAATCCTTGCCACTGCGCAACCCGCGCCGAACAATAAAATACCGCCCAGCCAGATGCCCAGCGGGAAAAAGTCCGGTCCACTCGGCTGGCGCGGCTTTTTGTTGATCATCAGCGGAGTGGTGAACGAGAGAATGAGCACGGTGACAACGATCCAGCTTAAAAAATCCACCAGGGGCGCGCCCAGCCACGTCACCGGCAGGTTGGTTGGTTCCCAATACCAGTAATGCTTCACGCGCGAGGCAAACGGCTCGAAGGTGAAATCGAAAAGCGCGGCCAGCACCGCCGCCAATCCGATGAGCCGGAAGCCGTACGTTTTGGTCTTTCGCCACGGGCGCAGGATGAGCCGGGCGACGCCGCGCGAGCTGATGATGGCCACCGGCCAGAGCAACGGCACGGCCCAGGGCAGCACGTTGAATAATTTTGCGCCCGCATTTGCGCCGATCATGTATGGCCCGAAGGGCAGTCCGGTTTTGGCGTTGAGCGCGGCCAGGCCTCCGCCGATAACGGTGATGAGAATGGTGACGGTCACCGCGTGAAGGATCGGCAACTGGCGCGCCAGTGTGGCGACCGTGCCGGCGACCGCCGCCGCCAGAAGGGCGATTTCGGGCCACTCGAGGTTCATTGCGCCAAAACATTTGATGAGCGCGATCACCAGCGCCGCCGCGGACAAAACAGCTGTCACCCAATAGAACGCGGCCTTCATCTTATCGCTCAACATCGGAGCAGGACGTTCGCGGGATGATGTGGGTGGACGCATGAGGTTACCAGCATGTGGATTTGTGATGCTGGATGCAAGCGCGTGCACAGAGGCAATTCAAATCACGATCTCGATCTTCAGGCCTTTGCCATTCGGTGAAAATTTTACAGATTTCCACTCCCGCATAATATCCATGCCAATAAGGCCAAACTGGGCATTGAGTTTTTTGATAAAAGAGGCGGTTTTATATCTGGCAGTCCAGGCGATCACGGGATTCGTTGCAGACATTTTTACCGGCTCAAGCAGGCTCACTTGAACGCTGTGGATATACTTGTCGGAATGGCCTCCAATGCCGCCACACGACCCCTTTTTTACTTTAGGATGATCATTGTCGTGGCCGAAAAACGCAGCCGAATCTCCCGGAAAACACGTTTCATCCGCCCCGGTGTCCAACAACATAGGGAATAAAAACGTCTTGCCGCTTAATAAACATTCAATGCGGGCAATAATGATGGGCCGCCCCCCAAAATTAGGGTCAACTGGATAAACAATCGTCACAAAATCCAAACTGTATTTGCGCCTGGTTTTTGGAAAATGACTGAAATACCTTCGCCGTCTGTTTTCTTCACCTTATTCAACCGACGATTCAATTCTTTGGAATTTTTTCCGGTCGCCACCACTTTGAAGCTCTCAGAGTTCATGGCGACAACGCTACGAGGATGCTTCCTCATGGCTTTGCCCATGTTTCTGATCAACTGTTCATAATAGCTCATAGCGCTCTTTTTCGTTGCAAACAATATATTTTGGATTGCCTGAAAAACAATGAATTTTTAAAGCGTCCTGATCTGAAATCCTATTTCTTCAAAAGAAAAAGTCCGGTGATGGCGAATATAATCCCCAGCAATCGCGGCCAGGAAGCGGGTTCTTTAAAAAACAAGATTCCGGCGAAGGCCATGATCGCCGCCCCGCCCGCCAGGATCATCGGCACGGCGGAAAGCGGGCCGCCCTTTTGGAACAACAGGAAAAAGAAAAGCGTTCCCACCCCCACGCAGATTCCCGTCAGCACGAAATACCAGATGCCCGGCGCCGAAGCCGTTTGGTTCCATTGGCCGCCAAATTTAAGCCAGGCCAAATAAACTAAAATCGTCAGGGCCGCGCTGGCCTCAACCACAAATCCGCCCAGGCCGTCACTGATGCCGTTGGACGCCATTTTTGTGAAGACTTGATGCAAGCCATATAAGACGGCTGCGCCGATCGCATACCAGAACCACGCATTCATGTGTTTGTTTTTTGGTTTCATGCCGGTCAACTTCAGATCAGGACACTACCCTCCGGCGGCCCATGGCGCAGTAATTTTATTTTGGAATTGCCTTGTCTGCGCGGGGCAAATCTGTTTTTTTGCGGCCAGAGGTAAATGATGACACTCGAAGAAGCTGTTGATCTTGTTAAAGCCTGCGCCAAACAGATGGATTCGCGCTACGGCGGAATTGTCTTTGACGAATGGGCCATCATTTCGCTCGCCGAAAACAAGGCGCGCGTCCTCTCCTATCTCGGACCCCGCAACGACGATTTCCTGAAAAATTTTGCCGCCGATATCAGCGCGCTGCGCAAGGAATTGCATGATATGAGCTATGGCACCGGCGATTTCGCGTTTGAGCGGCACGGGGTCGGCACGCGTTTCGAAGCGTTCATGGTCCTGGGCATCGGCATTTATCTTATCTGCAATAACACGAGGGAGAGCATGGACGTCATCGCCAAAAATCCGAAGTGGCTCAATGCGCAGGTGCCGTTCGCCGAACTGAGCGATAAGATCCGGCCCAACGCTGTGACCGTTTCCTGGGGCGACACGCAGTTCGCCAGGAAAACGCAGTAGAGCCGTTAGTAATGCGGGGTAACTAACGCTTCTAACGAGTCCCCCAGGAGAGGGCTTTAACCAGGTCCACTGCTTGAGATTTGAACACCTGACTCAGTCGAAAAATCTTTCCGAAAACAAAGAATGCTCACGTGTTGTCCCTTCTCCTGGAGGAGAAGGTCAGGATGAGGTCGAGCTTTAAAAACGCTCTTCTTTTCAAATCCAATGCCCTTTACGCTTGTGCCATGGCCGCTTCGCAATCGCCTATATAAATTCCGCCGTCAACATCCTGTTGGCGCGTAAATTTCTGTGACACAATCCTAACCCAGCAGTCCCTTCCAAAGAAAAAATCCGTACCCCGCAAGGAGTATCCATCCGAAGAACTTTGGCAATTGGCCAAAAATGAGCACGAACAAAATGTGCAGCACCGTCGCTCCCAACAGGATGAACATTCCCGCCTGGAAAAAGGCCGGCATCACCATCGTGTGGTAGAGGCAGTAGATACCCAGGCAAAACGGGATGGACACATGGCAATCGCCCACCTGCGAGGCGTACACTGTTTCCGGCTGGCCTTTCCAGCCGTAATAAAACGCCAGCAACGCGTTGGGCAAGACCATCAGCCAGCCCGTGAGCCAGCCCAAATGTTTGGCGCTGACAAAACCGATCTGCCTGTTTTGCAGCCAGGTCACCAGCCAGTCGGTGCTGACGTAAATGCAATAGGCCCCGACCGCCAGCAGAAGGACGTCCAGCGGCAGCATCCATCCAAAAACGGATTTTCCCTGGCGCACGTTGGATTTGAGCACCTCAAAGACGTGGATGCATTGCCAGAACAGAAAAAGTCCGATCAACACCAGGCCGTCGTTAAAGTCCAACTCGCCTTTGCGTCCCAGCGCCCAAACCGCGCCGGTAAAAAACAGGATGGCCAGCAGGGTCATCAGCAGGGATAGCCGGTTGAGTTGTTGGACCTTGGCGGCGCCGGCATTTTTCTTCGGAGGATTTTTTCCCTTCGCCTTTGAAGGCAGGATTTTTATGCCCCAAATAATGGCGGGCAACCCCAGCACGAGCGTCATGTCCGTGACGTTGTTGACGAGGTTGTTCGTCATCACGTCGGCCCCTCCGTTTTTGCTGCCGCTCATGCCCAGGATGACCGCAAAGATAAGGTTGCCCATGCCGGAGCAGTACGGCATCACCAGTGTGCCCAGGACGGTGCCCTCGAAACCGCGCGCGCTCATGGCCTCCAGCCGCCAGATCATGAGGAACGACGCGGCGATGAACAGCGCCACGAAGAGCCATGGCGCCCACATGCCTTTTGCTTCGATCCAATGGATGAATGGGTCTGCCATGCGCCGGAGTTTAGCCGGAAAAATTTCACACGCGATATAATCCGGTCAAAAATTGGCGGTCTTTGAGTAGCGCAGACTTCCAGGTCTGCTGTATCGCGGATTTCCAAATCCGCTTATCACCCAATGTTTCTGCGCCCTGCCGACTGGGAAGTCGGCGATACAGCAGGTTGGGAAACCTGCGGTACATACTTTGTCAAAATTCTGTAGGGTGACATCGCAAAGTGGGGTGATTTCCCAAAAATGTCTTGCCATGTGTTTAAACAAGAACACACTCCGCAGCGCATGGAATCCGTGGAGGAACAACCCAGGTCACGCGTCAGAGAAGACGCCGTCGCTGCCGGGCGCGGGGCAGGCGCAATAAATCCCTATATCAGTTATACGGTGCTGGTGATTCTGCCGGTCCTGGTGTTTATCGCATTGCTGTTCCATGGCAAAAATCTGCCCCACACCGTTGGTGCGGCTTCTCCCGAAACGGCAAACACGGCGGCGGGTTTTGACCTAGGAATTCTTCTCAAGCAAACGGCGTTGATCATCGCCGTGGCACGGATCTTTGGGCTCATCATCCGGCGCTTTGGCCAGCCGCAAGTCATCGGCGAAATGATCGCGGGAGTCGTGCTCGGCCCGTCGCTCTTTGGATGGCTATGGCCCTCAGCCTACCAATGGGTTTTTCCGGCAGGGATCGCCCGCATCAATTCTCTCAGCCAGATCGGCGTCATCCTTTTTATATTTTTGGTCGGTGTCGAATTGGACCTCAAAGACGTGCGCGCCCGCTTTCGCCAGATTCTCGTGGTCAGCCACGCGGGAATGGCCCTGCCCATCCTGGGCGGCGGCATCCTGGCTTTTTTCCTGTACCACGATTATGCGCCGGCGAATCATAGCTTCGTTGAATTCACCCTGTTCTTTGCCTGCGCCATGAGCGTGACGGCCTTTCCGGTCCTGGCGCGCATTTTGGATGAAAAAAAACTGACCGCGACGCCCCTGGGCGCGGCCGCTCTCACCTGCGCCTCGGTGGCAGACGTGACCGCGTGGATCATGCTCGCCGTGGCGGTGGCGATGGAACAAGGCATCGGGCGCGTTCAACTTATCCTGTGGCAGACGATCATCGGCGCGGCGATTTACCTGGCGGTCATGTTTTTTTTGGTGCGCCCGGCATTGGCGCGCTTTTGGCAGCGGGCCGCCGCCAACGGAAAGATGCTCAGCTACAACGAATTTTCCATCCTCATCCTCGTCATCCTGTTTTCCGCCCTGTCCACTGAATTGCTCAGGGTCCACGCCATCTTCGGCGCTTTCATTGCCGGGGTCATCATGCCGCGCGACGAGCGCCTGCAATCAGCGGTTCGCTCGCGGCTGGAGATCATCCTCGTGGTGTTGCTGTTGCCGTTGTTCTTTGCCGCAACGGGATTGCGCACGGATGTGGGACTGCTTTCCTCGTCGCGCGACTGGTATTTCGCGTTTTGGATCATCGCCGTGGCGATTGCCGGAAAACTCGGCGGGTCGGCCATCGCCGCGCGCGCTTCCGGCATCGGCTGGCGCGAAGCCGGCGCGTTGGGCGTGCTCATGAACTCGCGCGGCCTCATGGAACTCGTCCTGCTCACCATCGGATTGCAGGACGGCATCATCACGCCCGCCCTCTTCACCATCATGGTTTTTATGACGATCGTGACCACCATGATGACCGTGCCGTTGCTCGCGTGGTTTATGCCGTCGCCGACAAAAACGACACTGGCAACCCGTGAAGAAATAAGTGGAACGTGATTTAAGGACTGTGTTTCCACGGGTTCATGGGGTATGGGCGAAGGCGGGCTAAAAAACTAACTTTCTAAATTCTTAAGCGTCCCCGCATATTCCGGCAAACGTTGCCTGGCGGCGGAACTGACCATGCCATGAACCTAAAGAAAATTGGATTTGAAATGAACAGTGTTTCTAAAGCCCGACCTCATCCTGGCCTTCTCCTCCAGGAGAAGGGACAGCGCAAAGGCGTTTCTTGATTCCTGAAAAGACCTTTCGTGAATCCAGCCGGTTCCAATTCTCAAAAAACTGACTTGGGAAAAGCCCTCTCCTCGGGGGAGAGGGTTTGGGTGAGGGCGAGCTAAAGCACTGACTTTCTAATTCCTGGGGAGCCTCGTGTATTCCGGCAAGGGTGGTGCGCCCGTCCGGATCTTGCATGGCGCAAGAGATTTGCCCCCATTGTTGGAATAGTGTAAAACTTTTCAAACGGTCTTTACATGTTTGAGACCAACGATGTGTGCAAATATTTCAATTCGCCGAATCCTGTTCTTATCACTGGCCACCGCCTTATTTTCATCCTGCTCATCTCCTCATGCGGCAGTTTCCGCCCCAACCGTTTCGGCTCCGAAAAATTTGAACGCGTCGTCTGATACTCCAGATAGCGTCACGATTGTTAGCAACAAAAACATTGCCGCGATTGTGGTTGATTCCGGGGATTATCCGGTCGTCCAACTGGCCGCCGGTCTCTTTGCCGATGACGTCCAACACGTCACCGGTCATCGTCCCATGGTGACAAATGCTATCGCGGGCGCTTCGCAATTGGTCATCGCCGGGACGCTCGGCCACAGCGCGCTCATCGACAAACTGGTCGCCGATGGAAAGCTCAAGGACGTTGACCGCATCAAAGGCCGCTGGGAGGCGACGCTCTCGCAAGTTGTGGATGCCCCCTGCCCCGGCGTTTCACGCGCGTTGGTCATCGTTGGCAGCGATCGGCGTGGCACAGCGTACGGGCTGACGCAACTTTCCCAAAAAATCGGCGTCTCGCCCTGGTATTGGTGGTCGGATGTTCGCGTGAAACATCAGGACACGCTGACCGTGAAAGTTCCTTCGCCACAAGTGGATGCACCGGGCGTGAAATACCGCGGCATCTTCATCAATGATGAGGACTGGGGCTTAAATCTTTGGGCCTCAAAGACCTTTGACCCCCAATTCAAGAACATCGGCCCCAAAACCTATGCGAAGGTTTTTGAACTAATGTTACGCCTGCGCCTTAACTATATCTGGCCCGCCATGCACGCCTGCACAACGGAATTTGGCGCGACGCCGGAGAATGTCGCGCTCGCCGACAAGTACGGCATCGTGGCCGGCTCATCGCATTGCGAGCCGATGCTCTGCAACAATGTCCATTGGAACGAAACCGAAAAAGGCAAATGGAACTACAGCCTCAATCGCGATGCCATCCATTCCTATTGGGAGAACAATGCCGAAGCCCGCAGCGACGATGAAGCGGTCTGGACGCTGGGCATCCGCGGCATTCACGACGCGCCCATGGAAAAGCCGCCCACGGACATGTCCGGGAAACTCACCCTCATGTCGCAGGTCATCAGCGACCAGCGCGCTTTGATCAGCCAATATGCCACCAATCAATGGGGGCCGGTCGCCGAATGTTTCGTGCCCTACAAAGAAGTCCTGCCGATCTATGATGCGGGACTGAAAGTGCCGGACGACGTGACGCTTGTGTGGGTGGACGATAATTTCGGCTACATCCGCCGGCTCAGTTCGCCACAGGAACAATCGCGCGCGGGCGGAGCGGGCATCTATTGGCACATTTCTTATTATGGCCAGCCGCATTCCTACACGTGGATCAACACGACCGCCCCGGCCCTCATGTGGGAGGAGCTTCACAAGGCGTGGCAAAACAATACGCGCACCCTTTGGATGCTGAATGTCGGCGACATCAAGCCGATGGAGATCGGCATCGATTATTATTCGAAGCTGGCATGGGACCCTGATGGTTTCGACCTCGGCGGACAGACCAACTTTCTCCACAGCTTCGCCGCGCAGAATTTTGATGAATCACACGCGCAAGCCATCGCGGACCTGCTCAATGACTTTTATCATTTAGGGACCATTCACAAACCGGAATTGATGGACCGTGCCTGGGCGCTCTCGCTGACGCCGGAACGGGCGGCGCAATTGGAAACGGAGTATCGAGAACTTCTCTCGCAGGAAGAATCGCTGGCCGCCGGCGTTTCTACGAATGAACGTGACGCTTACATGGAAACGGTGGGATTCCCCGCACGCGTTTTGACCGAGACCGGCCTGATCTTTTTGGCGGACCGAAATGCGCAAGCTGGCATTGATGCCGCAGCGAACCAGGATGAAATCACCAGCCTGCGCAATGACCTTGAGAAGCAGGTGAACAATTTCAACACAAAGATCGCCGGCGGAAAATGGAACAACATGATGCCCGGTTTGATCACGGGAAAAGACCTGACGAAATGGAGCAGCGAAGTGCGCTGGCCGTGGGGTGACAAATCATCGACGCCTTCCGAAGCAAACGCCACGGATCAACCGCCCACAGGCCAGACCTGGCGTGATGCCGCCACGGCAGACCATCAATCCAATGGCTCGGCCCGATGGAGTATAATTCAGGGATTGGGGCCGTCTGGACGGGCTATGTCCCTCCAGCCAGCCAAAAGTGAAATTTCTTTAATAAAACATCTTATCCCTGTTCCTTCCCTCGGCTATGATTTTACAAGCAAAGGCGGCGATGAGGCGGCGTTCATTGATTTTCTTCCAACCTTCCGGCTCTCTCCGGGCATGAAATTGCGCGTAGCAGTGAGCGTGGATAACGGTGCGCAAACACTGGTGGAAGTGCCGGGTTCGAGCGGCACGGAAACTGAGAACGGACCAATCAGGACTTTCGCCGTGCAGAATAATTATGTGCGCGCCCGCGTGCCATTGCCGGGATTGTCGGCGGGCAAACACACTCTATGGATCCGCGCCGTCGATCCCGGAGCGGTGATTGATGAAATATCCCTGCCGCAGTAGCACCGTCTTCATCTCACGCTCTTGTTTATCCTCAATCAATGAACGAACAATCCAAACAACTCATTGCCGCGGCGCGGAAACTTGCCACACAGGTGGATTCGCTGAAATTCAAACCGCCGGTCACGCATGTCTATAACCCGCTCGACTATGCGTGGGATGCGCACGAACAATACTTGAAGCGATATGGCGGCAAAAAGCGCGTCGTCCTTCTAGGCATGAATCCCGGGCCATTCGGGATGGTGCAAACGGGTGTTCCCTTTGGAGAAATCGCTGCCGTCCGGGATTGGCTGGGTATCTCTGCGGAAGTGGGAAAGCCGGAGCACTATAATCCCAAACGGCCGGTGGATGGTTTTGATTGCATCAAGTCCGAAGTCAGCGGACGACGTCTCTGGGGACTCTTCAAAGAACGCTTTGGAGCACCTGATAAATTTTTTGCGGATCATTTTGTCGTCAACTATTGCCCACTGGCTTTTGTGGAACAGAGCGGCTTGAATCGGACGCCGGACAAACTGCCGCCGGCAGAAAAGAACCGATTGTTGAAAATATGCGACGCGCATCTGCGGCGTGTATTGGAGATCCTTGAACCCGAATGGCTGGTGGGTGTTGGCGGCTTTGCGGCGAAGCGGGGCGAGGAGGTTGCAGAAGGTTTGGAGATCCGGATCGGCCAAATCCTGCATCCCAGCCCGGCCAGTCCGGCGGCCAATCGCGGTTGGGCGGAAGCGGCCACGAAGCAGTTGGTTGGGTTGGGCATCTGGAAGGCCGGCTGAAATTTCGCCTTTCACCGGAGCGCAATTTCGTGTTTTATTTGGGTTTTCATGAGCAAAACTGCACTCTTATTTGCGGGGCAAGGCGCCCAGGCCGTTGGCATGGGCAAAGACCTGGCGGAGCAACTTCCCCAGGCGCGCGCATGGTTCGATCGCGCCAATGCTGCGCTCGGCTATGACCTGGCCTCCATCTGTTTCAACGGCCCGGAAGCTGAATTGACCAAAACCGAAAACGCTCAACCGGGCATTTTTCTCGTGAGCTGGGTTTGTTTCGAATTGATCAAAGAACGCGTCCCGGGCCTGAAATTTGAGGCCACTGCCGGATTATCTCTCGGCGAATTCACAGCGTTGACGGCAGCGGGCGCGATGAGTTTTGAAGACGGCCTGCGCGTAGTGCGCCAGCGCGGGAAGTTCATGCAGGAGGCCTGCGATGCCACGCGCGGCGGCATGGCGGCGGTCATCGGATTGGATGAAGCGCCCACGCGCGAAGTTTGCGCTGAGGCCGGCGTGACGCTGGCCAATCTGAATTGCCCGGGGCAGATCGTGATCTCTGGCGAAGCTGAGCGCATCGGCAAAGCAGTTGAACTGGCCAAGGCCAAAGGCGCTAAACGCGCGATTCCGCTGCCAGTGGCAGGCGCGTATCATTCGCCTCTGATGGCGAGCGCACAGCCCAAACTTCAAGCTGAATTGGCAAAGATAAAGATTTCCGCGCCGACAGTTCCTGTCGTAGCCAATGTCACCGCGCAGCCGCATGGTTCGGACATCTCTACCAAACTCGTGGCCCAGGTCACATCATCTGTGCTTTGGGAAAATTCGATGCGTTATTTGTTGGCGCAGGGATTCACGCGATTCATCGAGTTGGGACCTGGCACCGCCTTGAGCGGGTTCATGAAGCGCATCGATAAATCCGTGCAGATGTTGAATGTGGCGGATGCGGCGAGTTTGGAGGCAACCATTACTTCATTGAAATAATTTACGATTGATGATTTATGATTTACGATTATGTCCGCCTAAATCATCAATCATAAATCTTACATCATAAATAATGAGCCAACTTGCCAATCAAATCGCTATTGTGACCGGCGCGGGCCGGGGAATCGGCCGCGCCATCGCCTTGAAATTTGCCGGTGCGGGCGCAGACGTCGTCTGCCTCTCGCGCACGCAGGAAAATTCCGACAAGGTCGCCAATGAAGTCCGCGCTTTGGGCCGCAAGGCCTGGGCCGTTGCTGTAGATGTATCGGATTCGGCTGCCGTGAACGCCGCTTCCGAGAAAATCATGGCTGACTGCGGCAAGGTTGATGTCCTCGTCAATAACGCGGGCGTGACGCGTGATGGTTTGCTCATGCGCATGAGTGATGCCGATTGGGACGCCGTGCTCGATACCAATCTCAAGGGCGCGTTCCTCCTGACCAAAGCGTTCTTCCGCGTTTTTGCCAAACAACGCGCCGGGCGCATCATCAATATCTCCTCGGTCATCGGCCTTATCGGAAATCCCGGCCAGGCCAATTATGCCGCCAGCAAGGCGGGTCTCATCGGCTTTACCCAATCCGTGGCCCGCGAACTTGCCGGACGTGGTGTGACCGTCAATGCCATCGCCCCGGGCTTCATTGAGACGGATATGACCGCTGTTTTGAACGAGGAATTGAAGGCCAATATTTTGAAACAGATCCCGCTGGGTAAATTTGGCTCAGCGGAGGATATTGCCGAGGCGACCCTGTTTTTGGCCAGCCCCCAGGCACGCTATATTACCGGTCAAGTGCTCACAGTTGACGGTGGAATGGTCATGTAAATCGTTAACGTTTGGAACCTTGGGGATTTTCAAACATCAAAGAATTAACAGCTTGAATTGTAAATTTTTTCATTCAATACTTGACGAGTTTCGTATTCACAGTTAGGAACATTGCACAATTATGGCTGATAAACCTATTGACCAACGTGTAAAAGACATCATCGTCGAACAACTCGGTGTTAAACCTGACCAGGTGACGCCCGAGGCCAAGTTCATTGAAGACCTCGGAGCCGATTCATTGGATACGGTGGAGCTGATCATGGCGCTGGAAGAGGAATTCGGCATCGAAGTCCCGGATGAGCAGGCCGAAAAGCTGCTGACCGTCGGCGATGTCATCAAGTACATCGAGGAGAACCAAAAATAGTTGCGACTTTACGCGCTTCGGGGCAGCTTGGCTGGATAACAGCTGAAGCTGCCCTTTGATTTTATGGCAACGAATTGGACAGAACGTCGTGTCGTCATCACCGGCCTGGGAGTGGTGACGCCGGTCGGCAATGACATCGAAACTTTCTGGAAGAACCTCATCTCCGGCCAGTGCGGCATCGACAAGATCACTACTTTTGATCCCTCGCCGTTTGCCACGCAGATCGCCGGGCAGGTCAAAAATTTTGATCCCAAGCCGGCCTTTCCTTCGCCCAAAGAGATCCGGCGCGCCGACCGCTATTCGCAATTGGGTGTCTTTGCGGGCCACCAGGCGTTGCTGGATTCCGGCCTGGAACTGGACAAGGAAAATTGTGATGAGATCGGCTGCATCATCGGCTCAGGCATCGGCGGTTTGGAAACGACCGTGGAGCAGCACAACGTGCTGGTCACAAAAGGTCCGGACCGCGTCTCGCCGTTCATGATCCCGATGCTCATCAGCAACATGGCGTCCGGCCTGTTCTCGATGTACAAAGGTTTGCGCGGCCCGAATTTTGCCACCTGCTCGGCCTGTGCCACGGCGAACCACGCCATTGGCGAGGCCTGGCGCGCGGTGAAGATGGGCGATGCGCAGGTAATGTTCGCCGGCGGCGCGGAAGCGGCCGTGGTGCCCATCGGCATCGGCGGGTTCTGCGCCATGCGCGCGATGAGCACACGCAATGACGATCCAAAGCATGCCTCGCGTCCATTCGATAAAGAGCGCGATGGCTTCGTGATGGGTGAAGGCGCGGGCATTGTGGTGCTGGAGGAATTGGAACGCGCCAAAAAGCGCGGTGCGAAGATTTATTGCGAGGTCGTCGGCTACGGCAATACCGCTGACGCGTATCATTTGACGGCTCCATCACCGAATGGTGAAGGCGCGGCGCGTTGCATGAAGATGGCGATGGGCCAGAGCGGACTGCGCCCCGAAGACATCACCTACATCAACGCTCACGGCACCTCTACTCCGCAAGGCGACGTCTGCGAGACGCAGGCAATCAAGACTGTGTTCGGCAATTATGCGAAGAAGGTCGCGGTAAGTTCTACCAAGGGCGCTACCGGCCACATGCTGGGCGCGGCGGGTGCAGTAGAGATGAGCGCTTGCGCCATGGCCATCAAGCACGGCATTGTGCCACCAACCATCAATTACCAGGTGCCCGACCCCGAATGCGACCTCGACTACGTGCCCAACACCGCGCGCGAATTGAAGATCAATGCGATCATCAACAACTCATTCGGTTTTGGCGGACATAACGCGAGCATTCTGGCGAAGAAGTTTGAGGGATAAGCCCTTTTGGTCCAACGCATACAAAAGCGTATTCGGCGGTGTCTATTTGACGGAATGAAACGACATCTGACATTCGCGATTATTTGCGCAATTTGCGCATCCGCTTTCTGCCAGACAAACCTGGATCAATTGTACAATACTGCCTCCAATAATTTCTTTTCTGGGAACTACAGCATGGCGGTAACTAATTTCACTGCGGAAATAGTGCGCAACCCTGCTGATTTCAATGCTTATCTTCATCGGGGAATGTCAAAATATGGGCTCCATGACTATGCCGCAGCGATTGCTGACTATGACAAGGCCATTTTATTGAATCCTCATTATGGAGGATTTTATTGCAATCGTGGTCAGGCTCGGCTTGCGCTCAATGACATGAAAGGCGCTTTGGCGGACTTCAATAAGGCCATTGAACTCGATCCAGGGATGGCGATTGCGTATTTTAATAGAGGACAGGAAAAATATTATTCCCAAAATGATTTCCAAGGTGCCATATCTGATTTCACAAAAGCCATCGAGTTACATACGGACCCGCAAGAAGACGATATATTTTTTGCCCGTGGCAATGCAGAAATGCGACTTAACGATTTTAGAGGTGCGATCGCCGACTTCACGAAAACAATTAAATTGAACCCTGCCAACAGCTTGGCCCGGACAAACCTCACAATCGCAATAAAAAAATTGCACACCTCAAGCTCACAATAGTTTTGAGCGAGACACTTGATCCCTCTCACCAAAGCAATGACAAGAGGCTGGACGCCTGCGGCATCAAACTCATCACGATCCAATCACCCAATTTTCTGATAGTAATCCAATCTCAACGGCTCGGCGCATAATTCGTCGATGCGTTTGAGCAGGGCCTGGATGTGCGGGGTTTCGCCATGTTTATTGAGGTGCGCTTCGGTGGTCCAGTTTTCGTAGAACAAAAGTTTGGAAGGGTCCTTCGGATCAACGTGCAGGTCGTAATTGATGCAGCCTTCTTCTTTGCGCGTGGGCACGATCAATCCAAGCAGGACTTTGCGCAGTTCGGCTTCCTTGCCGGGGCGCGCTTTGAAAGTGGCGATGAGGGTGACTTGTTCTTTATTCATAGTTTTAGTTCAGTGATTTTAAAATGCTTTCCGCCGCCGCGCGGGGATTTTCCGCCGCATAGATGGGCCGGCCAATGACCAGCCAGTTCGCGCCCGCAGTGATGGCTTCTTTTGGGGTAAGGGTGCGTTTCTGGTCGTCGGCTTTTTCCGCGCCGGTGCGAATGCCGGGGACAACCAATTGCACTTGTGCGGGCAGGACTTTTCGCAGCGCACCGATCTCCAGCGGCGAGCAGACGAGTCCGCGCAAGCCCGCTTTGGTCGCCACATTGGCAAGGCGGCGCACCTGATATTCCACGTTCACATCCAGGCCCACTTCGCGGAGCGCACCGGCGTCGAGGCTGGTCAGGACGGTCACGCCGAGCACGAGCGGAGGGTTGCGCCCCATTTTGAAAGCGGTCTCCTGCGCGGCATTTTCCGCGGCCTTGAGCATCTCCGTGCCGCCACCGGCATGGACGGTGATCATCTGCACGTCCAACCGCGTCGCTGCCGCGACAGCTTTAGCGACGGTGTTGGGGATGTCATGAAATTTCAGGTCCAGGAAGACCAACGAACCGCGCTCGCGGATTTTCTTCACGATGTCCGGCCCGACGCTGGTAAAAAGCTCGCTTCCAATCTTGAAACCGCCGCAGACGGGGGCGAGTTCTTCCACAAGTTTCAAAGCGGCTTCGGCGGTCGGGGCATCAAGGGCGACGAGGATCGGATTTCGCATGACGGGAGATTTTAGCCGCGAAGGAACGCAAAGAACACAAAAGATTTTGAACAAGAGGAAACGGAGAGAACAGGGACGTTGTGTTTTAAGAAATGTCCGACGCGAGGGCGCGCTCCCCAGACGTTTCACAGCACGGTCGGCAAGTTGCCGACCGCAACGGGCTGGTAGCCCGTTCCCCCCGAACCAGGAAGGAAATTTTTTAACCACGAATCCGTCGTCGCCAAAGCTATGACGGGACAAGTGGACACAGATGCACACGGATTTTTAGATGAATAGTCTTTGGCATTGGGCCTGAGATTTTTAACCATGGATGAACGCAGATGCACACGAACTTTCAGCGAAGGGATGCTTGATTTTTTAACACACATCCCTAAACCTTCAAGCATGGGCATGCGTGATAGAGATTATATGAAACGCCCATCAGACGATGATGGACGGAAGAACAGATCGTCGGATTCGAAAGTTGAAAATTTTTTAGAAAATTTTCTTCAAAAACATCCACGCTTCTTCATGTATTGTGGAATCGGTTTGGTTGTTTTGATCGTGATAGCCATAATCGTTTGCAAGTTTTCTACGGGAAGCCATTGACCCTCCGGCTCAATAATCCCTCCTTTTGACTTGGGGGCGCGTTTTTCTTAGCATAGGGCAGTGAAAATTGCCCGTTATACAGAAGCGAATTTTGCCGCCAAACTCCGCGAAATCACCGACGCCAGTAGTTTGTTCAATGAAGAGATTGAACAACGCACGCGCGAGATTTTGCACGGCGTTTTTGTGCGCGGCGATGACGCGCTCCTGGAATTCACCGAGCGATTCGATGGCGCGAAATTGACCGCCAGCCAGCTTCCTGTTACCCAGGCCGAGTTGATGACAGCCTCGCTCAAGGCAGATGACTCGTTGCGCAAAGCCGTCAGTGAAGCGGAACACAACATCGCCGCGTTCGCTAAAAAATCGTTGCGCAAAAACTGGCAGATGAAAAATTCGCACGGCGCGACGGTGGGCGAGAAATTCGACGCCTTTCAACGGGTCGGCGTCTATATCCCGGGCGGGACCGCGCCGCTGGTCTCGACCGCACTGATGACCGTCACGCTGGCCCGCGTTGCCGGTTGCAAAGAGATCGTCGTTACGACGCCGTGCGGCAAGGATGGCAGCATCAATTCCGCCCTCCTGTTCGCGGCACGCACGGCCGGAGCCACGGAGATCTACCGCGTGGGTGGTTCGCAGGCGATCGCAGCGATGGCTTACGGCACCAGCACTATCCAGCGGGTGCAGAAAATTTTCGGGCCGGGCAATGCCTATGTCGTCGCGGCCAAGCGATTGCTCGTCGGATATGTCGCCATCGACCTTCTGCCGGGACCGAGCGAGGTGTTAGTGCTGGCGGATGAAACTGCGAATCCCAAATTTGCCGCGGCCGACCTGCTGGCGCAGGCGGAGCACGGCTCCGGCCACGAACGCGTATGGCTCGTCACGACATCGTCGAAAATTTTGCGCGCAGTTGAGAAAGAGATCACCGCGCAATTGCCGAAGCTCGCGCGACGCCAATTTATTCAGCGCGCCTTGCAACACAACGGCTGCCTCATCCACGTCAAATCACTGGATGATGCCATCGCGCTCACGAACCAGCTTGCGCCGGAGCATTGCGAAGTGATGACCCGCTCACCGCGCAAGGTTTCGGAGAAAATCCTGACTGCGGGCGCGATTTTCCTTGGTCCGCTTTCGCCCACAGTGTTGGGTGACTATGTTGCCGGCCCCAGTCATACGCTGCCGACGGGAGGCGCAGGCGCATCCTTTGCCGGATTGACCGTGGATCAATTCCAGCGCCGCACAAGCATCGTCGAATACGACCGCGCCTCGCTCAAGAAGGCGCTGCCCGGCGTGAAAAAATTTGCGGAGTTAGAAGGTCTGGGAGCGCATGGACGTTCCGCCGAAATCCGGTCCGCGAAATGAACCCAAAAAAATTGATCCGTCCGTTGGTGCATGAGTTGCACCCCTATGTCTATGGCGAACAGCCGAAGATTGCGGGGTTGATCAAGCTCAACACCAATGAGAATCCATTCCCGCCATCGCCCAAAGTTTTGCGCGCGGTGAAGCAGGCCACCGACGGACGCTTGCGGCTCTATCCCAATCCCACGGCGCAGCCTTTGCGCGAGAAACTCGCGAAGCTGCACCGTTGCAAACCGGACAATATCATCGTCGGCAATGGTTCGGATGAATTGCTCGCGCTGGCAGTACGTTGTTTTGTCGAGCCGGCATCCCGGTTGAAATCGGCCAACACCACCGTCCAATATTTTACGCCCAGCTATTCACTGTATCCAGTGCTAGCGGACATCCACGGCGCCGCCAAAAATCCCGTGCCGTTGAAATCCAATTTCGACCTCCCCTCCGTCACAGACTTAAGGCGTGGAAAAACCTGGAAATTTGACGCCGCGCTGACTTTTGTCACCACTCCCAATGCGCCGAGCGGTTGCGGGTATAAAACCGCAGACTTGAAGGAGCTTTGCCGCGCACAACGTGGTGTGGTCGTTCTGGACGAAGCCTACGTTGATTTTGCGGATGAGAACGCCATGAAACTGGCCACGAAATTTCCCCACGTCATCGTGGCGCGGACGTTTTCGAAGGCTTATTCGCTCTGCTTCCAGCGCGTCGGATATTTTGTCGGCCATGAAGAACTGATTTCGGCGCTTCACAAGATCCGCGACAGTTACAACGTCAACGGCCTGGGCCAGATCGCGGCGGAGGCCACGCTGGATGATCTGGAATATTACCGCGCGAACTTCAAAAAGGTCATTTCGACGCGCGAATGGCTCTCGGATGCGCTCGCCATCCTGGGATTCCGCGTTCTCCCCAGCCAGGCCAACTTCATCCTCGCAGAACCGCCGGCATTTCCGGCCAAACTGTGGCTGCAACAGTTACGGGCAAAAAAAATCCTGGTCCGCTGGTTTGTGCATCCGGAAGTGGAAAATTACCTGCGCATCACCATCGGCACGGCTGCCGAGGCGAAGACCCTGGTGCGCGCGGCGAAAGTGATCATGAGATCATGAACGCTTCCGCTCCATATCTCCGCCAGAGTTTGCGCCTCTTATCAAAGGTTGTGGCAGTGATATTGGCCCTGTGGTTTTTCGCGGCCGGCGATGCGCAGGCGCAGTCCACCAACGTTATTTTCAGTCCGCGGGCAAAACACGTGCTGATGATTTTTGGAGAGGCGCGTGACCTGCCCGGAAATGTGATGATGGAGCATGGGGCACAGGCTGAAATGTTCAACGAAAGCACCAATCGCATCGAATTTTTTACCGAGAGCCTGGATTCAGCGCGGTTCCCCAACCCCAACCATTACAACGTATTCAAAAATTATCTCAAAAATAAATATGCCGGCCAAAACCTTGACCTGGTCATGGTGTTCGGTTCGCGCGAATTCCAGCAGCTCGAACAGTTACCGCAGGCCTTGTTCTCCAATACCCCTGCGCTTTACGTGGAGATCAATGACATGGACACCACGAATTTCTCCGCCCTTCCCAATTCCACCGGCATCATCCAGCGATTTGACGTGCAGGGGACGATCGATTTTATCTTTCACCTGCAACCGGAGACCCGCCGTGTGGTTGTCATCGGCGGTGTTTCGCCGGTTGATCGCGCCACCGTCGCGCGGATCGCGGACGTGGCCCGTTCCGTGGACGGAGTGGATTTTGACTTTTGGACCAACCAGCCGGTCTCCCAACTTTATGTTGATTCGGAATCGCTGATGCCGGGGACGGTCATTTTGTTCAGCACCATCCAACGCGATGTGACCGGGCAGCGGTTATACGGCTCACAAATCCTCAGGCCGTTGGCTTTGGCTTCCAGCGTTCCTGTTTATGTGCTCGGCGCGGGATTGTTGGGCACCGGCGCGCTGGGCGGCAACGTGATCGATTTTGACGACCTCGGCGCCGATGCCGGCAAGATGGCGATGAGCGCCTTAAATGGGACCCCAACCGGCCGCCTTCCCATCCAGATCCGTTCCACCGGTGTTCCGATGACGGACTGGAATGCGATGCAACGCTGGCATATCAAAGATTCAAGATTGCCTGCAAATACCGCTGTCCTTTACCGTCCGCATTCGCTTTGGGAACAGCACAAACTTCTTATCATTCTGGTCAGCGCCGGTCTGTTGGCGCAGGCGCTTACGATCGTGGGACTATTGATGCAACGGCGGCAGCGGCAATTAGCCGAGGCGGAGATCCAGCGCCAGCGCACAGAACTGGCACATGTGTCGCGGGTATCCACGATCGGACAACTGGCTTCGGCGTTGACGCACGAATTGAACCAGCCGCTGGGCGCCATCCTGCGAAACACTGAAGCGGCGGAAATCTACCTGCAAAAGGAGCAACCCAATCTGGCGGAAGTCCGCGCCATCCTCGCCGACATCCGCAAGGACGACCAGCGCGCCGGCGCCGTGATCGACAGCATGAAGACCCTGTTGAAACGGCGAAAACTTGAATCGGTCAAGTTGGACCTGCGCGAATTGGTGGATGACACCGTAGCCCTGGCGCAAACCGATGCCGCGGTGCGCGGGACGAAGTTAACGATGGAAGTCCCTGGGCATTTGCCGCCGGCCTTCGGCGACCGGGTGCATCTGCAACAAGTGCTCCTCAACCTGATCTTCAACGGAATGGACGCCATGGAAACCAAACCGCGCGACCAGCGCCTGCTGGTGGTGCGGGCCTCGCAGGACAAGGCCGGCACCCTGCAGGTGGCCGTGAGCGACCGCGGTATCGGCATCGCCGCCGGCATCGCCGCGCATATCTTCGAGCCATTTTTTACCACGAAGCGCAAGGGCATGGGCATGGGGCTTTCGATCTCGGGGACGATCATCGAAGCGCACGGAGGTAAAATTTGGGCGGAAGGCAATTCTCCCGTCGGAACGACTTTTATTTTCACCGTGCCGCGCTTTGAACCTGAAAAGGATGGCTTGCCAGCCACGGCTTGAGACTTAAATTAAAGCCATGAGCACAACGCCTCCAGGACATCCGGGTGTGGTGTATATTGTCGATGACGACGACTCGTTCTTGAAATCAATGTCGCGTCTCCTGGCGGCAACGGGGTACCAGATCAAGACCTTCGAATCAGCCCGGAAATTTCTGGGCCAGCTCGTCCCGGAAATGTGCGGGTGTGTTGTCGCCGACCTGCAAATGCCGGACATGGACGGGCTGGAATTGCAGTCCGAATTGGCCAGGACGTCCAATCCGTTGCCAGTCATTTTCCTGACGGGCCAGGGCGACATTCCCTCCAGCGTGAAGGCCATGCGCGGCGGCGCGGAAGATTTTTTGACCAAGCGCGCTCCCAAGGACCAGTTGCTCGCCGCCGTCCAACGCGCGATGGAACGCGATGTCCAGGAGCGCCGGGAACGTTCCCGGCTGAAGAGTTTGCGCGGGCGCTTTGACGCGCTCAGCGAACGGGAGCTTGAAGTGCTCGGCCACGTGATCAAAGGCAAAATGAACAAAGAGATCGCCGACGATCTCAAGATCAACCTGCGCACCGTCAAACTCCATCGCACCAGCATCACCCGAAAACTCGAAGTGCAGTCCGTCGCCGAATTGACGCGTTTGGCGGATGAAGCCGGATTGTTTCAAAAGGCGTAGCGACCGCCGTTGTCTGATAGCAGTGACCTTCCCCAAGGGGCAGTTGTCGGGTCGGCCGGTTTTAGCGTAGAGTGTGACCAATTAGCACAGGCCAGACTCTAGTACGTAATCAATGAATAATCAGATGGCAGTTTCGAAGTCCAGGATTGGACCATTGAACAACGAATTGGACAGCGCGTCGCCGTTTCTTGTTGAGTTTTTTACGGTGCAGGCGCTGGGAAGCCAGTGCATGGCATATCGCAGCCAGGATGGAAAATGGCGCAGGGCTTTTGACCATTTGGAGCTGCCGGGATACATCCGTGTTTTAGAATAGACCGTCCAGCAAATCAGAAGAAACCAGACGATAGACCGGGGAGAACGAGCACTAAATCAGAGAAGTAAAAAATCAGAGTGAATCAGAAGGCAACCCGATAAACAAAAGAAAGCAGAAGTATGCGATATAACCTGAGCACCGTGGAGCCGGATTGGAAACAGGATTCAAAAACCCGTTTCCACGACCGCGTATGCTTCGTCCTGACCGAATGGGACTTCAAGGCGCATAACCACGAATGCGAAACGATGGCAAAGGAAAATGATTATTTTTACAGTTTTGATCGGGATTTTGGGTATGCTTTTTTTACGCCGAAAAGCCGGGAGAATTGAGGCCGGGGATCTGTAAACAACAACCAGAAACTGCAGTTAAAAGTCATGAAAAAAAACTTATCAGTCCTGGCCGCTTTATTGGCGGTCGCAACCTCCGCATCGGCTCAAAACGCTTCCGCAGTGATGCATGGCCTCAAAGATGGCATTGGGGCTTATACCGCCATCCACGGGTTGTTTGTCATCGTGCCGGAACCTTCGGCCTTAACGTTTATCGCAGTAGGCGCCGCCGGTCTGATCCTGGCGATGAGACGCTATAAATAGTCCGCCAATCCAACGGACAAATGCCCGCGACAAACTAAAGCGAATGAATGCGCCATCACTATTTTTTCCCCAATACCAGTCTTCTCACCTCAGATCTCTGGGGCCGGAGCACGCCATCAAAACCGAGCAGGCGCGTTTCGGAGACGTCAACCTGATGCTTTCGCTCAAAGAAAATTCGCGAGGCCGTTTTCTGCGAGTCAGCGAAAAAAGCGGTGAACGGTTTGCCAGCCTTATGATCCCCGCCGCCGGCCTGCGGCAGTTCAATGGCACCCTGTCAGAAGTTTTTCGGACCAACGGCAAACCGGGCCGGGTGCAGATCGACCACAAAGATTTTGTGCTGGCGGTCGAACAAGAGAACCAGCAGTCCTTTCTCAGCATCATTGAAAACAGCAGGCATCGCAGCGAACAAGTCTTCATCCCGGCAGAGGGATGGGGCGCTTTCGAAAAAATGATGGAAGAAATGGCGGAGATTTCGGAACAATCCCCTTTTCCGATCAGCCCCGTCGTGGAGTTGCCCCCCCCCGTCCTGCTAAAGGAAACGATCATCAAATCAATGATCGTCCAGATCGAAAACAAGAGCTTTAAGCTGACGCTCAAAGACAATCCGCGGGGCCGCTGGCTGCGTCTGACTGAAAAAGCCGGCCAAAGGTTCACCTGCCTGTATGTCCCGGCCACCGGCCTGGAGATGTTCAAACAGATGTTACAGAAGATCATCGTGATTTCAGACCAGATCGCCTCCCCCGCGGCTCCTGATTTCTCGCAATCACCACTGGCGGATCAGGCCCTTCATTCTGAACAGCTCCAGTTGAACGAGAAGATGTTCGATTTTATCATCCACGAAAATATTCGCGGGCGATATTTGCGGCTTACCGAGACCTCCCCGGGTTTCTATCCCAAACACGTGATCATTCCGTCCACGGGCCTGGCCCTGATGGTTCAGTTGATGATGGATATGATCCAGGCCGCGAATGAATTCCCTATGGAGGATCCGCAGCCCCAGGACGCGTTCTAGAGCGCTTTAAAAAATAATGTGGCCGTTCGGAGCGAGGATTTTTGGGTTTTTGGCGAGGCTTCGGCGAAGAAGCATGTTTGAAAACCCTGTGACTGAGCCGAAACGACGCCAAAACCCAAAAAGACCGCTTCTCATCTCTTCCCCCCGAATGGCTACAGTATTTTTTAAACCGCTCTAAACCTTTGGTTGGCATCCCGTCCCGATTTTTGGTAAAAGCACAGCGTGTATTTGGAATATTACGGTCTGAAGCAGGCGCCGTTTGACCTCACTCCGAACCCGCGATTTTTGTTCCATAGCGTCAAACATCGCGAAGCGTTGAATCATCTGCTTTACGGCATCCGCGAGCGCAAAGGTTTTGTCCAGCTCACCGGCGAAGTCGGCGCGGGCAAAACGACGCTCTGCCGCGCCCTGCTGGAACAATTGGATGGGAAATATTCCACGGCGTTGATCCTGAACCCGGTGCTCAGTTCGAACGAATTGATGAAAGCGATCGCCACGGAGTTCGGGTTGAACGTCAAAAACCTCGACCGCCTCGATACCGTCGCGGCCATCAGTGAATTTTTGATCAAGCAGGTGGAGGCCGCCCGGGAAACCATCCTGATCATCGATGAAGCCCAGGACCTGACCGAAGACCTCCTCGAGCAGGTGCGGCTTCTCTCGAACATCGAGACCGACGACCGCAAGCTGTTGCAGATCGTCCTGCTGGGCCAGCCGGAACTGCGCGAGCGCTTGAACAGCCCGCGCCTGCGCCAATTGCGCCAGCGCATCACCGTCCGTTATCACCTGGTGCCCCTCACGCGGATTGAGATGGCGCAATATATCCAGCACCGGTTGCACTTCGCCGGCTCGCGTGGCATGCCCACTTTTAGCCAGCCGGCGTTCTGGCGCATCTACCGGTACAGCAAGGGGATTCCCCGGCTGGTGAACGCGCTTTGCGACAAGGCGTTGCTGGCCGGATACGTGGAACGCGCCGACCGCATCACGCATCGCATGGTTGGCCGCGCCATCCGCGAACTGGAAGGAGAAATCCACCGATAACCAGAAGCTCCCGGATTTATGAGCCTGATCAACGAGGCGCTCAAACGCGCGCACGAATCGCAGGGCAAAGAACCTGCGGCAGCGACACCACTGCCGCCGATGGCTCCAATGACTCCCGTGCCGGCCAGCCCGCCCTCGGGCGGCTTCGGCTGGTTTCTGCCGGCGGCCGTTGTCGTGCTTTTGGTCGCAGCCGGGATATTCATCGGGATGGCCTTCGGGCATAAATCTTCGAAAC
Source organism: Verrucomicrobiia bacterium (assembly GCA_036502245.1). Lineage (GTDB taxonomy): Bacteria > Verrucomicrobiota > Verrucomicrobiia > Limisphaerales > UBA11358 > UBA11358. The sequence goes on from DASXYX010000043.1 coordinate 38,339, forward strand.
CGGCGGCTCGCGTGATTGCTAAAGCAGCCCTCGTGGCGCCATCACACACACCAACCGCTCCAGCTCCAGTAGCGACACCTGCTCCGATTGCGGCGTCCCCTGCCCCTGCTCCGGCATCCCTGGAAACGAGTCCCGCGCCCGCGAACAATTCAAGCACCTCATCCGGATTTCTGACCGAACACCGGCCCAAAGTGCAGGGGATCATTTTCACCCAGCTCCCCACGGCCATCGTGAACGGTAAGGTCGTTTACGCAGGTGACCATGTGGGCCGTTTATTGGTAAAACAAATCACCCGAAACAAAGTCGTCTTTCAAAGCGACGATGGCTCGGTAAAAGAACTGGGCGTTGGTGAATGACCGTATAACGGCGTGAGATTCCTGAATAAATTTTTCGCCGATCCCGTCATTGCGCGTGTCGCGCCGTTTTTGATTTTTCTGGGGCTGACATTTTTCCAGGGAAAATTCGGCCCGGCTTCGGCCCAATGGTTCTACCTCGCTAAAACTCTTGCCGGGGTATGGCTGATCTGGGAAATGCGCCCAGCCGTTTCTGAAATGCGTTGGGCTATTTCGTGGGAAGCGGTCGTGGTGGGTATAGTCATTTTTGCGGTTTGGGTATGGCTCGATCCGTTTTATCCGCACCTGCTCAAAACCGGCGCCACGGGGAATCCCGGCGATGCTTTCGGACGCGGTTCGGGCATGGCGTGGTTTTTTATCGGCGTTCACATTTTGGGGATGACGTTTGTGGTGCCGCCGCTGGAGGAAACGTTCTATCGCTCTTTCGTCTATCGTTATCTGGCGCGGCCAAATTTTCTGTCCGTGCCGTTGAATCAGTTTTTGCCGTTCCCGTTTTTTGCCACGGCTATCATCTTTGGCATCTCCCACAATGAATGGCTGGCCGGGATTTTATGCGGTATGGCTTATCAATGGCTTGTGCTGCGCAAAAATCGCCTGGGCGATGCCATGACGGCGCACGCTATCACAAACTGCCTCTTGGGGATTTGGATCGTGTGGCAGGGAGCCTGGCATTTTTGGTAACACCTGGAGTTAATTGTCGAGGCGGAACTTGGATTTGAAATGAAGAGCGTTTTTAAAGCCCGACCTCATCCTGACCTTCTCCTCCAGGAGAAGGGACAGCTATAGGACATTTGTTTATTTATGAAAAGACCGTCCATGAATCCAGCCATTTCAATTGTCAAAAGGCCGACTTGGTTAAAGCCCTCTCCTGGGGGAGAGGGTTGGGTGAGGGCGAGCTAAAAAACTGATTTTCAAATCTTGGTTGCGCCTTTTATCATGTTCAAAACATGCCATGCCTCGAAGGTGAATTGGATTGGATTTGAAATAAAGGGCGTTTTTAAAGCCCGACCTCATCCTGACCTTCTCCTCCAGGAGAAGGGACAGCTATAGAACATTTGTTTATTTATGAAAAGACCGTCCGTGGATCCAGCCGTTTCCAATTCTAAAAGGGCGGATTTGGTGAAAGCCCTCTCCAGGGGGAGAGGGTTGGGTGAGGGCGAGCTAAAAAACTAACTTCCCGAATGATACTCAATTATTGGGGCACTTCGATATCGACATTATACCGCGCCAGCGTGCTGCCTTCATCCTGGGCAAGGGTGGCGAGGGCTTCATTATAATTCGCCAATGCGCGAATTTCCTGCGAGCGGGCAGTCGTGAGGCTGTTTTGATACTGCAGTACCTCAAACGTGGTCGCTTTGCCTACGGCATAGGTTTTCTGTTCGGCATCCAGCGCAGCCTCGGCATAGACCCGCGCCTGTTTGGTGGCATCCACGCTTTCATAGTCGGATTGAATCGTTTTAATGTCGTTGTCAATATCGACCATAACCGTTTGTTCTTCCTGTTTGAGGGTCAAAAGGGCCGCTTTAAGAGTTATCTTTGCGGCTTTGGCAGTGTTGCGGGCGCCAATATTACCAAGAGGCATAGAAAGCTTTGCGCCGTACGTGTAAAATGGCGCATTGCCCTGGTCGATGCCACCGAAAGAGTCGCTATATTGCGGCCCAGCGCCGTTATAGCCATAAGAACCGATCAAATCCAATTCTGGAAACAATTGATTACGATCAAATTTAAGAGCAATGCCATCTTTTTCTGCCGACATCCGATCAATAACCAATAGCGGATTCCCGGACATGCCCTTGTTCCAACTGTCCTGCAGGTCGAATTCCTCCAATTTGGCTTGCAGGGTTTCGGTCGGTTGAATGTCCACGGCATGCCAGCTCATATAGTTCGTATCCGCCAGGAGGCCTTTCAACGTATTTTGGGCGGCGGACAATTTTTCCTTGTCGGCGATCAAGGTGGACTGGTCTGTTGCCGCTTGCGATTGGTCCTGCTCGACGCTGAGCGGCGCCAGGCTGCCGATCTCGACCCGTTGCTGGTCCTGGCTAAGTTGCGTTTGCGACAATTCCAGCGCCTCCTCGTCCACTCCCACATTCTCGATATTGAAGATCAATTCATAATATGCGGTTACCACGGCGGTGACATCACCGATAACGTTCTTGCGAAAAAGCGCCTGGTCGGATTCCAATGTGTCTTTGGCCTGGCGGATGGTCAGGCGCGTATTATCAATCCAAAAATTCTTCAGCAGAGGCTGAGTCAGTTGTACTCCAATATCGCCGCTACTGGATTCGCTGGTGCCTGCGAAGGTTTCAATTTGTTGTCCTTGCGAAATGCTTCCGGTAAAATCGTATTGCAGCCCCCAGGGCAATGTTCCGCCAATATCGGAATCGAATGCGTCTGATTTTGAGGTATAGGCTGATTCCTCAAAGTTTGTGCCTATTAATGCAATTGTCGGGGGCTGAGAATTATAACTATGCGTTCCAGACGCCTTCAACGTCGGATCCCATCCGCCATAATCCCCGCGCAAATCATAAATATCCGCCAATGGCGTCTGGCGAGAGATTTGGATGTCCAGGTTATGGACCAAAGCTTCCTGGAGACAATCCTGCAAAGACATCAAACGCGCGTTGGCGTTCGTGTCGGATTGCGTGTCCATCGGCGCGTTGGTCTGCGCCATGGCCGCGAAGATCGCGAGGAAAAAAAACGAAACGATACCTGTTCTTTTCATTGTGCCGTTTGATTTTGGGGCTTTCAGCGTCATTCGTCAAACATAAGACGCTGGAAATATCGTCCAGGTAACCAAACGGTTAATTAGGCCGGTTGGGCCGGCTGCGCGGCGGCTTCGGTCTCGACTTTGGCGTTGTTTTCGAGGAATTCGATGACTTTCTCGTGCGTGATCTGGTCGTAAATCTCGTTGATCCCATTCCGTTTTTGCAGGTCTTTGACAAATTTATCCACCGGGATCTGGTACATCGCCGCCAGCGATTGGACGCGCTTGAGGATTTCTTCCTGCGAAGCCGCGAGTTTCTCCTGCTCCGCGATGCGCTGGACCATGAACGCCAGCTTCACGCGCTCCTTCGCGTCCTTGCCTGCGGCGGTATAAATCTCTTCCTTTTGTTTTTCGATCACGTCGCGCGAAACACCGCGCTTGGAATTTTCGCGCACGATGTCATAGACCACGTTGCGTGTTTCCTGCGCCACCGCCGTTTCCGGCAGTTCAAAATTCACGCGGTCGAGCAGTTGCCGGATGATCTGGCTTTGGATCGAGCGCTTCTGCGAATATTTCAACTCATTCTCCAGGTCCACGCGCACACCGGCGCGCAGTTTTTCCAGGCTTTCAGCGCCGTATTTTTTGGCAAGTTCATCGTCCACCGGCGGCGCAACCTTTTCTTTGACCTCAAGGATCTCGACTTCAAACGCGCCCTTCTTGCCCTGTAATTCTTTGGTCACGAAATCGGCGGGGAAATCGATGTTGATGGTCCGCTTCTCGCCGGCTTTGGCGCCCGTCATCTGCTCGGCAAATCCGGCGATGAACGCGTTCGGCTCGATATCCAGCCAGAAATTTTTCTTCTCCGTCAAACCCATGGCCGTGGGCGCGATGTCGGTGATCGGTTTGCCGTCGCAGGAACCCGTGTAATTGACCACGGCGATATCACCCATCTTCAATTCGCGCGCGACGGTCTCAAATTTGACGTGCTGTTGCGCGAGCATTTTGATCGCCCGCTCCACGTCTTCGTCCGTCACGGTTTTGTCCTGGCGTTTGACCGGCAGGCCTTTGTAATCGGGCAGTTGAAATTCAGGGGCCGTTTCCACCGTGGCGGCAAATTGCAGGCTCTTCCCGCGCGCAAACTGGATCTCCTCGATGTCTGGATAGCCCAGAACGTTCAATTTCTTTTCTTCGAGCGCTTTGCGGTAATTGTCGCCGATCAATTTGCGTTTGGCCTCGTCCTTGATCTCGGCGTCGTATTTCTTGATCACCATTTCGCGCGGCGCTTTGCCGGGGCGGAATCCGGGCAGGGCGGCCTGCTTTTGGAAATCCTTCGCCACGGAATCGAAGGTTTCGTCCACGGCTTTTGCGTCCACTTCCACCCGCAACAATTTCTTGCACGGCGCCAGATTTTCAACAGAGATATTCACGATAAAATTAGTTAAATGAGCCGCACAGCATAGCGAATCTACGCCGATTGCGTCAAACGTTTTAGTGGCGCGCGGGCGCTATTTGCCCTTTTATATGGCCATGGACCGGATTTATTTCATCACCGCCACCGATACGGGCGTGGGAAAAACCGTCTTGGCCGGTCTGTTGGTTAAATATTTGCGTCAACAGGATGTCAGCGCCGCCGCGCTTAAACCGGTCTGCTCCGGCGGACGCGACGACGCGCGCCACCTTCATTCAGCGATGGATGGCGCGCTATCGCTCGATGAGATCAATCCGTGGCATTTCCGCGCGCCTATCGCTCCCCTGCTCGCTGCGCGCCGGGAAAAGAAAGCCGTCCGGCTTCCGGCTGTGCTCGCGCGCGTCCGCGCGATGAAGAAACGGTTTGATGTTTTGGTCGTTGAAGGCGCGGGCGGATTGTTGAGTCCACTGGGCGAGAATTTCGATTCGCGCGACCTGATCGCGGGCCTGCGCGCCACGCCAATCCTGGTCGCACCAAACAAGCTGGGTGTGGTGAACCATGTTCTGCTGACACTGGAGGCACTGCCGAAAAATCTTCACCGCCGCACAAAAGTTGTTTTGATGTCACCTTCTAAACCTGATCCGTCGTCATCCACCAATGCAAAATTGCTTGCCGGATTTTTTCCCGCCAAACGGATTTTTGAATTGCTCTGGCTGGGCGAGCGTTTGTCCAGCGCATATAATAATCCTGTTCTAAAAACCACCTTGCGAAAATTGCTGCATGACTAATGGGCCATTGTATTTTCTTTAGACCGTTTGAAGAAAAACTGTAACCGTCCAACTCCTGTGATTGGTTTCGACTTGGAAATACCTGCGGCGCAGCCGCTGAATTTAAACCCCCGAAGGGGGTGATAAGCTGGTAGCCCCGGGCAAGCGAGTCTGCGAGCGCCGCCCGGGGTATCCAGTCCCAAAACGACAGCCGCCATATGCGAAGCCGCGCGAAGCGCGCATCTCACTTGCGGCCATAGTTCTAATTGATGCGGTATAACCATTAGGGTTTAGGAATTAGTCATTTTACTTTCCCCGGCACTTCCATCTGGTGCGTGGAGACGAACGATTGCCGGTATGGCTGTTTGTCTTTGTACAATTGCAGGCGCTGGTTCATGGCCGGAAGGTCGCCCTTCAATTGCGGAGCGGTGGCCAGCTTGAGCGCGTGGTCCTCCGCGATTTGCGCGTCGTCGAACTGCCCCATTTCGGCATAAGCCATCGCCATCGTGTCCCACATCACCGGCTCAATGCCGCCGGTCAAATCGTTCGCCTTGGCCGCCATCGCCAGCGCGATCGGGCCGTTGCGGGCCTGCGGGTTTTCATCCGAAGCCAGCACGCGCGCCATATAGGTAAGCGTCTCAAAATTGTCCGGGTCGAGTTTTAAAGCATCGCGGAAGTGAGAAACCGCTTCGAAATCATGACCTTCAGCCAGCAAAGTCTTGCCGATGATAAACGGTATCTCCGGGTCATCCGGCGCGAGTTGCGCGGCTTGATTGTAATTGGTCATCGCATCGTCGAAGCGTCCCAGGGCCACATCCACATTTCCTATGTTTATCCACGCGTAACTGCCGCGCGGATTCAGCTTGAGCGCCTGGTGATATTCATCCAGCGCATCGTTAGTGCGGCCCATGTCATAGTAGAGGTCGGCGATATTGTTGTGCATCTCCGCGTCGTCCGGCGAAATGCGCAGGGCCTCGCGGTATTGAGCCAGGGCTTCCTGATGATTGCCCTGTCCTTCGAGGGCAAGACCGAGATTGGAATGGGCGATGTCATTGTCATGTGTCACCGCGATGGCATGCCGGAAGAGCGTGATACTGTTTTGCCAGTAAGTCAGTTGCCGTTCCGTAAGCGCAATGCATACCGCCAGGATGATGACCGCAACTGCCGCCGGGGCCGCAATTCGCATGCGAAACCGCGCGATCAAATCCCGCACTCCAAACGCGATGGCGATGAAAATGCCGATGAACGGAAAGTAGGAATATCTATCAGCCATGGACGCGCCGCCTACCTGAACCAACCCAATGACCGGCACCAGCGTGCCGACATACCAGAACCATCCCGTCAACAAATACGGACATCGTACACGTTCTTTCCATGCCACCCATGATATGAGAGCCAGCCCTGCGGCCATCGCGCCAGCCAGCACAGTTATTGCGCGATGAAAACTTAAAAGAGGATAAATAACTGCAAGGTTGACCGGCCAAACCATTTTCTCGAGATAGCGCCCGTACGAGATCAGCGAATTCTCGACCCGCATATACAGTGGGAACTGCGTGCCCCCGGTCATCGCTCCGCTGCCGTGCTGCGACCAGAACGTGATGGCGCAAAAAACGGCGGTCAGCAAAAAGAACGGAATCTTTTCCAACACCAGTTTTCCCCAGACCCCAGACCCCAGACCCTGGACCCTGCTCAATGGCCAGAAATCCAGCAGCAACAGCACAAACGGCATCGTCACGAGCATTGGCTTGCTCATCAGACCGAGAGCGAAAAAAAACAACGACAGCAAATAAAATATCACTCGATAATTCAGACCTGCCGCCGGCTCCGTAGCTCTCATCTGATTTGTCACGTCCGTTAGCTGCTCCCTCTCCGCTCCCATTCCGATGGGAGGGGAGAGGGCCAGGGTGAGGTGAAGGTCTTTTGCTCTTATATACCGCCCGTAACACACCAGCGCCAGCAGTTCAAAAAACGTGCTTAACACGTCCTTGCGTTCGGCGATCCACGCGACCGATTCCACGTGCATCGGATGCCATGCGAACAACGCCGCCACAAATGCGCACGGCCAAAGCGCGCCAGATTTTGAAGCACCTTCCCCAGGCCGGCTCGTTAACATCAGCAACAACCAAAACAGCAGGACCGTGTTCGCCGCGTGGAACAGAACATTTTCGTAGTGTTGCAGTCCTGAATTCACTCCAAACAACTGGCAATCCAGCATGTGCGAAAGCATCGTCACCGGATGCCAGTTGCCGACCACCCAGGTCGTGAACGCCCATTTGATGCCGTGCCAGGTCAACCCGGCTTTGACGGTCGTGTTTTCCGTCACGTAACCACCATCGTCATAATTGACGAATTCATGGTGGAGGACCGGCAAATAAACCAGCATCGTGCCCAGGGCGAGCAATAAGGCGATTAGACGTGGTCGAGACATCACTTCTTTTTAATGATTTTGAGGCGGCAAACGAAGTTTATTCTTTTGGCGCGTCATTTTGCGGCGGTACGGCAAACGATTGCCGGAATGGCTGGTTCTTTTCATACAATTGCAACCGCGCGCTTACCTGGCTCTCCTGGTTCGTTAAACCCGAATTGGTGTCGATCTGAATGGCGGTTTTAGCCGCTTCACACGCCTCTTGAAATTGCCCTATTTCAGCATACGCCATCGCCAATGTGTCCAGCACATCAGGTTGCGTGCCGCCGGTCAGATCATTGGCCCGGTTTGCAAACGACAACGCAGCCTGGCCATCCCGAATGCTCGAATTTGTGTCCGAGGCCAGGACTTCGCCCGCATAATTCAAGACGATGGGATTATTCCGGGCCAGTTCGCAGGAGCGTTGAAGATAGGGAATGGCATCCGCATCGTGTCCTTGTTTGAGCAGGACCTTGCCCATGAGATACGGCGTGTGCCAATCGGTGGGATCCAATTGCATCGCCAGCTCGCATTGTTTTTGAGCCTCCGCAAACTGCCCAAGCTGAGCGTACAATGCGCCGAGATCATTATGGGCGTCCGCTGAATCGGGTTGCAGGCGAAGCGCCGCCTGATATTGCGCCAGCGCTTCCGTCGTGTGGCCGGTCTGGCTGAGCACGTTGGCAAGATCGACATGCCCGATGGGATTGTCGGAATTTATTTGGAGAGCATCGCGGTAATTGATCATCGCATTCGTCTGGTCGCCGGATTTCTGATAGGCCACGCCCAGGTTCAGGCGCATGAGGTCATTGTCCGGGGTCACCGCCAGTGCATGGGAAAAAAGTGAAATGTTGTCGCGCCAATAATTCAATTGGCGATGCGTCAACGCCAGGCAGACTGCCGCGACAATGACCGCACCGATGGCGATGAAATGCTTTGGAAAGTGAAATTTGACGCTTACATCGCGAACGCCGAGCGTCACGGCCAGAAAAATGCCGATGGACGGAAAATAGGTATATCGGTCGGCCATAGCCGCGCTGCCGACCTGCACCAGGCCGATAACTGGAACCAGTGTGCCGAGAAACCAAAGCCAGCCGACTAACAAATAGGGTGATTTTTTCCGCGCGAGCCACGACGCCGCTGAAATGCATACCAACAGGACGACCGATGTGACCACGGCGCCGGTTGGCATCACGGGCGGGAATGGATAAAACACGGCCAGAGGCGACGGCCAAAACATTTTTTGCAAATACAACACATAGGCGACGGGCGTATTTTCCAATCGAAGTTCCATCGGGACAATTTTCAGCGAAATGACTGCGCCGGAATGCCGTTGCGCCAGGAACGTCACCACACACGATGCGCCCACCAGCATTAAAAAAGGAATTTTCTCCAAGACCAATTTCCACCAGATCTCAGCTCGCAACTCCCGGACCCTGCCCAGCGGCCAGAAATCCAACAGCAACATCACAAATGGCAGCGTCACAAACATGGGCTTGGACATCAGGGCCAGCGCGAAGAACAATATAGAAATCCAATAAAATAACGACCGATAAATGGGATCTGCCGCTGGCTTAGCGGCTTTTATACTATTCTTCGCGTTCGCAAGCTGTCCCCTCTCCGCTCCCATTCCGATGGGAGGGGAGAGGGTCAGGGTGAGGTGAGGGCCTGTCACATACCGCGTGTAGCACAACAACGTCAGCAAAGCGAAGAATGTACTCAGCACATCTTTACGCTCAGAGATCCACGCAACTGATTCCACATGCAGCGGATGCCATGCAAATAGCGCCGCGACAAAGACGGCCGGCCAGAATGCGCCGGTCAATCGCAAGAGCAAAACCATTAACAAGACCGTGTTTGCAATATGAAAGAGCACGTTGACATCGTGATGTCCTCCCGGAACGAGATTGAACAACTCGCAATCCAACATGTGCGACATCCAGGTGATAGGATGCCAGTTGGCGGAGTGCCATGAGGTGAAGGCCCATTTGACGCCGCTCCAGGTCAGCCCGTTTTGCACCATGGGATTTTCGGTGACATAATCGGTGTCATCGTAGAGCGAAAAGCCGTAGTGCGACACGGGCAGATAAACCGCCAGCGTGCCGAGCACGAGCAGCAGGATGACCAGGCGCAGACGAGACATTCACTTCTTGTATTAAATTTCGGCGCCGGAAACGAAGCTTATTTTTTGAACGTATTGTCGAGATGATTTGGAATTGAATTTCATTCCAGCATGGATTTTTGGCCGAGACGGCGAATAAATTCCGCAGGGCGAATTATTTCGATCCCAAACGGTTTTTCCAATACTAGAAGATCGGCATCATAACTCACTATATATTGTGCCGAGGCCGCCAAGGCGCCGGCTAAATAAATATCATCCTTCGAATCCCGGCTGCGCCGCTTGCCCAATGGAGATGGCTCAACCAATCGTGATTTGGCCCGGATCCAATTCAATTTTGGGGCGGGGTCCATGTCCGGCATTTCTTCTTTTAATGTGTCGGGAACAATGGATTCGTATTCAGCCAGAATTTCATTGGTAACGAACAAAAACACACTGCGCGCGGCCACCAATTTCAGGCATTGACGCGCTGAACCATTCCAGCCTATGCCGGACACCATCACGTTGCAGTCATAGACAGCCCGGATCATCGGCGTGTCTTGCGATGTGACTTCTGGCGCGCGAGAATCTGCTTGATGGTTTTATCATCCGGTTCACCGGAACGGCCTCCGGCAAAAACCCGGTCAAATTCACGCCCCTCTTTCTCAAGTTCACGCTCTTCCAGCGACCGAAGACCCGCGCGAATGACTTCCGAACGATTGTTGTAACGGCCCGACTTGACCATCTGCTCGATGAAATTCCGCCAATAACTGGTTAAAGCTGCGCTCATATTCTAATAGTTAGCAACAGTTGACATATTGTCAACGAGCATTCTTTCTGCCTGAGAGCAAAATCGCTCGCGCATTTTTTTCACAGAATTGCTTGCATTCCGGCTGAAATGCGTTAGAAATTCTCGTAGCGGTAATCGGCTCGGTTTTCCGCTGCTTGGACGCTACCTCGGTTCCTCCACGACCAAGAGTTGTATATGAGCTCCATCATGTTTGTTGTCGTGGGAGCCGCTTCCAGTCAGGCGGATTCCCTTTACGTCTGGCACAAGGCGACGCCCGAAGCAAAGGCGATCATCGTCTGTCTTCTCATTTTCTCCATCATCGCCTGGTCCACCATGGTCTATAAAGCCACGCAGATGCGCCGCGCTCGCAAACTCAATTATTATTTCAACGAAGAGTTCCGCTCCCAAAAAGTCGTGCTTGAGATTTTCGACCGCAAACTAAAGGTCGAAGGCTGCCCGCTCTATAAGGTGTACCAGACCGGATGCACGCAATTGGACGCAAGATTGCGCATCGCGGGCAGTGAACAGCGCAAGCAAAACGTCACTCTAAAGAACATGGAACACGTCAAGCGCGCGATCGAGAACGTCGTCGCGCAGGAATCACTCGAATTGGAATCCGGCCTCATTTTGCTGGCGATCGCCGTGAGCGGCGCGCCGTTTCTCGGCCTGCTGGGCACTGTTTGGGGCGTCATGAGCACCTTCGCCGATATCGCGCAACAAGGCTCGGCCACCATGGCCGCGATGGCCCCGGGCGTTTCCGCCGCGCTCATCACCACCGTGGCCGGCCTGCTGGTGGCGATCCCCTCGATGTTCGGTTACAATTGGCTGGTGCATAACCTGCGCGCGTTCACGGTGGGCCTGGACAATTTCGCGCAGGAACTGGTTTCCAAAATGGAATCCGAATTTTTAGCCGACGAATAAAGATGCGACGCTTCTCACAACGCAGTCATCTGGTCACGCTGAGTGATATCAATATCACTCCGCTCCTGGACCTGGCGTTCGTGCTGCTCATCATCTTTGTCATCACGACGCCGTTGTTGGAAAAAGGCCTCGACCTGAAACTGCCCAAGGCCAATGGCGTGCCGGACAAAACGATCAATCCGCACAACATCCGTACCGTGGATATCAGCAATACCGGCATGTATGTGCTCGATAAACGGCGCATGACCTTGAGCGAAGTGCTTTCGCAATTGTCTGGCGAATTTCGCGACAACCCGAACCTGATCGTCTATGTCCGCGCGGATGCCGACGGCCCGTATCGGAACGTCGCCGCACTATTGGATGGCTGCCAGCACAGCGGCATCACGCGTTACTCACTCCGAACCGAACCGACTCAATGAACCCATGAACCGGCTCCAAAAAAAATGCATCATCGTCACGGCAGGACTTCACCTGCTGTTGCTGGCCGTTCTCGTCTTCGGTCCGGGCTTTTTTAATCGGGAGCCAAAGGTTGATAATTCGCCGGTGCTGGACATGATTCCGGCCAATGTGATTGACGCCGCGTTGAACAGTGGTGTCAAGAGTGCCACGCCGCCTCCGCCGCAGGCACAACCGCAACCGCCTCAACCACAAATTCAGCCTCAAACCCAGGTTCAGCCGCAGCAGACCCAGCCGGTGCCAAATCTCAAACTGGTGCAGCCCACGCCGGCGCCGACACCGAAGCCAACGATTGAAAGCGAAATCAAAAAATGGTTCACCCCCACGCCCAAACCTGAGCCGGAAAAGCCCACTCAGGACACGGAACAAAACCAACCCCATAAGATTGTGGTGGATACCCATCTCGTGACCGGTCAACCGTTGAACCCAAGGCCAACCACCAGGCCGAACCATTCACAAGATAATGCCCGCGCCATCAACAGTGCGCTTACCAGTTTGAAAAGTAATTTGTCTCAATCGACAAAGATTGATCTCTCTGGCAACAGCAGTGTGGCCTATGCCAATTATGGTTCCGTGGTCACCAGCGTATATAACAATGCCTGGGTTCCGCCTCACGGCATGTCCAGCGACAATGTCACCGTAAAATTCAAAGTCAGGATTTCAAGTGATGGTTCCGTGATATCATCCGCTATCAGTGTATCGTCCGGTGATCCAGACGTGGATCAGGCTGTCCAGCGGATGTTGGATCGAGTGACTTTTATCGCGCCATTTCCAGATGGCGCAACTGATAAAGAACGAAACTATACAATTAACTTTAATGCTACCCGAATAAGCGAATGAATACGCAATCAACAACTTTTATTAGACATTGTTTAATCACATCGATCGTCACCCTGATCTCCTGCTCATCATTCTCCCAAAATGGGGAATTAAACATGAGTGAGCATATTTCAGTGCTTGGCCTTACGCCGCCCATCCCCGTCTCACTCGAAGGATTCACCGGCGATGTCCAGCGCGTCCTGGAGTTCGACCTGTACGTCCAGGGTTTCAGCATCGTGACGCCCGACCAGGCGCAGTATCAGATCACCGGCAGCAATGCCGGCAATGTCATCGGCGCGCTGGCCGACAAATTTGCGAAACGATCACTCTTCTCGCGCAGTTATGTCGGCTCCAACGTCCGCCGTGAAGCGCATGCATTCGCCGATGACATCGTCAAGGCGGTCACCGGCCAGAACGGCATCGGGCAGACCAAGATCGCCTTCAAAGCCCAGCAACCCGATGGCGATGGCGAAATCTATGTTTCCGATTTCGACGGTTACAATGCGCAAGTGGTGACTTCGGACAGTTCCATTGTCGCCGCGCCCGCCTGGGTCCCCAATCGGCTGGCGTTGTATTACACCTCTTACAAACTCGGCAATCCGGACATTTTTTATCACAACCTGAGCACCGGCGAACGCCATGTTTTTGCGGGTTTCGCCGGATTGAACGACAAGGCCTCCGTTTCTCCGGATGGCGCGCACGTGGCGCTGATCATGAGCCGTGGCGGCGATCCCGAAGTCTGGATCTGCAATTCCGACGGCTCAAATTTCAAACGCATGACCGGGGATGTCGAAGATTCATCCCCCTGCTGGTCGCCGGACAGCCAATGGATCCTGTTCGCCACCAAGCTCAACGGCCGCCGCACCCTGGCCAAAATATCGGTCAATGGCGGCGCGGTGCAGCGTGTTTCCACCTCGGGAGTGCTGAATCCCACGGAGCCGTCCTGGTCGCCGGACGGCAAATGGATCGCCTTCACTTCGCAGATGGGTGATTTTGACATCTGCGTCATGCCGGCCGATGGCAGCAAGCCCCCTATCACACTGGTCACCGGGCAGAACCCGTCGTGGGCGCCCAACTCGCGGACATTGATCTATGACCATAGCATCAATTACCGGCAGGAACTGTCTGTGCTTGACGTTTTTACCAAACAATACAAGGATATTGGCAGAATTTCTGGAAGTGATTCCGAGCCTGCATGGCAACAATGATTTGAGTTTGTAACATAAATTTAACCCGTAAAATATCTATGAAAATAAATGCAACAGTTTCCGCGCTGGCCTTTGTGCTGGCCCTCACGCTGGCCTCCACCGGATGCCGGCATCAACCCATCGGTCTCACCCACATTCCTGGATCACCTACACCGCCGGTGAGTGACAATCCGAATATAAACACAATACCCATGAACAACCCCGAGGTAGGGGTTCCTTCGACCTCCATTGCGGAGACCGGCACTGGAGACCTTTCGAACTATAATTTAGACCGCGCCGCGCTGGCCGCATACACGATTCATTTTGCGTATGACAGCGCCGTCATCCGTGACAGCGATCAGTCGAGCCTGCAATCGGTCGCGCAACAACTGAACGCCGACCAAAGCACGAAACTGCTCGTTGAAGGCAATTGCGACGAACGCGGCACGGAAGAGTACAACCGCTCGCTCGGCGAACGCCGCGCGTTGGCCGCGCGTGAAGCGCTCTCCAAGCTGGGTGTGAACCCCGACCGGATCGTTACCCGCAGCTATGGCAAAGACAAGCCGGCGGATCCGGGCCACGATGCCGCCGCCTGGTCCAAAAACCGCCGCGACGATTTTGTGCTCTGTCATCCCAAGAGCGGTGTTTGATCTGAAACCTGCGGTCGGCGCCGGGAGTCTATAGTAGATATGGGTGATTTGCAGCCGCAACGCGGCTACCGACAATAGCCCGCAGTTTTAACTGCGGGTATAAATCAAAAACCAATGGAGTCCCGGAGGGACGGCTGAAGTTTTTGAAATTGTTTTAACGCTTTACTATTATTAAGAACGGGCGTAGGTTTAAAACAGCTCGAAAAAGTTATATGAATATTATGTTGGCAGCATTTGGCCTTGGCGCCACGGAAATCATTGTGATTTGCGCGGCGGTCCTCATTCTTTTCGGCGCCAATAAGATTCCCCAGTTCATGAAAGGGCTGGGGACCGGCGTCAAAGAATTCAAGAAGGCCACCCGCGAAGTGACCGATGAGATCCAGAACGCCGGGGAAGACAAGCCCGCGCAGAAAGTCGCTTCCGGAGGCCAGCCCGCCCAAACCATTCCGCAATCAAATCCGCCTAAAGCCTGACGGCGAACCATCCCCGCATGGCCGTCGATCCTGTTGATAAGGGAGTTGAATCCGAAGGCGGTCCTGTAAAAAGTTTCCTCGAACACCTCGAAGACTTCCGTTGGGTCCTCATCAAAAGCGTGGTCACGCTCGTGGTGGCCATGATCGCCTGTCTCGGCGCGGGAAATTACGTCGTCAAAGTCATCAAATGGCCGCTGACACGCGCCCACATGCACTACCCCGGCACCAACCAGGTGGCCGTGGTCAGTTTTGGCACCAATCACCTGGGCAATTTCGAATTGTCATCGGACCAGCAGGCCATGCTGGACCTTGGCACGAATCGTTTTGTTTCTGTCGTGATCCAGCCGGTGACTGTTGGCACCAACCAGGTGCTGGGCTGGCAAGTCACCAATGATCCACAGGCCGTTGCCGCAGCGCAACGGATGAATATTGACCTCATCAATCTGAGTCCTGCCGGCGGTTTTTTTGTGGCCTTTCAAGTGGCATTCTATGCCGGGATGGTATTGGCCGGGCCTTTCATCTTTTATTATATCGTGTCATTCATTTTTCCAGCCCTCAGACTGAAGGAGCGCAAATACGTTTTTGGGGCGATCCTTGTCGGCGGCGGCCTTTTTCTCATTGGCGTGTCCTTTTGTTATTTCATCCTCATGCCCCTCGCGCTTGAGGCATCGCAGATGTATTCCAATTGGCTCGGCTTCGGCGCGCTCCAATGGCGCGCGGAGGATTACATCGGCTTCGTCTGCCGGTTTATGCTGGGCATGGGCCTCGGCTTCGAGCTGCCGGTGGTCCTGCTGACATTGGTAAAACTGGAAGTCCTCAGTTACCGCACGTTGCGTTCGATGTGGCGCTACATGATCGTCATCAACCTGATTTTGGGGGCGGTCCTGACTTCGCCAGAAGTCTTGACCCAGATCACCATGGCCGTGCCGCTGTATCTGCTGTATGAAGCCACCGTCTGGGTGGCATGGTATTGGGACCAACCGGATCGCGCCAAAGCGCGGCGCATGCTCGCATTGGGCATATTCCTCATTGTCGTAGTGGCTGCATTGATTTGGGTCGCGTGGAAATATATCTGGCCATGGGCACGCTAATGCCAAAATGAAGGTTAAATTTCTCCTCTACTTCGCGCTCGTTTTGAGTGGGTTTCTATCCGGCTGCGCGACTTCATCCGATTTGACACGACGATATATCTTGAAACCGGATGATCCGGCAGAAGAAGCCGAGGCGTTGTCATATTCGCCTGTGTCGGAGGATACCTTACGGCAAATTAAAATCGCTCGCATTTCCTTGAATAAGGCGGAACTGGAAAAATTAGCTGCCTTGCCTAAAGAAACGATTGTGGCAGATGATCGCTGGATGATAGAAGAAAAGCCTGACACAATGCGAAGCAGCCCATGGAATACCCTTTTTTACGTGTTCGAATTGAGATGGATGATAACCAGGGCCGCGTTGATCACACATGGATTGGCGACAAAATCCTTTTCGTAGAAGTCTGGTGGGGGCGGATTGCCTGGACTGATTTTGTTCTCGATACAAAGACGCTTCGATTTCTTTACATCGAAGACGGTCGTGATGACTTTGTGCCGCAAAACGAATTGGACACTTTGCCATGAAATTTCAAATCATCCTGGCTGACACTGCGAGACCGATTAGCTTTCTACTTGTAAAGAAGGCGACCGCACCCTGTTCCTCCTCTCCTCAACGGAGAGGAGGGGTAAGACAACAGTCAGGTTCACTTCCCGCCACTTCATTGGATGTTGGGCGTTGAATGTTGAATGTTGAATGTT
>DASXYX010000044.1:0-110278 GCA_036502245.1 Verrucomicrobiia bacterium
TGGCAGCCCAACAACTCAATTTGTCCGAGCCATAGCTGCCCGCCGGGGTTCGCAGGCACCTTTTTCTGCTTCACCACCGCTGGTTCACCCCGCAAAAATCAGAATTCATACAAACTCTGATTTATTCAGCGTCTCCCTAAAGGAATTCCTCAACTCGTCCCAGAACGTTGAAGGCGTCATTGCTTACGATTTGATGCGCCCGCCGCCGAAGACCCTCACCCCCGGCCAGCGACTGCTCGATGCCCTGCCCGTCGTTCTCCAAAGCGAACTGCGCAATGTGCCCGTGGTCAATAACCCCGTGGAAAACCGCCTCGTCGGCTCCGTCTCTCGCGCCGAAGTCCTCGCCATCTTTTCCGAAGCCATCGCCGAAAAATCCAAGCCTACCGGCTGAAAAAACTTTTTTGCGCCCGGATTGTGTCTAAACTCTTGCCGTGTCTTTAAATATCGCCGACAAGATTTCCCTAACCATCCATGACATCGCCTTCGGCGGCGAAGGCGTCGGACGCGTGGATGAATTTGTGGTTTTCGTCCCATTTGTCCTGGTGGGCGAAACCGTTGAGGCTGAGATCACCGAGGTCAAAAAAAACTTTGCGCGCGCCAAATTGGTGCGCGTGGAAAAGCCGTCCCCAAATCGCGTGGAACCGCCGTGCGCTCACTTCGGCAGGTGCGGGGGTTGCCAATACCAGCACATTGATTACGCGGAACAGCTAAGGATCAAACACAAACAGATCACCGACTTGTTCGAGCGCGTCGGGAAGATCCCATCGGACAAAATCGCGCCGGTCATCCCCTGCCCTTCGCCCTATGGCTATCGTAATCGCATCATGATCCGCAGCCAATGGAACAAGCCGGAACAAAAATTGAACATCGGTTTTGTGCGCGGGGATTGCGGCCTGGTGGAAGACATCGAGGAATGCAAGATTTCCGAGCCGGCGTTGAATGAGCAGATCCTGGAAGTGCGGGAAAACCCGCCGCCCAAAGGCGGACTTAAAGTGGTGTTGCGCGTGCAACCGGAAAACTGGGAAGTGCCGCCGGATTCGTTTTTCCAGAACAACTTTTTTCTGCTGCCTAAACTGGTCGAGACGGTCCGCGAATTTTTGCGTTCCGGCGGCGCGGAACATTTGGCTGACCTCTACTGCGGCGTCGGCTTCTTTGGCATCGAAAGCGCCGATGTCGTGAAAAGTTTTGTCGGCGTGGAATATGACCAGCGCGCCATCCAGGCAGCGCGCCGGAACGCGGCCTCCAGAGATATCTCCAATGGTGAATTTATTTCCGCCAAAGTCGAGGAAGCGCTGCCCGACTTGCTGCAAAAACTTTCGCCGGAAAAAACCGCCGTCCTGATCGATCCGCCACGCAAGGGGTGCCAGCCTGAAATTTTAGAATTGTTGCGGGAAACGAGGCCCTCGCAGGTCATTTATGTCTCATGTCATCCGGCGACGATGGCGCGAGATTTGAACATTTTATGCGCCGATAATGTCTTTGAATTGGCGCGTGTACAGCCGCTGGATATGTTTCCACAAACACAACACGTCGAGTGCGTGGCGGATTTGCGCGCGGGACAAAATCTTGCCAATCCGCCGAAAATAGTTTCAACTGAATAAACCCAAATGCCGACCGAAAATAAAACCGACCCACGGAAGAGCTTTGTCCCGCGTTACCTGCCGTGGCTATTGGCCATAGTAGCTTTTGCGGTCTATTGCCTGACGTTGCAGCACTGGGTATCGCTTTATAATTTGTCTTATGTGGCAAAGGTTTCAGGTTGGGACTGGAGGCCCCAGGTATATTCCCCCATCACCTTTCTCGTTCTTTTGCCATTCCGATTGTTGCCGGCAACCGTGGTTCCGCTGGCGCTTAACTTTTTATCCGCCCTCTGCGCGTCTTTGACCCTGGCCTTGCTTGCCCGTTCCGTGGCGCTATTGCCCCAGGATCGCACGGACGCCCAGCGCAAACGTGAAAAAAACGGCTTTTCGTTCCTGACCATTCCCGCAGCATGGTTGCCACCAGTGCTGGCTGTGATGGTCTGCGGCCTGCAACTGACGTTTTGGGAACAGGCGACAAATTTTTCCGGCGAGATGCTGGACCTGTTGCTATTTGCGTTTGTGATTTGGTCTCTCCTGGAATACCGGCTTGATGAACGGGAAAGCCGGTTGTTTTTGGCGGCATTCATCTACGGCGCAGGAATGGCGGAAAACTGGGCCATGATTGGGTTCTTCCCTCTGTTTTTCACAGCGATCATTTGGATCCGCGGAACCGGCATTCTGGATCTGCGTTTCGTGTCACGAATGATGATCTGTGGCACGGTCGGTTTGCTGCTTTATTTATTGCTTCCGCTCCTGGCAGTGACATCGAGCAATATACCGACCACCTTTTGGGAGGTATTGAAACTTAATTTGCTTCCGGCTCATGCCGTTTTGAAAGCCATCGGAACATCCATTCTGAATCCGATCCAGTCACTGCAATATGTCTCGCTCGTCCTGGCATATCTGCTGCCAATTTTGGTGATGGCGATTCGTTGGAGCGCCACCTTTGGCGATTCCAGCCAGATTGGTTCCGGGATTGCCAACGTTGTTCTTCATATTGCGCAGGCATTCTTCCTCGGAGTGTTCATCTGGATGGCCTTTGATCCGCAATTCGGCCCCCGCAACCTGGGAAACGGCTTGTCGCTCCTCACATTTTATTATCTTGGCGCCTTAGCCGTCGGTTATTTTACCGGATATTTTTTGCTGGTTTTCGGAAAGCCGGAAATCACGAAACGGCCGCCCCGTAGAACCCCGCCCCTGCAATTCTTGAATAAACCCATTGTGATCGGCGTTTGGGCGCTTGCGGCGATCACTATCGTGGGACTGATCTATCGGAACGTTCCACTGATAAAAATCTCCAACGACGACACGCTTCGTCAATTCGCGAAATTGACCGAAGAAAACCTGCCGAAAAGCGGGGGCTATCTGTTAAGCGATGATGTGTATCGCCTTTTTCTCGTACGCGCGGCGCTCGCGCAAGACGGTCGTGCAAACGAATTTGTCCCACTGGATACAGAGTCGTTACCCGTGCCGGCCTACCATCACTATTTGCACAAACAATTCCAGCAACGGTGGCCGGATTTGATTCCGCTTTCATATACCAATTCGGTCCATCCCGCTGGATTGATACAACTGCTTGCCATGCTGTCCCGGACCAATGACCTGTATTATTTACATCCCAGTTTTGGCTACTACTTTGAACAATTTTATCTCGAACCTCATGGGCTGGTTTATAAATTAAAGACATTGCCCACGGACACATTGCTACCACCACTCCCGGACAAGGATCTGATAGTAGAAAATGAAGATTTCTGGACTCATGATGCCGCTCCATCAGTGGCGAGAGTGGCCGCCATCGTTGCTTCGCCAAATCCCGACGCCGGCCTGAGCGAAGGTGAATACCTTTTATTGCGTCTCCATATTTCACGCCAGGCAAATCAGAACGCTGCTCTTTTTGCCGGCGGATATTATTCACGAAGTCTCGATTTTTGGGGAGTCCAACTTCAGCGCATAAACAAATTCGATCGCGCTGCTACAAACTTTGAGGCGGCGCTTGAAGTGAATCCGGCCAATGTCATTGCCCAAATCAACCTTAATTTCAATCAGAAGCTTCAGTCCCGCGGAGCTATAACAGTGGACCCCTCCCGGGCCAATACCGACCAATTTGGAAAATCTGCTACCTGGCAACAGGTATTGAACGCCAATGGTCCATTTGATGATCCCGATTTTTGTTTTGTATATGGAATCGGTTTGGCACGCGACAACGGATTTACCCGTCAGTCCATCGCTCAGTTTGAAAGAGTTCGTGAATTAGCTCCTGATTATTTGCCGGCGCGTCTCCTGCTCGCGCAAACCTATATATCAAACCATCGCCCGCAGGATGCTATGGAATCTTTACGCGCTCCGCTAACGAATCCAGGCAGGTTTTCACTCAACGAAACCAATGAAACCCGGCTTCACTTTTTGGCCGCCGCCGCCTCTTTCCAGGAATCCAACTCATCAAATGGCATCAAATTCGTTGATGACGAAATTACCCACCATCCTCACGAGGCCAGCGTACTGGCTGCCGCCGCCCAAATCTTTATCGTACGCGGTCTTTTCACCAACGCGTTGACGATTATCAATGAACAGTTGGAATCCTCTCCGACCAACCCGGCGTGGCTTTATGCCAAAGGTTACACGGCTATACAACTGAAAGATTATCCCGTGGCCATTGCCAACCTCACACGTGTTTTGGAAATTGAGACCAATAATGACAACGCGCTCTTCAACCGCGCCATCGCCAACCTCGATGGCGGCCATTTGGATGAGGCCCGGACCGATTATTTGCGGATACAGAGCACCTATAGCAATTCTGTTCCCGTTGCCTACGGCCTGGCCGAAATCGACGAGCGCCAACATGACACGAATGACGCTATCCGCAATTACGAGATTTACCTCGCCCACGCCAATACCAACAGTGCCGAAGCAAAAACCGTGGCCGAACGCTTAAAAGCATTGAAGCCATGAGCGCAAAGCATACAATCGCTCAATCGTTCGTTGTCCGGACGTCAAAATGCGTGTTATCCACGTTATCACCCGGTTAGTCGTTGGCGGAGCGCAGGAGAATACTGTCGCCACGGTTCTTGGTCTTCGTGAAAAACCTGGAATAGATGTTCAATTGCTTTCCGGCCCTACTTTTGGTCCTGAAGGGACTCTGGAAACAGAAGTCAATAAAACTCCCGGCTTGTTGACTATCGTTCCTGATCTGGTCCGACCGATCCACCCTGTCAAAGATTTCCGCGCTCTGAAAGCACTTGAGAAACTCTTCCGCGACCAAAACCCGGACGTTGTTCATACGCACAGCGGCAAGGCTGGAATTCTCGGGCGCCTGGCCGCCCGTCGCGCGGGCGTTCCGGTGATCATTCACACGATCCACGGCCCCTCGTTCGGAACCTTTCAGAACAGTTTGAGCAATTTTGTTTTTTGCTCCGCGGAACGATATGCCGCGCCGATGACCACGCATTTCATTGTGGTTGCCGAGGCGATGAAAAAACAATACCTGGAGGCCGGCATCGGCAAACCGGAACAATACACAAAAATTTTTAGCGGCTTTCCCCTCGAACCTTTCCTGATGGCAAAAAGTGATTTGGAATTAAGAAAGCAACTCGGGTTCGCGCCGGACGATTTTGTGGTCGGCAAAATTGCGCGCCTGTTCAAGTTAAAAGGACATGATGATCTGTTGACGACAGCATCTGAGTTGGTTCGCCAGCGCCCAAAGGCCAAGTTCCTGCTGATTGGAGACGGAGAATGGCGTGGCCGGTTGGAAGCCAGGGCAAAAAACCTCGGAGTTGATAAACATTTTGCTTTTGTAGGGCTTGTTCCTCCGGAAAAAGTTCCCCGTTATATCGGTATCATGGATACCCTGGCCCACTTGTCCTTGCGCGAGGGCCTGCCTCGTGCGCTGCCGCAAGCACTCGCCGCGGGAAAACCCGTAGTCGCCTATGATTGCGATGGCGCGCGCGAAATCTGTCTGGATGGCCAGACCGGCTTTCTCGTTCAGCCAGGTGATTTGCAGACATTAAAAACGCGGCTTTTACAACTGGCAGATGACCCAACACTTCGCGAAAAATTTGGGAAAACAGGCTCTGCCTTCGTCTGTGAAAATTTTGCCGTCGAAAAAATGGTAGACGCCATTTATAATCTATACCAGAAACTTGCCGCCGAGAGCGGAATCAAGCCGTGACATTTCCATTTAATTTTTTCGCAGGTGCGTTTGGCTGCGCCTTCCTGGCGTCTCTGCTGACCTTGCCCCTGTGGCGCAAATGGTCGTTGCGCGTAAATCTGGTGGATGACCCGGGCCAGCGCAAAATCCATGACAAGCCGGTTCCTCTCGCCGGCGGGTTTGCAGTACTGACCGGAATTTTGATCCCCATTTTTTTAGGTGCGGCATGTGTCAAACTTGGGATTGTAAAAACCTCCTCCACTTCGCTGCTGGCTTATGGATTGGATCGTCGCGGACTGGAACTGGCGACAATCTCCTTTGGCGCGATCGCTATCACTTTACTCGGTTGGCTGGACGATAAGCATGAATTAAAACCGTTTCCTAAATTTGTGGGGCAATTTCTCATTGCCCTCCTTGTCACTGTGGCCAGCAAACGCATCACACTATTTATTCATAGCGAGATTTTCAGTTATGCCATCACCATCCTGTGGCTGCTAACCATCATCAATGCCTTTAACTTCATGGACAATATGAATGGCCTGTGCGCAGGCATCGGCGCCATTGGGGCATTTTTCTTTGGACTGATCGCGGGAGCCAACGGTGAATACCTGGTGGCAACGATTGAATTTTTAATTTGCGGCGCATTGATTGGGTTTTTGCCATGGAATTTCCCGAACGCCCGGGCATTCCTGGGCGATGCCGGCAGTCACCTGGTCGGCTACCTCCTCGCGGTCATGGCCCTCCTGCCCCACTTTTATTCAAAACAGAATCCCCACCCGCTGGCAGTCCTCTCGCCCCTGCTGGTGTTGGCCATTCCACTCTTTGACCTGGCACAAGTTGTGGTCACGCGGACGCTCAACGGCAAACCCTTTTGGATCGGCGATACTAACCACGTTTCCCATTGGCTCGTGCGCCAGGGTTTGACTCGTTCGCAGGCCGTTCTTCTGATCTGGCTGGTCGCGGTGATGATTGGCGTCCTTGCATGCCTATGACGAATCGATGATTTCCTTTTTGCCACCCACCGGCTAATCTAGCGCCGTGAAGCTTCTTTTCATCGGCGACATTGTCGGCCAACCCGGACGCAATGCGGTAAAAACACTCCTGCCGAAATTACGCGAACAGCACCGCCTGGACTTTGTCATCGCCAACGGCGAAAATTCCGCAGGCGGCTCCGGCATCACGCCCAAAATTGCGGAAGAGATTTTCGCGGCTGGCGTGGATGTCATCACCAGCGGCGATCATCTGTGGGACCAAAAGGACGTCCTGGAATTGCTCGCCAGCGAAAAGAGGTTCCTCCGGCCTTTGAATTACCCCGCCGACGTCCCCGGACATGGAAGCGGAATCTATCCCGCAGGAAAACATTCTGTAGCCGTCTTAAACGTACAGGGCCGCACCTTCATGCAGCCGCAACTGGAAAACCCGTTCGCACTCGCGTTGGATGAAGTCAAAAAGTTGCGCGCGCAAACCAAAATCATCTTCGTGGATTTTCATGCCGAAGCCACATCGGAAAAGATCGCCTTCGGACGGATGCTCGACGGACAGGTCAGCGCTGTCGTAGGCACTCACACGCATGTGCAAACGGCGGACGAACAGATTTTTCCCGGCGGCACGGCCTATTTGAGCGATGCCGGCTTTACAGGCCCCCATGAGAGCGTGCTGGGCCGCGAAATCGAGCCGGTCATCAGGCGCTTCCTCACCTCCATGCCCCAGCGGTTCGAAGTGGCCAAAGAGCGGGTCATCTTGCACGGTGCGCTGATCGAGATCGATGAAACCAGCGGCAAGGCGGTCAAAATTTCACGCGTGGCGGAAAGGCTGGCTATCTAAGAGGTAGGTTACTTTGTCCCAACCTGAACCAAATCAGCACCATTAGTAAAACGCTGATCAGAATGAACAGGCAAGCCACCCAATAGAGCCTTCGGTGAAATTTATCCAACTGGGCCGGTCCAAAAATTAGAAATTGCCGCTTCCGATATAGAGGTAAGCGCGCAAAAAATAGTATAACCGTACCGACTGCTCCTAAAATCAGCGCTGAGTAAAAAAATCCAGTCAAATCGCCAGTTTTAAAGTCAGAAAGCAGAGGCAAAAGCATACCGGCAATAAGCGTGGTAACAGGTACTACCAATACGAAAATGACATATGGCGGCACATACCAATCTGATGATTTCCGGCTCATTGGATTGATTCAATTTTGCACCCTTATGATACCTCTGCAAGG
The DNA here is from genome assembly GCA_036502245.1 of Verrucomicrobiia bacterium. Taxonomy (GTDB): domain Bacteria; phylum Verrucomicrobiota; class Verrucomicrobiia; order Limisphaerales; family UBA11358; genus UBA11358. The sequence continues at coordinate 7,940 of DASXYX010000044.1, forward strand.
GCATTATTTGATTGTTTTGTATTTGACCTCTGCAGGTCACCCCATTATTTTGGCTTTGTGAATCGCAACTTGAATCTGAACCTGCTAAACGCGCTGCTGCTGTTGCGCCGCGTGGCGGTCGGGTTCTGATTGCATTCTGAAATTTATCGAACCCCATCGCCAACCGGCGGTGGGGTTTTTGTTTTGCAAAACCGGAACGCCACCGCCACAACTGAAAGACAACATGCAAAAGAATCCGTCAAAAAAATATCGTCCGTATCCGCCGGTGAAGTTGCCCGACCGGCAGTGGCCCGGCCGCGTGCTCACCCACGCGCCCATCTGGTGCAGCGTGGATTTGCGCGATGGCAACCAGGCGCTCGCCGTGCCCATGAATGTCTCGCAAAAATTGGAATTGTTCCAGACGCTCGTGAAAACGGGTTTCAAGGAGATCGAAGTCGGTTTTCCGTCGGCTTCCAATACCGAATTCACGTTCAACCGCCGTCTCATTGAAGAAAATCGCGCGCCCAAGGATGTCTGGCTCCAGGTGCTCGTGCAGGCGCGCGAAGATTTGATCGAACGCACGGTCGAATCGTTGGTCGGCGCAAACAAAGCCATCATCCATTTGTATAATTCGACTTCCCCGGCACAACGCCGCGTGGTTTTCGGCAAGTCGAAGCAGGAGATCATCGAAGTGGCCGTGCGCGGCGCGACCTGGATCAAGGAGCGGTTGTCACGCCTCAAAGGCACCGAAGTCATGCTTCAATATTCGCCGGAAAGTTTTTCTGCTACGGAAGTGGAATTCGCCAAAGAGATTTCCGAGGCCGTCATGGAGGTCTGGCAGCCTACGCCCAAACGCAAGATGATCTTGAATTTGCCGGACACCGTCGAAGTCGCGATGCCGAATGTCTATGCCGACCAGATCGAGTGGATGTGCCGCAATATCAAGAACCGCGATTCGCTCATCGTCAGCCTCCACACTCATAATGATCGCAGCACGGGTGTGGCGGCAACCGAGCTTGGATTACTCGCGGGCGCCGACCGTGTTGAGGGCACGCTCTTCGGCAACGGCGAACGCACCGGCAATTTAGATATTGTGACCGTGGCCTTGAATCTTTACATGCACGGGATCGACCCGAAGTTGGATTTTTCCAATCTCGGTTCCATCATCGATGTCTATGAGCGTTGCACGGGCATGACGGTACCTGCCCGCCAGCCTTACGCGGGCGAATTGGTCTTCACCGCCTTCAGCGGTTCGCACCAGGACGCCATCCGCAAGGGATTGAATGAGTGGCAGGAAAACAAACGCGAGCACTGGGACGTGCCCTATCTCACCATCGACCCCGCGGATATTGGTCGCGAGTACCGGGAAGTCATCCGTGTGAACTCGCAATCCGGCAAGGGTGGCGTGGCCTATTTGCTCGAAAGCGAATTCGGCATCGAATTGCCCAAAGACATGCAGCGCGAGTTTGGCCCCATTGCCAACGATGCAGTGGACAAACTCGGCCGCGAAGTCAGCGGCAAAGAGTTGAAGCAGATGTTCTGGAAAGAATATGTCGAGCGCGACTCACCGTGGCAGCTCAAGACATTTGAGACGGAAAGCAAAAACGGCGTCGTCAAATGCCATGCGAAGTTATTGCGCGATGGAAAGACTGTTGAATTCAACGGCCAGGGCAACGGCCCGCTCGCTGCGCTCGTCCATGGCTTTGGCTCGATTGACGTGCGCTTTGAGATCTCAAATTACAGCGAACACGCTTTGAGCAGCGGTGAAACCGCAGCAGCCATATCTTATATCCAGGTCAAAACACCTGATGGCAAATCACGCTGGGGAGCCGGCGTGGATACGAACATCGAATTGGCGTCCGTGCGCGCCGTTTTGAGCGCATTAAACCGCCTGTGATGTTTCGCTTGACCAGACAATGGCTTTTCGCTCCATTGATATCGTGTATAAAACTCTTGTTTTAATCCTGCTGGCCACGGGCCTGTCGGTTTGCCATGCCGCGCCAAAACACAAACCGCAGCTCAATCAAGACCAGGAGAATGCAAGTTTTCGCCAATTGTTCTCTTCACTCTTTTTGGAGTGGGATAGCAACCACGACGGCGTGCTCGACTTAAAAGAGCTTAATGCCGTCATCGAAGACCCAAACGTCCGTGGAAGTGATGCTGCTGTAGCCGTGGTGCTTCACCGGCGCCTGCAGATCGATGATGAGGCTCAAACAAATATCCTGACTTTGCAGGAAACCTTGTCCCTGGCCGAAAATCCGCAGATCCAGAAGAATATTTCCGGCAAGGCCTGGCACATTATCGCCATTGATCATGCGCTCTTCGCTCCGGGCGACCCGAATCTGCAAACCTTCCACCAGGGTGGCATCGGGGACTGCTACCTGTTGGCCGTGATCGGCGCATTTGTCTTTCAGCATCCCGAAGCTGTGCGCCAAATGATCCATGAGCAAAATGATGGCACCTATCAGATTCAATTCGGCAGCGGCAGACAGGTGATCGTCGACCCGGCGACCGATTCGGAACTCATCATGGGCGCAAGCGAAGGCCATAACCATGGAGTGTGGCTTTCCATCCTGGAAAAGGCTTATGCACAAATCGCCTTACAGGCCAAAGAAAAGAAAACCGGTGAAGACATTCAGCCCGGTGATGATGTTCCTACGGATTTCATCGGGCATGGCGGTTATTATGCGCCAGTCATCGTATTATTGAGCGGACATAAAGCCTCCGGAGTTTCATTTGCGCGTTGGTTGCGACAGGACCCGCAAAACGGCCTTGAACGGGCGAATGAGATGCTCTCCAAACTTTCCAGTGAACATAAATTGATGGCTACCAATATTGGGGGAACCAAAACCCTGCCCAAAGGTTTGATCCATGGCCATGTTTATGGCGTATTAGGATATAACACCGTCACCCGTCAGGTAACGATGTTCAACCCCTGGGGAAACCATTTCAAACCAGCCGGGCCGCCAGGATTGGCTTATGGCTATCCGACGGACCATGGCATTTTTGCAATGCCATTGGACGAATTTGTTCAGGTCTATGGCGGACTTACTTACGAGACTGACACGCCGGTGATAGCTTCGCGTTGATCGATTTCATTCCAATTCGTCTCGCCAATCCTCACTGAACTATGTAACGTGGAATGACATGAAACTGCCACGAGCAATATTTTTCACCGCCGTTTTGATTGTTTTCTGCTATGCAGTGATTCTTGCCGGGCGGGCCTCCAATGTTCCGGTAGCTACAAAGCCGGTCTATGTGCCGGACACCTCGCATGAAAACGATCCATTGCCTGATGGCGTGCTGAATTGGAACAGTGTGATGCTAAGCACTAACCTGCCGGCGGATACTGCGCAGGCGCACTTTTTGTTCACCTTCACCAATGTCGCCATGCAGGTCAACAAAACCCTGATGACCAACACGGTGTCCTCTCGTTTGGCATCACCAAGATTTAATTCGAATTTTCCTCGCATCAAATCCGCCGCTGTCACGAATGTTTTTTGGGTCACGAATTCGATCATGCCGACGCCAGTCACCGTGTTGGATGTTCATCCCTCTTGCGGCTGTACCACTGCGCAATTGCCAAAACTTCCGTGGACGATTGATTCTGGCGGCAGCGGACAGATTCCGATCACGGTGAATGTCGAAGGCAAGACGGGAACATTCTTCAAATCCGTCACCTTCAAGACCGATAAAGGCATGAAACAATTGCTCCTGCAGATCACTATCTCCCAGCCCGTGCAAACGCCCATGACCGAGGCAGACCGCGCGCACGGGATTGCCGTTGCCAAAATCGATCGCCAGGCGGTGTTCCAGAACGATTGTGCCACCTGCCATGTGAAGAACGGCGATGGCAAATACGGCAAAGCGCTTTTTGATGCCGATTGCGCCATCTGTCACGAAGCGGAACATCGCGCAACCTTCGTGGCCGACTTGAACAATTTAAAAGTGCCGACCAATCCGGATTTCTGGCGCACGTGGATTTCGCACGGCAAACCCGGCTCGTTCATGCCGGCGTTTGCGCAAAGCGACGGTGGCCCGCTCACCGACATGCAGATCGAGTCGCTTGCCCTCTACCTCAATCAGAAGCTGCCTTCAAAGGTGCCACAACCTCCGCAATAACGCTGCTTGCCAAAAAGCCGGCGTGCGTTACCCTGTCAACCATGGTAGCGACGAAGGTTGACGCAACAAACCACCAGCGGATTGCCATGCTTGGAGAGTGCGCCCTCAATGGCGAAACTATCTCGCGCGATGGGGCGATGTTTCTATTCAACCTCGAAAATTCCGCTGACATTCTGGATCTGCTTTCCTGGGCTAATCGCATCCGCGAACATTTCAAAGGCAACAAGATCCACCTTTGTTCCATCGTCAATGCCAAGGCCGGGGCTTGTTCCGAAAATTGCAGTTTTTGCGCTCAGTCCTCTTTTTATCAAACCGGCTCGCCGCGTTATGGTTTTGTTGATCCTGAACCTGTGTTCGAAGCCGCTGATGAAGCCAAAAAGAACGGCATCACTGCCGTTGGCCTCGTCGCTGCCTGGAAAGGCCTGAACGAAGGCCCCATGCTGGATGAAGTCTGCGACCGCATCAAAGAATTGAAAGCCGGTGGCAAAACCCGTCCCGACGCTTCATTGGGCATCATCAAATCGCAAAAAGTCGCCGACCGTTTGAAAGAAGCAGGCCTGGAATGCTATGGCCATAATCTCGAAAGCTCGCGCCGCTTTTTTCCGCAGACCTGCACCACTCACACATTCGACGACCGGCTGGAAACCATCGGTTACTTGAAAAAAGCGGGCATCAAAATCTGTTCCGGCGGCATCATCGGCATGGGTGAAACGCGTGAAGACCGCTGCGACCTGGCGTTTGAGCTAAAGGCCATCGGCGCAAATGTCGTGCCGGTAAACATCCTCAATCCTATCCCCGGCACGCCGTTCGAGAAAAACACTCCCCTGCCCGTGCTGGAGATCTTGAAGACTATCGCCTGTTTCCGTTTCATCCTGCCCCGGCAGGAGATCATGATCGCTGGCGGACGCACTGTGAACCTGCGCGACGCGCAGAGCATGATCTTCATGGCCGGCGCCAGCGCTCTCATGGTCGGAAATTATCTCACGACACTCAACCAGCCCGTGGAAAAAGATTTGCAGATGCTCAAAGACCTCGGCCTGGACCCAAGCTGGGATAGTCATTTCAGCGATCAGGAAGATGGGTGTGGATGCGGAAATGGCAATTGCGAAACCAGCCTCGCCACCGCAAGATAACCCCGTCATTGCGTAACCCTCTCTTCGCGGATAGTTTTGTTGAGATGCCGGACATCGTCCTTGCCACCCTCAACGCGAAGTTCATTCACGCCGCGTTCGGATTGCGCTATCTCTTCGCCAACCTCGGCGACCTCCAACCGCGCGCACGCATTGCGGAATTTGACATCAACCAACGTCCCGTGGACATCGCAGAAGCCTTGCTCGCATACGACCCCAAAATCATCGGCCTGGGCATCTACATCTGGAATGTCGCCGAAGCCACCGAAGTCGTTGCCGCGATCAAACGCGTACGACCGGAAGTGATGATCATTCTCGGCGGCCCCGAAGTCAGCCACGAGACGGAATCGCAATCCATCGTCCAACTTGCGGACTATATCATCACCGGCGAAGCTGATTTGAAATTCGCCGAAGTTTGCCGTGAATTACTCGGCCTGCAAGCACGCCCACCCCAACTTGCTAAAATTGTCCCCGCCCTTTTGCCGGAATTTTCCCAGCTCAGGCTGCCTTACGAATTTTATGACGACCGCGACATCGCGCACCGCATCATCTATGTGGAGGCCTCTCGCGGCTGCCCATTCACGTGCGAATTTTGCCTTTCCTCGCTCGATGTTCCCGTGCGCACGGTTCCCCTCGCACAGTTTCTTGGTGAGATGCAGAAACTGCTCAATCGTGGTGTGCGCCAGTTCAAATTCGTTGATCGCACTTTTAATCTCAATCTTGCCACCAGCCGTGCCATCCTTGAATTTTTTCTCGAACGTCATCGACCCGGCAATTTTTATCATTTTGAAATGATTCCCGACCGATTGCCGGATCCCCTGCGCGAGATCATTGCGTGTTTTCCCGCAGGCTCACTTCAATTCGAGGTTGGCATCCAGACTTTCAATCCGCAAGTCGGCCAGCTTATCAGCCGCAAGCAAAACTATGACCGGCTCGCGGATAACTTGCGCTTTTTACGCAATGAAACAAGCGTTCACGTCCATGCGGACCTCATTGTGGGTCTGCCTGGTGAAACGGTGGAAAGTTTTGCCAGCGGCTTCGACCAACTTGTCTCCATGCGCCCGCAAGAGATCCAGGTAGGCATCCTGAAACGTCTCCGCGGCACACCCATTGTCCGCCATGATGCCGAATGGCAGATGGCCTATAACCCGCATCCGCCCTACGAAATCCTCCAGAACAAACTGATCAATTTTGCGACGATGCAAAAGCTACGCCGCTTCGCCCGTTACTGGGATATGGTCGGCAACAGTGGCAATTTTGTCGCCACCACGCCACTGATCTGGGAGAACGCTCCTTCGCCTTTCACCGCTTTCATGCATTTGAGCGAATGGCTTCATGCCCGTGCCGGTCGCACTGATGGCATCGCGTTGGCGCGTTTGATGGAATGGCTTTTTGAATTCCTCACCACCGAAGCCAAACTGAATGCGCGTCAAGTCGCGGAAGCGTTGTGGGCCGATTACCAGCGCGGCGGTCGCCATGACAAACCCTCATTCCTTCGGGAATACCTGCCCGATGATGGGCTGTCCACGCCGTCCCGGCGAATAACGTCTTTGAAAAGGCAGTCCCGGCATCTGGCCCAAAGTAAGTAACATTTTCTTCACTTGCCCGAATCCGATTTCAGTGCCAGCCTACATAAAAAATGAGTGCTAAAATTAAAGCTTACGCTGCCGCTGCCAAAGGAAAACCTCTCACCCAATTTGAATTCGATCCCGGTTCTTTAGGCAGGGAACAAGTCGAAATCAAAGTCAGCCATTGCGGCGTCTGCCATTCCGACCTCTCCATGTTGGACAACGAATGGGGCATGACCAACTACCCATTTGTGCCCGGCCACGAGGTGGTTGGCACAATCGTCGCCATCGGTGACCAGGTCAAACGCGTCAAAGTAGGCGACCGCGTCGGGCTGGGCTGGTACTCAGCAAGCTGCCTTTCCTGTCCGCAATGTTTGGGAGGCGATCACAACCTCTGTTCGACAGTCGAACAGACCATGATTGGCCGTTTCGGTGGATTCGCTGATCGCGTGCGCTGCCACTGGCTGTGGGCAAGCCCGTTGCCGGCGGCCATCGAAACCCTCAAGGCCGGCCCATTGTTCTGCGGCGGCATCACCGTCTTCAATCCCATTATTCAATGTGGCGTGCAACCAACCCAACGGGTAGGCGTGATCGGCATCGGCGGCCTGGGCCACATGGCATTGCAATTTCTAAATAAATGGGGATGCGAGGTGCTGGCTTTCACCTCCAGCGATTCCAAGCGGCAGGATGCGCTAAACTTCGGAGCGCACGACACTGTCAATTCCCGCGATTCCACGCAGATGCAAAAGCTGGCGGGTTCGCTCGATTTCATCCTGGTCACGGCGAACGCAACTTTGGATTGGGCTGCCATCATGAATTCGCTCGCTCCCAGAGGCCGCCTGCACATCGTTGGCGCGGTGCCGGAACCGATTCCCGTTCCTGCCTTCGCCTTGTTGCCCGGCCAGAAGTCGATCTCCGGTTCTCCGCTGGGCAGCCCGGCGACCACTGCCAAAATGCTCGCATTCTGCGCGCGTCATAAAATCGCGCCAACCATCGAAAAATTCCCCATGTCACGGGTCAACGAGGCGATGGAACATTTGCGCGCCGGCAAAGCCCGCTATCGCATCGTGCTGGAAAACGACATCGCATAAGAGTGATTGGCGTCTTTCGTGAGGTTTTCCAGTGCAGAAACTAGGCAAAAACATCGGTGGTTACTTCGGTGAGACCATCGACATCCACGCCCTCCACGAAAAAGTTGAGGCTGCGGCACAGCAACACGGATGGGTGGCTAACACTTTTTATGAGACCGGCGAATTCAAATTGCTCGCGCTGCATCGCAGGCTGACCAGTTCGCCCGACGCCAAACGCGTCTATATTTCCGCCGGCATCCACGGAGACGAACCTGCTGGTCCCCTCGCCGCTTTGAGATTATTGGAAGAGAACGCCTGGCCGGAAAACCTGGAACTGTGGCTTTGTCCCTGCCTGAACCCCATTGGTTTCAAATCAAATCTCCGCACAAATGCCAAAGGCCTCGATCTCAATCGCGGATATTTGAATCCCATTGCCGATGAAATCATCGCGCATATCAACTGGCTGGAACACCAGCCGTCATTCGATCTGTGCCTGATGCTACATGAAGACTGGGAATCGCACGGCTTTTATCTCTACGAACAGAATCCCGAAAACCGTGAATCCTTTGCGGAAGCGATGATTGAAGCCGTTGAAAAAGTTTGCCCGATTGACCGCTCAGACATGATTGAAGGCCGCCCGGCAAAAAATGGGATTGTGCGTCCAAATATCAAGCCCGCGGACCGTCCCGATTGGCCAGAGGCGTTCCATCTCATCACCCATAAGACGCGTCAGACTTATACCCTGGAGGCGCCGTCTGATTTTTCACTGCCCACCCGCGCCAATGCGCTGGTCGCCGCAGTGAACGCCGCTGTGAAAAAATTATGAATGCGCCGAAAGACGAATTACTCCAGGCCGTTGAACTCTCTCTCAATGACAAATGGGATGCCGCACACCAAGTCGTCCAGCAATATGAAGACGGAACCGCCGCATGGATCCACGCCGTACTACATAAGATCGAAGGCGACCTGGGCAACGCCCGCTATTGGTATCGCCGCGCAAACCAAATGAAACATCTTTCCGATGAACCGCGCGCGGAATTGTCTGCTATCCAGGCTGAACTGGCCGCTGATTGAAACTGAGAGCACAACCACCTCCCCCCAGATCGTCGAAGAATTTATGCCGCCAAAGTTCTTGCGCAAAGAATTTCATTTTCGCGCAATGATTCAATTTGCGATTCGCCGAGTGCAATTACCGCCACGGTATCGCCGATGGCGTTGAAAACCTCAAGACTGTAACCGGGTTCCTGCCCAGGAACTCCCGGATGAAATTCAACGATGGTCGCCAAATCGCCACGACACAAACCGTGTTCCGGGACGTCAGTCTTCAACGCTATGCGGCTAAACATTTCAAATTTCATTTTTGTCAGGATAAAGAGTTACAAATTTTGTCTTGCCGGTCGCGCGTTCAATCATCCATATACTTATCACACGCAACTTGCACCCATTCGGCCCACTCAATGTGCCACAAATACGGTACTTGTCACCATAATCTGTCTTTTGGACAAAATTGGCTTCAATCGAAAGCAAGTTACGCAAATCCTGAAGTAATTGTCCGGCGCACGCAGCAGTATAACCAGCCCGGGAAAGGAATTTCGATTTGTCGTCTTCGTCACGCAATTTGAGCAGGTATTCAGTCACCTTTGCATCGGTAATTTTGCTGTCCGCGGGCAATTTCATTCAGAATAATTCTCCATCCCCGCGCAGGAACAAACCGGATTACGGTCACCAAAAACGTTGTCCACACGTGAGACGTGTGGCCAGAATTTGTAATCGTGCAGACTCTTCGCCGGAAATGCCGCCTGCTCGCGCGAATAAGGCCGGCTCCAACTATCACTGACCACCTGGTCCGCCGTATGCGGCGCGTTTTTGAGCAGATTGTTTTTCTCATCCACCGCCCCGCTTTCCACCGCTGTCATTTCGGCGTGGATGGAGATCATTGCATCGCAGAACCGGTCCAACTCGTATTTCGACTCACTCTCGGTCGGTTCCACCATCAGCGTGCCGGCCACCGGCCAGGAAAGCGTCGGCGCATGGAATCCATAGTCCATCAATCGTTTTGCCACGTCTTCGGCGGTCACAGTATGGAAGGCGCGCAAATCCAGGATGCACTCGTGCGCCACCAATCCATTGCTGCGGTAAAGCGTCGGAAAATGTTTTTCGAGCCGCTTGGAGATATAATTCGCATTCAGGATGGCGTATTGCGTCGCCTCGGTTAGTCCGTCTTCCCCCATCATGGCGATGTACATCCACGGAATCGGCAGGATACCCGCGCTGCCCCATGGCGCGGCGGAAATGGGACCAATGTTCTTATGGGAATTGTTTTCTCCCAGGCGAACAGTAAAAAATGGATGTCCCGGCAAAAACGGAACCAGATGTTTTGCCACACCAATCGGCCCCACGCCTGGCCCGCCGCCTCCGTGCGGGATGCAGAAAGTCTTGTGCAAATTCAAATGACACACGTCCGCGCCGATAAACCCCGGCGACGTCAGGCCAACTTGCGCGTTCATGTTTGCGCCGTCCATATAGACCTGCCCGCCGTTGGCATGGATGATGTCGCAGATTTCCTGGATCGTCTCCTCAAACACACCGTGCGTGCTGGGATAGGTGACCATCAGACAGGACAATTCCTTTTTGTGCGCCTCAGCCTTGGCACGAAGATCGGCCATATCGATGTTCCCATTCGTATCGCAGGCCACGGCCACAATCTTCATTCCCGCCATTGCCGCGCTGGCGGGATTTGTGCCGTGCGCCGAGGTTGGGATCAGGCAAATATTCCGATGCGCATCACCACGCGATTCATGGTATGCACGGATGACCAAAAGGCCGGCGTATTCGCCCTGTGAACCTGCATTCGGCTGCAACGAGATGCCGGCGAATCCGGTACATTCTTTCAGCCAGTTCTCCAGATTTTGAAAAAGAGTTTGATACCCGCGCGTTTGCGATAGGGGCGCAAACGGATGGATCTTCGCAAACTCCGGCCACGAGATAGGGAACATCTCCGCCGCTGCATTAAGCTTCATCGTACAGGAACCCAGCGGAATCATCGAAGCCGTCAGCGAAAGATCGCGCGACTCGAGCCGCTTGATGTAACGAAGCATCTCAGTTTCGGAGTGGTACGAATTGAAAACGTTGTGCGCAAGAAATTTTGAAGTGCGGCCGAATTCGCCTTGGAAAATGTATGTTGAATTTTCGACGTTTGAAACGATATCGGCTGACTTGCATTTCTTGCCTGTAAAAATAAAAACCAGTTCAACTACGGTTTCCAAAGTGGAGGTCTCGTCAAAGGAAACGATAATTTGATTTGAGCCTTGAGGACGAAGATTGATCGAATGCTCTATCGCGCGTCGGACAATCTCGTCCCGCAAATCAGCCGATTTACATTCGACAGAGACCGTATCGAAGAAACTGCCATATTTCCACGTTAACTTATCAATCGCAATCTCTCCGGCAAATCCGTCGGCAAGAATGTGAATCCGTTCAGCAATTTCCTTCAATCCCTCCGGCCCGTGATAGCACGCATAGAGTGAAGCCATATTCGCCAAGAGCGCCTGCGCGGTGCAGATGTTACTGGTGGCTTTCTCACGACGGATATGCTGCTCACGCGTGCCGAGCGCCAGACGCAAAGCTGGCTTTCCGCGCGTGTCCCTGGAAACGCCCACGATGCGCCCCGGCATCTGGCGCTTGAACTCATCGCGCGTCGCAAAAAACGCCGCGTGCGGTCCGCCGTAACCCAGAGGCACGCCAAATCGCTGTGCGCTGCCCACGGCGATGTCCGCGCCAAATTCCCCGGGAGGCTTTATGAGCGTCAGCGCCAACAGGTCGGTGGCTACTGTAAGCATCCCTCCGGCTGCATGGACCTTCTCCGCCAGTCCTGAATAATCATGAATCGCTCCAAAGGTGTCCGGATATTGGGTAAGCGCCCCAAAAACTTTGTCGTTGAATGAAAATGTCTCGTGATTCCCGACCACAATCTCCACACCGAGCGCAATGCCGCGAGTGCGGACGACCTCGATATTTTGCGGATGGCAATTCTCAGAAATGAAAAATGTGTTCCGCGCATCATCACCTTTGAGCCGATGGCTCATCATCATGGCTTCGGCGCAGGCGGTGGATTCGTCTAGCAACGAGGCATTGGCGATGTCCATCGCAGTCAGGTCAGTGACCATTGTCTGGAAATTCAACAGAGCTTCAAGCCGGCCCTGTGAAATTTCCGCCTGGTAGGGGGTGTATTGCGTGTACCAGCCGGGATTTTCCAGGACGTTGCGCTGGATGACCGGCGGCGTGATGCAATCGTAATAGCCCTGGCCAATGAATGAGCGATAGACTTTGTTTTCGGAAGCAACCCTCCTCAATTCTGCCACCGCATCGAACTCACTTTTAGCGGCAGGCAGGTTTAACTTCTTTTTGAGCCGGATTTTTTGGGGCACGGCGGCGTTGACCAATTCGTCCAAATTCTTGTGGCCGAGAAGCGCGAGCATCTCGCAGGTTTCTTCGGCATTTGGCCCGATATGACGGCGGACAAAACGGTCCGGATGGGCCAAAAAATTTTGTGTCAAAGACATCGGTTGAAAATAGAGTTCATGGATTAAAAAAGCGAGTGGATTTGGAATTGGCGGAAATTTTTTCGCTGCCATTGCGGCGAGCGCGAATACTTCAGCCCCCACAACCTTTATCTGCTTTGCGTCGCGGCCCGGACAATACGGCATTCGCCATAGCCATATTTACCGCCCAGTGCTTCCACCACGGGGCCAAGGCTGCTGAAACCGTGCTTCTCAAAAGCGGTGGAAATCTCGCGTTGCACTTCAAGGGAAACCAAGGCATTCACGTCAATCGCCTCGCCGGCAAGGATGGCCTCTTCCAGATGGGCGTAAATAGTGCCGTCTTTCACGCCACGCATACCGGCTATCTCCGGCACAGTCCGGCCTTGCCGGAAAAAATGGACCGTCTGGCGCACGGTATCGGTGAGCCGGGACTTGCGGAACATGGGCGAGCAAGGGTCGGCGAACGAATCGTCGGCGAAAGTCTGGCGCGCATTTGTCTGCAAATGCAGGGCAATTTCGCGCATAAATTGTTCACCAAATTCCTGGAGCTTTTTCTCGCCGATGCCACTGATGCGCGAAAAATCCCGCGCGCTTATCGGGTAAAACCGCGCCATTTGCCGCAACGACACGTCCGAAAAAATGATGTAGGACGGCACCCCGCGTTCATCGGCCAGCCGTTTCCGCAATGCCCGGAGTTTTTCAAACAACGCCTCGTCGCAGGCAATTTCCCCAATGCTGTGTTTTGCCGGCCCAGTCGCCGCCACAGGTTTGGTGAGAGTGATTTTCCGGCGCGATTTCAACGCGACGCGGCCGGCATCGGTCAACCCGACGACGTTGAATTTCTCCGGGTCTTGAAAGAGCAAGCCGAGCCGCACCAATTCGCGGCCAATTGCGCCCCATTCGGCGCGCGATACGTCGGCGCCGATGTTGTAGGTGGACAATTTGTCGTGGCCGAATTTGCGGATTTTTTCAGTGCCCGCGCCGCATAGCACTTCCACCACATGTTGGATGCCCATCCCAAATCCGCCTTTCTCATGGATGCGATAGACGCACGAGAGAAATTTCTGAGCCGCGAGTGTGCCGTCCCAGGTCGCTCGCGGCGAAAGGCAATTGTCGCAGGCAGAACATCCTGTTTCGTTCGCAGCACCCGACGTGAGGAGGCTCTGATTAATTTTCGTTTTTTTAGTTTGAGCCTCCTCACCCCAGTTGCCTGAAAATTTCTCACCGAAATAGCCCAGCAAAAATTCTCGCCGGCACGTCGCGATTTCCGCATAGTGAACCATCTGATCGAGTTGCGCGCGGGCCGCTTCGCGTTCCCGCGGATTCGGTTTTTCGTCTATAAACCGCATCTGCTTCGCGCGGTCGCCGGGACTGAATAGCAGGAGGCATTCGGCCGGCAGCCCGTCGCGTCCGGCGCGTCCGGTTTCCTGGTAATAGCCCTCGATGTTCTTCGGCAGATCATGGTGAATCACGAAGCGGACGTTCGGTTTGTTGATGCCCATGCCAAAGGCGATGGTTGCGCAAATCACCCGCGTCTCGTCGCGAAGAAACGCCTCCTGATTTTTCGTCCGGTCGTCGGGGTCCATCCCTGCGTGATAGGGTAATGCTTTCGCGCCGTCGAGGGAAAGCCTGGCCGCCATGCCGTCGGCGGTCTTGCGTGCTTGAACGTATATAATGCCGCTTTCTCCTGGCCGCGCGCGGATGAATGAAAGGACCTTCTCGTAAGCGCCCGACTTCGCCTCAACCCGGTAAGTCAAATTTGGCCGGTTGAAACTCGCGACGCAGGTTGCGGGGTTTTTCAGGTGAAGCTGATGAACGATGTCGCCGCGCACGCGCTCGGTGGCGGTGGCGGTAAGCGCCATCATTGGCACGCCAGGGAAAATCTCCCGCAACGACGACAATTGCCGGTATTCCGGGCGGAAGTCGTGTCCCCATTCGCTGATGCAGTGCGCCTCGTCAATCGCGAACAGGTTCACGTTCCATTTTTTCAAATCTTCGAGAAAGCCGGACAGCATCAAACGCTCCGGCGCGACGTAAAGCAGCCTGAATTCGCCGGCATGCAAGCCGCGTAGTCGCGGGCGTGATTCACCGGCGGCAAGCGATGAATTCAAAAATGTCGCCGCCACGCCGGCCGCATGCAGCGCGTCCACTTGATCTTTCATCAGCGCGATCAGTGGCGAGACGACAACGGTGAGTCCCGGCTTGAGTAAAGCGGGAAGCTGAAAACAAAGTGACTTCCCGCCGCCCGTCGGCAAAACGGCAAAAACGTCCCGTCCCGCGAGCGAATCGCAGATGATTTCCTCCTGCAATGGGCGAAAGGAACTGAAGCCGAAAAACTGCTTCAGTGGCACGAAAAGTTGCTCGCGGGAAAGGACCACGGGTGGAGGAGATGACACCACAACCTATTTGACCGTCAAGTGAAATCCGCACAACTAATGGTGTTTTTGTGCCAAAAAAAGGGGAAATAAACATTGTTAAAAATGGCCAATTTTTTTATACTTTTTGGCATATTCCGGTGTCGAAAAACGGTGCCGGTTTTACCCATTTTTTATGGCGAAAAACGCTGATTCAACCGAAGAAAAAAGTGTCTCTGAAAGTGCGATAAAAGGAAGTTATGGCGCCGCGCAACTGGGCAAACTCGAGGGTCTGGAAGCCGTCCGAAAAAAGCCCGGCATGTATATCGGCGGCACCGACGAACGGGCGCTGCATCATTGTGTCAGTGAAGTGCTGGATAACTCCGTGGACGAACACTTGGCCGGCCATTGCGACAAAATCGAGGTGACCATCCATGTGGATGGCTCCATTTCCGTCCGCGACAACGGGCGCGGGATTCCGGTGGATATCCATCCGCAATACGGCATTCCCGGCGTGGAGTTGGTGCTCACGACGCTGCACTCCGGCGGCAAGTACGGCCAGGGCGGTTATAAATTTTCGGGCGGCACCCACGGGGTGGGCGCAAAGTGCGTGAACGCAGTCAGCGAATGGTTCGAGGTGGAGGTTTCGCGCGGCAACGAAGTACATCACATGGAATTCGAACGCGGCAAGACGATCCAGAAGCTGCATGTGATCGGCAAAACCAAGGGCACGGGGACGTTAATCACGTTCAAGCCCGACCCGGAAATTTTTCGCGAGACCATCGAATTCAAGGCCGACATCGTGGGCCAACGGTTGCGGGAACTGGCATTTTTGAATTCAGGGCTGGAGATCGTGTTCACGGACGAACGGCAGACGGACAAGAAACCGGAAACCTTTCTCTACAAAGACGGCATCGAACAGTTCGTCAAGCAGCTCAATAAAAACAAAGAGCCGTTGCATCCCAAACCGATCGCATTCGCCAAAGAGTCGGCGGAAAAACTGGACGACAAGCAGATCGACGTCCACGTCGAGGTGGTGCTGCAATACAACGACAGCTATAACGACCAGGTGTTGTGCTATACGAACACGGTCTATAATCCCGACGGTGGCGCGCATTTGAGCGGGTTCCGCTCGGCTTTGACACGCGCCATCAATCAATACGCCAAATCGAACGAGTTGCTGAAGGAGAAAGACCCGCAGATCACCGGCGACGACGTGCGCGAGGGTTTGACGGCGGTCATCTCAGTGAAACACAGCGACCCAAAATTCGAGTCGCAGACGAAAGTGAAATTACTTTCGCCGGAGGTGGAAAAAATCGTCGGTTCCGTGACTTATGAAGGCCTGATGACGTTTTTTGACGCCAATCCGCCCATCGCCAAGCGTATCATTGACAAGGGGTTGAATGCCGCCCGCGCGCGCGAGGCCGCGCGCAAAGCGCGTGAAGCCGTCCGCAAATCCGCGCTGACCGGCGGCGGGTTGCCGGGAAAACTGGCGGACTGCTCCGACCGCGACCCGGTGAATACCGAGTTGTATATCGTCGAAGGTGATTCCGCAGGCGGCTCGGCCAAGCAGGGCCGCGACCGGAAGTTCCAGGCCATCCTGCCCATCCGCGGTAAACTCATCAACGTAGAGAAAGCGCGATTGGACAAGGTGCTCCAGAACAACGAAATCCGGACGATGATCACCGCCATCGGCACAGGCATCGGCGACGGCGAGGGTGAAGGTGCGTTCGACATCAATAAGCTTCGTTACCATAAAATCATTATCATGACCGATGCCGACGTGGATGGCTCGCACATCCGCACGTTGTTGCTCACGTTTTTCTATCGCCAGATGCCGAAACTGGTGAAGGACGGATACGTTTACATCGCGCAGCCGCCACTCTACTCGGTGACGCGCAAGAAGAAGACCGATTACGTGGATGATGACGCGCAGCTCAACCGCATCCTGCTGCAAAACGGAACGGAAGAGGTGAAGTTAAAAAATCTCGCGGACGGACACGAGGTGGCGCCAAAACAGTTGGAAGAAATTTTAGGACTGCTTGAGTCGCTCGACAAGTACGCGACATTCATCCGACGCCAGGGCGGCGATTTCGGCGATTACGTCGAGAAGCGCAGCAAGAAAGGGACGTTCCCGGTGCATCTCATCAAAGTGCGCGAAGGCAACGACGAGACGGTGCATTATTTTGAAGACCTCGATGAAGTGCAGAAGTTCAAGGACCAGAACGGTGATCTGTTCAGCGAGAACGGCGAAAAGACGGAAAAGTCCGATAAGCCCAAAAACCAAATCCGCCGGGCGATCGAAGCTGACCTGCATCTGGAAAGCAAAGCCATCGCCGACCTGCTGGGCAAGCTCTCCAGGAAAGGATTGTCCGTGGAGCATTATGCGGCGCAGGACAAACCGCTGTTCGAATTGATCGAGGGCGAAGGCGAACGCGCGACGGTGACGCCGCTGTTCTCCATCCCGGAAATCCTGGCGGGCGTAAAAACAGTCGGCAAAAAAGGGATACAGATCTATCGCTTCAAAGGACTGGGTGAAATGGATGCCAAAGAACTTTTTGAAACGACCATGAGCCCCGCGGTGCGCAAATTATTGCGGATCGATTTGACCGATGCGATTGAGGCCGAAGAGATGTTCTCGAAACTGATGGGTGAAGAAGTGGAACCGCGCCGCCAATTCATCGAGGATAATGCCTTAAACGTCAGGAATTTGGACGTATAAAAGAAAATGGTTGAGTATGTAGTCACATGAGACTACATTAAGAAAGTAGACGGTAATGAAAAAGAAAACACCATTATACAAACAACGTATGCGTCCTTTAAAAATGGAACCAGAAACGGCAGGCCCCATGGTCATGCGCGAAGTGGCAACCATGCCGGGAGTGGGACAAATCATCAATGTCCGCGCGGCAAAGGCGCATCTTTCGGCATTGCTGGACCTGGTGGCGGGGGGGCAGGAAGTGACCATCACCAGCGATGGCAAACCGAAAGCCGTATTATCGCCGGTGACAAAGCGCGAGGCGCGAAAAGTTTTCACGGGAATGGGTGAGCATCTGAAATCCATGCCGATGCAGACGGAAGGACCATTCGCAGATGAGATCATTCGTGCTGACCGCGACGGGCGCGGATGGTGATATGTATCTGGACACGGGCATTTTGGTAAAACTGCTGACGGTCGAACCGGATGCGGCATATTTTGACCGGGAACTTCGAGGCCATATCCTGGCGACATCTGAGTTGGCGCTGGTCGAAGTGAAGTCGGCGTTATGCGGAAAAGAACGCACCGGAACAATCACTCCTGCGCAACGGGCGGCAGCGGAAGCCAAATTTGCGACGATGATCGCAGAGAACGTCCTGAAAATATATGAGTTGGACAACCGCACATTACGCAAAGCGGCGCAAACGATTGGCAGTTGCCATCCGGGTGTGCCGCTCCGCTCGTTGGATGCATTGCATCTAGCGACGTGTGACCTGGCACAGGATTTTCCGTTGTGCACAACTGACGCACGAATGCATGCGGCAGCCCGGATGATAAACGTGCCAGTGATACCTGAAAAATTACCTATAAAGATTTAAAATGGCTGACGAAAATAAAAAAGACCCGGGAAGCCTGCCGGTGAGCAACACGCCGTTGTTCGCCGCGGGAGAGAAAATCGCCAAGATCAACGTTGCGGACGAGATCAAGAACTCGTTCCTCGATTACTCGATGTCCGTCATCATCTCGCGCGCCCTGCCGGACGTCCGGGACGGATTGAAGCCCTCGCAGCGCCGCATCCTATACGCGATGCACGAGTTGTCACTTTATCCGGGCCGCAAACATTATAAGTGCGCCAAGATCTGCGGTGACACCTCCGGCAATTATCATCCTCACGGCGAAGCGGTCATCTACCCCACCCTGGTGCACATGGCACAACCATGGGCGATGCGCGAGAAACTCGTGGACGGCAAAGGCAATTTCGGTTCAATCGAAAATGATCCACCGGCGGCCATGCGTTATACCGAGGCGCGGCTGACGCATCTCGGCGCGGCGTTGATGGAGGACATGGACAAGGACACCGTGGATTTTGTCCCCAACTACGACGAGCGCATGACGGAGCCGACAGTATTTCCGTCCGCCTTCCCCAACCTGCTGGTCAATGGCGGCACCGGCATCGCCGTCGGCATGGCCACGAACATGCCTCCGCACAATCTGGGCGAAGTGATCGACGGCATCTGCGCGCAGATCGACGACCCGAACATCACGATCGCGCAGTTGATGAAGCATATCAAAGGCCCGGATTTCCCGACGGGGGGAATGATCTGCGGCGTGGAAGGCATCAAAAATTATTTTGAGACCGGCAAAGGCAGCGTGAAATTGCGCGGGCGCGTCGGTTCCGAAGAACTGAAGGGCAACCGCGAGCAATTGGTCATCACGGAGATCCCTTTCAATGTCAACCGCGCCGCGCTCGAAGAAAAGATCGCCGAACTGGTGAACGAAAAGATCATCACGGAAATCTCCGCGATGCGCAATGAGTCGGACGAGAACACGCGGTTGGTGATGGAACTCAAGCGCGACGGCAATCCGAAGGTGGTCATTGCCAATCTTTACAAACACACGCAACTGGAAGTGTCGTTCAGTGTCAATTCCCTGGCCATCGACCACGGCAAACCCAAGACGCTCAATCTCAAAGAGATCATCAATTGCTATATCGATCATCGCCGCGAGGTGATCCTGCGCCGGACCCGTTTTGAACTGAGGAAAGCCGAAGACCGCGCGGAATTGTTGGAAGGTTATCTGATCGCGCTGGCGAACCTTGATGAGTTCATCGCCATCATCCGCAAATCCAAGACGCGTGATGAAGCGCGGGTAAAATTGCTGGCATTCGAATGGACCAAAACACAAGTCGAACGCTGGGGCCTCTTGCTCCGCAGCGAGGAACGGCTGCAACAAGGCCGTTACGCCTTGAGCGAGCGGCAGGTGGACGCCATCCTGGAATTGCGCCTGTACCAATTGACCGCGTTGGAGATCGACAAGGTCGAAGCCGAATACAAAGAACTCCTCGAACGCATCAAGGACTTGCTCGACATCCTGGCCAAGGAATCGCGCGTGATGGCCATCATCAAGAACGAGTTGAAGGTCATCCGGGAAAAGTATGCCACACCACGCATGACCCAGATCGTGCCGGATGAAGGCGAGATCGCGATCGAAGACCTTATCGCTAACGAGGGGGTCATCATCACGCTGACCCACAACGGTCTCATCAAACGCACGAATGTCTCCAGCTATCGCTCGCAACGGCGCGGCGGCAAAGGAGTCATCGGGATGACAACGCGCGAAGCCGCCGCGGAGGAGGACAAAGATTTCATCGAGCATCTGTTCACTGCGAGCACACACGATTACCTGATGTTCTTCACGAACACGGGACGCGTGTATGTGGAACGCGTGCATGAGATCCCCGATATGGGCCGCGCCGCAAAAGGCCGCAGCATCGCCAATATTTTGGAATTGAAGCAGGGTGAGACCGTCGCTGCGCTCATTCGCGTGCTTTCCAGGACCGATGCGAATAAGGAAGATACCACCTGGGAACAGGAAGGTTTTATTTTCTTCGCCACCAAGCAGGGCACGGTCAAAAAGACTGCTTTGGCGGAATTTGGCAACGTGCGCAAAGGCGGCATCATCGCCATTGGCATCGAACCGGGAGACGTGTTGATCGATGTCAAATTGACCAACGGCAAAAACGAGGTCGTGCTCATAACGCGCGATGGCATGAGCATCCGTTTTAATGAAGAGGACGCTCGCTCGATGGGACGTCCCGCTGGTGGTGTGCGCGGCATCGATCTTTATAAGGGCGACGAAGTCGTGGCGCTGGCCATTGTCGTTTCAGACGCGAAACTTTTGGTCGCGGGTGAAAACGGGATCGGTAAGCGGACAGACTTCGAGGAATACCGCATTCAATCGCGTGGAGGCAAAGGCATCATCACGATGAAAACCAATGAAAAGACCGGGGCAGTCATTGGCGCGCTCACCGTGCGGGACAACGACGAGATCATGCAGATCACGTTTAAGGGCCAGATGGTGCGCATCTCCGTGAACGGCATCCGCGAGGCCGGGCGCAACACGCAAGGCGTCAAGCTCATCGAGCTTGAAGCCGGCGACAAATTGCAGGCGATCGCGCCAGTTATTGGTGAAGACAAAGAAGATGCGGCAGGCGGGGAGCAGACATCTGCATAAATTGTGCCTCTCCGTTTTCTCACCCCTCATCCTTAATCCTTCTCCCCGTTAAGGGGAGGAGGAAGAACAATAGGATGCGTTGACCTATAATTGCTTAAGACTCTGAGGAATTCCGTCTTCTCCAGTTTTCCATTCGGAATCACTCGCTTCCTCTATATCAAAATCGAGCGACGCGAATTCATTATTTGAGTCGGTGAACAGATCTGACTTTTGGCAATCGATGTTCGGTAAAAAAGCATGTACTGCCTTCCGAATAGATTGTTCCTCATCGTATGTCAGGCCAGGCCAAAGTCGGATGGCAGAAATCCAACCTTGAGGATTCAAATTCTTTATCAAAACACCTCCTCTTTCTACCCGCTCACTTGCTGCTGTAACAAAACGAACCTCATTTTCAGATTCGTATTCTTTACGTTTCAAAAAATATGGACGCAATAAAAATGGGTATCCTCGTAGCGAGGGGTCTAAATTTGTATCAGCCTCGTAATCCACGTAAGTCATTTTTCCAAAGATAAAACTCCGTTGTGTCTTTTCAAATAATACACTTAAGTTTCCAATGGTTGTTTTTATTGCAACCCCTTGATTCCCGTATACTTTCCACATTGGAGCAGACTCGCGATTCGACTGAAACCAGCACCAAGCAAACCGAGTACGCCCAACAAAATCAAAGTAATGTTTTCGCAGGATTAATGAGGCGGGGCTATGCTGATTATTTTTGTTTATTTCTATCAATTTCCGCTCGGCATCCGAACATAAATTATTGAGCATCCAATTATCAATTTCAGTGGCATTGTGTTGATAACGATCACTGAAAGCCTGGTTAAACCAAGTTATCTCGTCATAAAATTTCCCCTCAAATGGATCGCCAATTTTTAATTGTGCGATAGAGGGAATAAACACCAACCCATCAAGATAGAAAAATAGCGTCCGCAACGGCACATAGCGCCACAATACTGCATCATCGCTCAAATAGCGCTTATCGCTTAATGGAAAGATTTGCTCTGCATTTGCCATAATCTTGCCTTCGTATTATTGACTACGGCGCAAGCCGCTCCAATTTCCAGGAGCCGTCAGACTGCCTGGAATACTGGAAACGATCATGCAACCGGCTGGGGCGGCCTTGCCAGAATTCAATGCGTTCAGGTTTCAGGATGAATCCACCCCAATTGGGAGGCAATGGCACGTCTCCGGGAAATTTCTTCTCCATCTCGTTCCAATGCGTTTCCAGCGCGGCGCGGTCGGCCACAACGTCGCTTTGGTTGGAGGCCCAGGCCGCCAACTGGCTGCCGCGCGGGCGTGATTTGAAATATTTTTCTGAATCGGCCTGCGAAATCTTTTCGACACGCCCGGCAATACAAACCTGCCTCTCCAGTTCGGTCCAATAGAACGTCAGCGCGGCGTTGGGATTGTCCAGCAATTCCCTGCCCTTGCGGCTGTCGTAATTCGTATAAAAAGCGAAGCCGTTCTTGTCCACGCCTTTAAGCAACACAGTGCGCGAGGAGGGAACGCCGTTTTTATCAACGGTGGCCAGGACCATGGCATTCGGGTCGGGCGGCGTATGGCCGAGAAGCGCATGCCAGAGTTTGTAGAGGGCGATGCCGACCCGCCGCCAGTAGGAGCCTGAACTTTCCCCGGCCGCCCGCTCAAACCAGTCCTGGAATTGGGCGATGGGGTCCGCACCCAAACCAGCACGGTCCAAATCACCTTGCGAATAGTCTCTTCGAATATCCGAAATGTTCATGGCGCATCACATCGCCCGAAAGGTCGTCAAACCGAGAAAGATAACAAAGATGGCGAAGGCCAGCCGGAGAAAGCAGCCGATGATGACGCGGGCTTTGGTTTTGGTGGCCCAGACGAGGAAATCGCGCAGGCGCCAGGGCGTGATGGTGAACCAGATGCCGAACGCGACAAAAACGTACGCCCAATATTGGATGAGCAGGACCCAGGGTGACTGTCCCAGATGCGGCCGGCCGGTATCCACCATGAGTTTTGCCAGCAACAGGATGACAACGGCCAGTCCCCGCACGGCCAGGAAATCCTGGACGTAGATGCATGAGAAAATTCCGATGGCGATAAAAGCCCCGATCATATAAGGCTTAAAGACGGAAAAATCGGCGACCGGCTCGATATACACATTCCAGACGAACCACGCTGTGCCGAGCAGCATGAGAAAGATCCCCACGGGAAGGTTCCGGGGGAACCGTTGCACGTTCTTCGCGAACTTCTCAGGTTTGAGAAGCCCGAAAACCTGCGGCACGCCCATGCCGGCGCCCAGCAAAATGGACAAGAGTGACAGTGACAAACTCATTTTTGTTATTTAACCATGAATAGACAGGCATGAACATTAAAAATTCAAATGTTTTCATGCCATTTCGCGCGATAATCAGGATATTTTGAACTTTTGAACTGCCACAGATATCTCATAATGAAATTATGAACGTGTTTGTCACAGGCGGCGCGGGCTATATCGGGTCCGTTTGCGCCGAGGAATTACTCAATGCAGGGCACCAGGTCACGGTATATGACAACCTGACCGAGGGTCATCGTTCCGCCGTTGATCCGCGGGCAAAATTCATTTTCGCCAAACCGGAAGCCGAAGGGGACATCTTGAACGCGGTCAAATCCTCCAGGCCCGACGCCATTATGCACTTCGCCGCCAATGCGCTGGTCGGCGAGTCCATGACGAACCCAAAAAAATATTTTCACAATAATTTCGTCAACGCCCTCAAGCTGGCTGACGCCGCGGTGGAATGCGGCGTGAAGAAATTCGTTTTCAGTTCCACCTGCGCCACCTATGGGCCGCCCGACCGCGTGCCGATGATCGAGGACCTGCCGCAACGCCCCATCAACCCTTACGGCGAATCAAAGCTCATGTTTGAGAAGGTGCTGCTCTGGTACCAGCAGATCTATAAACTGGAATTTATCGCGTTCCGATATTTCAATGCCGCGGGCGCAAGCGAAAAATTTGGGGAACATCATCGTATCGAAACGCATCTCATCCCCAATGTGCTTTTTGTGGCCCTGGGGCAAAAACCGCTGTGCGAAATCTTTGGCACGGACTATCCCACGCCGGATGGCACGTGCATCCGCGATTACATTCACACCAAGGACCTGGCCCAGGCGCATATTTTGGGGCTTGCGCCCGGCAAAACGGGGTTCTATAACCTTGGGAACGGAGACGGGTACTCGGTGAAACAAGTCATCGCCATGTGCGAGAAGATCACCGGTAAAAAGATCCCGACTGTGGAAAAACCACGCCGCCCGGGTGATCCGCCCAAATTGGTGGCCTCCGCCGAAAAAGCCGTTCGTGAACTGGGCTGGAAACCGCAGTTCCCGAAGCTCGAAGACATCGTGGCAACGGCGTGGACGTGGCACAAAAAAAATCCGAGCGGATACTCTGATTAAGCATGAAAAAAATTCTTATAGTGGATGACAACCCGATCATCACCAAAATCTATCGGGAACGGTTCGCGCAGGCCGGTTACCAGGCCGAGACCGCGGAAAACGGTTTCATGGCCATGAAAGCCCTGATCGCGACACACCCGGACATCGTCCTGCTCGACCTGATGATGCCGATCATGCATGGCGTGGATGTCCTGCGCTATATCCGGACCACACCCGAACTGAAGACCACGCCCGTCATCATCCTGTCGGAAGCCTATATGAGTGATCTGGCGCAGGAAGCCTCAAAGATCGGCGCGGAACTGACCCTGCTCAAATCCGGTTGCACCCCCGCCCTGCTGCTCGACGCCGCCAATAAGATCCTTGCGGGCCAACCACTGGAGATGGACACATCGCTCATGCTGGCGGTGCGGCCGGAAGACGCGGGCAAGTAAAGATTTTGCTTGCCAGGTGGGGCGGTCGTTCTCCATTTTCTGACATGGCAGCGACGCGCAATCCTGATTTCGACAGTCCGTTTTACCAATCCGCGGACAATTTCTTTCCTGCGAACAATAACATCGGCCTGACGTTCGATGACATCACGCTGGCAACGATGTATTCCGATGTCCTGCCGCGCGACACCCAATTGGAAACGACCCTGGCGGGCAAATTGCGCCTGAACATCCCCGTCATTTCCTCCGACATGGACACCGTGACAGAATCGCGCATGGCCATTGCCATGGCGTTGAACGGGGGGCTGGGCCTGATCCATTATAATCTGCCCGAACGCCAGCAGCTTTCCGAAGTCAGCCGCGTCAAAAACCATGTCCACGGCCTCATCCAGGAGCCTATCAAAGTCCTGCCCGGCCAGCTCATCGGCGACGTATTGGAAATGATCGAGAACAAAAAATTCGCCTTTGGCACATTTCCGGTCGTGAACGAGCAGGAAAAACTTGTGGGCCTGCTCTCGGGGCACGTGATCAAACCGCGTTATGCCAAAAGAAAAGTCACCGAGGCTTTGACGCCACGCAGCCAGGTCCACACGATCAACCAGAAAGAATTGGGCAAGGACCCCATCGCGCGAGCGGACAAATTTTTTACCGAACATCTCGGCATCCACAAACTGCTGGTGGTGGATGACAAGGACCGGTTGTGCGGATTGATCACTTTGAGCGACGTGGAACGCATCACCCAGGAACGCGTGGCGCAATTCAAGCCGGCGCGCGACGAGAATTTTCACCTGATCTGCGGGGCGGCGGTTTCGGCCACACGCAACGCATTCGGCGAACTGGACCGCGAACGCATCCTGAACCATGTCAGCGCGCTCGTTGAACGCGGCGTGGACGTGATCGCCGTTTCGACCGCGCACGGGCACACCAAAGGCGTAGGCGACACGGTGAAGGTCTTGCGCGACGCGTTTCCGAAACTGCCGATCATCGCGGGCAATGTGACCAGCGCTGCCGGTGTGGAATTTCTCGCCGATTGCGGCGCGAACGCGATCAAAATCGGCCAGGGCCCGGGTTCCATCTGTACGACGCGGATCGTGGCAGGCGTGGGCATCCCGCAAATGACTGCGTTGTATGTGTGCGCGCGCGCCGCCGCAAAGAAACGGGTGACACTCCTCGCAGATGGAGGCATCACCAAATCCGGCGATATTGTGAAAGCGCTGACCCTGGCGCAAGCGGTGATTTGCGGCGGGATTTTTGCCGGATGCACCGAGGCGCCGGGCGACGTGGTGGAGATCAGCGGAAAACTTTACAAGCAATATCGCGGCATGGGCAGCCTGGCTGCAATGAAAGCCGGCAGCGCCGCGCGTTACGGCCACGAAAAAAATCCGACCCAAAAAGTGGCCGCTGAAGGCATTGAAGCTCTCAAGGAAGCCTGCGGTTCGGTGGACCGCGTGCTGGCGCAGCTTATCGGCGGCATCCAGAGCGGCATGGGTTATCTGGGCGCAAAAAATCTGGAACAACTTCGGGAGAAAGCCCGCTACATCCGCGTCAGTCCTGCCGGGATGCGGGAAGCAGCGCCGCACGACGTGGTGGAATTGAAGACGGGGAATTAAAACTCAATCGGCTCGTTCAACCGGCCGCACTGGCTGCAACGCGACCGGTCCACGTCCGGATCATCGGTATAAACATAACCGCAATTTTTGCAACGAAAGACGCGGTCGTCGCTGTACGTTGGCCCGAAGCGGCGCCGGCGCATCTCAGAAAAGATCCAAAGCCCGATCAATGCTCCCAGCGCAAGCGTCACGTAGGTGATGATGAGCGATTGGACGTTCACGGCAATGCGGCGGGGGAATTGGTCGCAGGAACCGGCACCGTGATCCAATCGAAGATCATCAAACCAAAGATCGAGTTGGTAGCCGGATAAAAATGCGCGCCGCGCGCCAGGTCGAGCGCTTTTTGGTCGGCAGCGGCCTGGTCGGCGCCGGCCGGCCCGCGCTCACTGTCCGGCTGCAGGATGGCCGAAACGACGTTGCCCCGCGCGTCTACCAGCAGGCGGACGATAGAGGGTTGAAGCACGTCGTTGTCGATCCATGAAGGCAATCGCGGGGCGCCCGTCCATTGCCGCCGCGCCAGATTTCCGGCGAGACGCACGGTCGAGGCCTGCGGAAATGCCGGTGGGATTTGAGCCGCCGGAACGTCCAATTTCGGACCGGGCTTGAAATCGAGGTGGGCAACATCGAACCGGACGGGCTGCGCCATGCTGTCCGCAGTCTCGGCCAGGGTATCGGTCAACGAAAGCCAATGCGCGGGGTTCGCCCAATGAAAAGTGTTCGTGATCTGATAAGGGGGCGTGAATTCATCCGCATGAGGCAGGGCGAACAGCGTGGGATCATTCAGTGCCAACAATTCATTTTGTCCGGCGGCCAGCGTCAATTGCGGGGCTTCTTTAGTCTGCCGGGGAACGATGGGTTTTCGCGCGCCAAAAACAAAGATCAAAGCAACGTGCGCGATAAAAACGACAAAGACCCATTGAATCAATTGGAGGCGCGACCATCTCTGTCCCGCGGCAGGTTGGCCCCGGTTTTCTCCTGCCGCGTTCGAGGCAGTGGCGGCATTCATGGTTTGGCAGTTTCTTCCGGACGCGGCATCGTGGCCAGAAGCGTGTTATGGATCCCCGCGTCGCGTGCCAGCAATGTCAGATGCACGAGTTGTTCGTAGGTCACGGATTTGTCGGCGTGAATGACCAGGGTGAGAGTCTGTCCGGTGTGTTTCACCACCTCACCAAGGCCGGATCGCAATTGCGAATCGTTGACCAATCGATTGCCAAAAAAATATCGGCCGGCGGCATCCACTGCCACGGCCACAGAAGGTTTATCGATGCCCGGCAAACCGTCGGCGATGGGCTGTTGCAGGGGGATGCCGGGTGGGGGCGTGAGCGATGCGATCATCAGCAGCATGGCGAAGAGAAAAAATACCGCTGCGAATGGCGCAATCTCAAACGGACTGCGAAGCAGGCGCGTGTTGCGCGGTAATTTCATGACTGCGATTTTTCGGAGACGATGTTCACGATTTCCGCGGCGGCGCGCTCCATATCGAGCACGATCTTGTTGACGCGGCTGATGAGGTAGTTGTAGCCGGCGTGCGCCGGGATGGCCACGGCGATTCCGGCGGCGGCGCAGATGAGAGCCGCGCCCAGGCCGATGGTCATATCGTTGAAATTGGCATAACCATCAACTTTCCAGGCGGAATAGATATTGATAAAGCCGATGACCGTTCCCAGCAGGCCCAACAATGGCGCGATCTGGGCGATGGTCGCCAGCAGGTTCAAGCGTTCCTCGAGCAGCGGCACTTCGGTAAGCCCGGCCTCTTCCACGGCCTCGCGAACGCGCTCGCGGCCCTTGTCGCGGTTGAGGATGGCGGCTTTCACAAGTCGCGCAACCGGGCCGGGAGTGGCATCACAGATAGAGATCGCTTCGACAATGTTGTCGCGCTTGAGGACATTGCGCACGCCATTGAGGAACTCGATCGAATTGATCTGCGAGCGATGGCAATGGAGCGCGCGCTCGACGAAGACAACAATGGCGATGGCCGCAGCGATCAGGATCAACCAAATCACTGGCCCGCCGCTGACAAGAAGCGATGGCATGAGGTTTTTATAGGCTTTTACGCGCGTGGTGTAAAGTTAGGAGATAGGATTTCGGAGGCGGCATCCACTCTAAATCCTCGCTTCCAGCTTTGGTCTTTTGTATTTTGAGCGCATGGAAAAATCAGATCCGTTGCGCGAATTGTTCCAGACGTATCTTTGATCCCCAACCACCCTGATCCCGCCTTTTGTGGCCAAGCCTAAAACCAAAATCTCAGCCAAAATCTCTCCTCCATGGCGGAATGAAGTCGAGCGCGTCCTTATCACCGAAGAACAAATCGCCCGGCGTGTAAAGACTCTGGCCCGTGAAATTGAGCGCGATTTTCGCGGGCGCGAGCTGGTCGTTGTCTCCCTGCTCAATGGCACGGTGATGTTCCTGGCGGATTTAATCCGGCATCTGAATTTGCCGTTACGGCTAGATTTCATGGGCGTCTCCAGTTATGGCGATGGCACAGAGTCCGGCAAATTCATATTCACCAAAGAACTTCGCCTCGATGTGCGCGGACGCGACCTCTTACTCGTGGATGATATTTTGGACACTGGCAAAACGATGAGCCGGGTGTTGCCAAAAATCCGCGCCCTCAAACCGCGTCGCATCAAGATCTGCGTTCTGCTCGACAAACCATCGCGTCGCGTCGAGAAAATCCATGCCGATTACGTTGGATTCAAGATCCCCGACCATTTTGTCGTCGGTTATGGACTGGATTTCGCGGAGCGTTATCGCAATCTGCCATTCGTGGGCGTCCTCCATCCGCATGTCTACAGGAGCATTGATTTAGCTCAATCACGGATGGACACGAATAAACACGAATAAAATCACTACAGGTTTTACATCTGTGTTTATCCGTGTTTATCTGTGGTTAGATCATGGCATTTCTTAATGACAATTACCTGAAACTGAAAGCTGGCTACCTCTTTCCCGAGATTGGCCGGCGCGTAAAAGCCTTTTGCGACGCCAATCCCGACGCCGCCAAACGCCTCATCCGTTGCGGCATCGGCGATGTGACCGAACCGCTGCCCGCTGCTGCCGTCGCCGCCATGCACAAAGCCGTGGATGAAATGGCCGTGCGCGACACTTTCAAAGGTTATGGCCCGGAACAGGGATACGAATGGCTCCGCGCCGCCATCGCCCAAAATGATTTTCGCGCTCACGGCTGCAACGTGGCCGATGACGAAATCTTCGTCAGCGACGGCTCCAAATGCGATACCGGCAACATCCTCGATATTCTCGGTTCCAAAAACAAGATCGCCATCAGCGACCCGGTCTATCCCGTGTACGTGGATACCAACGTGATGGCCGGACACACCGGCGAGGCGAATGAGGCCGGCGCGTATGCGAAGCTGGTTTATCTGCCGTGCAAACCGGCCAATGGGTTCATTCCCGCGCCGCCGAAAAAGCACGTGGACGTCATTTATCTCTGCTCGCCGAATAATCCCACCGGTGCGGCAGCCACGCGTGAACAGCTTGAAGGCTGGGTCAAATACGCGCTCGAACATAAATCAATCATCCTGTTCGATGCCGCCTACGAGGCCTACATCACCGGGCCGGGCATCCCCCACTCCATTTACGAGATCCCCGGCGCGCGCGAGTGCGCCATTGAGTTCCGCAGTTGTTCGAAAAACGGCGGGTTCACCGGTGTGCGCTGCGCCTACACCGTGGTGCCTAAATCGCTCAATGCGCAAACCAGATCCGGTGAAGCCAAACCGTTGCACCCGCTCTGGAACCGCCGCATGACGACAAAATTCAACGGCGTCAGTTACATCATCCAGCGCGGCGCGGAAGCGTTGTATTCATCCGAAGGCAAAGCGCAGATTGCCGCGCTCATCCAGCATTATCTCGGCAACGCCGGAGTCTTGCGCAAAGGCGCGAAGAAAGCCGGGTTGAAAGTTTTCGGCGGCATCAACGCTCCCTACATCTGGGTGCGCACACCCAAAGGCATCACCAGTTGGCAAGCCTTCGACAAGATTTTGAACGAAGCAAACGTGGTCATCACGCCCGGCTCCGGTTTCGGCTCAAAAGGCGAAGGTTATTTCCGCATCAGCGCCTTCAACAGCCGCGCCAATGCCGAAGAAGTCTCGCGCCGATTGCAGGAATTGAAGTGGTAAATTCTTTGCATACACATCTTTGTTTGGTATTGTGTGTATATGGAAAAGCGAACGAACATTGTTTTGGATAAAAATTTAGTGCGGGAAGGCATGAAAAGGACCGGTATCAAAACGCAACGCGCATTGGTAAATCACGCGTTGTCCGAATTGGTTCGTCGTGAAAAGCAAAAGGATTTGCTCAAACTCGAAGGCAAAATTCGTTGGACGGGCGATTTGAATAAAATGCGCCGTTACCGTTTTGCATGAGAATTTTGGTGGATTCAACTGTTTGGATTGATTTTCTGAATGCAAAACAAACAGAGCAAACCCGAAAATTCAAAGCAAGCATTCAAAATCACGACGCCATTTGTTGTTGCGGGTTTGTGCTCATGGAAGTGTTGCAAGGCGTCCGCAATGAGAAAGAGCGGTTCACCGTAAAACAGCAATTGGAAAATCTGATTTACCTCGACGATGACCGCTCGACGTTTGAATTGGGCGCAACCATTTACCGTGAACTGCGCCGGCAAGGCCTGACGATTCGCAATTCGATGGATTGCCTGATTTCTGCCGTGGTCATTCAGCACGGCGTGAATTTTCTGGAAAATGACCGCGATTACAAATTCATTGACCGGCATTTTCCCTTAAACAGAATTTGAAAACGCCTTCAACCGCCGCGCCAACGCCGAAGAAGTCTCGCGCCGGTTGCGGGTATTAAAGTGGTAATAGCCGGTTTCTATCGCCCTATCCACTCTCACATCACGGCCTGTAAACTAGCCGGTAGAACTTGGATGGACCACCCCTGTTGGGAACAACCGCATACGGACTCGTCACATTCGTGTCATCTGTCCACGCGGACAGATCCGTGGATTCCTGCAAAACCGCTGACCCGGACCATTGCAACGTTATGCCCTGGCCGTTTTGACTCACGCCAACGCGCAAAGGAGAAACTTCCACCGATGTGATGGCCATGACCGGCATCGATGCGCCGACAATCTGAAAGCCTGTCAGCGAGGCGGGGAACATCACATCATAAGGAACAAACTCAAGCTGGTCGCATGTCACCATTTGACCACCAACCGACATGGCCGTTCCAGCGACAAAGCCGATCGTCAACCCATCCTGTCCGCCGGAAGACAAATTGCTGACGCAACAGTCTGCGACGCTGTCGTCGTAGCCAAGGTTGTTGATATTTTGGAAACTACTGGCTGACTCCATCAGGGTGGCGCTGTTTTGGTTGGTTGCCTGGGCCACCAGGACCCCTTGATCGTATGCCAGCACCGTGTACGCGCTCGCGCCCATCGCTGAAAAATTCACACTGACCTCAAAATTGCTCCCCGCCTTGCTGGCAGTGAGTGTGCCCAATACACCGTTGGTCGTGCCATCGTCGGTTCCAACGAGTTGCGATTGGATATAGGCTCCGATCGGCAACGAGTTCGACGGGTCCAGGTCGCTGATTGCTAAGCGTATTTTGTTAATATGTCCTGAGCCGTCGCCGAGCGCCACCGCAATGCCTACCCCGTCCTGCCCGCTGCTGCTCAGATTGGAAACGTATAATTCACTGCTCACCGCATTCATCGTCGCGCCGCCCAAAGAAGTATCGACCAGTCCTTGATACTTCTGGCTTTCATTCTCGCTATTGATCGTCATGACCGGCACCGACGAACCGACAATCTGAAAGGCCGTTGCCGCGCCTGGAAAAATTACATTGTCCGGAACGAACTCGAGCTGATCACATGTCACCTCCTGCCCCCCAAACGACATAGATGTTCCGCCGGCAAAGCTGATCGTCAACCCATCCTGGCCGCCGGAGGACAAGTTGCTGACGCAGCAACCCGCGACGCTGTCTTCCAGGCCAAAACTGTTGATCGTCTGGAAAGTGCTGGCCGAAACCGCCAAAGAGGTGCTGCCCTGGCCCGTCGCCTGCCCCACCAGGACACCTTGATCGTAAGCCTGCACCGTGTAAGTGCTCGCCCCCATCGCCGAAAAGTTCGCACCGACCTCATAATTAGACCCGGATTTGATCGCGGTCAACGTGCCCAACACAGTGTTACCGGTGCCCTGGCCGGTGAATTGCGATTGGATATAGGCCCCTGACGGCGCTGAGTTCGACGGATCCAGGTCATCCAATGCCACGTCCAATCCGACCGAACCGCTTGGCATGGCAATGCCCACCCCATCCTGCCCGCTGCTGCTCAGATTGGAAATGACCTCTCCCCCACTCACAGCTTCCATAGTTGCGCCGCCTAAAGAGGTGTTGATCAATCCTTGATATTCCGCGCTTTCATTCTCGCTATTGATTGTCATGGATGGCACCGACGAGCCAACAATCTGGAAGGCCGTTGGCGTGGTCGGAAACATCACATCGTCGGGAACAAACATGAGTTGATCACACGTCACCAACTGGCCTCCAACTGATATGGACGTTCCGCCGGCAAAACCAATCGTTAGCCCATCCTGTCCGCCGGAGGACAAATTGCTGACACAACAGTCTGCCACGCTGTCGTCGTAGCCGAGGTTTTTGATGTTCTGAAAAGCACTGGCCGAAACTGCCAGCGAGGTGCTGCCCTGATCCATCGCCTGCGCCACCAGGACCCCTTGATTGTATGCCAGCACCGTGTACGTACTCGCGCCCATCGCCGAAAAATTCGCGCCGACCTCAAAATTGCTCCCCGCCTTGCTTGCGGTCAGAGTGCCCAATACACCATTGGTGATACCATTGTCTGTGCCGACGAGTTGCGACTGGACATAGGCTCCCACCGGCACTGAGTTCGACGGATCCAAATCACCCAATGTCATGTTCAATCCGGCCGAACCGTCGGGCATCGTTATACCCACCCCATCCTGGCCGCCGCTGCTCAGGTTGGAAACGTATAGTTCACTGCTCACAGCGTTCATGGCCGCGCCACCCAAAGAGGTGTTCATTAACCCTTGATACTCCAGGCTTTCATTCTCGCTGGTGATGGTGATGAAGGGTATTTGCGATGCCACAATCCGAAATGTGGTTGGCGCCCCTGGCAAGGCAATGTTCTCGGGAGAAATCTCGACATTATCACACGTCACGACCTGGCCCGCGATCGACATGGACGTTGCTCCGTCCAACGATAACAAAAGACCCCCATTTCCATCACATATTTCGTCAACAGTGCTGGCAGCGTTTTGCGCCACGGCCAGGGACGTTCCACTCTGGCCGGTAGCCTGACCTGCCAGGACTCCATGATAGTAAGCCTGCACCGTGTAGGTTTTCGCGCCCACCGGTGAAAAGTTCACGCTGATCACATAATTACTTGTGCCGGCCTTCGTTTCTCGCAATGCGCCGTACACCATCGTGCTGCCGCTGCTCGAGCCGACGAATTCAGTTTGGATATAGGCTCCCACCGGCAATGCGTTGGATGGATCGAGCGCATTCCATCCCACGTCCAACTTCGTCAGGTTATCCGGCAGCGTAATGCCCACCCCATCCTGCCCGCCGCTGGATAGATTGGAAACGTAGAGTTCACTGCTCGTGGCGGTAAACGTCGCGCCGCCCAAAGAAGTATTAAGCAATCCCTGATACACCAGCGAATCCGCTTTAGTCATGAAAGGCATAGCGCCGACAATAAAAAAAATGATCAGCCGCCGCACCCATCTCGAATAGACTGTGCCGCGACGCAAAAGGTCCGCTGCCGTAGAGTTTAAGTGACAATGGAAGCAAAGGCGTTTCTTTACATTTTTCATAGGTGGCTTTCTTACGGATCCGAACTATTCCGCACATGGCAAACCCTGTTCCCTGAGACCTGTCTTTTTGGCAATTATGAAAAAGTACCATACATCCATTGATAAGCAATTTTGATTTTTAGAATTAAGATCTATCGTTGCGCGATTTTATGATCTACCATTCACTTTTTGTTTCCGGGAAACATTTCACTTCCTCTGTTCCATGCTTAAATCGCCCTATGAGAAGTGCTGGTACAATTCAATCGCGCCTGATCCAATCAGGAAACGCCCGACGGTCTCCCTCTCTTCCATCGCCGATGGAGGAGAGGGGTGGGGAGAGGAGGCGTTTATTTTCCTCCGCCAGTTTTCCTCGATCAGCACCCATTCGTGTTGATTCGCGGTTCAAAATCCGAGACGTCAATGGACGCCTTCTGACGCGAATTGACAATCAAAACATGAAAACCATCCTCCTGCTCATCCTCATCCTCTGCGCCTTCGTCTCTTTGCGTCTTTGCGTTTAAATTCCGTCCCACACTTTACATGACAACACCCTCAACCAGTCTATAATCCCGCATGGGCAACTCACTACTTCCTTCCATTTACCTGGCGCGCCATGGCGAGACAGCATGGAGCAAGAGCGGGCAACATACGGGCCGAACCGATCTGCCCCTGACCGAAAATGGCGAACACGCCGCCCGCCTGCTGGGCCAGCGTTTGAGTGGAATGAAATTTGCCAAAGTCTTCACCAGTCCATTACAACGCGCCAAACTCACTTGCGGCCTGGCCGGCTTTGGCGCGGTCGCGGAAGCGG
Source organism: Verrucomicrobiia bacterium (assembly GCA_036502245.1). GTDB lineage: Bacteria > Verrucomicrobiota > Verrucomicrobiia > Limisphaerales > UBA11358 > UBA11358. The sequence continues at coordinate 42,974 of DASXYX010000044.1, forward strand.
ACGCCAATCTCATGGAATGGGACTACGGCCAATACGAAAGCCTCACCAGCCAGCAGATCCGCGCCACCCGTCCCGACTGGGCGCTCTTCCGCGATGGCTGTCCCGAAGGCGAATCCCCCGCGCAGATCGCCGCGCGCGCCGATACTATCGTCCGGCGTTTGCGCGCCGTCGGCGGCGACGTGCTGGTCTTTTCCAGCGGGCATTTCCTGCGGATGCTGACCGCCCGCTGGCTCGGCCTAGAACCGGTTGCCGGGGGATATTTCCTGCTCGATACCGCCAGCCTGGGCATCCTGAGTTACGAACATAACCTGTCATGCCCCGCCGTCCGGTTGTGGAATGACACGAGCCATTTGGCTTAATGATGACATAAACCTTACATTTGTGAGGCTAGGCAGCGGGCAAAACCCCTTTACGCTTAGTAGATAATCGCCGAATTTGTCAGCAAACCAATGAAAGTCCTGCGTCGCATTTTGTCCGCCTGTATCATCGGGTTTTCACTTCCACATCTTGCCTGCGCACAAAACGTCGTTCTATATCAGGAAATATTTCCGTATGACGCCATGAGCGGTGACACCGCCATCAGCACCGTCGCCTGGGCAAATGACATCCCGGACGGTCCCACCCGGCTATACCAAAATCTCGGGTCCGATGGCGCCGTCTATGCTTATGAAGGCAGTTCGGCAACGACCGCGTTTTATACCTCCACCGCCTTGACGCAGACGGCGGGCGCGACCTTTCCCGTAATCAATATTTCGGCTTATTCCGGAATCACTTTGCTCGCCGACATCCAGCCGCATGTCACACCGGCGAATGTGACCGCCCGATTTGCGGTGCAGATGAACGGAGGCAGTTGGTATGCCAGCACAAGCGTCCTGCCGGTGCCGGGCAGCGTCGGCGGCTTTGCCACTTATTCAAATGTGTTCAATCCCGTGGCGTCGCAATGGGATTCGCTGAACGTCAGTGGTAATGGAACCGCTCACAACGCGAGCATCGGGTCCCAGATCAGCACGAATCTGGCAGGCAATATCACCGGCGCCGGACTGGTGTTCGTCCATAGCGGCTCAGGCGGCACGTTTAACTTCGACAACTTCGTCATCACCGCCGCCAATGTCGGCAACCCGGCGATCAATTCCACTACGAACGGTGCGGTCATGATTTCCTGGCCCGGGGCCTTGAATGCGAACCTGCAAAGCACAACCAATCTGGGCGGGGCGTGGAACAATGCGTATCTGAACGCCGGGCAGACCGCGGCGGCGGCGCCCGTCACCGCCCAGCCGACATTTTATCGGCTCGCCACATATCCCATCGGCGGATTGCAGGACGGCGATTTTGAGTCCGGCAACTTTTCATCCTACTGGCAGAGTTCGGGAAATCCGGCGGCGGCGGCGTTGATGTCCGGCGGCGCGTTTTCCGGCTCGTCTTACCTTGAGCAGAGCAACTCCGCTCCATATCAAGTGTCCACACTTCAAACGGTCACCAACCTGCCCGATGGCTACTACAAACTCACCGCCATGGTCCAGAACAGCGGCGGCCAGAGCTATTGTTACATCGGCGGCAACAGCCAGATCACCAGCCTGCCGGTTTCGGCTCAATGGACCAACATCATCGTCCGAGGCATCCAGGTCACCAACGGCCAATGTCAGGTGGGCATCTATTCAGATGACACCACGGGCGGCAACTGGTGCAAGGTGGACCTGATGCAATTGATCAAAGACGACGTCCAGTACACGCTATTGAAAGGCGGCGACGTCTCGGAACTGACCTACGTCCAGCAGGGCGGCGGTGTCTATTACGAGACCAACGGCGTGGCGATGAACTGCCTGCAGATTTTGAAAAATCACGGCTGCAACATCGTGCGCTTGCGCCTCTACAACAACCCAAGCCCGGCAATCAGCGACTTGCCCGTCGGCATCCAGAGCACGACCAATATCCTCGCATTGGCCGCTGCCGCCAAGGCCCTCGGCTTCCAACTCGAATTGACGTTCTACTACAGCGACGGCTGGGCCAACAACGTGCCCCAGGCCTGGACCAATTATACTTTGGTGCAACTCACCAATGCGGAATACAACTTCACGACCAATTTCATGACCGAGATGAAGGCACAGGGCACCACGCCTGAATATGTTTCGATCGGCAACGAGATCAACACGAGTGGATTGATGCTTCCCTACGGCAGCACTTCAAGCTGGTCGCAACTGGCGCAGATACTCATCACCGGCTATGGAGCGGTCAAAGCGATCTCGCCCTCCACACAAGTCGTCCTGCACATGAACAACGTCAGCGCCGGCGTCGTGACGTATTTTCTGAATCAGGCCACCAACAACGGCGTGCAGTGGGACGTGACCGGGTGCTCTTATTATCCCTATTGGACCAGCCTCACCGCCGAGCAGGCCCGCGACCAGATCAACCAGGATTACGCCGCGTACAACAAGCCCGTCCTCATCATGGAAACCGGCTATAACTGGGCCACGAACCGGTGCGACGGTTACACCGGGCAATTGGCGAACAACGGCCCCGAACCCTTCCCCAGCACGCCGCTCGGCCAAAAGGAATTCATGCTGAACTGTTTCAACGCCATCAAACTCGTCAGCGGCGGCCATTGCCTGGGCGATCTGTACTGGGACCCAATCTTCATTTGTGTTTCCGGTGAAGGATGGGAACTCGGCCAACCCAACGTAGTGGACAACACGACCCTGTTTGATTTCGAAGGCCACGCCTTGCCCTCACTGGACGCGTTTGATTTTAATAATTGATTGCGACAGGCTTCGTCTGCTTGCTGGTATAGGGAACGGGGTTCGCCGTCACATTGTTGATAAATTATTTCCGCCGAGGTGTCGCTACCGTTGTTTGAATATTTGATTGCGTCAAAATATAACCTTTTGCCTCCATGCAGGTTTCTACAATTGCACGCTCTCTATTGGCTTCTTCATTTCCAGCAATCATTCCTAATAAAATTGCCTGTCCTGCGGTATCAGCTTCGATGTTCGATTGCTGGTGATTTATTAATGCTTCATTTTCACACTGAGCAATGTCCATTCTATACTCTTCGTCAGTGAAACCTTCTGGTTTTGACCAATAATCAACTACGTTGTTCGATGCACAACCTGTTATTAGCATCAGTAGAAATGCGGACAGTGATTTCAGAGAAAGAAATTTCATATTTCCCCTAAATCATGATTGTTTCATTTTACCGTATTTGTTGTAACTACTGTCGGTTGAAAGCTCTGATTTGCCCATTGATTGAACGACATGATTGGTTCAGGCGGCAAGCCTTTCTCCTCTCGCTGTGTGTTGTTCTGCTGGCTTGCTATAACATACTTATTATAATTGTCCTGCCGCTGTCCTGAATTTGCAGCGTCAATCATTGATGATATACAGCCGCCTGTCAGGAGTCCTATTAGTGGAATAATAATTAGCTTTTTCATTGGATTAGAAGTGGGTCACTTTTTTGAATTTATTTGTTTTGGGAATAAAAATGTGAAGTCTCTTGTGTTCAGGTAAATCGTAAGCGTCATTTTTACAACGGTGCGAATGACCTGTGCGATGGTCAAATTTTTTGCCATTCGCCACCGTGATTCGCTTGTGACACCAAACGCATTTTGTGATCGTAGACATCTGACTTTAGGTAACAAACAATACCGCTAGCAGGCTGTGAACAGCAACGGAAAATAGCAAGGTTGTTTAGTAAAGAATAATTTCGTTTGCAGCTCAAAAAAACTACGGAAATTTCACCAATTTGGTGCCGGTGGTGGGACTCGAACCCACACGACTTTTTAGAGTCCCAGGATTTTAAGTCCTGTGCGTCTGCCATTTCGCCACACCGGCAAATGAAGTCTGACCGTCTGACTTTCGCAAAGTTTCACCACAGACGCAAGCAAGCGATTGATTTGGCAGTGTTATGGTTTGGTGGGGCGAGCGTACTCGCGAGCCGTAGCCGCAGAGCGGCTTCTGATAATAGCCCGCAGTTTTAACTGCGGGTAAAATCCCAATGGGCCAAAGTCCCGAAGGGACGACTGAATCTTTTAAATTCGAAAAGCCACCATCGGCCACCGCTCTCATTCCGCCCCAACAAAATGCTTCGTTTCCGGCGATTGCTGTGATAAAAGGATAATGTTGGCGTGCTCGTCTATCGGTTAGGACACGGCCCTCTCAAGGCTGAAAGACGGGTTCGATTCCCGTGCGCGCTACCAATTTGCGTTGATTGAATTTTTTATGGCCAATAAACCATTATCAACCCGCCTGTCATTTAGTGACTTGCCGTATTTGGCTCCAAAAATTCGGCTTGGCACTATTGACGGAAGATGTATATTTGAGTTGGATTTCGGAGCGAATAGCTCCAATGAGCTAAGTAGCCCCCCGGCAGTAAGCGCCCTCGTATTTTGCGGGGTTGCCGAGCCCGGGGGGCTTAACATTTTCTAATATGGCCACCGCAATTCTCATTGATGGTGATTTCTTTATCCGGCGCTACCGTTACCTCCTTGGAAACCAACAATTCGCCAAGGTGGCAGGAGATCTTCACCGGATGTGTCTGGAGCATCTTAAACAAACGGATGGCCGCAAAATTCGCCGCGATCTCTATCGCATTTTCTTCTACGATTGCCCCCCGCTTACCAAAAAGGTTCATAATCCCGTCACCAAAAAGGCAATAGACTTTAGCAAAACGCCTTCCGCGGTCTGGCGGAACGGCTTTCACAATGAGCTTCGACGTCTGCGTAAAGTTGCCTTACGCCTCGGCTACGTTAATGAGGACATGGCGCATTGGGCCATTCGACCCGATAAAGTCAAAGACTTATTCAACGGCAAAGTCACCGTAGCTCAATTAACTGACCAAGACGTACGTTACAGTGCCCAACAAAAAGGAGTGGATATGCGCATCGGTCTCGATATCGCTTCGCTCGCCTATAAACAGCAAGTAGATCAAATCATTCTCGTTTCTGGCGATAGCGATTTCGTTCCTGCCGCCAAGCTGGCACGACGCGAAGGCATCGACTTTATTCTCGATCCGATGTGGGCAACAATTCGTGATGATCTGCACGAGCATATTGATGGCCTGCGCAGTGTGATCCAGCCCCCTGCCGCTGCCGCTCCATCTGCTCCGGCTCCGGCAGCGACCGCTCCTCCAGTTTTGCCACCACCTGCAACACCGCCACCGACTACCTGATTTCTCCAAAGAAATGCCCGACACCATCACGATCGCGACGCGCGGAAGCGCGCTGGCCCTGGCGCAAGCCAACCTCATCGCCACCCGATGCCGCGAATGTTTTCCCCGCCTCCGCTTTGAGCTGAAAATCATCAAGACCACCGGCGACAAAATGCAGAAGTCATCGCTGGTGGAAGGCGGATTGCCCAAAGGTCTTTTCACCAAGGAATTGGAAGTGGCCCTCCTCAAAGGCAAGGCGGACATGGCCGTCCACAGCCTGAAAGACCTGCCCACCGATGTTCCCGCCGGACTTATATTGGCCGCAACGCCAAAGCGCGAGGACGTCCGCGATGTTTTGATCTATCGTTCTGCCGAATACCTGGCCAGACCCGGCGCGGATAACGAACAGGATTGGTCGCCCGGCCAAAAAGAGCTGCGCGGCTTCAAACCCGGTGTGACGCTCAAAGATTTTCCCAAAAACGCGACCATCGCCACCAGCAGCACGCGCCGCAGGATGCAACTACTCGCCACCCGGCCCGATTTCAAGATCGTCGAGATTCGTGGGAACGTCTCCACACGATTGCAAAAGATCGCCGAACGCCCGGAACTGGATGCCACGGTGCTCGCCCTCGCGGGCCTGACCCGGCTCAATTTCAAGATCCAGCCGGATGGAACCCTCACCGGCGACGCCGTGCCGGACGGTTTGCTGGCGGCGGTCCTGAGTCTGGATGTGATGCTTCCCTGCGTGGGCCAGGGCGCTATTGGTGTTGAGATCCGGGCCGATGACGAACGCATCGCCAAGATTTGCGAGCGCCTGAACCATTACAATACGTTCCAATCCACGGCTGCCGAACGCGCGTTTTTGCGTGCGATGGGCGGCGGCTGCCAAAGCCCCGTGGGCGCCCATGCGGAAGTGACGGGCGCCAATATCATCATGCGCGCCGTTTCCTTTGCCGATGGAGCCGCCCGCCACGCCGAATTGAAAGGACCTTTGGCAGAGGCGGTATCATTGGGCGAACAGATCGCGGCCACGTTTAAATCTTAATGATTTGCATTGGTTTTGCCGCAACTGGAACGTTTCATCGAAATTGCACTCTAATTAATGACTGGAAAAATGAAGAACACTAACTGCTCAAAAATGATCATGGCCTGGCTGCTGCCGCTCTTATTGCTCGGCGCTGGTTGCCACAAAGACAACGTCCAGGTCTATACCGTCAACTCCGACCAGAACCAAACGCCGCCACCACTCGCGCAGACACCGCCCTCAAATTCACTCAGCGCAAGCTCCAGCCCGGCCCTGCCGCCGGGTCATCCCGACATCTCGTCCATGCAAGGCGCGTTGCCCCAGGCGTCCGCGAACCAATCAACCCCGTCGCTGGCGTGGACGACGCCCGATGGCTGGACGTCCGTGCCGCCGAGTCAAATGCGCGTGGCGTCCTTCAACGTCACGAACGCGAACGGAAAGACGGCCGATGTGAGTATTGTTCCCCTGTCCGGTTTGGGCGGCGGCGACGCGCCGAATGTGAATCGCTGGCGCGGACAAGTCGGCCTGGCGCCGGCGAGCGATGACGACATCCAAAGCTCGGCGCAAAATATCGTGGCCGCCGGCGCACCCGCGACGCTTTATGACCTCGGTGGCGCGACCAGCCGCATCCTGGGTGTCATCCAGCATCGTGACGACGGCAATTCATGGTTCTATAAGATGACCGGTGACCCGGAACTGGTAGAGCAACAAAAGCCCGTGTTCATTGCGTTCCTCAAATCACTGGCGTTCACTACTTCCCAGGGACAATCACAATTGCCTGCGGGCCATCCTGATATTGGCGGACAAACCCAGTTGCCGTCCGGCCACCCTGACATCAGCGGTATGGATAATTCCGCCACTGGTCCCATTTCACACGAGGGCCAGCCGAATTGGCAGGTGCCGGCGGGTTGGACGGAAGTCTCCGGCGGACAATTCCTCATCGCTAAATTCACCATCACCGGCGATAACGGCGCGAGCGCCGCAGTCAATGTCAGTTCGTCCGCAGGCATGGGCGGCGGTTTGGCAGCGAACATCAATCGCTGGCGCGGACAGTTGGGTCTGCCACCTGCCGAAGATCCCTCCTCGACCTCGCTTACCATCGGCGGCAGCGCGGCCCAAATGGTTGACTTCAGCGGCATCAACACCAGCACCGGCCAACCGGGCGAAATCATCGCCATCATCGTGACAGAATCCAACGCTACGTGGTTCTATAAATTGATGGGCGACCCCGCAGTGGTCGCCGCGCAAAAGAACGCCTTCACCCAATTCGTGCAGAGCGTGAAATATTGAATGGAACAATGCGAGCATTTGCGCAGACGACTGTAAGTTTAAAGGGAGCGCGACCGTCCCCGGTCGCCGTGTTTGGCGTCTCGCCGAACACTTGTTGGCCAATTTGCAGAATCAATTGGATAACCACTCGCAAATCCAGGCATATCCTCTCGCTGTTCCTTCTCCAGGTGGAGAAGGTCAGGATGAGGACGGGCTTTAAAAACGCTGTCCCTTTCAAATCTAATCTCCTTCCAATCCTTGAGAACTCCCCAAAAATCCGCGTGGCCATTGTCTGCCAACTGCCCACAAACTACGCCCGCGGAATGGTATAAACTTTCACATCGCGGAATTCAAAACTCGCATCGGCTGCCTTCGATTGCGCATATACGCCGATCTTGTCCAATTCAGTGTCAGGCAGGTTGACGGTCCAGTAACCGAAGGGATGCCCGTCGAGATAATAGCTGAAAACCGCGTGCTGGCCATCGGCAGAATCGAAGTAGATCCCGATGGTATGAGTCCCGTTCCAATCAAATTTCACCGGCGCTCCCTTTTTATCAAAAGCGATCGGCATCCAGGTCGTCCCGTTCCACGCCATCAACGGCGATTCGCCGCGGACAATCGCGCTGCCGGCCCGCAATTGGTCTGAATCGAATAACTCCACCCCCAGGCTTCCCTCCCGGCTCAAGCGCCGCACCGTCACTTCGAAATAATCGCCCGGATGCAACCCATGACCGAGAATGGACGGATCGCTCAAGTCCAGCGTTGCCGAACCCCACGGATTATCCTGGCCCCTGGGGATCTCAAAATACAACCGATGATGTGAAATCTGCTCATTGACCACCCCATCCTGCGCGGCCTCGCTCCAGCCTTTGCCTAAATCCTTTGCGTCCTTACGGTCGAAATTATCGGTATAAGCCAGGGTCAAACCGGCTTTAACTGCGTGGGAATCCAACATGGGAACATCGGCATTTGCCCTGAAAACCCACAAAACAATCACAATGGTGGAAAAAATAATCCCGGCCCGAAGACAAAAACTTAACCTCATGCTGCACACACTAAACGAGGATGCGTAAAAAATCAAATGACCGCTGAATTTGTTTCCGGGAAACATTACATCTACTCCATTCCACGCTTAAATCTCCCCATGGGAAGCGCCAAAACATCTCAAGCGCGCCTGCTCCAACCAGGACACGCGCGCCGGTTTCCCTCTCCTCCATCGCTGATGGAGGAGAGGGTCAGGGAGAGGAGGCATTTATCATCGGCAAAACCTCTCTCTTTCGTTTTGCCCCGGTTAGCGTCCATTCGCGTTGATTCACGGTTCAAAATGCGAGACGTCAATGGACGCCTTTTGACGCGAATTGACGTTTATGAACTAAACGAAAATCCAACCCAGTCCGACCGAATCCAACCCAATCCGAGTCAATCCAACCGGATCAAACCAGTTTCAAGAGACCGGATCGCGGACTGGTATATGGAAAATGAGAAAACGAACCCAAGCTTTTCCGCCTCATTTTCAGATTCAATTGATTGATGAATAGGAGCTTGTGAAAACAGCATTGCAAAAAGCAGACGATAAAAACGAACCCAAGACAAACCCGAATTCCTATTGGCTATGAATCGGCGATTTTTTGCGAACTTTTGGAGACTTACCCCCTCTCTTCCATCACCGATGGAGGAGAGGGCATGGGGAGAGGAGGCGCTATGCTTCCAACCCTAAACTCAAAATCCTCTCAACTACCTTCAGTCCGAGTCAATCTAAGTCAATCCAACCGGATCAGACCACTATTTTTTCGGAGTATGCAATCGCTCTTGTCACTTGTCACTCGTCACCTGCCACTTGCCATAAAACCCAAAAATGAGAAAACGAAGCCAAATTATTCGCCCTTCATTTTCAATATATGAAACTGACAATCAATGTGTTATGAAAACATCCCCTTCAAAAACCACTTGCAAAAACGAAGCCAAATCGAACCCAAGCCCTGTAGGAGCCGAGGTAACGAAGCTATTTTCCGTTCGTTTGCAGTAATTTGTGCTAATCCGTGCAATCCGTGTCAAAAATCTTTGTTTCCTTCGTTATCTTTTGTTCTCATTCGTGTTTTTGTGTCTTTCGTGGTTTAAAATCCCCGAGTTGTGGCGATTCTTTCGTTGGTCAGGACCTTTTTTTCCGCTAAATTTTCCCCCGCAAATGAAAGTCACGCTGAATTGGCTCAAACAATACGTTGATTTTGACTGGTCGCCCGAGCAGTTGACCGAGCGCCTCACCATGCTCGGCCTCGAGGTCGAGGGCGTCCAAAAGATTAGCGGCGAGTTTGCCGGCATCGTCGTCGCGCAGATCCTCACGCGCGATCCCGTGCCCGGTTCGGACAAACTCTCCGTCTGCAAAGTCAACGACGGCAAAGACGAGCGCACCATCATTTGCGGCGCGCAGAACCATAAGCCCGGCGATAAAGTCCCACTCATCCTGCCCGATTTCGCGTTGCCGTTGAAGCCCGGTGACAAAGAGCCGTTCGTCATCAAAGAACGAAAAGTGTTCGGCATCACCAGCCAGGGGATGATGTGCTCGCCGCAGGAACTTGGTCTGCCCGACCAGGTGGACGGCCTGCTCATCCTGCCCCCTGACGCGCCCGTCGGAAAATCGTTCGCCGAATTTCTTGGCCGCAGCGGCGGCAGCGACGTGGTCTATGACCTCGAAGTCACCCCCAACCGCCCCGATCTGAACAGCGTCATCGGCATCGCGCGCGAGATCGCCGCAGTCACCGGCAACGCGCTAAAGATCCCGGAGATCAAACTCAACGCGTCAGCCGCCAAAACGGACAGCCTCGTCTCGGTGAAGATCGAGGACGCGGAACTTTGCCCGCGTTACACCGCGCGCGTCATCAAAGGCGTGAAGATCGGCCCCAGCCCGGATTGGCTGCGCTCAACGCTTGAAAAAGTCGGCATCCGCAGCATCAACAACGTCGTGGACGTCACCAACTATGTGATGCTCGAGATCGGCCAGCCGTTGCATGCGTTCGATTATCATCTCATCGCGCCGGGCGCTGGCGGAAAGTCTGCCATCGTCGTACGTCGCGCGGGCGACAAAGAGAAATTCAAGACACTCGATAACGTCGAACGCACTTTGACCGCCGAAACACTTTTGATCGCTGACGAAAAGAAGGGCATCGCTCTTGCGGGCGTCATGGGCGGCCAAAATACCGAGATCAATAATTCCACAAAAGACGTCCTGATTGAGAGCGCCTATTTCTCGCCCACAAACATCCGCCGCACCAGCAAAACTCTCGGGCTGCGCAGCGAATCAAGCTACCGGTTCGAGCGTGGCGCGGACGTGGGCATCTGCGATTGGGCAAGCCAACGCGCGGCGCAATTGATCATTGAGACCGCCGGCGGTGAACTCGCCGCCGGTGTCGTGGATCTTTATCCCAAACCCGCCGGGCCTAAACAGATCACGCTGCATTTCGCTAAAACCAAAGATCTGCTTGGCATCGGCATCTCGCACCCGGACCAGGTTTCCTTCCTGGCCAAACTCGGATTGACCGTCACCGCGCAGGACCCCGGCATCTGCACTTTCCAGGTGCCGACCTGGCGCGTGGACCTCAAACGCCAGGTGGATCTGATCGAAGAGATCGAGCGGTTGTATGGCATCGAAAAAGTCCCGGCCACGCCGCCGCGCAATGCCATCGGCACGAATGAATTTGATTCCATTTACGACCAGATCGTCGAAGCTCGTGCCATCCTTACCGGCCTCGGCCTCAACGAAGCGCAGGGCCAAACGCTCGTCTCAGATTCGGAGTGTCGCGGCCAAAAAGAAAGCCTCATTCCGCTGGCCAATCCACTTAGCTCGGATATGAACGTCCTGCGCCCAAGCCTGTTGCCGGGCCTGATCCATTCGTTACGCCACAATGTCAGCCGGAAAAATTACGACGTCGCCTTGTTCGAGATCGGCCGCGTTTTCATTTCGCAAAACGGCGCTATAAATGCAATTGATGCCCACAGCCAATCCCCTCTCCGCTCCCATTCTGATGGGAGGGGAGAGGGTCAGGGAGAGGTGAGGGTTCATGGGGAAGGACGCCGCGTGGCCATCGCCATCACCGGCCAACGCGCCCTGCCTTTTTGGAGCGGCAACGAGCGCGATGCCAAACTGGATGTCTTTGACCTGAAAGGCCTGCTCGAAGAATTTCTGGAGCATTTTGGCGTTCGAGGCGTGAGCTTTGCCCGCAGCGAAGGCTCTCAGCTTTTCCTGGAATCCGCCGCCATCACTCTCGGAGGCAAACTGCCGCTGGGCGAATTCGGCCAATTGCTGCCGCCCCTCGCCAAAAAATACGACCTGCGCGACGCCGTCTTCCTGGCCGAACTCGACCTGGACCAGTTGATCGCCCGTCGCAACCCGGCGAAATCGTTCAAGGCGCTCCCGCAGTTTCCCGCCATCCGCCGCGACGTGGCGATGCTGGTCCCCGAAGCCACGACTCACGCCTCTGTGCTCCAACTCGTCAAGCAGGCCAAAGCCGCCAATCTGGAAAGCGTCGAACTCTTCGATGTTTTCCGTGGCAAGAATGTGGCTGAAGGCCAGAAGAGCCTCGCTTACGCGTTCACCTATCGCTCCCCGGAAAAAACTTTGACCGATGCGGAAGTCAACACCGCCCACGCAAAAATCCTGGAAGCCTTCAAAACCCAATTAAAGGCGACCGTTCGCGAACAATAAATTAATGAAACCCAACCAGAAGCCAAACCAGGCCAGCAATGGTTGCAACTGACCCAATTATAAAAGCCAAATAGACAACTACATCAACTCTGCCAGCGCATATATCCAAGGTGGCAAATTCTGGCTTTTTAGGATTGTAATATACTGTCACTAATTGCCCAACGAAGTACTGATTTGCCTTTTCTCTAGCTAATGCTTCATCGGCAGTGTCTGTTTGGACCAATGCCAATTGTGTGGACGTATACTTTTTCCCCTCAACCTCATATTCGTAAACAACCTTTGGTTTCACAATGCGCATATAGCTACCTGCTATCATGTCCCATCCTGGTTGAATCGTTGATTCGAGAACTTTTCCATCTGTAGTCGGCCATGATCTGGAACCTAAAACCACTCTTTGCATCTTAATCCCTTGCACGAGAATATAAATTCCGAAGGCAATACATACGCATGGCCATACGTATGGTGGAATCTGTTCCATGATCTAATTTGTTGCCACAAACGGCGGCACGGGGCAATCCAGCGTATCCGCAATGGCCCGGAGCAATTCAGCTTCCGTTTCCAGGATCACCCCATCGGCGGCGATGACATGCAGGCAGGCATCCAGCAGATTCTTTTTAATGTTCGGCGCCCCTTGCAATAACCGGTTGAGCGCGGTGTCCACCTGGCTGAGGCCGCATTGCGCGCGCGGAACCAGTTGCAAGCCGCTATCATCCGGTGCGCGCAAGTAAGGCGCGCCGGCATCGAACGCCTTCTGGACTTCCGCGGAATCATTGCTGCTGAGATTTGCCAGCGCGGACAACAACAGGGCGCAATCAGACACCAGCGGCTTGACGGAATAAAATTGAACGATAGGCTTGCGCGCCGCGTGGAATTGCGAATCCAGGTGGCGCAGGACGATCTTTTGCAGGACAAACTCGAACAATTCAACTTCGCCATCGGAATTGATGAGCCAATCGAGCGTCTTGGAGAATGTGTTGTACTGGTCGCCCGTCAATTGTTTCAACGCGCCGAGCGCCACGTTGACCATGGGCAGCCGCACATGTGTGGCAATCTTCGAGACTTCCGGATACAACGTCGCCGCTTTATCAGAGACCGCCGCGCCGGCGCGCTGTTGCAATCCGGCCACTTGTTGTGAACGCTGCGCGTCATCGCTGCTCAAAATGATCGCGTACATCAGCGCGGTGGCATCCAGCGGCTCGCGCACTGCTGCACGGACACTATCCGGCAGCGAATCGCGCAATTGCTCGGCATACTTCAAATGCAACGGCGTGGGATTGCCGACGTTCGGCAGCGCATATTTCTTCACCGGCCCCTGTTGTTCTTGCGCCCCTTGCGCCATGATCCCGCCCAGGACGATCATTTTGCCATCCATGAAAACCGGGCGTGGCTGTTGCGTTTTTTTGGTGATCTCCGCCCGCACCTGTGTCAGATCTACTTTCGGAAATTTTCCGTCCCACGTCTGGTCAACGGCGCGGATGCGCTCCTCCAACGGCGGATGCGTCGCCATCATGCCGAAAAGTTGGTTGGGAATACCGTTCCCGAAAAAGATGTGTCCGGCGTCTGGCGCATTCTCCGATGTGAGCGATGAACCAAATCCATAACCGCCGATCTTTTGCAAGGCCCCGGAAATGCCCAGGGGATTGCGTGTGAACTGCACCGATGAAGCGTCCGCGAGAAATTCACGCTGCCGGCTCACCGCCGCCTGGATCAACCGGCCAAAGAAAACGCCAATGGAACCGATCAGGAAAAGCAATCCCCCAACTAAAATGACAACCGGAGCGCCCTTACCCCTGCTGCGCATTTGCAGAAAAATGCGTCCGAGCGTTGCCAGACAAAGAATCCCGAAAAGAATCCCGATCAACCGCAGGTTCAACCGCATATCGCCGTTCAAAACATGGCTGAATTCATGACCGATGACTCCCTGCAATTCATCGCGGTTGAGCAGTTTCAGACATCCGTGCGTGACCGCCACCACGGCATCGCTCGTGGAATGACCGGCGGCAAATGCATTGATGCCCTGCTCCTCGTCCAGCACATACACCTGCGGCATGGGCACACTGGAGGCGATTGACATTTCCTCGATAACATTCAGCAGCCGGCGCTCATCCGCGTCGGTGGTGTTGGTTGACACCAGCCGTCCGCCCAGGGATTCTGCCAATGCGCTGCCGCCCTCGGCCAATTGTTGTATTTTGTAGGCGCAGCCTCCCAAAATCACGATCAGTGTCCCTGCTGCGGAAAAGAGAAAGAGTTCCGGATCCCATTGGATGAATTGCGTGTTTCCTTCATAAGGTTTATATCGGTGCGTGACGACGAAGAATGAGGCAACAACCACCACGCAATAAATCGCCGCAATGATGAGGATGACGGCGATGGAGAAATACAAGACAAGCCACTTGGTCTTTTTGCGGGCTTTCTCTTGTTGCTGAAAGAAATCCATTGCTGTTGAATCGTTGAAACGTCAAACCATTGAACCGTTTCCAGCGCAACGATTCAACAACTTAACCCATCACGAGAACGAAACTTTGGGCGCGTCCTTTTGTTCCGGCTTGTCGATGACGAACAATTCCGCCGCGCCAAAATTGAACATCCCGGCGATCATATTGGCCGGGAACACTTCCCGGTCGGTATTGTAAATCATGACGGAATCGTTGTAGGCCTGGCGCGCGAACGAAATCTTGTTTTCGGTCGAGGTCAATTCCTCGGTGAGCTGCATCATGTTTTGGTTGGCCTTGAGGTCGGGATACGCCTCGGAAACCATCATCAGGCGGCTCAAGGCGCCGCCCAGGCCGGACTCGGCGGCGGACAGGCTTTTCACGGCGTTCGCATCGCCGGGATTGGCGGCGGCGGTTTTGGAGGCGGCATAGGCAATATTGCGGGCCTGGGTAACAGCTTCGAGCGTTTCGCGCTCGTGCTTGATGTAACCCTTGGCAGTCTCCACCAGGTTGGGGATCAAATCGTACCGGCGTTTGAGCTGCACGTCGATCTGGGCATATGCGTTCTTGTAACGGTTCCGCATCGTGACCAGTTTGTTATAAATGCCGATGACAAAGCCGATGAGCACGACGGCCACCACGGCGAGAATGATAAGGATGAAGATGGCCGCTCCAACTCCGGCGAGCGCGAGGACAGCGGGTTCAGCTAACATAATGTCTGTTGTGTTCATAGAATGCCTGTATTTACTTTGACTAACAGCTAATGCAAAGCTCTCAAACGGGCAATGATAATTTCAGGACAATTTTGGAATCCGCCTGCCTGTCGCCTGCCTTACATCTGCACCGGGAGATAGACAAAAAACTTTGCCCCTTTGCCCGACTGGCTTTCGGCTTTCACAAACCCGCTGTGGCCTTTCACGATCGAATGCACTGTGGAGAGGCCCAAACCGTGGCCCACGGTTTTCGTCGTGAAAAACGGCTCAAAGATCCGGTCGGACAGTTCCGGCGGGAAACCGACGCCGGTATCGGCGACCTCCACCAAAACATAAGGATGCCCGTCCGAAGTTGCGTTTTGCGCCTTGATCGTCAACGTCCCGCCCTCGGGCATGGCCTCGCGCGCATTCGTGCACAGGTTCATGAGCACCTGGTGCAACTGGGGGTAATCGCCGGTCACCGTTCTCAGGTCCTGCGCGATTTCTGTTTTTACCTGGATGGATTTGCCAACCGTCTCGGAAGTGAATTGCGCAATGTCTCCTATCAATTGTTTCAGATTGATAGGCCCGCGCTGTCCGGATAATCCGCGGCTGAACCAAAGCATCTGTCTGATGATGTCAGCGCCACGCTGCGCGCTGACCTCAGCCTTGGACAGCATTTCCAATTGTTCCGGGTTTTGGATCTTTTGCCGCAATATCTCGATCGAGATCATGATCGGCGCCAGGATATTGTTTAGGTCGTGCGCCAGCCCGGTCGCCAGTCGTCCGATGCTTTCCATCCGTTGCGCCTGGGCCACCTGAGCCTCCAGGTTCTTCTTCTCAGTGATGTCCCGGCCAATGCCGATCAGTCCGATGATTTTGCCGCTAGAATCCCGCCAGGGGATCTTCGAGGTCAGCAGCAGGTGGGTCCGGCCATCTTTTAAGACGACTTTCTCTTCGCGATTGATGACGGATTTCCCGTCCTTGAGCACCACCATATCATCCGCAAAAAATGGCTCGGCGATCTCTTTGGTATAAAAATCAAAATCTGTTTTGCCGACCGCGTCCGCTTCTGTCGTGCATCCCATTCGCTTTACGTTGGCGGGATTGGCCATGGTCTTGCGCGCGTTGGTATCCTTCACATAGATTCCATCCGGCAAATTATCGATGACCGCGCGTAACAGGTTGCGTTCTTCCTGCAGTTTCAGTTCGGCCATTTTTTGGTCGTGAATGTCCCGTCCGATGCCGATCAATCCTATGATCTTGCCAGTAGGGTCCCGCCAGGGGATCTTCGAAGTGAGCAGCCAGCGCTTTTCGTCGTTCCTACCGACGATCAACTCCTCATGATTCAAAAGGGGAGCGCCATCTTTCAACACCCGCTGTTCCGCCGCAATGAATTGTTCCGCGATCTCCTTTGGAAAAAAATCATAGTCGGTCTTTCCGATCGCATCGGCTTCGGTTGCGCAACCCAGATTTTTGAGATCGGCGGGGTTGGCCATGATCTTTTTGCCGCGGCTGTCTTTGGCGTAAACGCAATCCGGCAGATTATCTATCAATGTGCGCAGCAGGTTCCGCTCTTTCTGCAGCTTGGTCTCGGCATCCACCCGCGCGGTGATGTCGCGGCTCACCGAGATCAGTCCCAGGACTTTTCCGTCGCTATCGCGCCAGGGCAACCGGCTGGTCAGGTGCCAGCTCACAGTGCCGTCGGGTTCGATGACTTCCTCGCGCCGGTTGATGATCGGCTGGCCGGTCCGGATCACCCGGTCTTCGTCCGCCTTGATCTCCTCGGCCATGGCGTGCTCAAAAAAATCAAACGCCGTCTTGCCGACGATATCGCTCAAGTCGCGCACGCCCAGCTCCTTTAACTTGGCGCGATTGCCCCAGACATAACGCCCTTCACGGTCCTTGACTAAAGTGGGATCGGGGATCACGTCGAATAACGCCTGAAACATTTCCACGCCGCCCTGAGTCTGCAGCGCGTTGTTCTCGTTCAGCGTTTTTGTCGGATTGTCCATCTTGGATTTTCAAACCTACACCGAAATCTGGCGCCACACTAGCCGTCAGGTGAATTAGGCTACCTTAACCCAAAAAATGCCTTCGGGCAAGTCTTTCTATTGCTCCACAACAACAGGCATGTCCTTCCACACCAGTTTCAAGAGGTAATCCGCGTCCCAATTCGCCAGCCGAAAACAACCGTGCGATTCCGTGCGGCCAACTTGTTCAGGAACAGGCGTGCCATGGATGCCATAGCCGGTCTTATCCAGGCCGATCCATGCTATGCCCACAGGATTATTTGGCCCCGGCGGCAGGATCAACCTGTGGCCGATGGACTGCAATTCTACCGACTCGGGAAAAAGTTCAGGATCCACCGTGTAATTGGGATTGGGGATGATGTCCAACACGTGCAATTCACCCACCGGACGTTTTTCCACTTTGGCCGCGATGCTGCATGGAAAATGCAGGAGCAGATTCGTATTATCGTCATACGCTTCTAAATATCGATCGTTCAAATGAACGACGACGACTGCCGCCTCGTTGCTTGGGTCGGGATAATTGACCTCCGGAATTTTTAAAACAGTTCCCGCAAAAATATTCGTCCAGACAATCCCCGGATTGAGTTTTTGGATCAGAAGCGGATTTGAATGCGCTTTTTCGGAAACCAATTCGAGTTCCGTTTCATAAGCCAGCGACGATTGCTCTGACTTTGCCAGCCACGTTTTTCCGATCGGTTGCAGGCTCGCCAGATCGTCCGTTGTCACCGAATAGGACGTCAACACCGGCGCGTCCAGAGTCAATTTGCTGCGCGTGTCATCATCCAGTTTTCCCGTGAGCGGCAGGTTTTGGAGTTGTTGAAAGACCGTGATGGCTTCACGCGTTTGCGAACCAAGCGCCGAATCGATCGATCCGGGTGAGATGCCCCGCCGCGCGAGGGCCACCTGCGCTTCAAAAACGTCGTGGACCGGCCGGGGAAAATCCGAACTCGCCTGCTGCCAAACGGTGATTGGAGGAGATTGTTTTTTTGTCGTTACGGGTTTTGGCGGCGGGGCAATTTTCTTTATGGGAGCGCGATGGCAGAAAAACCAGAGGCCGCCTCCAATAAGAGCCAAAGCGACCAACCAGAAAAATTTGCCGCCGCGTTTTTTTCGCGGGCGCGAGACATAATATTTCGGTTTTGAGCGGCCAGGCACGCCGTGAGTTTCAAGTTTCAGGCTTCAGGTTTCAAGTTTTGAAACGAGCATTTCGTTGTAGGCAGCGCCGATTTGGCGTATAAATGGCGACCGTTTCAATCTTGTCCTATCCAGAGACACGGCTTCCACGACTCCCAAAGTGCTCAGCGTCAGGAAAACTCCCCCTGCCCGCTTCAAATCTTTTGGACGGATGTTTTTTTCGCGGAACGAAATCTTCAACCGCCCACAGATCTCCCGGACCACCTCCCGTGTGACACCCGATAGAATCCCACCGGCCACTGGCGGCGTGCAAACGGTGCGGCCTTCGATCCAGAACAGGTTGCTGCTGGCGCCCTCGACCACAAATCCGTCTGTGTTCAGAAGCAATGCCTCGTTCGCCCCGGCCGCATCCGCCTCGGCGCGTGCAAGAACTTGCGGTAATTTGTTCGCAGTTTTATATCGCGCCAATCGCTCGCCAGCCGGCAAACGGAATGACGATGTTACCAACTTCCATTGCACCAACTGCCCGGCAATTTTAGGCGCCTCATGCAATGTCATCACCAACGTCGGACGCGTTGCGCCCTTCGGTGAATAACCACGCACTCCTATCCCGCGGGAAACCGACAGGCGCAAAATCGAGTCAGGCATCTTATTCTTGCGGATGAGAGCAATGACATGACGAAGCGCAACCGCCTGGTTGTATGGCAATCGGATCTTTAAAAACTTTGCGCCTGCGCTCAACCGCGCCCAATGCTCACGCCAGCGGAACGGATTGCCCCCGACCACTCGCATCGTTTCAAACAACCCGTCGCCGTAAAGAAATCCACGGTCGAAGACCGAGACGGTCGCGCGACTTTGGGGGACAAATTTACCGTTGAGGAATACGATCATTGGTTGGGGCGGTTTCAGAGATGGCTTTGCTTTCGATCCGGAGGGCTTCAAAGAACCCGCGCGCCTTGGCCAGCGTTTCCGCATATTCAGCTTCCGGGTTGGAATCGGCCACGATGCCTGCGCCGACGTTGAAATGGATTTTTCCTTCCGCACAAATGGCCGTGCGAATCGTGATGCTCAATTGGCTCTCGCGGTTGAATCCCAGATAACCGTGGCAACCGCAATATGGTCCACGCGAAACCGGTTCCAGTTCATCAATGATTTCCAGCGCGCGAAATTTTGGCGCGCCGGTGATGCTGCCGCCCGGAAAACACGAGGCGAACGCGGCGAAATGCGTCATGCCGTTTCGCAACCGGCCTTCGACGGTTGAGACGAGATGCTGCACTTGCGCGAACCGTTCCAGTTTGGCAAGGTCCGGCACCCGCACCGACCCAAATTCGCAGACTTTGCCCAAATCATTCCGCAGCAGATCAGTGATCATCACCAATTCGGCCAGTTCTTTCGGGCTGGTTTGAAGTTCGTATGCCAGTTGCGCATCGCGGGTCTCGTCAGTATCGCGCGGACGCGTTCCCTTGATGGGACGCGTGATGATTTGCGAACCGCTCATGCGCAGGAACTGTTCCGGCGAAGTGGAAACGACCTGGTGATCGCCAAAATCAAGATAAGCGGAATACGGCGCGGGTGAAACCGCGCCCAGGCGTTGGAAAAGTTCCCAGCCGGACATCGCGCAGTCGGCAGTGAGTCGTTGCGAAAGATTCACCTGGTAGATATGCCCGGCGCGGATGTACTCCTGCGCCCGCGCCACGGCGCGAAGAAAATCTTCGCGGGAAAGATTGGAGATGACAGGCGTGTTCACTTGTGATTGTGCCGCGGACATCGTTGGATGAATCGCGGTGCTTTCAAGATGCCGACGCCAGAATTCCGCGCGTTCCCCTGTCCGTTCTTCACTGCGGGAACCATCGGCATTCAAGCCGGTGGAGACGACAAATGTCTTTCCGAGATGATGATCGAAGACAACAAGGCTGTCATAAAAACCGACGTGGCAGTCCGGCAATTCCAGGTCGCACACCGCGCGGCGCGGCAATTTTGGCTCTGAGAAATTTTTTAGGTCGTAACCCCAGAATCCAAAACAGCCGCCCAGGGGAAATGGCAGGTCAATCTCATCGAGCAATTCGAATCGCGGCATCAGCGCGTCCAAAATCTGCCAGGGATTGCCGAAATGAAACCGGGTTTCATTTTCAGAGGTCAATTCGCACCGCGAACCGTACGAACGGAACGTCAAAAACGGGTCCGCCGTGACAAATGAATATCTTGATCGCGCCGGATCGGATGAATTGCTCCGCAACAAAACTATATTCGAGGCCGGGACGGCGCGCTGCGCCGTCCGCTCTACGATTCGTTCCACCAGCGTTTCAGGGCTGTGGCTCGTGCAGATTTCTTCAACCAGCGGACGCGTCATGCAAAGGCTTTCGGCAGTGCCGGAGTGCCGGAACGCCGCTCATAATCCATGATGATGCGCACCACTTCATCCGTGTCGTCGGTGACCTTGAGCAGGTCCATATCGCCGGGGCTGATGAAGCTGTGTTTGTCCTGCATCTGCGATTTGGCCCATTTCAACAGGCCGTTCCAATAGTCGCTGCCGAAAAGGATGAGCGGAAATTGCGGGATGCGCTCGGTCTGCACCAGTGTAAGCACTTCGAACAATTCATCGAGCGTGCCGAAGCCTCCGGGCATATAGACGAAACCCAGGCTGTACTTCACAAAGCAGACTTTGCGCGCAAAGAAATAATGGAAGTGGATGGGAATGTTGGAATTCGGATTGGCGAACTGCTCGTGCGGCAACTCGATGTTGAGGCCCACGGATTTGCCGCCAGCCTGGGATGCGCCTTTGTTGGCAGCCTCCATGATGCCGGGGCCACCGCCGGTGATGACCGCCAGGTTGTGTTGCGCCAATTTTTTGCCGATGGCCGTGGCAGCGCGATAATATTTATCGCTCGGTTTGGTCCGGGCGGAACCAAAGATGGTCACCGCCGGGCCGACCTGGGAAAGGGTTTGGAAGGAATCCACAAATTCCGCCATGATCCGGAAAATGCGCCAGGGATCTTCACGCATGACAAAGGAGGTATCGCTCATGGGGGAAAACATAGAGATAAAAGCGGAAAGCGAAAGCGGAAAGCGGGCGACCACGAAGTAACACGAAAGATACATAAAGGGAACGTGAATGAATGCGGTGAACAGGAGAACGCAGAGGGAACGGAGAATTGGTTTGATTTGGTTGGATTCACCTGGACTGGGTCGGATTCACTTGTTTTAACGCAAAGATAAACCGCTAATTCACGAATGAAGGCTAATTATTGCCAATAATTGTTTTTTTTCTTCATTCTGCATTCTGACTTCTTCCTTTCCAGCCAGGATTTGGCTTCGTTTTCTCATTTTCCTATACGAGTCCGCAATCCGGTCTCTTGAAATTGGTTTGATCCAGTCGGATTGACTCGGATTGACTCGGATTGGGTTGGATTCGGTTGGATTCGGTTGGATTGTTCCATCCGCGGCCAAAATATGTCTGCACACTTCGCATGGCGTGATTGAAGCATGAAATCTGATAAGTGTAATGTTGCCCGGAAACAAATTCGGCAGAGAGGATAGAGAATCGAAATGGAGGATAGGCCAATTTCAAACACGGATGGACACCGATGAACACGAATTTATATACCGCTCACACTTTTTTCGTCCTATTTTTGGCAGTTTTGCCGTTGTAAGCCTGTTTCAGCTTTCGGATATCGAGCTTCACCATGTTCATCATGGCCTCCATGGCACGTTGCGATTTCACCTTGTCCTTGCTTGAGATCAATTCCAGGAATACCGTCGGCACGATCTGCCAAAATAAGCCGTATTTGTCCTTGAGCCAGCCGCAGGCCACTTCCTTCCCGCCGGCTGTAAGCTTCTTCCAATAACGATCCACCTCCGCCTGCGTTTCACAATGCACCATGAACGAAACGGATTCGTTGAACTTGTATTGCGAACCGCCGTTTAAGGCCATGAATTGCTGTCCTTCGATCTCGAACGTAACGGTCATCACCGAGCCTTTCGTTCCCGGCCCGGCCTCGCCATAATATGTGATGGCTTTGATCTTTGATTTCTTGAAGATCGAGACATAAAACTTCACCGCCTCTTCGGCGTTATCATCAAACCACAGGAATGGCGTGATTTTTTGTTTGATCAATTTCATTTCTTTTATGACATCGGTGGATAAAGTTCGTATTTCGGAATTGATTTGTCCATCTGGTCCCAGGGCTGCGCGTCGGACACGAAAAAATCCATCTGCGGACTAAACCAACTTGGATCATCCAGGCTGCCCGCCGTGATCCCAATAAATCCGGTCGGGCGCTCATCTGATTGCCCGCCGGTAAGCCGCGAGCCGCATTCGGCACAGAAACCACGTTTATGTTTCCCACCCGCCAGGCTTGGCGTGAAGTGATAACGGAGCTGCCCTTTCGTCAGGCGAAACGCCGATTCGGGCACCAGCAATCCGGGAACAAATCCGCCGCCGGTGACCCGCTGACAATCACGGCAATGGCATTTAAACATCATGATGGGTTCAGCCGAGCATTCGTAGCGTACCGCTCCGCAAACGCAACCGCCTGAAAATGGCAGATTCATAATCTCCAAAACTGCGCCACGAGGCAAAGTAACGCAAATCATTTTGGAGCATTCGACTATGTTCCAGGCGTAAAGGATTGGATGTAAAAGATATTTGCCTTTAACTGGCCCTGAAGATGAGCTTAAAATTGTAAACAACATCACTCGTAGCAGGCAGGCAACATTCCTACGGTGGATGCAACTAAGAGCACGAAGGCAATAATATCCGAAATTAAAATTTATGAGACTGGAAACTTTAACACACACATTATGCTTTGTGCTTCTGGCCTTGACCCTGTTATTGCCGGGCAAAGCCCTGGGCCAGGTGGCGGCGGCTCCGGCCCATTTCCAGGTCTTTTCCGGTCCGGCGCAGTCTGTCCTGCAATGGGCTCCCGTCACGGGCGCGACCAGCTATAACGTCCAACGCTCCTATACCAGCGGCGGACCTTACACCTCGCTTGGCAGCACCACCAGCACCGCCTACACAGACAGCTCGGTCACCAATGGCGCGGAGTATTACTACGTCGTTGCAACGGTCAACTCCTCCGGCACAGGGGCAAACACCGCGGAGGGCGCGGCCATTCCCCTGGGCGCCGGCTATTACGCCTTCATCAATCGTTATAGCGGACTGGCTTTGGCCAGCACAAATAGTCTGGCCATTCAACAAACCTATGCCGGCACCAACCAGATCTGGCAGTTCATCCCGGAAGGCGGCCAAATTTTTCTGATCGAAAACCCCAGCAACAATGCGATCCTGGCCGGACCAAACGCCTCGGCACAAATGACGGCGTCCACCAGCTTCGAGAACTATAATGCCTGGGAATTCCAGGTCACCAACGGTTCG
Organism: Verrucomicrobiia bacterium; assembly: GCA_036502245.1. GTDB lineage: Bacteria > Verrucomicrobiota > Verrucomicrobiia > Limisphaerales > UBA11358 > UBA11358. The sequence goes on from DASXYX010000044.1 coordinate 66,771, forward strand.
TTCTATCTCGTCATCAATACCGGTCAAAACCAGGTGATGGATGATTTTGGCCCCAGCACCACCAGTGGCACGGCGGTCGGTGTTTGGGTTTACGACGGCGGCTCCAACCAGGATTGGTTCATCACCACGCCTGCGCCGCCGGTATTGAGCAATGTCGCCCTGACCAATGGCGCCACCCCCGGGACTTATACCTTCACCGGCCAATTGGGCACCAGTGGCCTGGCTACAACCGTGATTTTCAGCCTGGGCACCAACACCAGCTACAACATTAATGTGACCAACTTCATCCCGGCATTCGTCACCTCGACCAATTTCAGCATTACTGTGACCGATGCCGTATCTGCCCCGGTAATCCACGGCGAAGTGACAGCGCAAAACGTGCCGGGCAATGTCAGCAGCGGTGATATGATCGTGAGCAGCTCAGGCCCGCAGTCACTGACGGCAGTGTCCGGCAGCGCACAGGCTCAATTACAGTGGAGTGCGGTCGCCTGGGCAACCGGTTATAATATCATGCGGGGAGAAAACAGTGGCGGATCTTATTCGCTCATTGCCAACGTCAGCGGCACCAACTACACCGATCTCGGGATCAGCAACGATATTCAGTATTATTATGTGGTTTCGGCCACCAATTCCCAGGGGAGCAGTGAATATTCACCGGAAGCATCCGCCATCGCGCTGGATACTAACGAGTTGTATGAGATCATCAGCCAACAAAGCCAGTTGGCATTGGACAATCAAAACACCGGCTCGACTTCTCTGGATCAGCAGCCTGTGGTCGGCGACCTGCAAAGGTGGCAACTCGTATTGGCTGGTGGTTCAGCCTTTGAGATCATGAGGGGAACGAACGCGGTATCAGCGCCCAATCTTTCCGCGCCGCTGGTGTTGCAAAAGGCCACCGGCGCGTCCGACCAGCTCTGGACCTTCCAGGTCATTGACGGCACTTCGTATTATCTCCTGCAAAATGTCGCCAGCGGCCAGGTGCTGAACGATTTTTTTGCGAGCACCAGTGCCGGCACGGTGATGGGGCAATGGCCGTTTACGGTTGGCGCCACCAACCAGAACTGGAGCGTGCTGCCCAGGAGCCGGATTTACGCATCTAATTTGCAGCAAGGCTATGCGGGCCAATCATCAGTATATTCAAACCAATGGATCGCGTCGCAGTTTAGTATCGGCAATCATCTGGGTGGTTATATTCTTGATTCGGTCACCGTTCCGCTTGCCTCCTCCAGCGCAAACAGTCCATTAGTTCTGGCCATTTATAACGACGCCAACAATCGGCCGGGAACGGAATTGCGGGTATTGAATGCGACCTCCAATCCAGGCGCACCGGGTCTCTACACTTATACAGCTTCCAACCTCGTGCTCACCCCCTATTACAAGAAGTATTGGATAGTTGCCAGCAGCACCAATTCATATGGTTATTATACCTGGAATTATCCACCGTATTTTTCGGCCTACACTGCTATGGATCAATGGTCCATACAACGATTACAGATTGCCAGTTCCACCGATGAAGGCGCCACGTGGTCGCCGGCGTTCACAGGCCAACCGGGATCGTTCGCTATCAAGGCGACTCCTGTTTCGCAATCGTTTGCCGCCGCCGGACATTACTTCCAGGATTTCAACATTTTCCCAACCGGAGCCACCAACTTCGCGGATAGTTCTGTGCTTTATGGAACGGCCCTGGGTCAAAATGGCGGCCCGGGAGTGTACGACGCCAATCTTCTGGAGTTAAGCCTGACGGAGACAGGTTATCCCAATGTGGCGAGCGCTTTCAAATTGCCGGATTTGAATCCCGGCACGCCCGTCTATGCCTTTTCAGCGAAGTGGAACGCGATGATCTCTGGCAATTTTAGCTCGACCGGCGGCGCGAACGGGTTTTCCTTCAACTTTGGCCAACTGAACAACAGCAACCTGTTGGCGGGACCGATGGAATCAGGTTATGGCGCGGGATTGTCCTTCGATGTGCAGACCTACACGAACAACTCTCCGGGTTTCTACCTTCGCGCCAACGGCCAGGTCCTGGCGCAACAACCTTATCTGCCGTCGGCTGAATGGGGAATTTCGAACTCCTACCATCACCTTTTCGAGGCGGATTGGAATTATTACACGGGCTTGACGGTTAAAATGGATGGCCAGCCGATTTTCACCAATGTTATCACTACTGGGTTTGTTCCTCATGCAGGAGATCGCATGGTCTGGGCGGCGCGTTGCACCAGCGCCACGGAAACAATGCGCCTCGATAATATTACTGTCGTGACGGGAGGCAATTTGATCAATGCTCTTCCAACAAATCCTTATTTTCAGGACGCGGGCGCATTTAATTCCGGCAGCGCCGCGTTTAGCGGTGGCCCTTACTATAGCAATGAGAATGGGGCCACCTGGTGGGCGGGGGCGACCATAGCGCAATCCAATACACTCGCTGCTTATATAGTCAACGGTGGCCCCTTCAATAACAATCACGGCTTGCCGGGTTGGTGGTCGCTTGAAGGGAGTCCGGATGGCGGCACAACCTGGGATACCGTCAATAGCGAACAGGCCAACTGGGCTACCGGTAACGAAGAACGCGCTGTCCTGGTCACTCCGGATGACCCCACATCGTATGGGGCCTACCGGCTTGAGGTTTTCGGCGAGAATCCATTTGTAAGCAGTGAGTTGCAAATCGGGAATTTGCAGTACTTCACCTTCACCACGGTTCAACCGCCGCCGCCAATCAGTGCGGCCCTGGCGGGAAATTCCGTTACGCTTACCTGGCCCACGAATCAACCCGGATTGATCCTGCAACAAAGCTCCAATTTGGCCGGCGCCAATTGGGTGGCGGTGACCAATGTGGTTTCAACGGTCAACGGCACATACCGGGTCGCCGTTCCGCTATCCTCCACCAACACGTTCTTCAGCCTTGGAGTGCCATGATTCCGCTTCAATGATGCGCGTTTTCAACCTGACAAAAGCCAGGGTTTGCGTGAGGGCGAACTAAATACTAAGTTTGCAATTACGATGCCTTTTGGGCCGGAGCGCCGCAACTAGTCACTTCAAAATCAATGGCCTCGCCGGTTTCGAGCAGGCTCTTAAGACTGCTGATGACCGCCGGCCAGCCGTTATTGACGCCGCGGAAGGTGTTGGGATCTTTCTCCACATCGTCGGGCAACAAATTCTCGTGGATGATGCGGAACCGCACCATGGCGCCCATCGGTTTCAATTCGTAGGTGACGCGAGACATGCCATCACGTTTTTTGGTCACTTCCGGCGGGTCTTTCTGGGCCTGGTTCCAGGTGTACACCAGTTTGCGGCCCGGCTCGCATTCCAGAACTTTGCCGGCATGGTCGCCGAGGTTTTCTTTTCCCTTGGGTGGAAGGATGCGGACAATGCCGCCCGCTTTTTGTTCCACTTCAAAACGGTAACCAAACCAATATCTTTCACTGAGATCGCCGCTGGTCAGGGCGTTCCAGAGTTTTTCCGCAGTCGTGCGGATGTACGTTGCATAAACGAATTCTACTTTTTCCATAATCGTGTCCTTTCTCTTTGCTGAAACTCCACAAAGCGTCTTAGTTGTAGCGCAGACTTCCGAGTCTGCTGTATCGCGGATTTCCCAATCCGCTGGTTATCCGCCCCTTCCACGTCCGCCGACTTAGAAGTCGGCGATACAGCAGATTTGGAAACCTGCACTACACGCGTTGATAGAGTTTTCTCATTGTTTATTTTTGTTTTCGAGATCCTTTTTAAAATCGCTCAGTCCTTGCAGGCGATGGCCCTCGTATTTGCCGATCCAGCGCTCGTAGATCTCATGCAACGGCACCGGATTGAGATAATGCAGTTTCTCACGTCCTCGCCAGACCACCGTCACCAGGTTCGCCTTTTCGAGAAGATGGAGGTGTTTGGTGACCGCCTGCCGGGTCATGCCCCGGTGCTGGCACAGTTCGCTCAATGTCTGTCCGTTATTTTTGAACAGCGCATCGAGCAACTTGCGGCGGCTCTTATCCGCCAACGCCTTGAACACTGCATCCATCTGCGCGATAATATGCAACCTTTTGGTTGCATGTCAAGGGAGAAAAAAGATAAAAAGCAGCACGTGCTGCAAAGAGATTTCCTATGGCTGTAGATTAAATTCGCGCTTCGCGCGGCTTCGCATATGGCAGCTGTGGTTTTGGAACTGGATACCCAGGGCAGCGCTCGCAGACTCGCTCGCCCTGGGCTACAAATATTTCGCCCTTAACAGGGCTTTAATTCAGAGCTCGACAGGGACTCCCCCACCAAATTGGAAGAACGGCAAAGAAGAATATGAAAATGATCTGAAGAATCAGAATTGGGCTTGAAATAACGCCGGTTGGCGCGAGACTTTCAAACATAGCAAATTGCGTCTCATTCGAAACCGTCATGGCCACCATACCAACAGGAAATCCCAGGCAAAAATTTTGGCGCTTATTCCGACCGTCGCCGCCGAAAAAATTTCTGGCCGCCATGTTTGTCGCGCTTTGGACAATTGCCAGTCGTGGAGCAGACGGGCCGGTGGAGCTCCACCAGGAAGCAGAACGTATCGAGATGCAAAACGGTTTGGTGCGCATGGTCATCGACAAGAAGAACAAAGACCTCGATTCCCTTTTTTATCGCGTCAACGGCCAGGACATCAGGATCGGCGACATGCACTATGATGCAAACCGGGAGGGGCTTGAGGAGGAGGATTCGCCCAAGGCAAAGGCGGGCCTGGTGCGATTATTCCGCCAGACAGACGCCCATCTGGCGGTGGTGCGATCAGGCCCGGACATCGCCGAGGTGATGGTCTCGGCCCCGGCCAGTCCGAAATTTGCGTTCTATACGGAAGCGCACTGGATCTTGCGCCGGGGCGATCCCGGTTTTTATACTTATATCATCTTCCGGCACGGACCAGGCATGGCGGGAATATCACTGGCGCAGGCGCGGGCGGTGATGGGAGCCGGGTCGGGCACCAACCTGTTCACCCATTACCTCGTGGATGACAAGCGACAGGACGCTTTTCCGACCGGCCCCATCCTGGAAACGGTCCAGGACACCACAGACCGTTATGCCAGCGGACAGATCTACACCAAATACGACGACTCGGCATTCATAGCGGACGATTTGGTTTACGGCATGGCAGGTGATCAATTGGGCCTGTGGATGATCCTCCCGGGCCGCGAATACATCAACGGCGGGCCGCTCCACCAGGAATTGACCGTCCACAAAGGTTTGCGCGGAACCGGCGACACCAAGGGCAACATCCTGCTGTGGATGTTTCAAGGCGCGCATTTCGGGGCGAGTGTAATTGACTTGAATGCCAACCAATCCTGGACCATGTGCTACGGGCCTGCATTTGTCTATTGCAATCAAGGCGATTCCATCGCCGCGATGTGGCAGGATGCCAAACAGAGGGCACATGCGGAACAATCCGTCTGGCCTTATGCGTTCATCTGGAACTCCGCTTATCCGCCACAACGGACGACTGTCACCGGGCACATTCAAATGGCGGACGGCCACGCACCCGCGGGAGCATGGGTCGTGCTCGCGCCGCCGGGGACCAATGACTGGTGCATGACTGCGGGCGGTTATACCTTCTGGAGCAAAGTGAGTGACTCGGGTGCGTTCACGATCCCCAATGTGCGGGCGGGGCGCTACCGGCTCTTCATCAGCGGCGGAAATGAATTTACAGATTATCATCAGGACGGCATCACGGTCTTTGGCGAGAGCACGCAGGATGTCGGTTCACTGGTCTGGAATCCAACGAGGCACGGGCAAACGTTGTGGCAAATCGGCGTCGCCGATCGTTCGACGAGCGAGTTCATGAATGGAAACGATGTCCGGCATTACGATAATTTTATCCGTTACATCCATGATTTTCCGGACGATGTCACTTTCACCATCGGTCAAAGCCGGGAAGACCGCGATTGGAATTTCGCGCAGTGGGGTTGGTATGCAAAAAAACCGTATTGGTCGATCCTCTTCAATGAACCCAAGTCCCTCACCGGCCAGGCCACGCTGACACTCGGCGTCTGCGCATCCTCTCATCGAAACCTCGAAGTGAAGGTCAACGGCCACGCGGCGGGCATCATAGACCTGCCCAAAACCGGCGGCGCGCCCTACCGCAGCGGCGGAGAGGACAGCGAGTATCACGTGTACCCCTTGACGTTCGACGCCGGATGGATCCACGCCGGCACGAATGAGATCACGCTTGCGATCCAGGGCGCCATCCCCTTCGCGAACCCCGACCAGGCGCGTCCCGGCAGGATTGGCGCCGTGATGTATGATGCCATCCGGTTAGAGGTTCAGAACGGGCAGTAGTTCGAGCAGGACTTTAATTTGCGGCCTTCGCCGTTGCGGGCGCATTAGTCAGCGTCAGGGACAGCCACGCAATATCAGGCATGGCGGCGCCTTTGCCCGACGGCACCTGCGCCGCTTGAAGCGTTATCGGCAGGTCTCCGGTTTTGTCTGCCTGCACGATTCCGAGTTCGAGGGTGCGAAAATCCTGCCAGTTTGATGTAGTCACCGCTGGAACGATGATTTGTTGATCGCCCGCCTTAAAAGAAATTATTCCACCGGCCATTTTCGGGTTCAACGCGTAGTTCAATGCCACGCTGTAATTTCCCGGACGAGGAACAGACCAGACCCAGGAAATCACGTCGTTGGTCTTTAACCAATAATGGATCGCCACCACCCCTGTCTTATTCATGACTCTTGGAGATCCGGTAAGTTTTGCCTCACCCGGAGACAAAACCGTTTTAACACCGGATGACTCTTGCGCATGAATCCGCAAATTGGTCAAGAAAACCGTCATAACGGCCAATATGAAAATGCTGATATGTGATTTGCGCATGGATCACCGGATACTACAAAACCAACAACAGACAAACACAAAATTTTGGTCAAAGAATGAAACAGGAGAAAACAAAGGAAACGGAGAACCGCGCTAAAAGGTGGTCATGATTTTGGGATGATTTGATTTGCCTTCTGGTAAGCACGCGCGGTTTCCAGGCGTTGCTCCGTGATTGATTTAGCGCGCTGAGTTACGGCACGCAGAATCGAGGCAGGCGCCGTGGCAGGTGATCCTGCCTGGAACGGCGGATGCGGATCATACGCCATGTAGAGTTGCAACTCCTGCGCCACGCTTTCGCCGCGCAGCAACGAAACGATGACCAGTGAACCATCGATGCCGGCCGTGACCCCACCCGCGCTGATCAACTTTCCGTCAACGATGACACGTTCATCGCCGGGTGTGGCGCCAAAATATGGAAGAACTTCCATAGCCGTCCAATGGGTTGTCGCGCGTTTGCCATGCAATAATCCGGCCGCGCCGCAAAGCAACGCGCCCGTGCAAACTGAAAAAACAAACCTTGCGCCCGCGGCCTGCTTTCGGATGAAAGACAGCACCGCCTCATCATGCATGAGCGCCTCTTGACCATGCCCACCCGGCACCAAAAGGACATCAAGCTGTGGCGCTTCGGCGATGGTCGTGTCAGCCATCAGCAGCATTCCGGCCAAATCCCGGACCGGATTCTTGTCCTTCCAGATGGTCAGGAAATGCGAGTTGGGAACACGGGCAAGCGCTTCAAAGGGTCCCGTAAAATCACACTGGTCCATCTTTGGATAAACGAGGCCGCCGATTGTCAAATGAGTGTCTAATGGAATCATAATTATTTGCGTGGTTCACCTAGTCTATTCGGACCAAAACCGGAACCGCTGCCCATTCGAGCAACGGCTCCAATCCTATTTGGCATATTAAAATGCCGTTGGCCCGACTGCCCCAATCCAACGACTGACCCTGGCCGGATCTTTGGGATCCATATAAAAGAAATGACTCATCGATGGACTCACCGGCTTTTGGGCGGGGTCATTGAATTTCATCCCAACTTTGCCGCGAAAAATTTTGAGGGTAGGGCTGTCCCAATACTCAACGACTTCGTGATGTGCGGTAAAACCCCTGTCAATGAAGGCACGCAGATTTTCACGGATTGCCTCGCGCCCGTGCCAATCTGCCACCCCCAGGTTGCACACCGCATCCTCGGCAAAGCAGTCAAAGCCTTTCCCGAAGGTTTTGTCATCAATTTCTCTCCACATGGCTAAAAGCCAATCGGGAGCCGCCATTTGTGTGAAGGTTATGCTGTTCATATAATACTCCTTTTTATTTTGTAAATATTAACCGCGTTTTTATTGTTTCCTCAAAATCATTATTGGTCCAAAGCATTGTTAATCTGCCATCATTTTGGATTCGTGGCAAAAGTTTGAACAGTAGAGACCGCTACCGGAGCGTAGATTTGCCGCGCGTCCCATCCGCCGCCGAGGGCTTTAATCAATTGCACGGAGGCGATCAATCGCTGGCCGATGAGTTGGGCGTTGTCGCGTTCGGCAGACAGCGAATCGCGATTGGCATCCACGACTTCGATATAGCTCACTATGCCCGAAGTGTAACGTTCCTGGGCCAGATCGGCCGCGCGTTGGGCGTTCTCCACGGCGCGTTCCTGGGCTTCAGACTGGTCGGCCAAATGGCGGATGTCGGAAAGGCTGTCCTCAATGTCGCCAAAGGCAACGAGCACTTGCTGGCGATAATCGGCCACGGCTTCGTCATAGGCCGCTTGCGCCCGGTGATAATTCGCGCGGTTGCGTCCACCGGCAAAGATCGGCAGCGAGATGCCCGGCCCGAACGACCAGGTGCGGCTTTCCCAATTGAACAGCGTGGAGACATCGCCGCTGAGATAACCGCCCGAACCGGTCAGGGTGATGACGGGAAAGAACGAGGCTTTAGCGACGCCAATCTTTGCGTTGGCGGACGCGAGCCGGCGTTCAGCCGTGGCCACATCGGGCCGGCGTTCGAGCAGGTCGGAAGGCAATCCGGCAGGAATCTCCGGCGGCAACGGATGCCAGTTCACATCGGCTTTGGCGATGGCTGGCAGGCTGAAATTGGACGGACTCTCCCCCACCAGGATGGCGATGGCATTTTCCAGTTGATCGCGCTGCTGTTGCAGCGAGGCCAACTGGGCTTGTGTTGTCGCCAGCTCGGTTTGCGCCTGGGCGACTTCGAGTTCGTTGCCGATGCCCGCGTCGTAGCGTGCCTGGGTCAATTTCACCTGTTCTTTGCGCAAGTCCACCGTGCCGCTCACGGTGGAGATCTCGGCATCGAGCGAACGCAGGGCGAAATAATTCTGGGCGACGTCGGCCTGGAGCGTCAGGAGGACGTTATAAAATTCGGCGAGCGAGGCCTGGGCATCGGCGCGCGCGCTTTCGAAACTGCGCCGGACGCGGCCCCACAGGTCCACTTCATAGCTCAAATCCAATGGAGTGCTAAAGGTGTTGGCCGTGATGGACCCAAAACTGGGCACGGCGTTGGGCGAATACCGCTGGCGCTCGTAACTGGGATCGAGGCTGACGGACGGCATCAGCTTGCCGCGGGCCACGCGGGCGGTGTCACGCGACTGGTCCACGCGCGCGACGGCTGCCTTGAGCTGTTGATTGGCCTGGAGCGCCTGGGCTTCGAGCGTGTCCAGATTCGTATCTCCATAGACCTGCCACCAGGCCCCTTTCGGCACATTATCCAGCGGTTGTCCCTCTTTCCAATCGCCATATCCGGCGGCTTTGTACGCCACGGGAACATTGTTGGTGGGCGTATGATAATCCGGACCGACGGTCAGGAGACTGGCGTTCGCCGCAACAGAACTGAGCAACAGCACGGCGGCAATGACAGCCGTAGTCGCACCGGCGGGGCCGATGAGCGGTTTGTCAGGCGCGGGAGCGGTCTTCTTCTTGAAGCCCAGCTTCATCAACGTCACGTAAAAGACCGGCGTCAAAAACAATCCGAACAGCGTCACGCCGATCATGCCGGAGAAAACGGCGATGCCCATGGCCTGGCGCATTTCCGCGCCGGCGCCGCGCGAAACCACCAGCGGGAAAACGCCCGCGATGAACGCGATGGACGTCATGAGAATGGGCCGGAGACGCAAGCGGCAGGCTTCAATGGCCGCGTCGAAGGGCGAGAAACCTTCATCCTGTTTGGCCTTGGCAAATTCCACGATGAGGATCGCGTTTTTGCATGCGAGACCCACCAACACGATCAAGCCGATCTGCGTGAAAATATTGTTGTCGCTGCCCTTGAGCCAAACACCGGTGATGGCGAAAAGCAAGCACATCGGCACGATCAAGATGATGGCCAACGGCAGGCGGAAGCTCTCATAGAGCGCTGACAGCACCAGGAACACCAGCAACAAACAGAGTGGGCCGACATAGATCGTCGTGTCGCCGGCCAGGATGCGCTGGTAGGTCAAGTCGGTCCACTCATAAGCCATGCCGCGCGGGAGATTTTGGGACACGATTTTTTCCATGGCCGCCTCCGCCTGGCCGGAGCTATAACCAGGCGCAGGAGCGCCGTTGATTTCGGCGGCGGGATAGCCATTGTAGCGCATCACCCGGTCCGGTCCGTGCGTTTCCGTCACCTTCACCACGGCGCCGAGCGGCACCATTTCGCCCTGGTCATTGCGCGTCTTCAACCGGGTGATGTCCTCAGGTTTTTCACGGAACTGCGAATCGGCCTGCGCGATGACTTCGTACGTGCGCCCAAACCGGTTGAAGTCGTTCACGTACAGAGAGCCAAGATAGATCTGGAGCGTATCAAACAGGTTCTGCAGGGGGATGCCCTGAGTCTTTGCTTCCACCCGGTCCACGTCCGCATCCAATTGCGGCACGTTGACGGTGAAGGTGGAAAATAAGCCGGCGATCGCGGGGTCCTGGCTGCCTTTAGCCATGATCTGCTGGAGATTATCATGCAACGCGTCGTAGCCCAGGTCGGCGCGGTCTTCAAGATACAATTTGAAACCGCTGAAGGTTCCCAGGCCCATCACGGCGGGAGGCATCACCGTGCCGATGAATGCCTCCTGGATGCCCGAAAATTTCTGGTTCAATGCCATGGCGATGGCCGGGCCGCTCACGTCGCGCGACGTGCGTTGCTCGAAGGGCTTGAGCGTAAAGAAAACGATGCCGGCATTGGGCGCCACGGTAAAACCATTGACGCTGAGGCCGGGAAACGCGACCGCGGCATCCACGCCCGGTTGTTTCAAGCCGATGTCGGACATTTTGCGGATGACGGCCTCGGTGCGGGCAAGGGACGCGCCGTCCGGCAATTGCGCAAAGGCGATGAGATATTGTTTGTCCTGGGTGGGAACGAAACCGGTCGGGACTTTGGCAAAGCTCCAGCCCGTCAACAATACCAGGCCGCCGTAGAGAACCAGCGCGATGGCGCTTTTGCGCAGCACTCCGCCGACGCCGGAAGTGTACTTGATGCCGAACCAGGCAAAGGCGCGGTTGAAGGGCACAAAGAGCCAACTCAAGCCACGTTCCATGGCGCGCCACAGCCAATCTTTGGGCGCGTGATGATCTTTGAGCAGCACGGCGCACAAGGCGGGAGAGAGGGTCAGCGAATTGAAAGCGGATATGACCGTGGAGATCGCGATCGTGATGGCGAACTGTTTGTAAAACTGGCCGCTCAGGCCGCTGATGAATGCCGTGGGAATGAACACCGCGCAAAGCACCAGGGCCGTGGCGATGATTGGACCCGTGACCTCTCTCATCGCCTGTCGGGCGGCGGCGGGGGCGGACAATCCGCGCGCGATGTTGCGTTCCACGTTTTCCACCACCACGATGGCATCGTCCACGACAATGCCGATGGCCAGCACCAGGCCGAAGAGGGACAAGGCATTGATGCTGAACCCAACGGCGAGCATGATCGTGAAAGTGCCGATGAGGGAAACCGGCACGGCCGCGAGCGGGATGATCGCCGCGCGCCATGTCTGGAGGAAAATGATGACGACGAGAACAACCAGCAGGATGGCTTCGCACAACGTATGGATCACAGCGTCGATCGAATGGCGGACGAAGATGGTGGGATCATATACCACGGAATAATCCAGGCCCTGGGGAAAATTCTTTTTCAATTCCGCCATTGTATTGCGGACATTTTTGGAAAGCTCCAGGGCATTGGCTCCGGGTGATTGGAAAATGGGGATGGCCACGGCAGTCTTGTTATTGAGCAGGGAGCGCAAGGCATAGCTGCCGGCGCCCAATTCAATGCGCGCGACATCTTTGAGGAGAGTTTTTTCGCCGTTCGGCCCGATCTTGACGACGATATTCCTGAACTCATCTTCTGAAATGAGGCGGCCCTTGACGTTTACCTGCATCTCAAAAGGCACCGGCTCGCTGGTCGGCGGCTCACCGATCATACCGCCGGCAACCTGGACATTTTGTTCGCGGATGGCCTGGACAACGTCGCTCGCCGTCAGGTTTCGCGCGGCAAGTTTGTCGGGGTCCAGCCAAATACGCATGGCGTAATCGCCGGAGCCGAATACCTCCACGTCGCCCGCGCCGGGAATGCGCGCCAGCACGTCTTTGACCTGCAAGGTGGCATAATTGCGGACGTACACTTCGTCATAACGATTGTTTGGTGAAAAAAGGTGGACGACCATCGTAAGGTCAGGCGATTGCTTGGTGGTGGTCACACCAAGATCGCGGACTTCTTCAGGCAGTTTTGATAACGCCTGGGATACACGGTTCTGTACCTGCACCTGGGCTTTGTCCACGTCCGTGCCAAGATTGAACGTTACGGTCAGCGTCATCACTCCGTCGGCGGTCGCCTGGGAGTACATATAGAGCGAGCCTTCGACGCCGTTGATGGCCTGCTCCAGCGGCGAGGCGACAGTTTCGGCAATGGTCTTGGGTGTCGCGCCGGGGTAAGTGGCCTTGACGACGATGGTTGGCGGCACGACCTCGGGATATTCGGCGATGGGGAGTCGGAACAGGGCGATCAGCCCCATCACGAATATCGCGATAGATAGAACGCCGGCAAAAATGGGGCGCTTGATGAAAAAGTCGGAGAAATTCATGGTAGCTCCTTTTAGATCTTCAGGCCGGTTTATCGGGACGCGGTTTTAAACGGCTCATCGCCGGCGGCAGTTTCCTGCTCGGGCGTCACCGGCATTCCGGGGCGCACGCGTTGCATGCCGTTGACAACAATGACCTGGCCGGATCCCAGGCCGGATTCGATGATGCGCTTGCCCTCGACCGACTGGCCCAGGTCCACCGTCTGGTAAGCGACGGTGTTCGAAGAAGTCAGCGTCAGGACAAATTTCTGCGATTGGTCGGTGCCGATGGCGGTGTCATCCACCAGGATGGCCTCATGCCGATTGCTCAACGGGACGCGGATACGCGCAAATAATCCGGGCACGATCTGGCCGTCAGCATTGGAAAACACGGCGCGCAACAGGATGCTGCCGGTGTTGGGATCAAGCCGGTTGTCCAGCGATTCAACGTAGCCTTCATGCGGAAAATTTGTTTCATCGGCCAGTTCGAGTTGCACGGGGATATGGCCATCTGCATTGGTGTCCAACTGTCCAGAGGCGGCAAGGTCCTGGAATTTGAGGAACGAATTTTCGTCAACGTCGGCATAGACATATATCGGTCCCACGGAAACGATGGTCGTTAGCAGCGAAGCCGAACCGGCCACGCCGCTGACATAATTGCCCTCGGTCAAAAGCGCGCGGCTGACGCGTCCATCGATCGGCGCGCGGACCTGGGTGTATTCGAGATCCAGCCGCGCGGAATCCAACGCGGCCTTGGCCTCTTCAAACCGCGCTTTGCGCGCGTCCGCTTCTTCTTTTGAGATGGCGTGGTTTTCCAGGAGCAGTTCCACGCGGTCATTTTCATTTTTGGCCTGGTCATATTCGGCCTGGCGCTGGTCGAACGCGGCCTGGTTCCAGCGCGGATCGATCACAAAGAGGACATCGCCCTTTTTGACGAGTTGGCCGGATTGAAATTTGACCTCCTGGATATAACCCGAAACACGCGGGCGGATATCCACCGAATTGATCGGCTCGGTATGCCCGGTGAATTCACTCCACTCGACGATTTCTTTTTGCTCCACCGGCGCCACTGTCACGGTCGGCGGCGGGGGCCCGGCCTGGCCGCTCTGTCGGGCGCAACCGCCGGTCAGGATTACGGCTGCCAACAGCCCGGTGGCAAAGACAATACGATTCACTGCTTTATTCTTCATTGGTCACTCCTTGTTTTACTGCTTGTTAAACTATCGCGGCTTAAGCCGCCATGGCATACACCCCTGTGTCCCGGTGAATGCCCTGCTGCCGGGCATTCCACCCGGCAACATTCTGGACCTTCTCCAACGCGAGCGTCGGAAACACCAATTGCGGATAATCCGTCTGCCACGCCAACTCCTCCGCTTCGCGGATGGTGCCGGCCAGCAAAAGCTGCTCGCTCTCGAACTCATCTCGGAACTCGGCGATGATGTTCTTTTTCACGCGCTCAAGTTGAGCGATGAATTTTCCGCACTCCTCCAGGCAGGCGGCGGTGAATGCTTGAAAGTCCCTGGCTTCATTGTTTTTGGTCTGTATCGTGTTCATAGTTTTCATCCTTTTATAGTTGTCTGTTTAGTAAAGTATTTAGTCAAAAAAATTTTAAGCTGTTGCCAATGCTTCTTCCTTCACTCCCAAAATTGCCATCATGCCCTTGACCGTGTCCTTCAATACGCCGATGTCGTTTTTGATGCGCGCCTGCGTCAGCGCTCCCTCATAATAAGCGAGCAACATCCCCGCTTTGGCGGCGGCATCAGGCGCGTCAATCAATCCCGCGGCATGGGCATCGCGGATGGCGGTCTCCAAATATTTTTGTTTCAGCGCCATGATCTTTTGGATCGTCTCTCCTAATTTATCCTCTTGTGTGCATACTTCCGAGCCAAGGCTGGAATGCGGACAACCCAATACCCGGCCATATTTCGCCTTGATATCGGCCTGAAATTTACAGGCGAATTCCGCATATTTGCGGATCCGATCCAGGGGAGGAACGGTGGGGGAAAACATCGCATCCAGCTCCACACGCTTATCTTTCCAACTTTCCTCAAATGCCTCCGAGGCCAATTCGGCTTTGGACTCAAAAAAATAATAAAAACTGCCTTTTTTCACCCCGGCCTTTTCGCAAATGTGATCAATGGTCGTGGTTCCGTAAGATCCGGACCAGATCAGGTCCAGCACGGCCTCCATCAACCTTTGTTTTGCATCACTTACACGGCCCATAACATTTCTTTCAATTTAAGGCTTCAGGCTTTTGTTGTCGAAGCACAACAGAAGAGTAACATTATTTACTAAATGGTCAACTATTATTTCTGGATTATTTTTTGATACTTACAAACCATTTGAAAATTTCGCTAAAAAACACGCTTGCCGATTCATAAATGCGCGGCCAACTCTGCTGGTTTATTTAGTCATTATGGTTTAGGAATTAGTCATTCGTGCCCAGGCAATCAGTTTGCAGAGCCGTTATTCATGGTTCGGATCCAATACTTCTAAAACAGCATCAGCCCCCATATTGTTCGTCACTGACTTTTTCCATCCAGTCCACGGCCTTGCCATCGAGCATTTCATGGACGGCAATATGGGTCATGGCCGTGGTGGGCGCAGCGCCATGCCAATGTTTCTCGCCGGGAGCGAATGAGATCACATCGCCCGGACGGATCTCTTCGATGGGTCCACCCCAGCGCTGGGCGCGTCCGCATCCGGACACCACGATAAGCGTCTGGCCGAGCGGATGGGTATGCCACGCCGTGCGCGCACCCGGTTCAAAGGTGACGCTCGCGCTGGCAGCCCGCGCGGGAGCAGCCGGTTGAAACAGCGGATCGATCCGCACCATGCCGGTGAACCAATCCGCCGGGCCTTTGTTGGAAGGTTGTGTGCCAATTCGTTTGATGTCCATATGCAAGATCAACTAACTGGTCTACTATAAATCAATTCTCCGTGTTCAACGACGAACTTCACAGGAATTTTAGGATTGTTGATGTCTTTACCGCCTGACTCGTGCCATTTCGTTTCCCATTTTGAAAAATATGGTTCCAAAGTGACGGGTTTCATCCGATAAATTTTCTGCAATTCGATCCCTTCGTATATTGCCATCAACCAGTCTACCTGACGATACTTGGCAAGAATAATTGGATTCATGTGATGGTGAGTTGAAAAACTTTGCGTCAACAAAACATTCACTGATTTTAATTCATATTCGTTGCCTTCTTCGTCCAGAGCATCATTACCCTCACGACAACCGATACACTTAAGACCCGTGACTAACAACAACTGTAAGAGTTTGCCGCCGTTATCTTGAAAGATATCACCAATACCATGCTTCAAAGCGAGCAATTGATATTCGCGAACATATGGAAGCAACCGTTCCATTTCAGTCGTATCGGGATGCGGCTTCATCACCTGGCCTCCTGCAGCAATTTCGGAAGCGCAATACTCAAGGCGGCGGCCAAGCGTTCCATGTTATCTATCGAAACATTGCGTTCTGCCCGTTCGATCGAACCGACATAAGTGCGGTGCAAATTCGCAACCTCTGCTAAATCTTCTTGTGAAAGACCTTTCGCCAGCCTTGCCTTACGCAGATTTTCAGCGAAAATTCTGCGAGCAGATGGTTTGGTTTTCATCTGCGGTAGATTATTGAGGTTGACGTCTTTATATCTACAGACTTAAAGTAGCTTTTATGTTGCTCGAAAATTTTGCTCCCGCTTATCTCACGAATTGGGGATCGGCGTATTGCGGCGATTCACTCGAATTGCTTGCCGCACTGCCAAATGCCAGCATTAACCTCGTTATTACCAGCCCCCCATTCGCTCTCCAACGCGAAAAAGAATACGGTAACAAAACTCAAGCAGAGTATATCGCATGGCTTGCGCAGTTTGCTCGGCTCGTCCAACGCAAACTTAAGGACGATGGCAGTTTTGTCCTCGATCTTGGTGGCGCTTATGAATTTGGATCGCCAACACGAAGTCTCTACAATTTTCGAGTTCCTATTCATTTTTGCGATGAACTCGGCTTTCATCTCGCCGAAGATTTCTATTGGTTCAATCCATCGAAGTTGCCCAGCCCGATTGAATGGGTAAATAAACGCAAGCTTCGCGCGAAAGATGCGGTCAATACAGTTTGGTGGTTTGGCAAAACCCGCTGGCCCAAGGCCAATATCACCAAAGTACTTGCCGAATATAGCGAACGAATGAAAAAACTGCTCGAAGACCCTGAAGGTTTTTATACACCCAAAAAACGTCCATCAGGTCACGATATCGGTAAAACTTTTGGAAAAAACAATGGCGGAGCAATTCCCCCAAATCTTCTACAAATATCTAACTCGGAATCCAATGGCAGTTATTTGCGTGGCTGCAAAACTTTTGGCGTAAAGGCGCATCCTGCGCGTTTTCCGGCGAAGCTGCCGGAATTTTTTATCCGCTTTCTCACTGAACCGGGGGATGTCGTACTGGACATTTTTGCCGGATCGAACACAACGGGCTTCGTAGCCGAGAGCGAAGGGCGCAAGTGGCTCGCTTTTGAAGAACGTCTCGACTATCTCGCCGCGTCATCATTTCGTTTCTTTACCGACGCGGCCACCGACGCCGATCTTCAAGCTGCACATGATGCGATTCTTCACGGCAAGACTGCCGATTTGCGGCGTGATGTTTTTCGTACTGCGCAAGCAATGCCGCAAAATAACAGCATCCACAAGCCGGCAATGGAATCGCAAAGCGTGCTGATATTAGCGGAAACGGCCAGTGCTTCAGTGCCACGAAGAAAATACCCAGCGAAACCTATTTCCTACAAACGGCGAGCAATTTCTAAAAGTCAGGCATGAAACAATTTCAGCACGCATTCAAATCCAGTTCACGCTGGCTGCTACAAAAATGAAAAAGGCCGGAGATTTGCATCTCCGGCCCTGGTTCCTCCCACCCGGTCATACGAAACAAACTAATCTTTCGTGCTGACCTGATTTACTCCGCCGGACCGTGAGGTCCGGCGACATCGTTCAAGAGCATCCGAGGCTTTCGCCGCAATTCAAACACTTGTAGCAGGCGCCATTGCGCACGGCCACGTGGCCGCAGTTCGGGCACGTCGGCGCGTCCTGCTGGTTTGTGATCATCGAGGTCAAGGTCATCGCGTTCCGGCTATGGGCGCCGGGGCTTTTCAAATAAACCGTCTCGCCTTCTTCAGCGATGGGCAGCTCAGGGACCGGCCGGTTTATTTTTTTTTTCAATTCCTCGACAAGGCCGGGAATCGCAAGTTCTGGCTGGGTGCGGGCTTCCGTGATCTTCTCACGGTAACCGGGCACGAACTGCCAGGCGAGCCAGCGGAAAACGTAATCGGTGATGGACGAGGCATTGCGGATGTCCGGGTTCTTGGTGAACCCGCTCGGCTCGAAACGCTGATGCGCGAACTTGCGGACGAGCGCCTCCAGCGGCACGCCGTATTGCAACGCCATGCTGGTCAGCGTGCCGATACCGTCCATGAGTCCGCCGATGGTGGAACCTTCCTTGGCCATCGTGATGAACAGTTCGCCGGGCTGGCCGTCGTCGAAAAGGCCCACGGTGAGGTAGCCTTCGTGGCCCGCGATATCGAATTTGTGGGTGACCGCCGGACGCGTATCGGTCAGGCGGCGGCGCAACGGTTTGCCGGCTTCATTGCGCAATTTGGTGACTTCCGATTCCAATTCTTTGATTTTACCGTCGAGCGCGGAAGCCTGCGGGGCGGATTTGTCACCGCCTTCGTTGGTCTTCTTCGTGTTCAACGGCTGGGAGCGCTTGGAGCCGTCGCGATAAATGGCCACGCATTTGAGGCCCATCTTCCATGCCTGCACGTAGGTGGCGCGGATCTCCTCGACGGTGCATTCGTTGGGCATGTTGACGGTCTTGGAGATGGCGCCGCTGATGAACGGCTGCGCGGCAGCCATCATCTTGAGGTGCGCCATATATTGGATGCTGCGTTTGCCGCGATGCGGCTTGAAAGCGCAATCGAACACGGGCAGGTGCTCGGCCTTAAGCCCGCTCCTCACGGTCGCGCCGTTTTCCTCGACGTCTTCGATGGTGTCAAATTTTTCGATGTGCGCCACGATGCCTTCGACGGCCTTCGCATCGTAACCGAGGCGTTGCAGGGCCTGCGGCACGCCACGATTGACGATCTTGAGCATACCGCCGCCGGCGAGCAGTTTGTATTTCACCAGGGCGATGTCCGGTTCCACGCCGGTGGTATCGCAATCCATGAGGAAGGCGATGGTGCCGGTAGGCGCGAGCACGGTGACCTGCGCGTTGCGATAGCCGACCTGGCGGCCGCGGGCGAGCGCGCCATCCCAGGTCTTGCGCGCTTCATTCTTGAGATAGCCGAATTCCTGGCTGGGATGAATGTCTTCGACGGCATCGCGATGCAATTGGATGACGCCGAGCGTCGATTCCACATTGTCCTTGGCGATCGGTTTGGGGACATGAGCGCAACGGGCATCGCGGTAGCCGGGGAACGCGCCCATGTTGGCGGAGATCTCCGCGCTTTGCTCGTAGGCGTGACCGGTCATGATGGAGGTGATGGCGCCGGCCAGGGCGCGGCCTTCGTCACTGTCATACGGCAAACCATAGCTCATGCAGAGAGAGCCGAGGTTTGCGTAGCCAAGGCCGAGCGTGCGGAAGACATGCGAATTCTCAGCGATGTCCCTGGTGGGATAGCTGGCGTTGTCCACGAGGATCTCCTGCGCGGTGATGTAGATGCGCACGGCGGCCTTAAAGCGTTCAATGTCGAATTTGCCGTCCTCGCGTTTGAACTTCATGAGGTTCAACGAAGCGAGGTTGCAGGCGGTGTTGTTGATGAACACGTATTCGCTGCACGGATTGGTGGAATGGATCGGCTCGGTGCCTTTGCACGTGTGCCATTTATGGATGGCCCCGTCGTATTGCATGCCCGGGTCGCCGCAAATGTGCGTGCCCTCGGCGATCTTCATGAGCAATTTCGCGGCGTCTTTCTTTTCGAGCGGTTTGCCGTTGTTGGTGATGCTGCGCGTCCACCATTCCTTGCCGGCGAGCGCGGCTTCCATGAACTGGTCGCTGACACGCACGGAAAGATTCTCGTTCTGGTACATCACGCTGCCGTAGGCATCGCCGTTGTAGGAACCGTCGTAGCCCTGCTCGATGAGCGCCCAGGCTTTCTTTTCCTCTTTCTGCTTGGCATCAATAAATTCTTCGATGTCGCCGTGCCAATCGCGCAGGGTGTTCATCTTGGCGGCGCGACGGGTCTTGCCGCCGGATTTCACGACATTGGCCACCTGGTCATACACTTTCAGGAAACTCATCGGACCGCTGGGCCGTCCACCACCGCTGAGCTTTTCCTTGCTCGAACGCAGGGGCGACAGATCCGTGCCGGTGCCGGAACCATATTTGAAGAGCATCGCCTCGCTGGAAGCCAGGCGCATGATGTCCTCCATGTTGTCCTCGACGGACTGGATAAAGCAGGCGCTGCCCTGCGGATATTCGTATTGGGTTTCCGCGCGTTCGGCAGCGCCGGTCTTGCGATTGTAAAACCAATTGCCCTTGCCGGATTTTTTGCCGACGCCGTATTCGTGGAAGAGGCCGACATTGAACCACACCGGCGAGTTGAACGCGCCGTATTGGTTCACGCAAAGCCACGCCAGTTCTTCATAGAACACTTCGCCGTCTTCAGCGGAGAAATAGCCATCGGCAACACCCCAATCAGCCATGGTGCGGGCGATGCGATGGATGAGCTGGCGCACGGAAGTTTCGCGCTCGGAAGTGTTCTGTTCGCCGTAAAAATATTTGGAGACGACGACTTTAGTGGCGAGCACCGACCATGATTTGGGCACTTCGACGTTCTCCTGCTTGAAGATGACCTTGCCGGCGTCGTCCGTGATCTCGGCGGTGCGCTTGTCCCATTCGATCTGGTCGAACGGCTTGACCTTGGCGTCGCTAAAAACTCGCTCGATGTTCAAGAATTTCTTCGCTCCTTTGCTTTTTACCTCGCGGCTGGCCGATACTCTTGTTCCCCGGCGGCGCCCGGTATTTGATTTTGCCGGCGCTGAAACTTCCTCTCTTGCGTCAATCATGGCTCACTCCATTCTATACTTAAATGTTAATGCCCGGCGATTCAAGGGACCGAACCAAACCGGACGTGCAAAAAACCGCTTATTTTCCAACGAAAACAGACTTTTCCAGAATATTTACTCACCCTATTAGTAGGGGAGCAAGAGGCATCATACCACCACCTATTGTGCTTACAAGAAGAAAATGAAAAAAAGTTACGGACACGTTACAGACATGTTATAGACCCATTATTCGCCTCATTTTAAACCCTTTTTCACCGAAAATTTTGTGTCAACGGGATTGAAGAATATAAAATTGTTGGCCACCGGAATTGACCACATTGGTAAGAGTTGCGGAGAAAATATCAAGCATACGATTATTGATGACATTGGTTGCGACGGGTGTCCACTGGCTGAATGGTTGGGAGAGATTGGCGCCAGCCAGCAGATAAAAATTCCCGCCGAACGGACAAGTGGCGGTGAATTGAAGATTAGAATTTGAGAAAATTGTCTGTTCTAACATCGGTTCAGGCAAAGGAACGATCCGCTCCGGCCGGCCTGGATACGGAGCCTGGACAAGACTAAATCCATCACCAAGCTCGCCAGCACCATCGTCTCCCATCCCCCACAAACTGCCGTCGGATTTGAGAAACAAACTGTGGTCCGCTCCCGCTGCGATGGCTACAACATTGCTGTCAACGATTTCTACAGGCTGTAAAGATGAAGTAAAAGCGCCATCACCGAGTTGTCTGTCAGCGTTGTTTCCCATGGCCCATAGACTCCCGTCAGACTTGAGAAACAAACTGAACCATGCTCCTGCCGCAATGGCCACGACATTGCTGGTGACGATTTCTTCGGGCAGGTTGGTAACATAATTCCCTGAATTTGTAGTGCCATCACCAAGTTGGCCCTCATAATTACTTCCCATCGCCCACAAGCTGCCGTCGGATTTAATAAAAAGGCTATGGCCCGACCCGTCATAATTTCCCCCCGCAGCGATGGCAATCACATTGCTTGTAACAATTTCTTCGGGCTGGTTAGTGGAGTTGAATGTGCCATCCCCGAGTTGACCATATTCATTGCATCCCATTGCCCAAAGGCTGCCGTCGGATTTGAGAAAGAGGCTATGCACTGACCCCGCCGCAATGGCCGTAACGCCGGAGACAACTATTTCCTGAGGTTGATTGGTGTCATCATAAGTACCATCGCCAAGCTGGCCATCGGCATTGAATCCCATAGCCCAGAGACTGCCGTCTGACTTAAGGAATAAGCTGTGATCCTCACCAGCTGCAATCGCCGTGACACCACTTGAAATAATTTCGTCAGGCCGATTGGTCCCGGTGATAGTGCTATCGCCAAGCTGGCCGGATTCATTGTATCCCGTCGCCCATAAACTGCCATCAGACTTGAGTATCAAGCTATGCATTCCTCCTGCGGCAACTGCCGTGACGCCATTGGTTAAAATTTCTTGAGGGCTGTAGATACTACGATAGGCCCAATTCAATACGCCAGACGTGCCATCACCAAGTTCTCCTTCATTATTATTGCCCATTCCCCACAGGCTGCCATCGGATTTGATAAACAGACTATGGTCTGCCATACATCCTTCGGCGATATTCGTCACGATAAGCACCGCATTAGCAACCGAAGCGTGAAATAGCAATAGAATGAAGCTGAATTTAAATAAGGCCTTCATTGACATTGCGCGTTTGAATCCTGTTGGCCCGTTATTCTACGCTGCATCCTCGCTCAAGGCGACACAATTTGGAGCGGTAACGAAAAATGATATGTGCCCGCGGCGAGCGTCACCACTCCATTCGTCATGGGAAAATTTTGCGACAGCGCTGGCAGACGAAGCGTCGCAGAGCTATTCGGCGGAATCGTCACATCGTAAAGAACCTGACCGCCTTTATTACGCCAGCCGGAGCTAATCATCCCGTAAGGCGTATCGAGCGTCGCTTTTACATAATCAAGCCGCGTGGTGAATTGTGGATCGAGCAAGAAATGTTTGTAGCCGGGAGCCGAATCATTGGGCCGGATGCCTGCCGCGCCCGTGTAAAGCCACCTGCCGACCGAACCGAGCGAATAATGGTTGAAAGAATTCATCGAGGAATTTTCAAAGCCTTTGTCCGGCGTCCAGCCATCCCAGCGTTCCCAGATGGTCGTCGCGCCGTTCTTCACGGCAAACAGCCAGGAGGGATAGGTATTGGTAAGCAGCAAATCCCATGCGAGATCCGATCGCCCGATCTCCTCCAGTTCCGGGCAGAGACGCCCGTTGCCGACAAAACCCGTCGATAGATGGCCGCGTTGCTCGACGTTTGCCGCGAGACGTTGCGCGGCCACAGCGCGGAGATTGGGTGGCAACAACCCGAATTGAAGCGCCAGGATATATCCTGTTTGCGTGTCTCCCTGAATCACACCGTTGGTGGAGACAAATGATTGGTCAAAGGCATCAGCAATATCGTGATACAGCTTGTCGTATTTCGCCGCGTCGTTGGTATAGCCCAGCAAGGCTGCTGTTTTGGACACGATTTGGGCTGAGTTGGCAAAGAAAGCGGTGTCCACCACGGGCGTCGGTGTCGGCGCGGGCGCCTGTTCATCCGCCACGCCACCGCTCAAAATAAGATCATGTGACCGGCGTACATTGAAATCGATCCAACGCGCCATGTACGGATAATTGTTCGACAGAAACGAGATGTCGCCATAAGCGGTATATCCCATCCAGGGAATGATGACTCCGGCGTCGCCCCAAACGGCCATGGCGGGTTGCGGGCGGGCCACACGCGGCGAGATGTCCGAGAAATCGCCATTGGTCCCCTGCCCGTCGTCCACGTCCACCATCCACTTGGTGAAAAACGCCGATACATCGGCATTGCGCACGGCGGTGGGCGAGAATACCTGCGCGTCACCCATCCAGCCCTGGCGCTCGTCGCGTTGCGGGCAATCCGTGGGCACGCTCAGGAAATTTCCGCGCTGGCTCCAGACAATGTTTTGATACAGCCGGTTCAACTCCGGATCGGAACTCTCGAACGTTCCCGTCTGCGGCGTGGCCGAACCGACAACAACAGCGCGCAGATCCTTCGCTCGTAACGTGCCCGGATAGCCGGTGATTTCAACATAACGAAATCCGTGAAAGGTAAAGTGCGGTTCCAGCGTCTCACGCCCTGCCCCATCCAAAGTATATTTGTCCGTGGCCAACGCCGTGCGAAGATTTTCTGTGTAGAGCGAGCCATCGGGATTGATCGCCTCGCCATGACGCACCGTGATGGTATCGCCCGATGGTCCGCTGGCAGTCAGCCGCACGTGGCCCACAAGGTTCTGGCCGAAATCAACGATCCACGTTTCGCCACGGCGGGTGATTTTTTGTGGCGCCAATTCCATTAACTCGCGCACCGGCGGCCCCAATTGCGGATCAAGCTCGACGGAATGCTGTTCCAATGTGGCGTTCGTCCACGATGAATCATCGAAACCGGATTGGTCCCAATCCACGACGGCTTTTCGCGCATCCTGGATTTCACCCCACTGTTCATCCGACCCAAGAATCCCGCCGGAACCGGCCTTCCAGGAATCGTCCGTGGCAAGGACATCTCGCGTGCCGTCGGCGTAGGTGATCTCAAGCTGGGCATCAAAGGCAGGCGTGGGGCCGTACTGCGCCGCACCCATCCATCCCAACCGACCGGCGTACCAGCCGTCAGCGAGCATGGCACCGACGGCATTAGCCCCGGGATGAATCAGCGCGGTGACATCGTAGGTTTGCACCATCACGCGCTTTCGATAATCCGTCCAGCCGGGAGTCAACAGATCGTCGTTGACGCGCCGGCCATTGATGGAGGCCTCATAAACTCCCAGCGCCGTGGCATAGAGCCGTGCGCGCACGATGGGTTTGGATACCGTAAAATGCGTGCGCAGATAACGGCCCGGCCCGATGGTCGTGTTGGCATATTTTGAGGGCTGATCGGAATAAGGCGCGAGCACCGTGGCCGCAGCCCAATTCGAATCAACAAAATCTGGCGCGAACCAGTTATCGCCGGGGTCGGCGGCTGCGCGCCATGAACTGTCCGTGTTGAATCCAATACGTTGGCCATCCCGCAATTCAATGACGCCGCTCGCGACGATGGCATTCCTACCCGCCTGGCCGCGATCGCGCCGGATGCCATTTCGCACGGCAGCAGAACCGATGGCGATGATATTCGTGCCGGTTGTCAATTCATCCGCTATCTCCGCGTGTAATGGCGCGGTCTGGCTGGTGAATCCGTGCTGCGTGACATGGCCGTTCACATAAATGGCCACACGCCCATCAGCCTGCGCATCGATCCATGCCGCGCGGATGGCGGCGTGCGGAGGAAGCTGTACGTCGAGTCGGATGGCCGCGGCCTGCCCGGCAATGGAACCGCCACTGATCCAGTTTGCGTTTTCCAGGACTGACCCCTCCACGTCGTAGCGCGGCAAATCTGCCGTGATCCATTGCCCATGCCATTCATTCGTCGGATCGAGCAAACCCAGTTCAAACGAAGCCGTGTCGCTCCAGGCCGTGGGCACACCGTCCTTGTCCCAAATACGCACCTGCCAGAAAACCTGCGAGCGCGAACCCAACACTTTTCCTCCCCACGGAACCAAAACGGATTGGTCGGATACAACTTTGCCCGAATCCCAAATATCGGGGGACGATGCGAGGCCGGTCATTGAAGAAGCGGCGCGAACTTCCCAGGCCGTCTGCACTTCACCCGCGCGACCTGAATCGAGTTTCCACGAGAGACGCGGAGACCGGCTGCCGATGCCAACAGGATTTGTCAGGTGTTCACAGGTCAGCGCATATAGTTTTACCGGCGAAAGATTTTCCGCGCGGGCTGAAACAATCAAAAATAACGCTGCCAGAATGGTAAATACGTGCCTCAATTTCATGGTGTTAATGAATACATAAACAGGCTCCGAAAACGCTGTCAACGGTAGGTAAGGGTTAGGAGCATCGACATTTAGGGTGATGCCACATGCATACCTGTTTTGACAAACGCAAAAAACTCGCGTGTACCGGCACATTCAGCTAGTCTGTTCGTTCAAGTGATGACCAGTTCACAGATCCGACAATCGTTCCTCGATTTCTTCAAATCGAAGCAGCACACCATTGTGCCCTCTTCGAGCCTCATGCCCGATTCGCCGAACCTGCTGTTCACGAACGCCGGCATGAACCAGTTCGTGCCGATCTTTCTGGGCCAGACCAAATGCCCCTACTCGCCCGGACGCGCCGCCGACACCCAGAAATGCATCCGGGCCGGCGGCAAACACAACGACCTGGACGACGTCGGCCTGGACACGTATCACCACACTTTTTTCGAGATGCTCGGCAACTGGAGCTTCGGCGATTATTTCAAAAAAGAAGCCATCGAGTGGGCGTGGGAGCTGGTGGTCGAGAAATGGAAGTTTCCGCCATCGCGCCTGTACGCCACGGTCTATTCTCCCGACAAATCAAAAAACGATCCGAGTGAATTCGACCAGGAGGCGTGGAACTATTGGGCCGAAAAATTCCGCGCCGTGGGACTCGACCCGCAAACCCATATCGTCAACGGCAACAAGAAGGACAATTTCTGGATGATGGGCGAGACGGGGCCGTGCGGCCCGTGCTCCGAATTGCACGTGGACCTCACTTCTGACGGAAATACCAAAGGCTCGCTCGTGAACAAGGGTGACGCCCGATGCATCGAAATCTGGAACCTGGTGTTCATCCAGTTCAATGCGAATCCCGATAGCACATTCTCGCCGCTGCCTGCGAAACACGTCGATACCGGCATGGGTTTTGAGCGCGTCACGAGCATCATCCAGGGCACAAAAAATCTGACGAATTTTGCCGACGCAAAAATCTCAAACTATGAAACGGATATTTTCCGTCCCATCTT
Source organism: Verrucomicrobiia bacterium (assembly GCA_036502245.1). GTDB lineage: Bacteria > Verrucomicrobiota > Verrucomicrobiia > Limisphaerales > UBA11358 > UBA11358. The sequence continues at coordinate 93,545 of DASXYX010000044.1, forward strand.
TGATGCGTTAGAAAAGTTGAGTGGGAAGAAATACACATCGACCCTCCCGATCGAAAAATCCGCAACTCCCGATCAAATCGCTGTCGATATCGCGTTTCGCGTCATCGCGGACCATATCCGCACCTTGAGTTTTGCGATTGCCGATGGGATTCAACCGGGGAACACAGATCGGAATTATGTTTTGCGCCGCATCCTGCGCCGCGCGGTGCGTTATGGACGTACATTGGGTTTCAAAGAGCCGTTCTTCTATAAATTGGTTGATGTTCTCGCAGACACAATGGGGAGCATTTTCCCCGAAATCCGTGCGAAGAGAAAGCATGTGCAGGATGTCATCCGTATCGAGGAAGAGTCTTTCAATAAAACCCTCGATCGTGGGATCGAACTGTTTAATAACGAGGTTTCATCCGGTGGAAAAAAACAAATCTCCGGAGCTTTCGCATTCAAACTCTATGACGAACAGGGTTTCCCCCTCGACCTCACCGAATTGATGGCTCGTGAACGCGGTTTGACGGTGGATAAAGAAGGTTTTGAAAAATTAATGGAAGAGCAGCGGACCCGCGCACGCGCAGCACAAAAGAAAGAAGTCATTTCGCTTTCCCAGATCGAGACCACCACGCCCACAAAATTTATCGGTTATGACAACTTGTCCGTGGATGCCAAAGTGTTGGAAGTCGTTTCGTTGAAAGACAAAACGGCGGTCATTCTCGACAGCAGCGCATGTTACGCCGAGATGGGCGGACAGGTCGGTGACACCGGCGAACTGACCGGCAGCGGCCATTTGTGGCGCGTCAGCAACACGCAAAAATCCGGCAACACCTGGCTGCACTTCGTCGAGAGCAAAGATGATGCGCCCGCGACCGGCGCCAGCGTCTCTCTTGCGGTGGAGAAGCCGCGGCGCGACGCCATCCAGCGCCATCATACGGTGACGCACCTGCTGCATTGGGCGTTGCATGAAGTCGTCAGCCGGGAGGCCTCGCAGAAAGGCTCGTTCGTGGGGCCGGACAAATTGACGTTCGATTTCAACAGCGCGCCGCTGACTCATGCGCAGGTCGCGGACATCGAGCGGCTCGTCAACGAACGCATCGTCGAGAACGCGGGTGTTTCGTGGACGGAAGTCCCCTACTCCGACGTCAAATCACGCAAGGACGTGATGCAATTTTTCGGCGACAAATACGGTGACACGGTGCGAGTGGTGCAGGTCGGCGGTCATGCTGCTAAATTGGACGGCTACTCCATGGAACTTTGCGGCGGCACGCATACGCGCGCGACAGGCGAGATCGGCCTGTTCCGCATCGTCGGCGAGAACGCCATCGCGGCAGGCGTGCGGCGCATCGAAGCGGTCGCCGGACTGGAAGCATACCGCAAAGCGACCGACGAAGTGGCGCTCATCAAAACGCTCGCCGGCAAGGTGAATTCGCCGGTCCATGAATTGGAGAAAAAGATCGAATCGCTGCTCGAGCATCAAAAGGCTTTAGAAAAGCAGATCAAGTCGGCGCAGCAACGCGAGGCTTCGAATGCCGCAAGCGAGTTGCTGGAGCGCGTCCAAACGGTCAACGCCATCCCGGCCATCATCCATAATGTCGGCGGCGTGGACGGAGATTTTCTTCAGGCGATCGTGGATTCGCTCAAAGGCCGTTTCCAGGGTATCATCGTGCTGGGTGGATCGGCGGCTGGCGCGGTTTCATTGGTCGCGGCGGTTTCGCCGGAATTCACCAAGCAGATCCAAGCCGGAAAAATCGTGCAACAAATCGCGCCCATCGTGGGCGGCAAAGGCGGCGGCAAGCCCGACAATGCCCGCGGTGGCGGCAAAGATGCCTCCAAACTCGAGGAAGCCCTGGCTAAAGCAAAAAGCTTACTTGGATAACTATTGTTGCGGCAGGGGCGTTGTTCCGCCGCGTTTTTTCGTTACGGCCCGAATTATTTCATTCGGGTCGTTGTATTTTTTGAAACCGGATGGCGGCACAAACAATGACGGATCGGGTTTAGAGAAATTGATGTTCGAGAAAGTTTCCGTGGAGGGATCATTTCCATCGTTCTGGATGATCTGTACTGGAAAATTCTTAAGGTCAGTGGCATTCCAGACGGTAAATTCCTGTTTTATCCCCTGATTGTCCGTAACGATCGCCTTGTTCTTCACACAAGGATGGCCGGCCACCGTTTCATTGCCTAACGGCGTGAGCGCGACTGATTCGGCGTTAGTGCCAATGGCCGATGGCGTTGGTACAGTCATTTCTGCATAAGCCTGGGCATCGGGATACACCATGTCCAGGACATGGCTCCCCGCTTGATAGATGCTAACTATTTTATCAAGCCCGATGGATTTCGCCTGCGCCAGGGCCTGCGGTGACATATATCCCTGTGCTTGCGACAAATCCAATTCGGTCCGCAAACTACTTTTGTTAAAATATTTTTTGCAGTGGAGTTTTATAGGCGTACCGTTCAGTTGAATTTGCACATCGGCGGAAAAAGACTGGTTATCGCCAAATAATATGTCAGTCCCGCCGCTGAATTCAGGAGCGGAGATACCCTCCGTTTGCGCATGCGATGGCAAAATTCCTGTAGCCAGGGCTGCGACCACAAGGATTGGCAGAAGTTTTTTCATGCGCAATTCCTGCCGGGATAACTATTACTGCGGTGGACGGCCGCCGGGCATCATTCCACCAAGCCCTCCGCCCATCTTTTTCATCACGACCGCCTGCATCATCTCCTGCATGCTGTCGTATTTGGTGAAGCTTGAGGGTGGCGTGAACAACGAGGCATCAGGCTTCGTGAGGCTGACGTTCTGGAACGTAAAGGTCATCGGGCTGTCCGCGTTGTTCATGACGATCTGGACGGGAAAATTTTTCAGGTCGGTGGCGTTCCAGACGGTGAATTCGTTGGTCGTGCCCTGTCCATCACTGACGAGAGCTTTGTTTTTCACACACGGATGACCGGCCATGGTCTCATTGCCAAGCGGCGTGAGCGTCACCGAGGCGTTAGTCGCACCCGCTGGCGGAGCGGATACGGTCATCTCCGTGTAGGCCTGCGCGTCGGGATAAATCATATCCATGACATGGCTGTTCATCTGGTTGATGTTCACCATTTTATCAAGCCCCATGGATTGCATCTGCGCCATGGCCTGGGGCGGAATACTTGCGCCCTTCATCTGCGACATGTCCATCTCGGTCCGCGAAGTGCCTTTGTCAAAGTACATTTTGGCGGACATCGTCACCGGGCCGCTCCTGCCATTCATCTGGATCTGCGCATCGGCGGAAAAAGACTGGTTGTTTCCAAACAATTTCTCCATGCCGCCGCTCATTTGGGGAGTGGGCGGGCCGCCGCCGAATTGGGCGCACAGAGACAGAGTTCCGGCAGCCAGGGCCGCCGCCACGAGAAGAGATAAATGTTTTTTCATGCAATATTTTATTTTCTGACGGTTTGCAGCAAGTGGCTGCCGTGCTTCTGGTATTGGCTGCCACGACATCAATTTCTTTAGTCCGGCCACCTTTGTCAATAGAAGTCGGCACCCGCTTTTTCCATGCGGAACATTCGCAGATATGCTAATAATAGACCCGATGAAATCAGCGCCTGACAAACCGATCCAGCATCCGGACAGCTCCGGGATGTGCCTGGCACGGTCCGTCGTGGACACGTTGGCCGAAGAACCGGCGCTGGAAGCAGTGACCATTGACGCCGCGCAAAATAAGATTTCCGTGGCCACCCTCGGGCGCATCCCCCAGGACGGAGTCGATCAATTGACCCGGCGCGTCACGGACAAGGTCCAGGCCGCGCAAGAGAAGCGCGTTTGCTCATTACTCGAAGGAGTCGATAGTTGCTCCGTTTGCGAATCGCCGCTCTCAGAAACGGAGCGCAAGAGCATCGTCATCAAACACCAGGGCGCCAGCACGACCTTTGCGCGGGCCACCTGTCCCACTGCTCCAGCGTTTTGGCGTTGGCGGGACATCCCCCTGCCCAAAGTCGTGCCGCGCGAAGTGGAGTTCCTCGAAGAAGCCGAGCACATCGATGAACACATCAACGAATGGAAGGCGCAATTGGTCGCAGCGATCTTGTGCGGCCTCCTGGGCCTGGCCGGAGCTTTTGCGCCGGACCCTATCAAGACCATTTTTTACGCCGCCGCGTATCTGGCCGGCGGATTTTTCCCGGCGGAAGAAGTCTGGGAACGCCTCCAAAAACGCGCCATTGACGTCCATTTCCTGATGATCGCCGTGGCGGTGGGCGCGGCGTGCATCGGCGCGTGGGCGGAAGGCGCGACATTACTTTTCCTGTTTTCACTTTCCGGTGCGCTGGAACATTTCGCGTTGGGCCGCACCCAAAAAGAGATCCGCTCGCTCTTTCGCGATGCCCCAAAAACCGCCACCGCCCTCGAGCAAGGCCGCGAACGTGAAGTACGCGTGGAACAGATCGTTCCCGGCATGAGACTCTTGATCAAACCCGGCGCGCAGTTTCCGGTGGATGGTGAGATCGCCAAAGGTGCGACCGCGGCGGACGAATCCAATCTCACCGGCGAAGCCACGCCGGTGGATAAAGGTATTGGTGAAACAGTCCTGGCCGGCACCATCAATCTATGGGGCGCGGTGGAAGTCATCACCACAAAGCCCGTGTCAGAAAGCGCCCTCCAACGCATCATCAAATTGATCCGCGAGGCGCAACAGCGAAAAGCCCCGGCGCAACAATTCACAGACAAATTCAGCGCCTATTACACCTGGTTCGTGTTGGTTCTGTCGCTGGCGATGTTTTTTGTCTGGTGGCTTGGATTCAATCTGCCCGCTTTCAAAGCCGCTGCCGAATCGCATACCGCGTTTTATCGCACCATGACACTGCTGGTCGTGTCTTCACCGTGCGCGCTCGTGCTCTCGATTCCTTCCGCCGTGCTGGCGGCGATCGCCTTCGGTGCGCGCCATGGCATTTTATTCCGGGGCGGCGCCGCGGTGGAAAAATTGGGAGAAGTCACCGTCGTTGCGCTGGACAAAACCGGCACGTTGACGACCGGCGATCTGCGCGTTGAAAAAGTCGAGAGCTATCCCGCCGGAAAGGAAAACGAGATCGCTCGCCTGGCATATTCGCTCGAACGGCTGTCCACCCACCCGCTCGCCCGCGCCATCACCCTTTACGGCAAACGACAAAATCTGCAACCGATGGAATTCGAACGGTTTGAATCCGTCACCGGCCATGGTTTGCGCGCGCGATACAATGGAAAAGAGTGTTGGCTCGGACGGCGCGAGTGGTTCACGGAGATAAACCAAAATAAGCTCATTTCAACCATCCCCGCGACCGGTTCCGGGGTGTCCGAAGTCTGGATCGCCCACGGCGATTTGATGGGCAGGATCCTGTTGCGCGATGACATCCGTCCGCAGGCACGAAAAGTCATGGATGAATTGCACCGGGAAAAACTGCGCAGCGTTGTTTTGACCGGCGACCGCAAAGATGCCGCCGAGCATTTGCGCCGGCAATTGCACCTGGACGACGTGCGCGCGGAATTGAAGCCGGAGGAAAAAGTCGCCGCCATCCAACAATTGAGCAACGGAGAAAAAGTGGCGATGGTCGGCGACGGCGTGAACGACGCGCCGAGCCTGGCCGCGGCGCATATCGGCGTGGCGATGGGTGCGCGCGGGGCGGATGCGGCGCTGGAACAGGCCGACGTGGTCCTGATGCACGATAAGTTGGAAAACTTTCTCGCGGCCTTCCGGTTGAGCCGGCGCGCGCGCGGCATCATTCGGGCAAACCTCGTGATTTCACTGGGCACAGTCATCGTGCTCGTTACATTTGCGATGCTTGGCAAAATCCCGCTGACGATCGGCGTGGTCGGGCACGAAGGCAGCACCGTCGTGGTGGTGATGAACAGCCTGAGGTTGCTCTTCGGCAAAGATAAAAAATAAGATGGCGCCAGGAATAGTGTTGGAATATATCCGCGTAGCCGCTGAATCAAAACCTCGCCGGAGACCTCGGCAACAGAGGTAGCGCAGGTTTCCCAACCTGCTGTATCGCCGACTTCTAAGTCGGCAGGGCGTGGAAACATTGGGAAACCAGCGGATTGGGAAATCCGCGATACAATATGGTGTTTTGCAGAGGTTTTCGGTAAACCGCTGTTTGCGACTTGCCGCGCCGTAGTAAAGCGAAGGCGGGAGCCGCGCGAAGCGCACATCTTATCTGCGGCCATAGTTTTTATTACGATATGAACCATTCCAAATTCATGCGCGAAGCCATCCGGCTCTCACGTCTTCACATGCGACGCGACGATGGCGGGCCGTTCGGCGCCATTATCACGCGCGCCAATAAAATCGTCGGACGCGGCTGGAACCGCGTCACTTCGGCCAACGACCCCACGGCGCACGCGGAAGTTTCGGCCATCCGCGATGCCTGCCAAAAACTGAAAACATTCCACCTCGAAGATTGCGCGATCTACATCAATTGCGAGCCGTGCCCGATGTGCCTGGCCGCCATTTATTGGACGCGCCTCGACAAAATCTTTTACGCGAACACCCGAAAAGATGCCGCGCAAATCCAATTCGACGACGATTTGATCTACCGCGAAATCAGCCTGCCGATTTCGCGCCGAAAGATTTCGATGAAACAACTGCCCCGTCCGGAAGCGTTGAAAGTCTTCGCCGAATGGCAGTCAAAAGTTGATAAAGTCCGGTACTGACATATCGCCGGATCCACTTTTTCTTTTACGGCGGCATCTTCCTGTGTTACAACAAACGTATGAGGAAAGCTTTCCGGCTCATTGCCAGCCTGTGGTTTTGCGGAGTGTTCGCGGCCGCCGCGGACACCTTTCAGTTGACCGACGGCACCAGTGTCACCGGCAGTGTCATCTCCTATACCGACAACGGCCTCATCCTGCGGCAGGCCGATGATTCCTATTCCGACCGGATGCCGTGGCTGAAATTCTCGCAGGACAGCCTGAAGCAACTCGCGAAAAACCCGAAAGTAGCGCCGTTTGCCGAACCTTTCATCGATCCGGCGCCGACAGCAGCAATTGTAAAGAAAGACATCAATGTTTCCGAGCCTACCCGCCTCGGCTTTTTGCCGTCGCAGTCATTGTTCGGAGCGCTGTTTGGTTCACCCGTATTGTTGCTTGGGTTTCTGCTGATCTATGCGGCGAATCTTTTTGCGGCGTATGAAGTGGCTATCTTTCGCAGAAAACCAGCCGCCGCAGTGATTGGAACTTCGGCGGTCCTGCCGGTCCTGGGACCGATCATTTTTCTCTCCATGGCTCCAGAGCCTGTTGTTGAGGAACCCACCCCGGCAGAAGTAGCCGCCGCGGCAGCGCCACCCGAACCACATCATTTTACGGTTCCGCAGGTGTCGCCGGTGGGCGAACCAACACCAACGCCTGCGCCAATGGCACGGTCAGCGCCACCTTCCGTATCGGCCCCTAAAGAAGAGATCCATATCATCGCGAGCGGATTTTCCGGCGAACCACCGCCGCCTTCGGCGGAATTCACGGTGGAAACCTTCCAACGCGGCCAGTTCATGTTCAACCGCCGCTTTTTCGAGACGAAATTTGCCGGCTTTTTTGGCATCGTCCGGACGGAAGCCGACCGCGGAAAAGTCATGACCGTAAAGATCCCCGCCACCCTGCTCACGGTGGAACGCATCGCGCGCCTCGGCGCCAATGAGATTTATTTCGACGTCATGCAAGGAGGACAGCGCCAGGAAATGATGGTGCCGTTCGCTGACATCCAACAAATTCAACTCAAATCCAAAGCTTGAAATATCGGACGATCTTGATGTTTGGCGCCCCCGGTTCGGGCAAAGGCACACATGGCCGCGCTCTCGGGGGCATTCCTCATTTTTTCCACTGCGCCTGCGGCGACGCCTTTCGCGGCCTGCGCCCCGAGACTGAACTGGGAAAAGTCTTTCTGACATATTCCGGCCAGGGACAGCTCGTGCCTGATGAACCCACCGTCAAACTCTGGCGGCACGCCGTGGATTCCGCCATGCAATCAGGCCGTTTCCATCCCGCAACCGACACCCTGGTGCTCGATGGCATCCCCCGCAATGTTCACCAGGCAAAGATGCTGGATGACCTGCTGGACGTCGTTGCCCTGTTTTATCTCACCGACAAAAAAGAAAATCTGGTGAAGCGCATGCAGCGCCGGGCGCTCAAAGACAACCGCCTGGACGATGCGAACCTGGACGTGATCCGCAAGCGGCTTACCGTTTACGAAAAAGAAACCAAACCCGTCTTGAACTTTTACGGAAAAAAACTCGTCTACCGCATCAATACCGACGGCCTCCCGGTCGAAACCTTCCAGGATATCCTCAAACAGGTGGTAAAACTGAAATAGCGCCGCCAACAGTTGCGGGTTAAAAACCATTCTCATCCGCTTGCTCATCCTCATCGTCCGTCTTCCTTGCTTGTTGGATGTTGAATGTTACATCGGATTTCCTCCTTCGCTTCCTTTGTTTGTTTCCGTTTAAAATCCGTGTTTATCCGTGTCCATCCGTGGTTATAGTGACTATGCCTGCCTGATGTGTTGTTTATCATGCCAATGGCAGACTCAATCGGAAAGTCCGACGTCGATCCGGGAATGTTCTTTCCTGTCCCTTCTCCAGGGGGAGAAGGTCAGGATGAGGGCGGGCTTTAAAAACGTTCATTCTTTCAGGTCCAATCTACGATTATTCGACACTCTGCCAGTTTGCCTAAAAATCCGTGTTTATCCGTGTCCATCCGTGGTTAAAAATCCAACCGCCAAAAACTCCCGCGCTTGCACTCCGCTCAAAAATCCAAAATCATCACCCGAAATGAATATTGTGTTCATGGGCACGGCGGAATTGTCGTGCGCGAGTTTGCGTAGTATTGCGCGTGACAGCCGTTTTCAAATCGCCGCGGTTGTCACGCAGCCGGACAAGCCGCGGGGGCGGGATTTGAAGCTTCAACCCTCGCCGGTGAAGGCGCTGGCGCAACAATTCAATCTGCCGGTGCTGCAACCGGCAAAAGCGCGGGATGACCAATTCATCGCCGAACTGCGGGGACTGACGCCGGACCTGATCGCGGTCGTCGCCTACGGGCAAATCTTGCCGCAGGCAATTTTAGACCTGCCGAAATCAGGCTGCCTTAACGTGCACACGTCGTTGCTGCCCAAATATCGCGGCGCCTCACCGATCCAATCGGCCATCCTCAACGGCGAGACGGAAACCGGCGTGACCATCATGAAAATGGACGCGGGCCTGGACACAGGGCCGGTTTTGTCGCAACGGCGCACACCGGTTTTGCCGGAGGACAATTCGCAAACACTTCACGACCGGCTGGCGGAACTGGGCGCGGAATTGCTGGTAGAAACCATCCCGGATTACGTTGCCGGAAAAATCACCCCGCAGCCGCAGCCGGCGGACGGAGTCAGTTATGCCGCAAAAATCAAAAAAGAGGACGGCAGGATTGATTGGAATGAACCAGCGGAAAAAATCCTCAACCGGGCGCGCGCATTCACGCCGTGGCCGGGAGTGTTCACTTTTTTGAAAAAGGAGACCAGGCCCCCATTGATCAAGATATGGAAGATTGATGTCGTTCAACGCTCCGGCAAAACGGGTGAAGTGATCCAGGCCGACGGCAACGGAATTATCGTGGCATGTGGAAAAAACGCGTTGCGGATACTGGAACTGCAATTGGAGGGCGGCCGACGGATGAGCGCCAAAGAATTTTTAGCGGGACATACGCTGATCGCCGAAACTAGATTGGGTTAAAGATTTCCACTTTCGGACAGGCTGATGACCAGCGCAAGGCATCCGCAAGCTCATCCTCTCCTCCAACTTTTGTTGGAGGAGAGGAAAGAGGAGAGGAGGCGGTTAGAAAATCTCCCTCTTGAATCAAAGTCCCCCTGTCGAGAGAAATGAATGAAGGGACGAAAGGCCCGAATATCAGATCAAAGCCCCTCTCCTTGATCCTCTCCCCGTGCAAAGCACAGGGAGAGATTCCCCCGAAAACTTCGCGCATTGAATCCCTGAACCTGATGAAGTTGGTAATGTTTTCAACTATTAATGCCCGTCCTCATCCTGTTCCTTCTCCCCTCAACGGGGAGAAGGTTAGGATGAGGGGTGAGACCACTGACAGGCTCACTTCCTGTTATTTCATTGGATGCCTGTCCCGACTCGTCGGGGTTGGGCGTTGAATGCCTGTCCCGCTACCGCGGTGGTTAAATGTTGGATGTTCCCTCGGGTTCATGGGAGGAAAACCAATCCGGGCGCGCCCCGTTCAAGTAGTGTTCTTGCGATGCAAACGCAATCGTTCACACGGGAATGAAAAGAGTGGACGGTCAAAAAATTTATGACTGGCAGCCGGTTAGGCTGCCGCGCCGCTTTTGACACCGGTGTGGCGGATGTCCTGGGCTTCGCAGAGATAAACCACGTCTTCAGCGACATTGGTCGCGTGGTCGGCGATGCGTTCGAGGCTTTTGGAAGCGACCATCCAATGAAGGCAGCGGCCGATGGCGTCGGGATTTTCCACCATATGTTTGGCAAGAGTGGCGTGGATCTGTTTGTTGAGGGCGTCCACTTCTTTGTCGCGCGGAATGACAGCACGGGCGGCAATGGGATCCCGGTTCACGAAAGCATCGAGAGATTTCTTTAACATATCCAGCGCCAGGCCGGCGATATGCGGGAGATCCAGTTCCAATTTGATCGGCGGTTCCAGCGAAAGATCACGGGCGCGCTTGGCGATCTTGGAGGCTTCATCGCCGATGCGCTCGAGGTCCTGGGAAATTTTCATGGCCACCGTGACGAGACGCAGGTTGGTGGCAAGGGGCGCCTTGGTCAAAAGCTGGATGACCAGGTCGTCGATCTCGACTTCAAAGTGGTCAATGGTGCGGTCCTCGTCCTTGACGCGCTGGGCCAGGGCAGTGTCACGCTGGACGAGCGCCTGCACTGCGCGGTTGACAGCGGTTTCGGCATGGCTGGCCATGGTCAGCAATTTGTGACGTAACTGGTCCAGACCGGCTTCAAAATGATTATCCATAAACCTGTCGCACTAATATTAGATCAACCGAACCGTCCTGTCACATAATCTTCCGTCCGCTTCTGCGCCGGGTTGGTGAAGATTTTTGCCGTCGGACCAAACTCGACCAGTTCGCCGAGGTAAAAGAAAGCAGTGAAATCGGAAATGCGCGCGGCCTGCTGCATGTTGTGGGTGACGATCACAATGGTGTAATTCTTTTTCAACTCCCGCACCAGGTCTTCGATCCGGGAAGTGGCCAATGGATCGAGAGCTGAGGCCGGCTCATCCATGAGCAGGACTTCAGGCTGTACGGCAAGGGCGCGGGCGATGCACAAACGCTGCTGCTGTCCGCCGGAGAGACTGATGGCCGGCGCGTGGAGGCGATCTTTGACCTCGTCCCACAAGGCCGACATGCGCAATGATTGCTCCGTGCGCTCGATGAGAAATTTTTTGTCCCGCGCGCCATTGAGCCGCAATCCAACAGTGACATTTTCCGAGATCGACATCGTCGGGAACGGATTGGACTTCTGGAAAACCATGCCGACGCGGCGGCGAACGACGACCGGCTCGATGCCGCGGGCATAAATATCGTCGCCGAAAAGTCGGATGTCCCCGGTCATGCGGGCTTCAGGCACCAGTTCGTGCATGCGGTTGAGTGCGCGCAGGAAGGTGGACTTGCCGCAACCACTGGGGCCGATGATGGCGGTGACGGATTTGGCGGCAATATCGAGGGAAACGCTTTTGAGCACGTGATTTGCCCCGAAAAAGATCGAAAGATTGCGCACCGTCAGCGCGGACGAATCAGATGTATTCGCGGTTGCCATTAAATTTACGTTTTCTGTTGGAAACGGTCCCGCGTCAAAAAACGGACACCGATGTTAATGAACAGGACCAGGAGAAGCAACACGAGCGCTCCCGCCCAGGCCTGGCGATGCCAGTCGTCATAAGGCGAAATGGCGTAGTTAAAAATCTGCAAGGGCATGGCGGCGATCGGCTCCCGCAAACTATGCGCCCAACCCAAATTGCCGAAAGCCGTGAACAGGAGCGGCGCGGTCTCCCCCGCGATGCGCGCCATGGCGAGCAGGACTCCGGTGACAATGCCTTTGAGAGCGGTCCGCACAACGATCTGGACGATCGTGCGCCATTGGGAGATGCCCAGGGCCAGCGCGGCCTCGCGATAACCACCCGGCACCAGTTGTAACACTTCTTCAGTGGTGCGCATGACCAGCGGAATCATCATCAATCCCAGGACAACACCGCCGGCCAGGGCCGAAGAACCATGCATCGGCACCACCATCAGCCCATAAACGACAACGCCCCAGGTGATGGAAGGAACACCATTCAAGATGTCGGCGGCAAAACGTATCCACCAGTTGAATTTGGTTCCGCCGTATTCCGAAAGATAAATTCCGCCCAGGACGCCAATCGGAACACCAACCAGCGCGGCCTGTCCTATCAAAATGAAAGTTCCAACAATGGCGTTGGCCATGCCGCCACCCTTTTCCCCGACGGCTTTGGGCAATTGGGTGAAGAAGGCAAGATTGATCGAACCGAATCCTTCAACGATGAGATGATAAAACACCAGCACCAACGGCATGACCACGAGAATCGCGCAGACCAGCGCGAGTATTTCCATGAATACATTCTTGAATTTGCGCCAGTTGTGGTTCGGGGCGTTCATATCAGTGTTGCGGTTTGACGCCCGGGCCGGCAAAAGTCTTGAGCAGTAGTTGAGCCAGGATGTTGACGAGCAGCGTCACACCAAGGAGGACCAAACCCAATTCAAAGAGCGCGCTGTAAAACAGGTCGCCGACGGCCTCGGTGAACTGATTGGCGATCCAACTGGCGAGCGTACTGCCCGGTTGAAAGAGCGAGGGAACGAATTGCGGCGCGTTGCCAATGACCATGGTCACCGCCATGGTTTCGCCCAACGCGCGGCCAAGTCCCAGGATGACTGCGCCGAACAAACCTTTTTTGGCATAGCCAAGCACGGCGATGCGGGTGACTTCCCAGCGCGTGGCGCCCAGGGCAAAAGCAGCCTCGCGTTGCAAACCGGGCACGGAGCGCAAAATCTCGCGCGAGACCGAAGTAATGATTGGAATGATCATGATGGCAAGGATGATGCCGGCGGCCAGCATGCACGGGCCGTAATCCTGGCCGTGAAAGATCGGAATGAACCCAAAGACCGAACGAAAAAGAGGAAAACAATGGATATGCAGCCAGGGAACCAGGACGAATAGCCCCCAGAAACCCAGGATGACGCTGGGAATGGCGGCAAGCAATTCAATGAACATGATGAGCGGCTGGCGCAACCATGCCGGGGCCATTTCCGTGAGATAAAGAGCGGTGGCAATGCTGATGGGCACAGCGATGACGAGGGCAATGGCGGAGGAAACCACGGTGCCGATGACAAAAGGCAACGCGCCATAGATGTCGTTAACAGGGTCCCAATCGCTGCTGACCAGGAAATGCCAGTGGAATTTATGGATGGCCGGCATCGAGCCGACGGCCAATTCGTAGCCTATGACAAAAATCAAAATGAAGACAGAAAGCGCCATGATGAGCGTGATCCACTCAAAGGCGCGGTCGCCCAGATGCGCCGCCCCGGCCCCGGGTTTCAAACCACCCGTTGCGGCTGCGCTTTCCGGTTTTCTATTTTCAGTCGTCATTTAATGCAAAAGGACGAAGAACGGGAGGAAACGTTCTTCGTCCGGCTCACGCCTGCCGGCATCTTATCCGGCGCACGGCAAAAAGTCAGTATTTAACCGTGCCCAACACCGTCAATTCGCGTTGTTGAACGCTGTCGGGCAGCGGCGCATAATCCAGCGTGCTCGAAATTTTCTGGCCATCGGTGATGGCCCATTTCAAAAAGTCCACGAGCTTTTTCCCGTGATCGGGATCTTTTTGGGTCTGATAAATCAGCACCCAACTCGCGCCGGCGATGGGATAGGCATCGGCCCCCGACGCATTGACCATCGAGAAACGGAAATCGTCCGGGATTTTTGCGTTGGCCAGCGCGGCGCTGACCGAGGCCGGCGCGGGTGAAATGAAATTGCCGGCGGAATTCTTCATGTCTGCATAGGTGATCTTGCTTTCATCGGCGTAGGCCAGTTCACCGTAACCAAGGGATCCGGATGTCTGCTTGACCTGCCCGGCCACACCTTCACTGCCCTTGGCGCCCAGGCCGACCCCGGCCGGCCATTTCAAAGCCGTGCCTTTGCCCACAGTGTCGCCCCAAACAGGACTGATGCTGGACAGGTAGTCGCTGAAAATAAAGGTAGTGCCGCTGCTCTCCGTGCGATGCACGGGAACGATCGCCAGCGCAGGCAAGGTCACTCCGGGATTCAGCGCCGCGATTTTTGCATCATTCCACATCGTGATGTTGCCCATATAAATGCCGGCCAGCGTATCGCCATCGAGCTTGAGCTTCGGGTTATCCGGCAGGTTGTACATGATGGCCACACCGCCGGCGACGATGGGGAAGTGCAGGATTTTACCCGGAGCCTGCGTCAGTTGCTCATCTTTCATGGGGGCGTCGGACGCGCCGAAATCCACAGTCTGGTTGAGCAATTGTTTTTGACCGCCGCCTGAGCCGATGGAGGCGTAATTGAACCGGACATCCGAATGGCTCTGGCCGTATTGTTCGAACCACTTGGTGAACGCGGGATAATCAAACGTGGAACCCGCGCCGTTGATAAGGGTCTGTGCCTGGGAGTTGCCCGCCAACACGACCGCGATGCCCACGATTGAAAGGAATGCTTTTTTCATTATTCAGAAATAGTTAATCAGTTTTGATCCAATCATTCACGTTACAATTGGGTTAAAATCTCCAGGTAACGTCCGCCTGGAAGACATTGTAGTTCCGGATAGGGTTGATGCCCGGAATATCCAGGTTATTCCCGCCCGTGCCGAGGCTGCCGTTGATGCCGTTCGCGTGACCATAACGGATCGTGCCGATGATCGCGTCCGTAAAGCTGTAAGCGAAAGCCGAATAAAAGCCTTCCAGATTGCCGCGGCCTTCGAAAAAGTCGGAGTCCAACAGGTTGGCGTCCAGGGCATATTGCTCGACATGCTGCCAGTAGAACCGGGCTTCCCAGGTGTTCTTTTTGGAGGTGGAACCATATACCAACCCTTGCGTGGGTCCATAAACAGGGCCGTCACTGCCCACCCCGATACCGACCTGATAGGCCATGTTGTTGCCGGTGGCCGGATGGGTCCAGCCCGGAAATGCGCCGGGGTTGGTGTTATACGCCGTGGTGGCGCGATCATCACCTTCGAAGTTATAGGCGAAGTCACCAAAAAGGCGGCCCTGCAATTTGCCGAGCGGCGTGCCGGGGATCTTGAAATCATATTCGGCGGGCACTTCCATGATGAGAAGGTCGTTGATGCCGTCTTCATTGTAAGCGGCCTGGGTGGCGGCGGTGGTTCCGGTCGGAGGAACGACCGGGAAACCGACGTTGACGCCCGCCAGACCCTGCCCGACAAAGTTTTGGTTCAACCCGCCGCTGCTGCCGGCGCCGGCGTAATTATAAACCACCGGGGCGATTTTGAAGGACATGTCTTTGGGCAGATGCACGAGCGCACCCACCTGCCAGGCCAGCACAAACGTGTCGGTGCTTGGAAATTCAGACGCCGACGATGGGTCCTGATAGTCAAACTGGCCAAAGTTCACGAACGCATCCACGTTGCCCATCGTATATTTCAACTTCTCGACCGCGCCTTCGGGATTGATGTCGGAATCCCAAACCATTGGAGTGGTATAGAGCGGCATGGGCATGCGACCCACGGTCATTTCGTACCAATCGGCCGGATGCCAGTTCAAAAACATTTGTCCGATGCCGATGCCGCTGCCCGCTTTGTCCGAAGGCGTCGCCGAACCGGGAGTCGTGTTGCTGCCGAAAGTGTCCCACGGCGACCGGGGATTAGTGGAAGTCTCCAAACGGATGCCATAGCTGAAATCATCATACAGGTCGCCCCGGATGCCAAAGCGCAAGGCGTAACGAAAGCGCTCACGATAATAGGTCGCCGGGCTTACCCCCGGTGCATTGTCCACGCCACGGTATTCATAGCGGAACCGGACGTCGCCATACAGGCCAATGGACTTGATCGAGTCGGAGATTTTCCATTTTGCGGCGGGCAAAGAATTAAACTCATTGGTTTGATCAACGGCATCTTCCGCTTTCAACTCATCAGCCTCCTTGACGGTCAGAATTCCCTTCTGCTCCAGTTTGTTCAGGAGGTTGTCCGCGGAAGTATCCGCGTGCGTCTGGATGGTTAATCCTATAAAGGCGGCAGCGCCTGCATAAATGGCTTTTTTAGTCGTTTGGATTGTTTTTTTATGTCTCATAATGTCCTAAGAATTGATTTCTTAGGCAGAATGAAACAATCGGGTTACAACCAAATGGCTTTAATGTTACAAATAGGTTACAAGCTCATCGGAATGTTACAAACCGTGGATTTAGAGCGTTTAAAGAAAAACTGTAGCCGCACCAACTCCTATGGTTCGACTTGCACCTCAAAAGCAAATCCGGCGCAGCCGCTAAATCGAAACCCCGGTAGGAAATCTCTGCAAAACGCGTTGTTGTAGCGCAGACTTCCAAGTCTGCTGTATCGCGGATTTCCCAATCCGCTGGTTTCCCAATGTTTCCGCGTCCTGCCGACTTAGGGAGACGCTGAATAAATCAGAGTTTGTATGAATTCTGATTTTTGCGGGGTGAACCAGCGGTGGTGAAGCAGAAAAAGGTGCCTGCGAACCCCGGCGGGCAGCTATGGCTCGGACAAATTGAGTTGTTGGGCTGCCA
>DASXYX010000045.1:0-24572 GCA_036502245.1 Verrucomicrobiia bacterium
CGGATGGTTTTAAAAGGAACCCCTCTCTTCGGTTCTCTCCCCGCTTTGTCGCGGGGAGAGAATGAGCAAGCGGGCGCTTTGTCACAGATTACGGTTCCTGGAACTGGTGTCTCCCCTCACGCAATAAATGCAGGCGAGACCAGCCTTTGCCGAGGCTTCCGCCGCAGTTTAAGATGGCGGGACATGTCGCGGCTGCGGCTCGCGAGTACGCTCGCCCCACCTTGCTCTCTGGTTTTGTGTTCGCGGAACTTGGAATTTTTTGGCAGGATTTGGCGATGCCGCGAACGGTTTATCTCGATTACAACGCCACCACACCGCTGGATCCGGCGGTGCGGGAGGCGATGTTGCCGTTCCTCGGGGAAACCTGGGGAAATCCATCGAGTGTTCATCACGTGGGACGGAAAGCGCGGGCGTTGCTGGATGATGCGCGGGACCGGGCGGCAAAGTTTTTGGGCGCCAAACCGAGTGAAATCATTTTTACCAGCGGCGGCACGGAATCGAACAACCTGGCGATCTTTGGCGCAGCACGTTTGCTTGCAGCGAAGGGAAAACATCTCATCACTTCCGCATTGGAGCATCATGCGGTGTTGCATTGTTTCGATTATCTCGAAAAGCATGAGGGCTTCTCGGTGACACGGCTGCCGGTGGATGCGGCCGGTTGGGTATCGCCAGATGCTTTGAAAAAGGCGCTGCGTCCAGACACGATTATGGTGTCGATCATGGCGGCAAATAATGAGATAGGAACCATCCAGCCGGTTTCCGAGTTGGGAGCACTTTGCCGGGAACGGGGAATTGTTTTTCACTCGGATGCAGTGCAGTGGTTCGGGAAAGAGCCGTTTGCAAACCTGGCACAGTTCAACGCGGACCTGGTTTCGATATGCGCGCACAAGTTTCACGGGCCAAAGGGCGCGGGATTGTTGTGGGCGCGTTCGCCGCTGCATCCCGTGCCTCTGCTTTTTGGCGGCGGACACGAAAATGAACGGCGCGCCGGCACGGAAAATCTCGCGGGCATTGTTGGCCTGGTGGAAGCGATGACACGATTTGTAAAACCCCCGGTTTTTGAAGGCAAAAAAATGAAGCCTTTAGTTAAGAAACTGTTTTCTGCCGTGGAGAAGATTGACGGCTGTGAAATTGTGTCACCGAGAGAGAATTGCCTGGCTAATACTTTTTCTTTTGTCGTACGCGGCGCCGACAGCATCACTCTTTTGGCAGGATTGGATGTAGAAGGGATTTGCGCATCGAGCGGTTCGGCGTGTTCCGCAGGGTCTTTGGAGCCATCGCACGTGATTGTGGCGATTGGAAGGCAAAAAGAAGCGAATTCGTTGGTTCGTTTTTCTTTGGGACGGGATACTACGGCAGAAGAGATTGATTTTGTTTGTTCGGCTTTGCCGGAAATCATTGCGCGCTCACGGAAGTGAATGGCCGATACCAATAAACAGTGGGACAGCGTTTCAATTGGGTGTGAATTGATTGCGAACAAAGCCAACAACTTTGGCTTTTCAATTTTGTTGGTTCCTTTAACTTAATTTGTGTGCAGGTGAACAGGCCAGAAAACGCAGCAGCAACCTTGACAGGTGAAGTTGTTTGGATTATTCACCACCCTTAATAATAAGAGAATTTATACAAAGAAGAGAATATTAACCATGAACCTGACCATCACGAAGGAACAAATTCTCGCCGGGTTGCAGGCGGTCCAAAATGTCGTCAGCAACCGGACGACGCTGCCGATCCTTTCCAACGTTTTATTGCGCGCGGAAAAAGACCGTGTCGAATTCACCGCTACAGACCTGGACGTGACAGTGGCCTGTTCCGTTGAAGCAAAGGTGAAAAAAGCCGGAGCGACAACCGTGCCGGTGAAAAAACTATTTGGAATCGTCCGCGAATTGAACGGAACCGAAATAGAACTCGAAACCGACGAAAAAAATATCACGTCTGTCCGGAGCGGGCCTTCTTTCTATAAAATCCACGGCCTGGCAGCGGAAGAATTTCCGCCGCTGCCGAAATTCAAGGACGACAAGAAAGTTTCGCTGCAACAGGAGAAGGTAAAAGAAATGATGCGCCGGACATCGTTTGCCATCTCGACCGACGAGTCACGGTACGTTTTGAACGGAATTTTTATCAGCTTGAAGGAACACAAGATGACGATGGTGGCCACAGATGGCCGCCGATTGGCGCTGGTGGACGAGGAAGTGGATATCTCCGAAAAAAGCAGCGGCGAATTCATTGTGCCGGCCAAGGCGGTCGGTGAATTGAACCGGCTGCTCCAGGAAAAAGGAGAGGTGGAGATCAAATTTGGAGAGAACCAGGCTTCATTCGCGCTCAAGGATGACAAAGGATTTTCCGTGCTGCTCATCACCAAGTTGATCGAGGGCAATTACCCGAATTATAAACAAGTTATCCCCGGCGAGACCAAAGAACGCATCGCGCTGGTGCGGGAGGAATTTTTGCAGGCGTTGCGGCGTGCAGAGATCATGACGAGCGAGAAAGCCAATTCGGTGAAGATGGCGTTTGGCAAAAACAACCTGGCGATCACGGCCAATTCGCCGGAGGTCGGCGAGGCGCGCGAGGCACTGGCGGTGAATTACAAAGGCAAAGAGATGGCGATCGCTTTCAATCCGCGTTATCTCATCGAGGCCTTGTCCTCTTTGAGCGAAGACGAGGTTTTCTTCGAATTGATCGATGAGCTAAGCCCGGGTGTTGTTAAGATCAACGGGCCGTTCCTCTACGTGGTGATGCCGATGCGGTTGAGTTAATAGATGCGCCCGATTATTGGGAGCATGGCGCAGAAGAAAGCAAATTTCTGTGAAGCCACGTGTCCATATTATCGGCGGACCTGGCAGCGGGAAAACCTACATTGCTTCAAGGTTGGCTGGACACTTTAACATTCAGCAGCACGACTTGGACGATCTTTTCTGGGACAAAAACGCTACGACGTATGGCGTTAAATCCGAAACTTCAACGCGCGATCGGCAACTTTCAGTCATTGTTGCGAGCGAGGGATGGGTCATCGAAGGAGTCTATTTTCAATGGCTCGGGCAAAGCTTTGACAAGGCGGATGTCATCATAGCGCTGACGCCTTCTATTTGGATTCGCCATCTACGAATCGTCAAGCGATTCATTCTTCGCAAAACTGGGAGTCTGCCAAACAAAAGAGAATCCCTGGCAGACCTGTGGCGGCTGCTGGTTTGGGGCCATTGGTATGACAAACGCAATCTTGTCCGGGTTGAAGCATTCATTAATAGCCGCGGATTAAAAATGCAAAGAGCAAAAAATCTTAAAGAAGTGAGCAGAATCATTGAGGCGTTGTAATGGGTTTTGGCGGCCCCAGCCATCTTGATTTCAGGAAATCGGCGAGGATTTCTCTTTTTACGCGGCCGCGGCCGGAACCCCAACGTTTGCGGAGGCGGCACAGCAAGGTGCGGTTGACGGAAAAGCGGGTGCAGAGGTCTTCGCTATGGAATGAGGCATACGAGGCGGGCAGGATTTGATTCACCACGGCATCCACGGGCAGATTCTTTACGCCGAGGCCTTCGGCGATGTCCGCGACCCAGAAGCGCAGAGCCTGGCTGCGGGAATCCGGGGCGTTAATAGAAAGAGAAAGGTCGAACACCCAAAGGTATTGGCCGGACTCGACTTCGCTTTTGATCTTTTCGGTGACGCAACCGCGCAGGGCGCGCACGGTGGAGAGGGTGAGCAGGCACACGCGCGGGTTGACGCCGATGCGATGGTCAGGGGAATCGCTCATAAAAACGGCTGCGGGAAGAGAAGGAATGACCTCCCGCAGAGCGCGTTATGTCGGACCCGCACCGCGCAAACACACGGCGCTGTGAAAGGACGCCAGACGGGCGGGTGTTGACCGCGCAAGAAAAAATAAAAAAGGGTGGTTTAGAACGGTTTAGAGCACGCAAAAACACGCAAGGGTGCGCACTGATGGAAGGGGTTGGTGCGCGAAGGAGGGAAACTTTTGAGGAGAAACGGGTCGGGGACGCGAAGGAGCAGGAAATGACTTTGGGGAGCAGAGATGCCCTGAACCCTTTCCCGGAAACTGTCGCCCGATTCGCCACGATTGGGATATTAGCAGCAGGCAGAAAAACGTAAAGTTATGGGAAGAAAAGGCGTGAAAATTTATTCGCAAAGCGTGAGAATCACACGAAAGAAGAAAGAGACCCACGGAGAACAGAGGAAATCAGCATGGCATCGGCTTTGCTAACGCAACAGAAGCTAAAAACAATCACCTGACTTATGAAACGGATAATCTCGGAAGCTGTTCTCATTTGCGCCATTCTGGTGGTGGCTGGATACGGGGTGGCGCAGACCTGGAGACAGGCGGGCGGCTCACAGTATGTTCCCTTTAACATCGCCAGTTCGGCGGATGGGAAAATCATTTTGGTGGCGGGATCAGGCTCGCCGATGTATTCGACCAATTCGACGGGCACGTGGGGCACGAATACGCAATTCTCGTCCGGCAATTGTGTGGCAGTGTCCGCTGACGGCACCCAGGCAATAGGAGCTTTCTTTGGGACCGGGGGCGGGCTGCTGATCTCCACGAATGCAGGGAGCAGTTGGAATCAAACCCCGTTCACCGGAGGAGGTTTTCAGGCCTGCGCCATTTCAGCCGACGGAACAAAAATGGCAGCGGCGGTCATATTCGGAGGGCTTTATACTTCGACCAATTCCGGCGCGACCTGGCAGACAAACACGCTGACGGGCAAGCAATGGCGGGGCATGGCGGCATCGGCCAGTGGGAGCCTGCTGGCGGTGGCGGCGGAAGGCGACAAGATTTATATCACGACCAATTGGGGCGCGACCTGGGCTCCGACGAATTCTCCGGTGAACAATTGGATGTCCGTTGCCGCATCCGCTGACGGCACGCGCCTGGTGGCAGCGGGCGGCAGTGTTTATGCCTCCACGAATTCAGGCAGCACCTGGGCGCCGTTGAGTGTCACCGGAACATCAGTCGCTTCATCGGCAAACGGACGGACCTTGATTTTAATAAACGGCGGCAATCCGCAAATTTATACATCGACCGATTATGGGAATGACTGGTCAACCACGAACGTCGTCGGCAAGCAGTGGTACTCGACCGGTTCGTCCGCGGACGGGGCACAATTGCTGGCCGGAGAAAACCATACGGGAGTCTGGATTTGTCAGACTGTGTCTTCGCCGCAAATGAATGGTTCGGTAAATGCAACGAACCTGACATTCTCGTGGCTGGCGTCCTCGACGAATTTCGTTTTGCAGCAGAACACCGATTTGACGACGGCAAATTGGGTGACGTTGACGAATGCAGCGGTCCTCAATCTGACCAATCTGAACAACCAGATAACCATTTCGCCGACGAATGGCGCGGGTTTTTTCAGGTTGAGCAGTCCGTGAGAGAGCCTTAACAGGGGGAAACGGAGGGAACGGAGTTGAAACCACGGATGAACACAGATAAACACGGATTTTTGGATTTTTCTCCTGACCCTCACCTCACCCTAACCCTCTCCCCTCCCATCAGAATGGGAGCGGAGGGGGACAGCGAGAGGAGACCCTTGGGAAGACGGGGGACATTCCGATTGCCTCAGCCAAACCAGGTTTAAGGTTCAAGGCGCTTTGATCTCGAAGGCGACGCAGTAGTTGGGTTGCGGGAGTTTGGTGTCCGCTCCGATGAAAGGATCGGAATCGCGCAACAGCCCCCAGCGGAATGTGCCGGGACAGGGCGCGTTCATCTTTTGTTTTTCGCCGACCATGGCGTAGCTGACGAGCGCGTTGGGGCCGGGATCGGTGGCACAGGTGATGACCACAGAGGAGCCAGAAATTTCCACTGATTGGATGGCGACTTTTTGGTCGGAAGCCGAAGTGACTTCAAATCCTTTACCGACCTTCCATTCAGCCACCGATTGATGCGGTGTTTCGAAGGTGGTGTCCCAGACGAGCGGCGAAACCGGCACGTGAAAGCGGATGGTGATGACGGTTCCCTTGCGTTTGATGTGAATCGGGTACAAGGGTTGCCAGTCTTTGCCCTGGACGACGCGTTCGAAATAGATCTGCGCGTACTTTTCGCCGAGTTGCCGGTAGCCGTTGGCGAGGAGGTGGATGCCGTCATCGGCATACGGATATTGATATTTTGGCCCGGAGCAAACGAGGTAGCCGGGATGGTCAACGCCGATCTTCCATTGGGCTTGCGTGGAGGGGGAATGATCGGCGCAGGAATTTTGCTGCGAAACAATCATCTGGATCTTGCGGGACTGGCCGGTGATGGCCGCAATGTCGAGGTTGTAGTCTGTCCACAGCTTGAACAGCTCCGCCTCGTAATTCGTATTGCCGGCGTCGGTTTCTCCATGGGTGACGGTGATGGCGCTGACGCCGTAGGTTTTGCCGGCGGCTTTGGCCAGGCGGACGATGGCTTTGGTCTCGATCATCGCGGCTTCATAAGAACGACCGTTCAGCCCGACGTGCGTAGCGCCTTTTTTCAGATAGATCATTCCCTGGCCGTTTTCGCCCACGGCGCTATGCACGGTGACATAGTCATGACCGGTTGAAGCGCGGACGAGCGCGGTGATCTCGTCGGCCATGGCGGTGTGAGGTGTTTCACCGGCGATGTTCTCGGGCCAGGAGCTGGGATACCCGGGCGAGAGCCGGCCGATTGGTTCGGTGAGCGGGATCAATTTCAGATCCACATTGTCTGAATCGATCGGCCACGGAAGGTCATCCGTGGAGAGCTTGAGATTGTTATAGGGCTGGTTGGTGGAAAGGACGGGGCGACCTTTTTCGCCGACAGAGAGGCTTTGGCCGGTGCCGATGATGCCTGACCAATCCCAGGGGGCCGCTTGTGAGATAGAGGTCTTCATAAGCATCCCGATCACCACAAGCGCCGTTAGCATCCGACAATTCATTTCACGAATCCCTGTTGTTGCAGCCACAACAAACATTCGTTGGCCCAGGGAAGCGTGTGGGCAAAAGGCGGTTTATCACCCAGGCCCAGGCCGTGGTGGCCTTTGACGTAGATGTGGAGCGAGAACGGCACGTTGTGTTTGCGCAGGGCGTCGGCAAACATCATGGTGTTTTCCATGGGCACGGTTTTGTCCTCGAACGTCGTCCACATGAAACAGGGCGGCGTGTTGGTCTTCACCTGCAACTCGCTGGAGAGGAAACGGACGTCTTTGAAAGATGGATTTTTGCCGAGCAAAAATTCGCGCGAGCCTTTGTGGGCAAAAGGATCTTCCATGGTGATGACCGGATAACACAAGATGCCGAGGTCCGGGCGCGAACTTTGTTGCTCAATCGGGTCGCTGGACTTGGGATCGCCAGCGTCGAAATGGGTCACCAGCATGGAGGCCATGTGGCCGCCGGCGGAGGAGCCCATGATGCCGATGTGGTGCGGGTCGATCTTGTAGTCAGCAGCGTGGGCGCGGACCCAGCGCAAGGCACGGGAATCGTCCTGAAATTCGGCGGGATAATGATAGCCGCTGGAGCCGAGACGGTATTTGAGGACAAAGCAGGTGACGCCGTGTTGGTTGAGCCAGAGGGCGTAGTCGTTGCCTTCGTGGGGTGCGAGGTGCTGGTAGCCACCGCCGGGACAAATGACCATGGCCGCGCCGGTGGCGTTGGTGCCATCTACGAGATAGGGCGTGAGCGTAGGAATATCGTTGGAGGAGGCGCCCAGCGCGCCCGGAGCGCCGTTGGGCCACAGCGGAATGGGAGTTTGCATATCGGCGCGGGATAACATGAGCGAGGCGCAAAGGATTGCCAATGTCAAAAGTGGTTTCAGGGAACAGACGATTGACGGTATGGCGGCGTAACGATTTGGAATTTGTTCTGTCTTCTCACCCCTCACCCTCGATCCCTCTCCCCGTTGAGGGGAGAGGGAGGAGCGCTGCGGATGGTCCGAAGAGTTTGTACGGCTTTGGAGAAGCGGAGGGTTTGAGCGTGGCGCAAAAGTTGCCGTTGTCAAAAGTGGTTTCATGCGCAAAAGGATTGAGGGTAAGGAGATAGAAAGCAATATGTTTCAAAGGAACCAAACGTTGGATTTGGAGTTTATCCTCATGAACCTCACGGGAACATTCAACATACAACGTTCTAAAAATGATATTGGGAAGGGCCAAATTCCAACATCCAACAACCAGAGAAATGCCAATCACCGAACGGAAGCAAAAGCCGAAGGAATGAAGTAGCTAGATTGGATTTGCGAAAGGCTTTCCGACTATTTCAGCCTATTATATTTCGAAAGCGGCAGAGGACTGCCGCACTCCACGACGCTAACGCGCACGGTTACACCGGTTCAGGTTCAATGCGAGATTTTTTCGGGGAACTCTCCCTGCGCGAACTTGAAAATTGTTTGGGAATGTGGCCGGCAAGCCCCGAAAGCTTTCGGGGCAAGTTGCCGACCATTACGGGCTGGTGGTCCGTTTCCCCCAGACCGAGGTGGGAGTGCCCCGCCAACTCTCTATTGATTACTTTCGTCCTTCTGCGTATTTGCAGTGATTTCGTTTTCCGCCTGGTCCTTTGCTTCCGCCGCATTGATTTCGTCCCACGAGGGCGCGTGCCAGAGGTAAAGGGCGTTTATGTTTTGCCAGACGAGAGTGTTGCCGTCAGGGGAGAACGATACATCCACACCGTAACCTTTCTGACCATCCAGGGTGAAGACGTCCTGCCAGCTATCGGTGTCATATAATCTTACTGCCTGCTGGCCATTGCTGGCGACGGCCAACCGTTTGCCGTCTGAAGAAAAGTTCACCGATTTCGTGCCGTTGAGAAAGCCGCCGAGGGTGGCCACGGGTTTCCAGGACGCGGCATTCCAGACGCGGGCATAACCTAATTGGGTGGATACCGCGAACAGTCTTCCATCGGGCGAGTAACGGCTGGTGCTGATTTCGAGGACGCCGAGATCGGGATACGTTTGGCTTTGGTCAACGAGGTTCCTTAAAATCAGGTTTCCCTCGTCGCCCGCCGCCATGAATGACCGTTCGTCAGGCGCAAGCGCCAGGGGATGAAAGTGCAGTTCAAGTCCGACCGGCGCCTGCCATGACTGGATCGCCGCACCGGTGGCAAGGTTCCATTCATGAAGCAGATTATCCTCAACGGAAAAGGTGATCAATTTTTTCCCGTCATCGAGAAAATTCTCCGCCAACCCGATGGCATTGGTCAATTGATATAGCAAAACCCGTTGGGAAGTATCCCAAACCTGGATGGTTCCGTTGGTCCAGCCGAGTGCGAGGAAACGTCCATCCGGAGAAAAGCAGTCCGAATCGATATTGGTTCCCGCGTTCAGCAAGGGAGTCTTCTGCTGAAAGCCCGAGCCTGACCACTGCACCGCTCCTCCCTGGTCATCCAGTACCAACAGAGAGCGGCCATCGGGCGCGAAGTGAGAGTCGTTAATATGCTCCAGCGGAAGGGTGATGCGGGACTGATGCGGGTGTGTGACCGACGTGTCCCAGAAGCAAACCGTGCCGTCCTTGCAGCCGCTGACCAGCGTTTTATTATCAGGCAGCAAGGCCAGCCGCCATATTTCCAGCCGATGCCCCCGCAGCACGTCCAGGCATGATGGATTTTTTGGATCCGAGATATCCCAGATACGGATGGTTTGATCGCCGCTGCCGGAGGCCAACTTCTTTCCATCCGGCCAGAAAACGATGGGACTGGTCCAGGAGCTGTGACCTATGAGTTCTCCAACCTGTTTGCCGGTGGCGACATCCCACAAGCGGATATTCGTCTCATCATGGGAACTGGATGCCAGGATTTTGCCGTCGGGTGAAAAAGCCAGGGCGGTAATAGCTCCTGCATCAGGAGACCCGGCTGTCCAAAGCTCCTTGCCATTGCGCAAGTCAATGATATGAAATTGTACCGGGTCGGACGCATAGGCCGCGAGGCTTAAGTCAGGTGTTGCGGCAAAAGTGGTGTTGTAACCATGGCTCGCCATGTCGGAGGCAAAACTGGCGATCCTGGTTCCTTCCGGCATGTGCCAAAGCGTGATATGGCCGGTGTCGGTGGCAGTGACGAGGGTCTGCCCATCTTTGGCAAAAGCCAGGCCGTCGCACCAATTATCCAGCGGCAATTCGGCCATCATCTGCCGGGTTGCGGTGTTCCAGAGGCACAAGGTGGTTATCCATTGTCCGTTTGAAAAGGTGGCACCGGAGAAAGCCAACAACGGCGCGGTGGGGGAAAAGGCGGCGCGAACGTACGATGCATTTTTTGCGAGCCGCACCAACTCCTGTCGTGTCCGCAAATCCCACAGGGACAGACCGCCTTGTTGGGTTACACCTGTCGCCAGCCAGTTACCGGCGGGGGAGGCCACCACAGAATTAATCTCACTCGATCCGTGGCAAAGGGTGAAGAGGGCGTCACTGCGGGTCTGGCCCCAGAGATAGCGCCATTCCCAGCCGCGCAAGTCGATTTGGCCGGGTTCAGGGCGCTGGCGGTTCAACAAGTCCTGCGCGCGGCCGAGATTGTTTTCCGCCAGCGCCTGGGCCGCGACATTCATGTCCGAGGCGTAGGCGCGCTGCCGGGCGGTGAATTCCTCCGCCGCCTCGGCTTTTTGGGCGGCGAGGGCTTTTTGTTCGTTGGCTTCGGCTTTTTGACGCTGGAGGGTTTCGCTGGCCTGAGCCACCAGGGCCTGTTGTTTTGCGCGCGTTGCCCGCATGGCCTGCCAGGTGCTTACGATAATGCCGAACACGAGCGCGGCGGCAATGGCGGCTCCGGCGGCAAACGCGAGCTTGTTGCGGCGAACCAGTTTCTGAAAGCGATAAGTCTGGCTCGGGGGGCGGGCGACGACGGTTTCGTTGCTGAGATGCCGTTTGAGGTCCATCGCCAGCCCATTGGTCGTTTCGTAACGCCGTTTGCGATCTTTCTCGAGGCATTTCATCACGATCCAGTCGAGGTCACCTTTTAGCTCATGCAGCAACCTGGACCGGTCCACTGAACGGCGCCGGGCCGTGGTGGTGAGTTCCTCGCCTTGCAGGGTCGCGAGTTTGGTGCTCGGGCGGACCGGGTCTATTTCCCGGATGGTCTTGCGCATCTCGTCAATGCCCTGCGACATCAATTCGGTGGCGTCAAAGGGGGTTTTGCCGGTCAACAGTTCGTAGAGCAGCACGCCCAGGCTGTAGATGTCGCTGCGCGTGTCAATGTCCAGCCCGCTCATCTCGGCCTGTTCGGGGCTCATGTAAGCGGGCGTGCCGATGAACTGGTGTAACTGTGTATAGACCGTAGCGTCGGTCAACCGGCCTTCCGTCGCCTTGGCGATGCCGAAATCAATAACTTTGGGCACCGGCACGCCGTCGTGCAAGGTCACGAGGATGTTCGATGGCTTGATGTCGCGATGGATGATGCCTTTCTGGTGGGCGTGCTGGATGGCATGGCAAATCTGGATGAACAATTCGAGGCGTTCATTGGTGGGCACCTTTTCCTGGTCGCAGTAATCGGTGATGCGAATGCCGCGGACCAGTTCCATGATGAAATAAGGGCGGCCGGTCTCGGTGGTCCCGGCATCGAGCACCTTGGCGATGTTGGGATGGTCCATCATGGCGAGGGCCTGACGCTCGGCTTCGAAGCGGGCAACGACCTGTTTGGTGTCCATGCCCAGCTTGATGACCTTGAGCGCCACGCGACGACGCACTGGCTCGGTTTGTTCGGCGACATAGACCACGCCGCAGCCGCCTTCGCCGACTTTTTCCAAAATCTTGTAACGCCCGATTTTCTGGCCGACGGTTTCGTCTGGAACATCCGCCAAATCCAATTTCATGGTCCCTTTGGCGGCGGGCGCGGGTTCGGCGAGGGCGCCTTCAGGTTCCTCATGCGCGGCGAGCAGGGCTTCGAGGCGCTGGCGTAGAGCGGCATCGCCGGCACAGACGCGGTCGAGGAACGTAGCGCGATCAGTGCCGGTCAATTGAGAAGCGGCTTGAAACAAGGCTTCCTCCCGATGACTGTCCGGCTTCATTTTAGGGTCTTCGTGCATCCAAGAGATTAAGCGCAAGGCGCTGGCAAAAAGTATGTGCAAAAATTTGAAATACTTTTGACCCAGGTTTTGCGCTTAAGACTATGGAAGCTAACGAATATTATGAACGCAACAGAATTCAAATTTTATTGCCCGCATTGTGACCAGCCGCTGCAGTGCGAAACCCGATTTGGCGGGAGGCAGATTCAATGTCCGGCCTGCCAGCACCTGATCCGGATCCCCAATCCGCCGGTGGGCGCGGGATTTACGCAAGTCCAGCCGGAATCGGGGCGCACCTGGGACACGTTTCCGCCGAAATGAGCTGACTATAATTGCGGCGTGCCCGGCTTGTTCTGGCCGGCAATCTCCACGCGGAGCCAGGCGCGCGCATACGACCACCATTGTTTGGCCGTGGGCACGGCGATGCCCAGGGCTTCGGCGGCTTCTTCAAACGACATGCCCACGAAGTAACGCAGCTTGACGAGTTCGGCCTTGCGCGCATCCACGGCGGCGAATTTCTCGACCGCCTCACTGACCGCGAGCAATTGGTCGTCGGGCGTGGGCGCGGGAATCTCCAATTCATCGGCATCCAGAGACGCTGCCCCGGCGCCGCGTTTGGCGGCGAGACGGCGTCGCGCCCGGTCCACCAGGATGCGCCGCATGGCTTCAGCTGCCGCGGCGAAGAAATGTTCCCGTCCGTTCCACGCGCGTTGTTCATCGCCGGAAATTTTAAGCCAGGCTTCGTGAACGAGGGCGGTGGGCTGGAGTGTGTGTTGTTTTTGCTCGCCGGACAACCGATGAGAGGCCAGGCGGCGCAATTCGTGATAGACAAGTGGAAGCAGTTCCGCGCCAGCTTTCGGATCGCCATTCTCGAGCCGTTGGAGCATCAGGGTGATTTCGCTCACGCCCACACTGTAACCCAGGCATCGGGGCTAGCGGCAAGGTGAATCCTGTCGGCAGATTCCCACGAAGCCCTTGGGAAAATTCAACCCCGAAAGCTTTCGGGGCAGGCATTCAACGCCCAACGTGCATTGTAGAAAATGTGCATTTTGGTTGGATGTGTTCGGCGAGACGCCGAACATGGCGACCGGGACGGTCGCGCTCCCTAACGCTATGATTCATTCGGTAAGGAGACTAAAAGCCAATAGACGATAGGCAATAGCCAAGGGGTGAAATTTGCGGGAAAGCGGCGTCACAGCCGCCGCAGTCCAAGACGCTGGCGCGCACACTGAACCGGTTCTGGGGTTCATTGCGAAAACTCTTCGAAGAACTCTCTCCTGTTGACCGGTCTTCGCTAAAACTACGACCGGCGAAGGGAAGAGGGAACAGCAGTCAAATGCCAATTGATGTTTGAATATCAGGTTGCTTGCGAAGACTTCGATCCGAATTTGCTTGTCTTTGTCAACCGTTGAGGCGCAATTATTTGCGAATGACGAAAGCCAGCCTTTCCAGCGTGATATGACCAACACTTTTATGATGAGCCAAAACCCGAACCCTCACCTCACCCTGACCCTCTCCCCTCCCATCGGATGGGAGCGGAGAGGGAACAGCGTTCGGACGCGAATCGGTCTTTGCAAATCCCACCATTGCCGACAGTCAGAAAGAAATTTCTGTGGCGCAGCATTATTTGTCCTGTTGCTGCTCATTGCAGCCACGATCACTGGTTGCAAAACCGCTTCATCGGAGTCGGATGCCAAACCCACGTTCGTCCTCGTGCACGGCGCGTGGGGCGGCGGATGGGATTGGAAACACGTGGACGATTTGCTGACGGCGGACGGTTACACGGTTTATCGCCCGACGCTTACCGGCCAGGGTGAGCACAGCAATCTGGCCAGCACGAACATTGACCTGGACACACACATCCAGGACATCGTGAACGTGATCTTGTGGGAGAACCTGCACAACGTCGTGCTGGTGGGCCACAGCTATGGCGGCATGGTGATCACCGGTGTGGCCGACCGCGTGCCGGACCGCATCCAACATGTCATCTACGTGGACGCGCTGCTGCCCAACGACGGCGAGAACGCGAACGAGATCACTGCGAAACGAATATTGAAGCCGGTCGTAAACGGTTATATGACTGATCCCTGGGTGACAAACAACACGCCGATACCACACGATGTGCTGATGCCTGAGCTTACGTTCTCGCAGCCGATCACGCTGACGAACCAAGTGGCGGCCAGGAAATTGCCGACAACGTTTATCCTGACGGTGGACAAGGGCAATCGTCCGGAACAGGATGATTTTTTCCGGTTCTATGTCCGGGCCAAAGAGCGGGGCTGGCAGGCATGGACGATGGAGGGCGACCATAACGTGCAACGCTCGCATCCGACGGAGTTAGTGGGGTTGTTCGAGAAGGCGATAGATGGTACACAATAAGATATGAAAAATCTCCTCAAGTCGAAGAGATCAAAAGTTGCTATTCCAAACGCAAACACCGTCCGTAGGCTTCGCGCCAGCAAGGCAGGCAAAGGCGTGAAACGATTTAACAGCAAGAGGGAACTTTACGCTGATTTGGGCTTGTGAGAACGTTCAGCCGCACCAGCCAGTTCAAGAAAGATATAAAACTTGCCGGAAGGCGTGGGAAAGATTTAACGGAACTAAAATGGTCATCGATCTCCTGATCGAAGGAGAACTCATTGTGGAAGTTGTTGTGTGTCATGTGCTTAAAAAATATGCAATGTGCTTAAAATCTGTTTTCTCATTGGAGTTTCTTCCATGTTCAGCCACACCGTAGGTGCGGTAAAAGCTCCTGTTAAATCTGTGCAAATCCGTGTAATCCGTGTCTTTTTTTCGATTTTGTTTCCCAGAAACATTATGCTCTCACTTTTTTATGCTTCAATCGCCCCAAGCAAAGTATGCATAGGGAATTACGAATGACGATTTCCGATTTCCGAATGATCGGAATTGCGGAGCCTGGACTTTGGCCGGCGCTGGACAGGAGACTGTGGACTGCTCGTCGCGGCGTAGCTTTAAGGCGTGTTGCCCAAAAGAGATCGCGTCGTATTTTTGGAAGGACGCGTTATAGGAATCCCCGTTTTTCCACAGAAAACACGAGTTTAAGTCAGGGACTCGTATAACTCGTCCCTCCGAAATGGATTTGGGCAACACGCCCTTTAGCGAAGACGGATGGACCCGGGACTGTTATAGGAAAATGAGAAAACGAAGCCAAATTGGTTTTGAACACAAAAATCTCATCAACAGTGATTTGCCGTCTTTTTCACCAAAAATGAACTACAAAAACGAAGCTAAATCAGACCGGAAAGGAAGAAGTCAGAATGAAAAAAAACGGCTCGCGGGTACGCTCGCCCCACCAAATTTTGGCTCGGCAGGAGCCTCGCCCTACCATCGCCCTGCGTCCTTCGTGCCTTTGCGTCTGCTTGTCCCGCCATAGCTTCCGAGCGATGGCAGATGCGTTAAAAAGCAGGGAGTCAATCAACTTTGGCGGGTTCGAGTTTGGGGACGATAAGTTGGATGAGGGCGAGGGCGGAGACGTAGGCAGCGCTGGCGATGATAAAGACAGGGAGGTAGTTGCCGGTGGCTTTCAAGATTTTTCCGGTCACGAAAAAGAGGGTCATGCTGCCGAGGCAACCGACCATGCCGCCAAAGCCGGTGAGGGAGCCGACAAAGCGCTTGGGAAACATGTCGCCCGTCAGGCAATAGACGTTCGAGGACCAGGCCTGGTGCCCAAAAGCGGCCAGGGTGATAAGGGCGGCGGCGACCCAGGGATTGGGCGTCAACGCCGAATAAAACACGGGGACGACGCAGAGCGAACAGGCCAACAGCGTGAGTTTGCGCGCGGAATTGATCGTCTTGCCGCGTTTCATGAGCCATCCCGCCAGCCAGCCGCCGCCGACACTGCCGACGGAGGCGATGAGGTAGATGAGCATGAGCAGGTATTTGCGGTGCACGGCGTCGAGCGCGAATTTGCGGTTGAAAAAATCGGGCGAACCAAACAAGTAAAACCACCAGAAGGCGTCGGTCAACAATTTCGCTCCCGCAAAGGCCCAGGTCTGTTTGTGCGGCAACAGCGCGCGCCAGGGGATCTTCGCCGCCGGTTCGTTGCCGTCCTGCTGGATGTGCGCGAGTTCGAGCTGGTTGACGCGCGGATGTTTCTCGGGTTCACGATAGAGGAACCACCACGCGATGATCCAGCCGAGGTCAAAGATGGCGGTGGCGATGAAAGCGCCGCGCCAGCTCACGGAGTGGCCATCAAGGGTGATCTGCGAATATTGCGGCGCAAGAAATGCCAGCGAGGCAGGCACGAGGCCGGCGGCATTGACGAGGATGATTGGCAGCGCCCACGGAACGAGGACGCCGCCGATGTTGGTGCCGGAATTGAACAGTCCGGTGGCGAGGGCGCGTTCGCTTTTCGGAAACCATTCGGCAGTGGCTTTGATGGCCGCGGGGAAATTCCCGCCTTCGCCGAAGCCGAGCAAAATCCGGCACAGGAAAAACCCAGTGACGGCGTTGCCGAACAGTCCGCCGATCTCCGGCGCGAAGGCGTGCAGCATGGAAGCGATGCCCCATGCCGCGCAGGCCAGCACGTAGCCGCGCCGCAGGCCGATGACGTCCATCAGCCGTCCCATCACGAGCATGCTCACGGCGTAGGCCGCGCTGAAGGCGACCTGCATGTCCCAATATTGTTCGTCCGTCCAGCCGATGGTCTTTTGCAGTTCGGGGGCGAGGTTGCCGAAGACGCCGCGATCGATGTAGTTCGCGGTCGTGACCCAAAACAGGAGGGCGCAGATGAGCCAGCGGGTGTTGGTCATGGCAGAAAGATTGGTTGGGCGGTGGCGTATTTACACACCTGATGAGTGAGACCACGGACAGGCCCACTTCCGGCTACTTCATTGAATGTTTCCCAAGGGTCCATGGGGAGAAAGCTGTGTTACCCCTTAACCTGCACCCCGTCCTTGTCCTTCTTCACAACTTTTCTCAAAAGGGCGCGGATCTCTGCCACGTGCGGCGGTTTGCTCAAGATGCCGTCCACTTCCGACGGAGCGGAATTATCGCTCTTCATGAACGCACCCCAGCCGGTCAGCATGATGACCGGCGTGTTCGGTGACTCGTGCTTGACCGTCGCCGCCACTTCCCGCCCGTCCACGTAAGGCATCCCCAAATCAGTGATGACCGCGTCGAACGGTCGATTGCTTTGTTGCGCCGCGCGAAACGCCTCAATGCCTGCCTGCCCGCCGTCGGTCACCTCGATCTTGTGGCCGTCGCGCTCGAGCATTTCCCGGATGAGTTCGCGCAAGGGCGGTTCGTCATCCACACATAGGATGCGGAACGGTCCGGGAATGGCCGCCTCTTCCGCCTCCGTTTCTTCCTCCTCAAGTTTTATGACGGGAAAGATGAGCCGAAACGTGGTGCCCTTGTTTTCTTCACTGTCCACTTCGATCTGGCCCTCGTGCCGTTCCATGACGCCATAGACCATGGCCAGGCCCAGGCCGGTGCCGCGCTTGCCTTTGGTGGAAAAGAACGGTTCCAGGCAGCGTTGGCGCGTTTTTTCGTCCATGCCCACTCCGGTATCGATGACTTCCAGGATAACGTGTTCGGAACGATTGCCGCCTTCGCCGGAACCGAACCGTTTTTCGCGAGTA
This sequence comes from Verrucomicrobiia bacterium, assembly GCA_036502245.1. Taxonomy (GTDB): domain Bacteria; phylum Verrucomicrobiota; class Verrucomicrobiia; order Limisphaerales; family UBA11358; genus UBA11358. The sequence goes on from DASXYX010000045.1 coordinate 17,515, forward strand.
CGGATGGTGATGGCGCCGCCCTGGGGCATGGCGTCCACCGCATTCAAAATCAGATTGGTGAGGGCCTCGCGGATTTCCGACTCGTTGCCGGCTAAATCCGGCGCGGTCGGGTCCAGTTCCATTTTTATCTCGATCATCACGCCGCGACTCTGGGGAATATCCCGCCAGCGGGGGCGTGTCATGTCCACGACCTGTTCCATGAGCGGGTTCAGGTTCAGCATCTTCAACGATTCCTCGCTGCGCGGCCGGTAAAAATCGCGCAGACGCTGGACGATGTGCGCGATGTCCTCCCCGGCGGTCTTGATGTACTTCAAATGTTTCTTCGAAGCCTCGCTCAAGCCGGCCTGCATCTGGACGATGAGGTCGGAAAAACCGATGATGGGCGAGAGCGCGTTGTTGATGTCATGCGCGATGCCGCTGGCCATCTGGCCCAGCGCTTTGAGCCGTTCCTGCTGCATGATGGCCTGTTGCGTCTGCCGCAGGTCATCGTAAGCCTTGTGCAGGTCCTGGTAGAGTTGCGTCTGGCGAACAGCCAGTGCCACGTGCGCGGTCAAGCCCAGGATGAATTCGTTTTCCGCCTCGCTGAAACCATGTTTTGCGCGGCGTTGCAGCACGAGGATGCCCATCAATTTCCCCTCCACCGTCAAGGGCGTGGCCAGGCAGGTATAATATCCCGCCTGCGCCATTTTCTGGGCCAACACGGAATTTTGCATGCCCGAATCCGGGATATAAACCTCTTTGTTGGTGAGGCAGGGCGCGAACATCGTCTGCGCCAATGGAATGACGTCCGGGATATGCAATTCGGCCGCCACCTGCGCGGCTTTGGGTCCGCGGGCGATCAACTGGAACGTTTCCGATTGCGCCTCGAAAAAATACGCGGACGCATAATCCGCGGGCAGCTTTTCCTCCAGTTGCTGTGCCACGATGTGCATCATGCTGTGCAGGTCCTGCCGCTCGGCGATGGAGTAGGTGATTTGGTTGAGCAGGCTGATGCGGTCAAATTGTTGTTGCAGGTCGCTCGTCCGGGCGATGACGCGCGTTTCCAGGTCCTTGTTGATGTGGCGCAACGCGCCGTCGCGCTGCCTGATCTGGCCGATCATTTCATTGAAACCATCCACCAACTCGCCCAGCTCGTCGTCGGATTCCTTGACCGCCCGGACGGAAAAATTCTTTTCCGTCGAAACCGTCTTGATCGTCTGGTTCAACTGCGCGATCGGGCTGGAAATGAAACGCTGCAGCCTGCTGGAAATGATGTAGGTGAATCCCATGATCGCCAGCAACAGCACCCCGAACATAGCCGCCGTGCGTTGCAGATTCGCGGTGATCTCTCCCAGGTCGGATTCCAAATAGATCCATCCGATCGTTTGTCCCTGCTGTTGGATGGGCGCCAGAACAATCAATCGTCGCGCCGTGAAATCAGACGTGGAAGTGTTCTGGTCGGTCGGCGCATGAAGCGTATGAGCCAGGTGGATGTCCTGCGGATACCATGCTAACAGGTTCGTGCGGGCGTAAATTCCCGCCGCGCGAATATGCTCGTTGTTGCTCAACGACGCCAGGATCTCCTCTTCCCGGTTGACGTCGCCGAAAACAATCGCGCTCGTGCTGCTGTCGCCGATGATTTGCGCCTGCGTCTCCAGTTCGTACCGCATCGTGTCCTTCGCCGCAATGAATTCATAGATCATCGAACCCAATGCCAGCAGCAACAACGCCGCCACGCTTGCCGTCATAATCATCAGCCTCAGTTTGGATTTGATGGAAGAGGTAAGCACGAGGGCGATAGATTATTTGTCGACTAATATAGACGTCGAGGGGTTCATTATCAAATGTTACAACACCTGCTGTTGCGGATTTTATAGCAGATTTTAAGCCACGATTCTATGCGCGGGGATGAAATTTTCTATGGATGTCCCTCAATCTATTTCCCGCCACGTGCGTGTATATCTCTGTAGTGCTGATGTTTGCATGGCCGAGAAGTTCCTGGATCACGCGCAGGTCCGCCCCGTGTTCCAACAGATGCGTGGCAAAACTGTGCCGCAACATGTGCGGTGTGATATTTCGGGACACCCCCGCCCGCCGGACCCGGTTCTTGATGCGCAGCCAAAGTGTCACCGCCGCGAACGGCGTCCCGCGCTTCGTCAGGAAAACATTCGCCGGCGATTTAGGCGTCACGAATTTCGGGCGGGCATCGTTGATATATCGGTTCATGGCATCAATCGCCTTTCGTCCCACCGGCACCACGCGTTCTTTGTTGCCCTTGCCGATGACATTGATGAAACCCGCCTCCAGGTGCAATTGCTCGAGCCGCAGATTTTTCAACTCGCTCAACCGCAAACCGGAGGCATAGGCCAGTTCCAATATCGCCTGGTCACGGACTGTCTCTTTGGTCTCGGGCTGCTCCGGCGTAAGCGATTTTTCGATCTCGGAATTGCTCAACGCCTTCGGCAGCCGTTTCCAGCGACGCGGGAGCGATAGATTTTCCGCGACGTTGAGCGGCAGGATTTTTTCGTTCTCGGCGAACTTATAGAATGCCCGCAACGCGGCGATCTCCAGGTACAGGCTTTCGCTGCTCAATCGGCGTGGTGAGTTTTCCGGCGCGTTCTCCACCTGGCGCTCGCGTTCGGCTTGCAGGAACGCCATCAGATGCTTCAGCTCAACCTGCTTCCAGTCGGTCAGGTTCTGTTTGCCCGCCCAGCCGGTGAATTTCGCGAGCAACGCGGCGTAGGTCTTCGCCGTGTTGTCCGATTGCCCGCGTTCATGCCGCAGATACTGGAGAAAATCTTCGACCAGGGTTTGCACTTCGTTGTGTTATAAAATTGGCTTGTGACCGTATCCATCGGCCGCACACTGCCAGGCTTCCTTCTCTCCATACCCATCCTCTCGCTGTTCCCTCTCCCCTCCCATCAGAATGGGAGCGGAGAGGGTCAGGGTGAGGTGAGGGTTTCCCTCTCAATCATCAATCGTAAATCATAAATCCCCTACACCGCTTCCTGCCCTGCTCCATCCGCGCCACCACCATCCAAATCAATCAGGATGTCGCGCGGCTCTGCTCCCTTGCTCGGCCCGACAATACCGCGATTTTCAAGTTCATCCATGATGCGTGCGGCGCGCGTGTAACCCAATCGCAGTCGCCGTTGCAGCAATGACACGCTCGCCTTTTGTTCGCTCCGGATGACCTCGATGCATTGCTGGACGATCTCCTCGTCCTCGTCAATCCCACTGGGTATGTCCGACAATGCCGGTTTGGAAAGCTGCTGGTGGATCTCCATTTCATAACTCGGCTTGCCCTGTTTGGCGATGAATTCGACGATGTTGGAAATTTCCTGGTCCGTGATAAGCGCGCCCTGCGCGCGGATCAATTTCGCGGAGCCGGGTGGCAGGTATAGCATGTCGCCCTTGCCGAGCAATTTGTCCGCCCCCATCGCGTCCAAAATCGTGCGCGAATCCACTTTCGCCGCCACCTGGAACGCGATACGCGCCGGAATATTCGCCTTGATCACGCCAGTGATGACGTCCACCGAGGGCCGCTGCGTGGCCACGATGCAATGGATGCCCGCCGCGCGCGCCATTTGCGTGATGCGCGCGATCGCCATTTCCACGTCCGCCGGCGCCACGAGCATCAGGTCCGCCAACTCATCGATGATGACCACGATGTAGGAAAGCTTTTCCGGGATGATGATGTCTTCCTCGCGCGGCACGACAATTTGTTCGTCCACTTCCACCGCAAAACCTTCCGCTCCCGGTTCCACTTTTTCTTTTTTGGACATCAACGGCAGTTCGGGTTCCTGCGGGACCAACTTTTTGTTGGGACGCGAATTGAACGTGGCGATGTTGCGCACGCCCACGCGCGCGAAGATCTGGTAACGCTTTTCCATTTCGTTGACCACCCAGCGTAGGGCGAGGATCACTTTCTTGGGATCGGTCACGACCGGCACCACCAGGTGCGGCAGGCTGTTGTATTGTTGCAGTTCAACGACTTTGGGATCGATCATCACGAACCGCAATTGATCGGGAGAAAATTTATAGAGCAGCGAGGCGATGATGGCGCTGATGCAGACCGATTTGCCCGACCCGGTGCTGCCCGCGATGAGCAGGTGCGGCATCTCCGCGAGGTCAGCCACAATGGGATGACCGTATACGTCCTTGCCGAGGGCGAGCGGGATTCTGGCCTTGGCGTTGCGCCATTCGTCGGACTCCAACAGGTCGCGCATGATGACCTTCGTCTTGATGGCGTTGGGCACTTCGACACCCACGGAGCTTTTGCCCGGAACCGGCGCGAGGATGTGGATGCGCTCGGCCTTGAGCGCGGCGGCGATATTGTTCGAGAGCGCGGTGATCTTCTCCAGCTTCACACCCGGCGCGGGATGCAACTCGTAGCGCGTGATCGTCGGGCCTTTCGTGATATCACCGAGCGAGACTTCAATGTCAAACTGCGCGAGCGTCTGCTGCATCAAGCGCGCGTTGGCCATCAAATCCTCCTTCGTCTCGGTCGGTTTGATGGTCAGGTCCGGCAGTTGCAGGAAATCCATCGAGGGCAACTGGTAATTGCCGATGAGCGGTGTCTGCGCCACGGTGATGGGCTTGGGTTTTCTCGGCTTGGGCCTCGGTGGAGTGATGCCAGTGACTTTGATTTCACCCTCAGGCTTGGGTTCGGTTTTTTCTTCGCCAGGTTTCTCGTCTGCTTTCTTTTCGTCTTTTTCGGCGACGCCAGCATCCGCTTTTGCTTCCACCGATTTGGCTTCTTCATCTTTTTCGTCCGGCTTCCTCCCCAAAATATCTTCGGTCGTCGCGGCGACGACTTCTTTGGCTGAGATTACTTCGCCTTCTTCCACGGGAACGCCTTCACGGCTGGCCGGCACCGTGGTCTTGCGCACGCGCACCCCTCCGGCCTTGGCCTGCGGCACCGAGAGATCGCGCACGGTTGGCTCCGGCACCGGTTGCATGTCCGCGCCCAGGCCGGAACGCTCGACCTCCTCCTGCAATTTCTTTGCCTGCTTCTCCAGTTCGCGTGCGCGCCGGTCCAGCGCCGCTTCTTCCTCGGGCTTCTCCTCAGGTTTTTCCGCAACCTTCCCTGTTGCCTTCGATTTCATCATCGCGCGGATCCAGACACCAAGATGAAAATTCGTCAGGAAGAGCAGGCTGACGAGCGCCAGGATGACATAGACAATCGTCGCGCCGATGGGACCCAGCAGCGAAAATCCGAACTGTATTTTGTAATTTGGATGAGGGATCTCTCCATACGTCAGCCAGCCCAACGCGCCGCCCGCGCTCCAGGCGCCAATCGCTTCATGAAGTCCATCATGCTTCGATGATGAGGGGTCGTAAATGTAGAGCAAGCCGGTCAATGAAACCAACAGCATCACCGACCACAACAATGACCATTGAAGCCGCTCGCGCAGGTAACTCAAAAAATTCAGCAGATAGGCTGCGCCAAAAAGCGCCAGTAATGGCGGAACAATATAGGCCACGACGCCAAACGGCACAAAGAGGCTCCACGCCAAATACGCCCCCAGCAATCCGATCCGGTCGTGCGTGACCTGGCTTTGAGGAAGACTCAGTCCCTTGAGGTCATGTTGGTCAAAGGTGATTTGCGCGATGAACAACAACAGCGCCGCTCCCAGCAGAACAACGCCAATGACGTCATTTAAACCGTGGTGTGAATCTGACGTTTTGCGCGACATGAGCGGAGCGTAACAATTCGACCCCGCCAGTTCAAAGTTGAAATTGATACCATCTTCGGAGGGACGAGCTCCGCGAGTCCCCAATCAAGCCGCGTAGCGGCGCCCGAAAATAGCCCGCATTTTCAACTGCGGATAAAACCACGAAATGTGCAAAGTCCCGTAGGGATGGCAGAGCGTTTCTGCTACGCGTTCATTCGCGCCAATTCGCGTGAAACCCAGCCAACTGAATTCGCGCTTGCAAAATCACGCCCGCCATTCAACAATAACAATCCACTTGTGCGCGGTTAGCTCAGTGGTAGAGCACTACATTGACACTGTAGGGGTCAGAGGTTCAAACCCTCTATCGCGCACCATCTCCAGGCCACACCACAAAATCTCATTCCCGTCAGCCGATTTATGTTGTCTTAAAAAAGATTTCATATAACTTCTTACGGTGATTTCAAATCAGGAAAAACCGAAGACGCCTGATCTTCTGCGCATGGCCCGGCAGTCGATCCGCGGCATTCCTTATTTGAAAAAAGAATTGGGGCGGCGGCTTTCCCTGAGCACGGGAAAGGTTTTCGCGACCCCCATGACCTATTACATCATTTTTAGCGGTCGCTGCAATCTGGAGTGCACCTTCTGCACCATTTACAAAGACGTCGATCCCATCATCCCGCCGGAAGCCATGATGCGCGTCTTGCGCGAGGCCAAAGACCTTTCCGGGACCGGTTTTAACATTTCTTTGAGCGGCGGTGAACCCACCATTTACAAGCCGCTCTATGAGATGCTCGATCTGAGCCAAAAGATCGGCGCGAACTTTGGTTTTACCACCAACGGCCTGGCTTTGACCAAAGCGAACGTCCAGAAAATCCTGTCGTTCAATCCTTTTAACGTCAACGTCTCCCTCGAATCCGTCGATCCAAAGATCAATGAATCGCTCCGGCCATTCAAAGACGGCACAAAGCGGACTCTCGAAGGCATCGAAAATCTTTTGGAGGAAAAAGCGCGCACCGGTGCGCGCATCAGCGTGATCGTCAAGCCGACCATCATGGAGGCGAACTACCGTGCGCTTCCCGACCTCGTCCGCCATTTCGGCAAGCACTCAAAAGTGCAGGTCAATTTCCAGCCGTTTGTTGGGTTCCCCACGGATCCTTTTTGGGTCCAGGACCTGGATAACTTAAGAAAAGTCTTTGCGGAAATTTTAGAATTGCAACGGGAAGGTTATTCCGTGATGGGAAATGAACAGCAGTTCCAGGGATTTGTGGATTACATGGCCAACCCACCGCAGACCGGCAGCGCCAAACGCCATTTGGATCTCGGCGGCAAAAAACGGAATTGCGACATCGGTTTGCGTTCCATGTTCATCTACCCGAACGGCAACGTGTTCTTCTGCGATTT
>DASXYX010000046.1:0-68350 GCA_036502245.1 Verrucomicrobiia bacterium
GATGATAGAGAATGGAAGGTTGATGATGGCAAAAGGGGGAAACCACGAAAGGCACGAAAACGAATTGGCCACAAAAGATCGCAAAGAAAACAAAGGTACGGAGGCTTTAACCGCTAATGAACACTAATCAACGCTAATTCAATTTTTACAGAAGGGAACGAAGCCTTTGAAAACGAGGGTTGAGAATGGAAGGTGGAGGATGGCCAGACAAATTGAGGATTGGTGATTGGCGAGGTGCGATTGGCGATTGAAATTTAGAGCCGGCTCACGCCGGGCTGCTACGAATTTAACGAGGCCTGGCGGGAGCCTCGCCCTACCACGGGTATTGTCGAATAGAAAGATCTCGTCCCTCCGATTCCAATTTTGAGTCTCGTGACCTCGTCTCCTACGATTGAGTGGCGGCGGCGTAGCGCCGTCCTACCGGCATTTTCCGGATTGTCTTTTGGGTGCGATGGGAAATACTTCCGGCATGAAAGCTCCCATCCAGTCCCGCCGTGATTTCATCAAGACCACCTCCCTCGTTGCGGCGGGTTTGCCGTTCATGGGCGCGTTGTCGTCGTACGCGCAAACGCCGGACAGAAAGATTGGGTTCGCCCTCGCGGGACTGGGCAATTTGAGCACGCACCAGATCGCTCCGGCGCTCCAAAAGACAAAATTTTGCCGGCTCGCGGGCATCGTCACCGGGCATCCGGCCAAAGCCACGGCCTGGAAGGCGCAATACAACATCCCCGACAAAAATATTTATAACTACGACAATATGGGGGAGATGGCGAACAATCCCGATATCGACGTCGTCTATGTCGTCACTCCGAATGCGTTGCACGCGGAGCATACCATCAAGGCCGCGCGCGCCGGCAAGCATGTGTTGAGTGAAAAGCCGATGGAAGTCTCCGTGGAAAAATGCCAGCAGATGATCGATGAATGCAAGAAAGCGGGCAAACAACTGGCCATCGGCTACCGCCTGCACTTTGAGCCGAACAACCTGGAATGCGCGCGATTAGTGCGCGAGAAAGTCCTCGGCGAAGCCAAGATCATTGACGCCGCGTTCGGTTTTCCGATGGGTGATCCTACGCAATGGCGGCTGAAAAAGGACCTGGCCGGCGGCGGTTGCCTGATGGACGTGGGCATCTATTCGCTCCAGGCCACCCGCTACCTGACCGGCGAAGAGCCGTCTGAAGTCTCCGGCTTCACCACCGTGACCGACCCGGTGAAATTCAACCAGGTGGAGGAATCCATCACGTGGTCCACTAAATTTCCCAGCGGCATCATCGCCCGTTGCAGCGCCTCCTATAATTCAAGCGGCCTGAATAATTTCAAAGTATCCACCGACCGGGGCTGGTTCACGCTGGACCCGGCTTTTTCCTATCACGGCATCCAGGGAACGCGCAGCGACAGACAGGCCATCGATTTCACGGACATCGATCAATTCGCCGCGGAGATGGATGATTTTGCGCAGTGCATCCTGGCGAACCGGCCCACGCGCGTGCCCGGCGAGGAAGGCCTGCGGGACGTAAAAATCATGATGGCCATCTACGAATCCACCCGTACGGGCAAGGCCGTCAGCCTGACGTAAGATCAGGGGCGCATCTCAAAAGACAAGCGAGATCATTGGTAATTTCAGCCGCTACGCGGGGAGAGGTAACTCGCCCTCATCCTGACCTTCTCCCCCGGGGAGAAGGAATAACGCGAGCGGATGCCAGCGATTTTCGGATGATTTGAAGCCAATCCCGCCTGGCCGATTTGGGGCTGAAACCGCTGAAGCGGTCCAAATCTTCGAGCGTGATGTTCACCCTGCTAAAGCAGGGTGTTAATGAAAGGCCCTCAATGCGAGGTTTTTCCTGAGATCAGCGCTGTGGGATTGAGTCCCGGAGCGAACCCTTTTCCCCGCGGATCACCGTGCCGACTTTGATGTTGTGCCGGTCAAACCATCCATCTGCCGTTTCCAAAACGAACAGGATGTTATTGTTCGTGGCGACGACCGGGGTGGGATCGTTTTTCTCGAAATGATGGATCTCTTCGATGATACCATCCGGAGAGATATAGGCCGCTGATTCGGACACCGGGCAATTGGTCATCCAAAAAGAGGCCGCTTGCGGAACATACAGATCAAACAACATCGAATCGTCTTCGGGGATGTTGGTGCGGAACATCATGCCGGTGGATTCTTCCCGGGCGGTCAACGCCATTTCCGTGTCCATGACCTGATCACCGAGATAAATTTTCATGGTCGGCAATTTTGGCTGGGCCTCGGTAGCCATGGGCAACTGTGCCGGCGGATTGAACAGCGGGGCAACCGGCTGTTCTGTTTTGGTTTTGCTGCAGCCCGCTAAAACCGCCGCCATCAGGCAGGCCACCGCTATTGCATTGATTTTGTTCATGATCGTCTGTTCTTTCAAATAAAGACACCGGCAAAGCCTTTTTGTATATCTAGACCATTTCCATCAAAGTTCTAAACTGAAATAAGATGCCTAAGCCGGAAATGATTTTCAATCAAACTCAGTCATTAGGAGAGACAAAGGGCGCATCTCAGTTTTCGAGAGCTTCTGATGGCCAGGGCTTATGTTCCGCAGGAACATCTGATAATAGCCCGCAGTTTCAACTGCGGGTACAGTGATGGAATGAGAAAAGTCCCGGAGGGACGGCTGAAAATCCAGTCGTCCCTCCGGGACTTGAAACGTGTGGCTCCCGTTCCCCGGCGTTGAAACGCCGGGCTATTCTCAAAAAGTCCCTGCGGGACTCCAGATTCGCTCCCCGGTATGTTAAAAACTGAGAGCCCCGGAGACAAACGTCTCAAGCGCTATTTTTTCACCAGCACTTGATGGACTGTTTCGAGAAGTTTTTCGTTAGTGAACGGTTTGGCGATGAAGGCGTCCATTTTTATCCGTGAGGCAAGTTCCGGCTCGTTTCCGCCTTCCGAGCCGCTCATAAAGATCACTTTGAGTCCCGGTTCAATCTTGCGCATGGCCTGCACCGCCGCAGGCCCGTCCATCAAGGGCATATCCATGTCGGAAATGAGCAGGCTGATGGTGGCGTGATTTTTGACGAAGAAATTCACGGCCTCGGTGCCGCTATTGGCGGTGAGGACTTCATAGCCGAAATTTTCCAGCGCCGCGCGTGTGATGGCCAAAATGGCTTCCTCATCATCCACCACCAGGACCCGCTCGCCTTTGCCGGAAGGCAGGGGCGTTTTGGAGATCATGGAAGTGTCCGGGGTCTGGCCGTTGTCAGCCGGCACATAAACCTCGAACCGCGCGCCGGCCCCCACTTTGCTCTGCGCCGTGATAAAACCACCGTGCGTTTTGATGATGTTTTGGCACGTGGCCAGCCCCAGGCCGGTCCCCTTGTCGCCTTTGGTCGTGAAGAAAGGCTTGAACATCTTTTCCATGACGTCCGGCGCGATCCCCGTGCCGGTATCGGACACAGAGACACAGACGAATCGGCCGGGCGGCACTTTGTGGCGGGTCGCGTCCTGCTCCGGCAGATGCACATTTTCGGCAGTCAGGGTGAGCGTGCCGCCCCTGGGCATGGCGTCCCGCGCATTCACGCAAAGATTGAGCAGGATCTGGTGAAGCTGGACGGGAAAGCCCAGCACAGGCCAAAGCTCCTTGTCCGCCTGGAGCCGGCAATGGATCGACTTGGGAAAGGTATCGCCAACGATCTTCCCCATCTCCTTCACCAACCGGCTGGTCTGGATGACAATCTTGTCCGTTTCACCGCCGCGCGCGAAGACCAGCATCTGCTTGATCATTTCGGAACTGCGCCTCGCGCTGGATTCCATTGTGCGGATCATGCTTTGGGCGTCGGATGAGATCGGTTGCTGTTTTAAAATATCCACACCCACGATGATGGGCACCAGCGCGTTGTTGAGGTCATGCGCAATGCCGCCGACGAGCGCTCCGAGGCTTTCGAGCCGTTGCGCGCGCAGAAATTGCTCTTCCAATTGCTTGCGCTCGGTGATGTCGGTATTGATGATCAGCAGGGACCTGGCCGTGCCGCCTTCGTCGCGGATGAGTGTCGCCCGCGCCTGGACGATCACGGAACTATCAGTCTTCGTATATTCAGAAAGTTCGCCGGTCCATTCCCCGCGCTCGTCAAGCTGCTTGCCCGCCTCAAATACCAGCGCGGGGATATTCCCGTGAAACAGCAATTGCCGCGCGTTCTTGCCGATAGCCTCCTCGCTGCTCCAGCCATAAATGCGCTCCGCGCCCTTGTTCCAATAAACAATGGTCCGGTCCAGGTCGCAGACAATGATGGCGTCTTGCGCCTTGTCGAGCAGCTCGGCCTGTTCGCGGATCTTCCCCTCCGCTTTCTTCCGCTCGGTGACGTCGATCGCCATGCCCACCACCCGCACCGGCTTGCGGTTGCGGTCATAAATGATCGACGCGCGTTCATAGACATTGAGATAGGAACCATCGTTGCGGCGGGCACGGTGCTCGCTCCACCAGACGCGTCCTCTTCCCGCGACGGCCGCCATCAATCCCGCCACCACCCGGTCGCGGTCATCGGGATGGATCAAACTCTGCCAGCGCGCCAGGCTGCTGCCGACCTCCTCGCGTTGAAGCCCGAACACATCACGGAAATTCTCGCTCAGCCATATCCTGTCCGAGGCGATGTCCCATTCCCAAACAATGTCATTGGACGCGCGGGCGACGATTTGCAGGCGTTCCTCCATCTGGCGCAATTCGCCCTCCATCTGCGTCAGGCGCGTGCGCTCCTCTTTGCTGCGAAGCGCATTGCGCACCGCGCTCACCAGCCGTTGCGGACGCTGTTTCAACACATAATCGCTCGCGCCGTGTTTCAAACTTTCCACGGCCACTTCTTCGCCAATCGTGCCGGAGAAAAAGATAAAAGGAGTGTGCGGCGTCATTTTGCGGGCGAGCGCGAGCGCTTTCAATCCGTCAAAGGACGGCAGGGAAAAGTCGGAAATGATGAGGTCGAACGGCGGCCCGAGCAACGCGCTTTCGAAATCATGGTTCGTCGTCACCACAATCATCTCGCCGAGCAAACCATCGCCATGCAGCATCTCGCGGACAAGAAGCTGGTCATTCGCATTATCTTCCAAATGCAGGAAGCGCGTTTGCTCTTTGGCGGACATCGCGGGCATAGGTCAGGCTCGTTTGACTGCGCCGGGCGGCGGTTCATTGATGACCGCCCAGAATACCCCCAGCTGTTTAACAGAATCGACGAACTTCTGAAAGTCCACAGGTTTAACCACATACGCGTTGACGCCTAACTGGTAACTTCGCACTAAATCCTGCTCTTCCCGGGACGAGGTCACCATGACCACTGGGACATGCCTTAATGTGTCATCACTTCGCATTTGGCGCAACACCTCAAGCCCATCTACTTTTGGCATCTTCAGGTCCAGGAGCACCACCACCGGCAGGCCATTGGCGTGGCCGGTGAATTTGCCCCGGGCGTAAAGATAGTCCAGCGCCTCGGCGCCGTCGCGGGCGACGGTCACTTCATTGGCCAAATTGTGTTCGTCGAGCGCGGCGAGCGTCAGTTCCACGTCGCGTTCATTGTCCTCTGCCAGCAGGATGCGTTTTAAGGGAGCCATATATTTTAATTTTTTGTTTCAATGGTTTGTTTTGGGATCGCGAAAAAAAATGCCGAACCTTCGTTCAAGGCGCCTTCGGCCCAGACGCGGCCATGATGGCGCAGGACGATGCGTTGGACGTTCGCCAGGCCGATGCCTGTGCCCTCGAATTCCTCCGTCCGGTGCAGCCGCTGGAACACTCCAAAAAGCTTGTGCACGTACTGCATGTCAAACCCAACGCCGTTATCACGGACAAAAAAGACGAATTCCTCTCCGTTTTCGTTACAACCGATCTCGATCCGGGCCGGATCGCGCGGACGCGAGTATTTCACCGCGTTGCCGATGAGATTGGCCCAGACCTGCCTCAACATGGAGGCATCAGCCTGTACCTGGGGCAGTTTGGCGATCTTCCACTCGATGTTTCGGCCTTCCAGGTCGCTGTGCAATGAATCGACGACTTCGTGGATGAGGGCGTCGGATTCCACCCGCGCGCGCCGCATTTCCGAGCGGCCCATGCGCGAGAACACCAGCAGGTCATCGATCAACGCGCCCATGCGATGGCTGGAATCGGCGATGATATCCAGGAAACGCCGGCTGCGCTCATCCAGAGATGAGCTGGCGTTTTTATCCAACAACTGCACAAACCCGTCAATATGCCTCAGCGGCGCCCGCAAATCGTGCGACACGGAATACGAAAAAGCTTCCAACTCCTTGTTGGACAGTTCGAGCTGGGCCGCATGGCGCTGAAGTTCGTCGGTCAACCGCTTTCTTTCCTCCTCATTGGCTTTCCGTTCGGTGATATCCGACGAAATGCCACCGGTGCCGATAAGTTTGCCCATCGCATCACAGATGGGGAACTTGACCGCAAGATACGCATGCGGCCCATCCGGGCACACCGTGGTTTCTTCAACCTCCACGATACTTTTCGTCGTCAAAACTTTTTGATGCTGCGCCTGCGCCTTTTCCGCGTGTTCCCTGGAGGTAAGGTCAAAAATTGTTTTGCCGATCACCTGTTCGTTTGAAAGACCGTCGATTTTCAGAAATTGGCGGTTCACGAATAAATAGCGCCCCTCCAGATCTTTCAGGTAAATGACCGCCGGCATATTGTCCAAAATGGATTGGAGCCGCGCGCGGTTTTCCTGCAAATCCAATTCGGCGCGCGCGCGTAATTTCAGATCGCGGCGGGCCGTCAGGAATGCGATCAACCCCAAAACACACGCCGCCACCGCGCCGCACCCGACCCACGCCTCGGCGATCGTTGCGTCGGCGCGTTGTGTTTCCCGCCGCGTTTGCAGCAACTGGTTCTCAGTCACGCGCATCTCATCGAGCCGTTGCCTGATCTGCGATGATAAATCCGAGCCTTCCCGGGTGGCCACGGCATCGGCGGCGGCCTGGAGGCCTTTTTGACGTCGCAGTTCCATCCGGTCGTCCAAATAAGCAAGACGTTGGGCGACCAAAGGCTGTAACTCCTCCAACTGCTTTTGCTGGTCGGGATTGTCAGACGTGAGCTGGTGTAAAGTGGCGAGCCAGCCGTTGACATTGGACTGCGCGTTCGATGAGTCCAGGAAAAATCTCTCGTCGCCCGTGAGCAGAAAGGCGCGTTGCGCGGTTTCTGCGTCGGTGAGATTTGCGCGGCCCTGCTCAAGGGCGGCGATGACTTCGTGAGTGTGTATCACCCAGGATTGTGCCGTGATGGAGCTCTCAATGGTCTTGTAAGAAAGCAATGAGATTCCCAAAAGCGTCGCCACCGACGCCAAAAATCCAAATATTATCTTTTTTTCCACCGAAGCTTTCATATGCCTGCCGATAACGCAAATGGGCTTCAGCCACCAAGATTTGCGCGCAAAGGTATATCGTTAATCCAAGAAAAGCAATAACTTAAGACGCGTAAGGTTCCAACCTACACCGCATGTTTATGCGGGTCCCGGTCCACCTGGCCGAAAGCGCTCTTTTCCATTCCGCCCTTCTGTCTTATTGAATGTTGAGCGTTGAATGTTGAATGTTCCCAAAGAAATGCAATTTCCGCTTGCCCAGTGACCCCTCTCCAAACGAAGCTATCGGTTCATATTCAATGAACTGGCAGGCAAAATCATGAGCGCGGACGCGGCAACAGTCCCATCGGGCGATCGCCCGGCCAAACGAAGTCTTTTGCAGAGCGGCATCATCTTTTCCGCCGCCAATATGTTTGTGGCGATGGGAAATTTCCTTTTCCAGGTCATCATCGGCCACCAGTTGAACCAGGACAAATTCGAGCTGGCCAACACCACCTTATATTATGCCCAGTTGCTCAGCCTGCCGATGCTCGGGGCCACTTACGCTGTCACGCATTACATCGCGCGTTTCCATTATAGCGGCGATGATGCCCGGCTGCTGGGACTCTTCGCCGGTTGCCGCAAATTTCTATTCCATCTGACCATCGGCGCCTGCATCCTGGCCGCCCTCCTGCTGTTTCCCTTGAGCCATTTTTTCCATTTCCCCATGATCCTTTCCGTCACCGCATTTTGTATCGTGCTGATGACCTGTTGGGGCGCCTTTGTGAATGCGCTGTGCCAGGGGTTGGGTTGGTTCAATCGCCTCGCCGCCATCGGCATCTTTGCCGTCTGCCTGCGCCTGGCGTTCGGATCGCTCACTATTCACTATCCGGCGGCTACCATTGCCGCGTCAGCATCTGCCTTCATGCTCCTGGCCAATCTCATCCTGCTCATCTGGCGAAAGGACCTGGCGCGCAAGGCCGATCCGGTTTCCCCCTGGAGCTCCGAATTCATCCAGTTCCTCGTCGTGGCCGAGGCCTTTTCCGTCGGCAATTATTTTTTCACGACCGGCGATTCCATGGTCGCGCAACACTCGTTGCCTCTCCATTCCGCCGACCTTGCCGCTTTCATCACCGCCGGGGTTTTTGCGCGCAACCTCCCGCTCGCCGTCGGCCCCCTGCTCACCGTGCTCTACACTCATCGCTCCCGCAGCCATCATCATCAGGGCGATGAGTTGCGCGAACAATTAAAACTGCTCGGCCTCTATGCCCTCGTGCTGGGGTGCGGCGTGGTCTGCCTGCTCGTCTTTCGCACCCTTTGCCTGAAGATTCTCGGTAAATACACCCCGGAAGCCGCCGCCATGCTCGGCCCCTTTGCCATCACCATGGCCTTCGTCGGCATGACCCAGGCCCTGGCCATGTGGGCGCTGGCCAGCCGATGGACCCATATTGCTGTCCTCTATGCCCTGCTCGGCCTGGGCTACTGGCTTGTGCTCTTTTTCTTTGGCACGAACGCAGACATCCTCGTGCATACGATGCCCGTCGCTGCCGCGATTGCCTTTGCCATTTTGTTCGTGGTCTGGCTGCTTTACATGAAGCTGCATAAGAACCCTCCTCCCCCGGAGGAACCATCCCTGCCTTGAGCGCTCCCCTCCCCAATCCGACCCGCTCCCGGATGGTCTGTTTCGTCAATGACATCTATGACGAAAGCATGGCCGGAGGCGATGTCTATTTCTATTTCACCGCCACCGCCGCCATCGAGGCCGGCCATCCCCTCCATTTCTTTGGCGGCTATGCCCTCCAGAAATATCTCGAACGCTGGCGCCTGCCGAAAAATTTCACCCTCACCGATTCCGGCCCCGGCAAACTCGGCGACGTCTCCAAATTGTCCGGGCAGGTCCGCCTCCTCCTTGATTTCGCGCGGCGCATGTTCGGCACCTTTCCGCATCTCAAGGACATCAAGCCGGATGACATTGCCTACGCCATGTCCGATTTCTGGTTCGATACCATCCCCATGATCCGTTGCCCGGCGCGACGAAAAATCATGTACGTCGGCATGATGGCCCCGACCTTCAAACAGGTTTTGTTCCGGAGCCGCGCCGACGTCACCTCCACCCGGCTCAACTCGCTTTATTTCTGGCTCAGCCAGCAACTTTCGTTGCGCTGGTTCCGCCGTTGCCCCGGCGGCATCGTCACCTACAGCCATCCCGAGATCAAAGACTACCTGATGAAGTTCGGCTACCGCGAATCCGACCTGTGGTACGTGCCCAACGGCAGCGACGCCGTCACCGCCGCACGCATCCCCGAACAGCCCAAACAATATGACGTCGCCTGGACCGGCCGCGTGCATCCGCAAAAAGGCATCGACGACCTCCTGGCCACGTTCACCTGGCTCAAGCAACAGCTTCCCGATTTCAAAGCCATTGTCATCGGCAACAGCAAAAAATGGCTCGAACCCGTCATCCAACAGATGGGGTTGAAAGATAACGTCGCCTTCAGCGGCCTCGTTTCTGAAGACGAAAAATTCCGGCTCCTCAAAGCCAGCCGCCTCTTCCTGATGCCCAGCAAATACGAAAGCTGGGGCATCGTCGTCGGCGAAGCCATCGTCTCCGGCGTTCCCGTGCTGGCTTACAAACTGGATTGTTACCCCGCCGTCTTCGGCGATTTCGTCCGGTACGTCCCATGCTTCGACTGCGATGCCTTCCAACGCGCCGCCGAAGACGAAGTCCGCAAACAACGCGCCGGAAATAATTATATGGCCCCGCTCGACTGGCCCGCCAAGCGCGATCAATTGAGCTGGCAGACCGCGCAAAGAAATTTCCAAAGCTTGTTGGATAAATTGTCACAAATCCAAACGGTGGGGCGAGACTCCGTCGAGCCATGACTTCGTTATTTGTAGGAGCCGAGGTAACGAGGCTCTAAATACCAGTTGGAAGATGGCATCCTTTATCACGTCTCCGCATCAAAAATGGCCTTGCCAATCTCCACGGCAGGAAGAAAATCACGAAAACGACTGGATAATGCTCATTTACACCAAACGATAAGTTGAATGGGGAATCCTAAATGAAAAAGATGGCAAGGTCAGGTGTTTTAGTGTTCGCCATGCTGATTGGTTTTGGCAAGGCGGGATATGCCGCCAATTCGTTTTTCGATTTTATCCAGGAACAAAGCGAACGCCATTACGACCATATCCCGCATGAAGTATTGGCGTTCTATTATGGGTGGTATGGTAATCCCCGGAACGAGGCCTGGGGGAACGTGGATGCCTCCAAACATGAAATTGACAATATCGCCCGCTTCCCGGTCCGGGGCGCTTACAGTTCACACGACCCCGCGCTGATCGAGTGGCAGATAGACCAGGCAAAAGCGAGCGGCATCACCGGATTTGTCGTGAGTTGGTGGGGCCGGGGGGACTGGGACAAATGGCATGATGAATCACTGGCAATGCTGCTTAAGTATGCTGCACAAAAGGATTTTAAAATCTCCATCTACTGGGAGCGGGCCCCGGGCGATGGGCAGGGCCAGATTGATGAAGCCATCAATGACATCTCTTATGTTTTAAAGAAATACGGCAAGAACAAGGCGTTCCTGAAAGTGGACGGCAAGCCGGTCATTTTTGCATATAATCGCGTCGTTTTGTTCGCGGTTCCCGTTTCATCGTGGCCAGCAATTATTCGTGGCATCCGCGCGAAGGCTGGTGATTTTGTTTTTGTCGGCGATGACCAGCAAAGCAGCGGCGGATATCTTTTTGACGGCGTGCATTCCTATGGCGTCAACCTGCCGGACGACCTCGGGAAACACCTGACTGTGGATAAGCTCGGCCAGCTTAGGGTCTGGCTGGCAAACTACTACTCGAGTGGAATGAAGATAGCACGGCAACGAAATCACATCAGTTGCCTGATGGTGTCCCCCGGTTCCGATGCAAGAAAGGCTTATAAATGGGATACCCAAACCGATCGTCTGAATGGACAAACGTATCGGGCATTTTGGGAAGAAGCCACTAATGCCGTCCCCGACTGGATCATAATCACGTCATGGAATGAATGGATTGAAGGAACGGAAATTGAGCCGAGCCTGCAACTGGGAGATCAATATCTAAAAATCACAGCCGAATACGCGAAACCGTTCCTGGCCAGTCCAGTGGTAAGTGCGCCGGACCCCATGCCCTTGCCAAAGTTTGCCCCGGGCACCACCAATGATCTGACGACGCTTCTTTTGAACCGGACTGTGGGCGTTCTAGCCCAGGATCAAATCAACGACGCGGAATTCTGGCTGGCCTACTGCGGGGCGACGATCAGACCGTTGCAATGGCCGGATCTGGTCGATCCCAAAATATTCAATGCGCGGGACATGCCTTTATTTGTTCATATTGCCAGTGAGCACTATGTGAGCACTGTGAATACTGCGGACGACGTGACCCGGTCACTCATCCGCTATCTGCATGAGGGCGGATTCATGGTGAGCCTTCCATATAGCGCGCCCTGGCCTCTTTATTATGACGACAGTCGCAAAGGCGCTACCCATTGCATTACAGACACCTTGGATCTGGGAGTGGACAATGGTTTTGATCAGCCACCCGCCAGCGCGAATCTCAAATTTTATGTTAACAAGACGGCCCTGCTTGGATTACCCCCCACTGCCACGTACCCCGCTGAGGGAGACCTTCGATTTCGGCCCATTAACCATTCGCGGCTGCAAGGCACAGAATATTGCCTTCCATTGGTGCAACTATGGGATGAGCAAAGAAAGTCTTACGGGGATGCCGCGGCATACATCGAGTATCGATCCGATCCCTTGTGGCCCGGTAAGAGCATATATGTTTGGATGCGCACAGCAGAATGCCTGGGGCCGGATGAATTTTACCCCTCTTTGTACCAATTTATTTCCAGAAAATTAAAACCTGCGCGTCAATCCTCGCCAGGAGCTGAGTAATTCAAAATCTTAATTTTTTGTTTCCCGGCAACATTACACCCCATTCTTTTTCTGCTTAAATCGCCCCATGAGAAGTGTGCAAACGGATTTTAATCTGTGTGATCCGCGTGATCTGCGGATTTCTTTGTGCCTTTGTTCCTTGGTTGTTACTCCACTGGTATATGAAAATGAGAAAACGAACCCAAGCTTTTCGGCCCGTTTTCCATACTCAAAAAGCTCTAAATCAATCACTTGTCCAAGCGGTGTGTCAAAAAGTCACCTTGAAAAACGAACCCAAGAACCCAAATTACGATGCGAATTGCCGTTATGCTCTCAACCATTTGCCAGACCCGAGACCCCATCCGCCAGAACCCCGATCCAATCCGACCGGATCCAAGTCAATCCGACCCAATCAAACCAATTTCAAGAGACCGCTTGTCGCGTCGTAGCTTTAGCGAAGACGGATGGACTCGGCACTGGTATATGAAAATGAGAAAACGAAGCCAAATTATTTAGGTCTATTTTTGATTGCAAACACCTCATCAATAATCACTAACAAAACAATCACCTTTAAAATGCCTTTGCAAAAACGAAGCCAAATTAGCGTTTATTCGCGTCGATTAGCGGTTACAAAATCATGGCTCGGCAGGAACCTCGCCCTACCCATGCTCTGTTTTCTCTGTTCTCTCATGTTTAAATCCGTGTTCATCCGTGCCAATCCGTGTCAAACCCTTCGTTCTCCGCGTTTCCTTGCTTGCCGGGTCGTAGCCCAGGCGAAGCCCGGTGTTTATCCCGTATTCCCTTTTTCGTGTTCTTCGTGTTTTTCGTGGTGAAAAATCCGTGTTCATCCGTGTCAAATCGCTATGATGAACCGCATGAAAATCCTGGTCACAGGCGGAGACGGCCTGCTGGCGTATGCCTTACGCCAGTTGCCGGCGGGTGATTGCGACCTGCATTTTCTGGCACGCGGCGAATTCGACATCACGAATTCAGACCAGATGCGCAAACAACTGGCCGCGCTCAGCCCGGATGCCGTCGTCAACACCGCCGCTTACAATCTCGTGGATCGTTGCGAGCAGGAGCGGGATTTGTCATGGGCCGTCAACGCAACTGCCCCAGGTACGCTGGCCAAACTGTGCGCCGAAAAAAATATCCGGCTCGTCCATTACGGCACCGACTACGTTTTCAATGGCAAAAAGAAATCACCTTATTCGGAAACCGACGCGCCCAATCCCCTCAACCACTATGGCGCGGGCAAACTCGCTGGAGAGCAAGCCGTGCTTGCCGCTGCGCCCCGCCATCTCGTGTTGCGCACCAGTTGGGTCTTCGGCTGGCATCCCACGCAAACCAAGACGTTCGTGCATTCCATCCTGAAAGCCGCGCACGAAGGCAAGGCGTTGAAGGCGACCACCGACCAGATTTCCGCGCCAACCTTCGCCTCCGACCTGGCGCAATGGACCATCGAATTGCTCCGCGCCAACGCCTCCGGCCTTTATCATGCCGTGAATGATGAAGGCGTCAGCCGTTTCAACTGGGCCAAGACCATTTTAGACGAAGCTGTGGCGGCCAAATTGATCCCCACCGCGCCTCCGGTTGAACCGGTCTTAAGCTCCTTTTTCAGTTCCACCATGCGGCGGCCTGATTACACGGTGTTGGACAACGCAAAATTGGCCAAGCAAACCGGTCATGCCGCCGGTTCCTGGCGCGCCGGGCTGCGGAAAATGCTCGCGCAGATGAAATGATTTCGGTTAGTTTGGCCACCCATGTCCACTGTCTGGCAACAAGTCGAAGTGCGCGGAATCGCTGATGTGCCCGGCCTGCCCGGCGTGCGCGTCGAGGCGCTGCCCGTCTTCCGCGACCCGCGCGGCAGCCTGCATGAGCTGTTTCGCTCGGACGAGATTCCCGCCGGATTCAAGCCGGCAATGGCGTGCTCCTCGTGGTCGTCACCGGGCGTCACCCGCGGCCCGCACCAGCACGTGGGACAGGATGATTATTTTACGTTCGCGGGGCCGTCGGAGTTTAACGTGTACCTGTGGGACGACCGGCCCGGTTCAGCGAAAGCCGCGCGTGGTTGGCTCATCAAGACCGGCGCCAGCGCGCCTTCACGCATCCATGTCCCGCGGGGAGTCGTCCATGCCTATCGCAACACCGGCAAAGTCGACGGCCTCGTTGTGACCGTGACGAGTTTGTTATTCAAAGGCGAGGGCCGCCGCGACCCCGTGGATGAGATCCGCCATGAATTGAACCCGGATTCACCCTATAAACCGCCCGAATCATGATCCAGGAACGCACCACCTGCCGCACTTGCGGCTCAAAAAATCTCAAACTGATCCTCGACCTCGGCAAGACCGCCCTGGCGAACGATTTTCTACAGCCCGATGAAGTCAAAAATTATCACACCAGCCTGCCGTTGCGCGTCGTGCTGTGCCCGGATTGTTCCCTCGTGCAATTGGCGGACACGGTGGATCCCAAAATCCTCTACTCGCATTACGCGTATGTGACCTCCACCTCGGCCACGATGGACGCGCATCTGAACAAAGAATGCGCGCATCTTTTGGCCACCGGCCACCTGGGCGCGGGATCAAAAATTTTAGAGATCGCCTCGAACACCGGCGTGTTCCTGAAAAAATTCAAAGAGCAGGGTTGCGAAGTCCTGGGCGTGGAACCCGCCTCCAACATCGCCGACATCGCCATCGCCACGGCCATCCCTACGCGCAAAGATTTTTTCAACGCGGACACCGCCAAAAAAATCAAGGCCGAATGGGGAGCCGCTGATCTCATCCTCGGCCGCCATGTGTTCGCCCATATTGATGACCTCAAAGACCTCATTCACGGACTGGAAACCATTTCGCACCAGGAGACGTTGATTGCCTTTGAAGTCCCCTACCTCATGGATTTCTTCGAGCATACGGAATACGACACCGTCTATCATGAGCATCTCTCGTACATCCCGGTGCGAGCCATCGAGTCGCTCGTGAAGGATTCAGCCTTCACCCTCGCCCGCGTGGACCATTATCCCATCCACGGCGGATCGATCCTGTTCCATCTGCGGCACCGCTCGTCCAAAAGCGCGGTCCATTCCAGCGTTCCGATTGCGCTGGAACTGGAACAACAGATGAAGCTGGGTGCCCCGGCGACCTGGATGGACTTTTCCCAGCGCGTCAATCGTATCCGCGCGGAATTGCCCACCCTTTTGCGCAAGTTGAAGGCGGAAGGCAAACGCATCATCGGCTATGGCGCGTCGGCCAAGGGCAACACCTTGCTGAATACCTGCGGCGTGAGCACAAAAGAACTCGATTACATCATCGATAACACGCCCTTCAAGCAGAACAAAGTCGCTCCCGGCTCATGGATCCCCATCCGCGCGCCCGAAAATCTTTTGAAGGACCAACCGGATTATGCGCTGTTGCTCGCGTGGAATTTTGCGCCCGAGATCATCCGGCGCGAAACTGAATTCCAAAAACGCGGCGGCCGCTTCATCATGCCCATTCCGGAGCCAAAAATCATACCGTTCGGATGAGCCAACCCGCGCCAGAATCGCCGCCTGCCGCCAAATCCTCCACGTCCCCGCTCATCTCCGTCGTCGTGGTCAATTACAACTGCCTGAAATGGCTCGACCGCTTTTTTCCCTCTTTGGAGCAGCAAACCATCTTCAACCAGACGGAAATCATCCTGGTGGACAACACCTCCACGGACGGGTCCGCTGAGATTTGCGAAAAGAAAATGGCCTCCTGGCCGAATGGCGTCTTCTTGCAAACCGGCGGCAACTACGGGTTCGGCGGCGGCAGCAATCGTGGCGCAAAAATCGCTCATGGAAAATATCTCTTCTTTTTGAACCCGGACGTGTGGCTGG
Source organism: Verrucomicrobiia bacterium (assembly GCA_036502245.1). GTDB lineage: Bacteria > Verrucomicrobiota > Verrucomicrobiia > Limisphaerales > UBA11358 > UBA11358. Next base: position 16,054 of record DASXYX010000046.1, read on the forward strand.
AGAACGACTGTCTGGAAAAATTATGCGCCCGCGCCGAAGCGGAGAAGCTGCGCGTGGGCTGCCCGCTGGTGTTGGATTATGACACCGATGCCATCCAGACGCGGGGCAGCTCGGGATTCGACCTGTTCGGCAACGTGATCCCCGTGACATTGGACGAAAATCCCGATCAAATCTTTTCCGTCGGCACCTTTTTCTTTTTCGAGCGCGAACTGTTCGCAAAGGTCGGCGGGTTTGACGACGAGTTCTTTCTCTACAACGAAGAGATGGACCTCTCATGGCGCGCATGGATCGCGGGCGAAGCCGTAACATTATTCACCAGCGCGCGCATCCATCACCAGGCCGCGTCCGCGGGCCAGCGATTCGTTGAAAACCGCACCAACGCCCGGCGGCGCTTCTACGCCAATCGAAACCAGTTGCAGACCCTCCTGAAAAATGCGCATGGCCCCCTGCTCCTGCTCGCGCTCACCCAATTGATGCTTATTACAGCCGAAGCCGTTGCCGGAGCCATTCTCTCGCGGTCATTTTCATTTGTGAACTGGGCGCTGTTCAAGCCGCTCGGCGAGTGCTGGCGATTAAGGCATCACATTGCGCAGCAGCGCCGAAACAACACCACCCGCCGCCGCCGCGGCGACTTCTGGTTCCTGGGGCATTTTTTCCGGTTTAAGTTCGGGCGGAGCACTGATCTCAAAAATCTACTTGGGCGTCGCGTCAAAGTTGACCCGGTTAAATGAAAACGCAATAATCGGGCTTGTCTCAAAATCCCAAAAAAAGCTAAATTAAATCATGCAGGAAATCGCAAAAAGTCCATGCCAGCCATGGGCAAAAGCCAAAACGGGAAATCCCGGATAAAATATCAAATATGAAGGTTTCATTCGTTTACCTGGATATTTCGTTCGATCCAATCTACTGGTATCATAGCCGCAAGTTCATTGGCACTTACCAGGCATTTCCCGCAGGAACAGAGCATGAACTCGTGATCGCACTGGTCGGGGCTGATAATGAAGCGATGAAAGCTGCCAGGCAGCGGGAATTTGAGCCTGTTGCCAGCCGGTTCGTTTATGAACCAAAAGAAGGATGGGATTTAACGCATCACAAAAATATTGCCCGCGGATTGGATTCTGACTTCGCAGTATTCTGCACCAGCCGCACTTATTTCTGGCGGCAGGGATGGCTTGCAAAGCTGGTCGAAGCCCGAAAGCAAAAAGGCGAAGGCATCTATGGCACGGTCGGTTCCTATGAGTTTTATCCTCATTTGCGAACTATGTTTTTCGGCTGTCGTCCAGGCGCTTTGGCCAATTATGGGTACGATTGCGACGACAATCCTTCCGCCGTGCGATTCGAAGCCGGTGAAAATAATATTACGCGAAGCTTTGATGGCAAAGCCTACATGGTGACGTGGGATGGCATTTACGAGCAGGCGCAATGGCGGTCTCCGGCAAACATCTTTCGACGGGGAGATCAAAGTAATATGCTGGCATGGGATAAACACAGTGACCTCTATACCTTCGCGAATGCGACTCAACGGAAGTGGATGGAAAATCTTGCTGACGGAGTATATCATCCGAAGCATGGAAAACTTTTGGGCAAACTTAGGAACAAATTCGACCGCTATTTGAGACGCTAGAGCGTTTTAAAAAATAGTGTGGCCGTTCGGAGCGAGGATTTTTGGGGTTTTGGCGAGGCTGAGTGAAGGAGCATGTTTGAAAACCCTGTGACTGAGCCGAAACGATGCCAAAACCCAAAAAGACCGCTTCCTCTCCTTTCCCCCCCGAATGGCTGCAATATTTTTTAAATCGCTCTAACCACCGCTCATCGTTTCAGCTCAGAATTTGGGGAGCGGGAGCGAATGATCGTATCTCCAAACTCGTCCGGATGCGCATTGGCATATTCCTGAAATGTGGCGGAAAACGCATCAGAGGTTAACCATTGGTCAAAGGCTAAAATGCCCTGCTCCGCCGGAGTAAGGTTGATTTCGATGGGTGCGAGTTGGGCCAGCTTCTTGATACAGGCCAGGGTCTTTGCGATCTCATCTGGCGTAGTGTGGTATTCAAATGAGACAAATTCAATTGGATGGGATAAACCTTTTAAGACCTCGAGTTCGAAGCCCTCCACATCAATCTTAAGGAACCGTGGCCGGCCATGCGCGATTATCAGGGCATCCAAAGTCGTTAGAGTTACTTCCACATGATCGGTCCAGCCTTGAGCCCAGTTTTCGTTCAAACTGGATATAAAACTGAAAGGATGGATGTGCAGCATGGCTGTGCCTTCCTTGGCGCCTATGGCCTTGGGAACCAATTGCAGCCGCTGGTTGCGGGGAAAACGGGCCTTCATCTCGGCGATACAGGCTGGATTGGGTTCGACCGATACAACCGTGGCATCGAGCGCAAGCAGTACCTCGGCAGTCTGGCCAACATTGGCACCGACGTCGAAACAGAGGTCGCCGGGACGGACGAACTGTGCATAAAGGTTTTTGATCTGCCGGAAGCGCTGGATGTCAGAACGGCGCAGCAGATGACGACAAACAAACATGACCGGCCGGTAGAACCCAGAATGAACCAGCATCGCCCTGATTGTGGCCTTGTTCATCATTTGCCAAATGATATTAGGACGCCACCCCCAATCAATCGAAATTCACTCAATCTTGCTTAAGTCCACCATCAAAGGAAATACTTGACACTTCCGGGGACCATTGGTGAAATGGACAGGCCTTAAAAATGTTTAACGATCAGGAGCGGGCCGGGCTATGAATGCAAAATCAATTCTTCACAACAAACCGCGCTTGAGGCCTCCAATTCAAATAGTCCTGGCGGTCGCCATATTCCTTTTTGTGACCGCCACGCAGGCGGTGCAGGTTCCCTCCGGCATCGTCAGTTGGTGGCCTGCCAATGGCAATGCTGACGATATCATCAGCGGTTACAATGGGACGCCTGTTGGTAACGTCACCTATGGCCCCGGCAAAGTCGGACGTGGCTTTACATTCGATGGCAAGGGAAGCGGCATGCAGGTCACTGCCATCTCACCCGGCTTGCAGTTGCAGAATTTCACCATTGAAAGCTGGATCCAACGGGCCAGCACTTCGACGGTTTCCTATGGCACTGGTGGCAATGGCGTAATCATGTCGTATGCGCCCGGCGGATATTGTTTCTTCGTAAACAGCATTGGCCAATTAGTCCTTTCCCAATTGGGAGATTATAATTGGGCTGGCGGTCAATACATCAATGACACCAACTGGCATCACGTGGCTGTCACCGTGGCCAACGGGACAGTCATTTTCTACCTTGATGGCGTGGCTTCTACGCCACAGGCATACAATGTCACTTACACCTTCACGGGCGGTCCGGGCATTGGATACCGGCCCGACAATGATGACAACAGTTTCTACGGCTCAATTGATGAGTTGTCGGTCTATAGCCGCGCGCTGGCCCCCAATGAGATTGCAGCCATTTATCAGGCGGGTTCCTTTGGGAAGTGCTATTGCTATACCCCGGTAATTCCGACAATCACCAGTCAACCAACCAATGAAACGGTTTATGTGGGGCAGACCGCCAGTTTCACCGTTTCGGCGACCGGTGCTTCGCCCTTGAGTTACCAATGGATGTTTGAGGGGACAAACATTCTTGGGGCAACGAACGCTATGTTGACGTTAACCGATATCCAATTATTGCAGGCCGGTGATTATGCGGTGCTAGTCAGTGCCGCCGGTGATTCTGTTATAAGCTCCAACGCCGTCCTCACCGTTAATTCTCCACCAGCTTGCGATCCCTCGCCTTCCGGCCTCGTCAGTTGGTGGGCCGGGGAGGATAATATGACTGACGAAGTCAGCGGCTATAACGGGACCGCCGTGGGCAATTTAGCCTACGGCCCCGGCGAAGCAGGCCAGTGCTTTGTGTTTGATGGCAATGGCAGCGGTGTTCAAGTCACCAACGACTCTCCAGGTTTGCAGTCGCAAAACTTCACCATTGAAAGCTGGGTTCAGCGGGCCAGCACTTCGACGGTTTCCTATGGCACTGGTGGCAATGGCGTAATTATATCATATTCACCTGGCGGATATTGTTTCTTTGTGAACAGCATCGGCCAATTGGTCCTCTCTCAATTAGGAGATTATAATTGGGTTGGCGGCCAATATATCAATGATACCAGTTGGCATCACGTGGCTGTCACCGTGACCAATGGAACGGTCATCTTCTATTTGGATGGTGTGGCTTCCGCGCCTTCGACGTATGATGTCACCTACACCTTCACGGGTGGTCCGGGCATTGGATACCGGCCCGACAATGACGACAACAGTTTCTACGGCTCAATTGATGAGTTGTCGGTCTATAACCGTGCGCTGGCCTCCAATGAGATTGCCGCTATTTATCTGGCAGGTTCCGGTGGCAAGTGTCATGTCCCCATGCCGCCGACGATCACTCAACAACCCCGGAATGAAATCGTTTCCCTGGGCCAGACCGCTCATTTCACTGTGGCCGCCACCAGTATCTTCCCGTTAAAGTATCAGTGGACCTTTCGCGCAACAAATATTGCGGGCGCCACCAACTCCAGCCTGACTTTGACCAATGTCAAGTTCGCCAATGACGGCCTCTATGCTGCCGTTGTGAGTACGCCTTACGCCTCCACCGATAGCTCCCATGCATTGCTCTCGGTGAGAGATGTTTTGGGTTATTTTAGATGGACTCCGATCTCTTCGCCGCGGTTTGTCCATACGCCCTTCCGTGTCACAATTCGGGCCATGGGCACGACCAACGAATTGTTCACCAATTTCAATGGCACGGTTTCAATAATTTCTGCCAATGGAATTGCGATCAAACCTTCCCTCCCGGCAAACTTCGAGCAGGGAGTATGGACCGGGAGTTTGATAATTTCACAACCGGCGAACAATCTGGTGTTGCTGGCGACCAACGCCGCCGGCCCGGTTGGACTGGCCAATACCATCGCTGTCTTCAATCAGCCGTCGTTGCGCTACAACTTCTCTGGCAATCTTATGCAGATACACTGGCCAGTCATGCCGACCAACTTCATGCTGGAAGCCTCGCCGGATCTGATCAATTGGACTCCTGTTGGCATCCCGCCCCTCCAGATTGGTGATGAAAACATCGAGTCCATCCCGATAACGACTGGAACCAACCTGTATTATCGCCTTGGCTTGGGCGGAAACTAAGGCAAATGAGTTGTCGTTGGGGGAGACTCCGTCGAGCCTGATTTTAATCGTCCGTTGAACTCAACGTTTTCCCGCTTCCGCTGTCTATATTCCAAACCATGAATTTCCTTGAGAGATACCGGCGTTCAAATATGCTGTCACGCTCAATTGCATGAAACCATCATCCACGGCCCCGTCTGGTAAAGCTAAAATCCATGCTTTTTTGACGATTGCCGCCTTGCTGGCCATCGTCCTCTGCGTCCTTTTTTATCAAAATTTTGAATCCGGGATGGTCCTCTTTTCCAACGACGGCCCGCTGGGTCAGATCATGGCGACCCAGGACCATATGCCCGCTGGTTTTACCGGTTGTTGGCAGGACCTGTTTTCGATCGGTGCAAATGCTGGATCCGCAACACCAAGCGTGACCACAGCCATCAAGTCATTCTGGGAAGTCCTTTTTAGGGAACTGGGGCCTCTTGGATACCTTAATACCTATACCCCCATCGGCCTTTACATCATGGGCCTCGGCGCCTGGGCCTTCTTCCGCAAACTAAAACTCTCTCCCCTCGCCGCGACTCTCGGCGCGCTGGCAGTCATGCTGAATGCCGAGCTTTTTTCCGGCGCTTGCTGGGGTGTCGCCTCGGACCAGATCGCCCTCGGTTTCAATTTCCTCGCCCTCGCCCTCGTCGTCGCCAACGACGACGAACCCGCGCCGGTTATCTTCTGGACGCGTTATGCGCTCGCCGGTCTTTGTGTCGGCGTCAACGTCATGGAAGCGGCGGACGTCGGCGCGCTCTGCAGCATGTTCGTGGCTTTGTATATCTTGTTTAAATCGCTGGTGGACGACGACTCCCCCATGGCGGCCAAGATTGGCCGTGCCATCCCGCGGATCGCCGTGGTGGCCGTTCTTGCCGGTTTCATCGCCTGCCAGACCGTCTTTTCACTGATCGGCACCCAACTCCAGGGAACCTCACTTTCTCAAAGCGATAAGAACAGCCTCCAGCAATGGGATTACGCCACACAATGGAGCCTGCCCAAACAGGAAACGCTGGGCCTCTTCGTGCCCGGCCTGTTCGGTTACCGGATGGATACGCCGTTGAACACCGTGCCGTTTTTGCAAGGACTTTACGCGGGCGGCATGTATTGGGGTGGCATGGGTCGCGACCCGGCGAATGATCGTTACTTTGACAGCGGCGGCAAGGACAGTCCGCCGGATCCGACCTACATGCGCTTCGGTTATGGCGGTTATTATTGCGGCATTCTCGTGGCGCTCCTGGCCTTCTGGACCGTGGCTCAGTCGTTCCGCAAGGACAAATCTCCTTTCACCGGTGTCCAAAAGAAATTCATCTGGTTCTGGAGCATCATCATCGTGCTGTCGCTCCTGCTGGCCTGGGGCCGGTTCGCTCACGTGTTCTATGGATTTCTTTACTACCATGTCCCGTATTTTTCCTCGATGCGTAATCCCGGGAAGTTCATGTTCTTCATCGAATGGGGTCTGACCGTCCTCTTTGCTTACGGAGTTTATGGGTTGCAACAACGCCACCTTTCCGAAACCGCCGCGGTCAAGACTGACGTCAAAGATGAGGACAAATTCGACCAGCGATCGCTTTATGTGGGCGCCGGACTTTTTGCCGTGAGCGTGATCGGATGGTTCGTCTTTGCCTCAAATAGAGCCGGATTTATTCAGTACCTGAAATACCGCGGCTTCGGCGATAACGAAACGGCCAAAGAGATCGCCTCATTCAGCATTTCGCAGGGCGGATGGTTCCTGCTCATTTTTGCCATCGCGCTCGTCCTGCTGGCCGCCATCATCAATAATTATCTTGCCGGCCCGCGCGCCAAATGGGCGGCGGCATTGCTCGGCCTCTTTCTCGTTTTCGACCTGGGCCGCGCAGACCTGCCGTTCATCGTCCATTGGGACATCAAACAGAAATACGAAGTCGGCGACCTCAACCCCGTCATCGATTATCTGCGCCCGCAACCGTACGAACATCGCGTCGCCATCCTGCCGCAGCCGCCAAGTGGACCATTCAATTTCCCTCCCGAATGCGGCATCATGAGCGAATTGTATGGCATCGAGTGGTCACAGCATCTGCTCCCGTATTACAACATCCAATCGCTCGACATCGTTCAGATGCCGCGCATGCCCCTCGATTTGATGGCCTATCAGCAGGCGTTTTTTCCCCAGGCGGAATCTGAGGCATTTTTCTATGCGCGCTGGTGGCAGTTGAGCAACACCCGCTACCTGCTCGGCCCGGCCGTCTATGTGGATTCAATGAACGCCCAGTTGGATCCGGGACAGCAGCGTTTCCGGACAGTCATGCGCTTCGGCATCGGGCTGAAACCCGGCATTCAGCAGTATAACGGCGACTCGTCGGAACTGACGGCCTATCTGGACACCAACGGCCCTGATGCGCTTATCGAATTCACCGGCGCACTGCCACGCGTCAAACTGTACACCGACTGGCAGACCAACTCCGACGCCGAACTAAAATCTTTCTCGACCAACAATTTGAGTCCGATGGATTCCATCATGTTTGGCGAGGCCGGCACCAATGGCCTGATCACGCTCAAAAAGCTGGAGTCACCCTTCTTCAACCCGGAAAAAACCGTCCTCATCGATACGCCGCCGCCCGGCTCCAATCCTCCTCCATCCGTCGCCGATACTGACGCCGGCACCGTTGACTTCGCCAGCTATGCGCCCAAACATATCGTCCTCGACGTGAATGCCGCCGCGCCCGCCGTCCTGCTCTTGAACGATCATTACGACCCGAACTGGCACGTGACCCTTGATGGCCAGCCCACGCGCCTGTTCCATGCCAATTTCATTATGCAGGGAATTTTTGTGCCGGCCGGCAAGCACACCGTGGACTATCAATTCAGCATGCCCAACAAACCGTTGTGCGTGACGGTTGCGGCGATCATTTTGGGCCTCGGCCTCTGCGGCGTGATGATCTTCTACAAACGCCCCGTCGTGGAGAAACCACGCAATAAATTATTCGGCAAGTAATCTATCTCGCGCAGGCGTTGTTTATTCGGAGGGTCGAACTCCGTGAGATTCTTATTCCGTGGATGTTGAATGTTTCCCTGTCCCTTTCGCGCCTCTGCCTCTCCGCGCCTTTACGTTTAATTTCCATCTTCTACCCTCTATCATCCATTCTCGTTTTCCGCATTCTGCCTTCTTACTTCTTCATTTCCCCGCTCACTCCGCCCATTCGGGATGCTCGATGAACGCATAGCACAGCAGATGACAGATGCTCATCTGTGCGTCCTCCACCCGGCCGTAATGCGTGTCCGCGATCACGATGGCCTGGTCGGCCAACTCTGCCATGCGCCCGCGTTTGGCGCCCACAAGCGCCGCCGTGCGCAACCCGTTCTTCTTCGCCCATTCCATCGCCTTCACGCAATTCGGTGAATCGCCGCTTACGCTGATGCCCAGCACAAAATCGCCCGGCTTGCCGTAATTCATCAGTTGCCCCACGAACACATCTTCGTAGGCCAGGTCGTTCGCCAGCGCCGTCATCCAGCTCACGTTGTCGTTGAGCGCCAGCACGCGAAACGGCTTGCCGATCTTGCGGGAAGCGCCTTTGCCCAGATCGGTCGCGAAATGCGATGCGTTGGACGCGCTCCCGCCGTTGCCGAACACAAAAATGTGCCGGTCCTCTTTCAGCGCCTGCTTCATCTTCCCGATCAGTTCCGCCACCGCATCCACCGGCACGGAATCATGCGCCGCCTTTTGCGCGCGCATATAGTCGGAGATCCATTGCTTCATCGCGCCAAATTAGCCGATGCGCCCCTCCCACTCAATCATTTCTCTCAATTGTTCCACGGTGGGGCGAGACTCCGTCGAGCCCTGAATTTTTCAGAACCCCAACGGGATTCAATCATACCCCTTCGTGTATTTTGTGTATTTCGTGGTTCAACTCTTACCCCTGCTTGAACATTGAATCTTCCCTCTCTTTCCGCCATCCTGCTGGGCTATCAGATGACTTATGATGTGACCATTGTCGGCGGCGGCATCGTGGGATTGGCCACCGCGTACCGGCTTCAGGAACAAAAGCCGGGCCTCAAACTCTTGCTCCTGGAAAAGGAAACCAAACTCGCGCAGCACCAGACCGGCAACAACAGCGGCGTCCTCCACGCGGGCCTTTACTACAAACCCGGCTCCGCAAAAGCCCAATGCGCCGTGCAGGGCCTCCAACAAATGGTCGCCTTCTGCCGCGAACACGGCATCGCGCACGAACAATGCGGCAAAATCGTCGTCGCCACCGAAGAACGCGAACTGCCCAAGCTCGAAGACCTCTGGAAGCGCGGCAACGAAAATGGATTGCAGGGTCTCCGCAAACTCACGCCCGCACAGATCAAGGAGATCGAGCCGCACGCCGCCGGCATCGCGGCCATCCATGTGCCGCAGGAAGGCATCGTTGATTACCCGGCCGTCTGCGAAAAACTCGGCGAACTTATCAAACAAAAAGGCGGCGTCATCCAACTCGGCGCGCGCGTCAATAAGATCGCCGCCGAAAGTGACGGCTGGCGCGTCGAAACGCCTCTGCTGAATTATTCGACTAAATTCGTCATCACCTGCGGCGGGTTGCATGCCGACCGCCTCGTCAGCGCGTCCGGCCAAAAACCCTCGGCCAAGGTCGTGCCGTTCCGTGGCGAATATTACGTCATCAAAAAAGAACGCCAGCACCTTGTCCGCCATCTCATCTATCCCGTGCCGGACCCGAAATTCCCCTTCCTCGGCGTCCATTTCACGCGGCTCATCCATGGCGGCATCGAGGCCGGCCCGAACGCCGTGCTCGCCTTTGCGCGCGAAGGTTACAAATGGACGGACGTCAACCTCCGCGACCTCGCCGAATCGCTCACCTTCCCCGGCCTTTGGAGATTCCTCGCGAAATATCCGAGCATCTGCGGTTACGAGATCCGCCGCTCGCTCTCCCGCGCGGAATTCTGTCGCTCGCTGCAAAAGCTCGTGCCCGAGATCCAGTCCAGCGACCTCGAGCCCGGCGGCGCCGGCGTGCGCGCCCAGGCCATGACGCCGCAGGGCAGCCTCGTCGAGGATTTTCATTTCGAACAGGCTCGCGGCATCCTGCACGTCGTCAACGCCCCTTCGCCCGCCGCCACCGCCTCCCTCGCCATCGGGCAGCGCATCGCCGAAAAAGTTTTGACCCAGTTGATATAGTCCGGCACAAAAAGAAGATGAAATTTACCGAAACCAATCTCAAAGGCGTCTTTGTCATCGAACTCGAGAAACGCGGCGACGATCGCGGCTTCTTTGCGCGCCTCTTTTGCGAGCGCGAATTCGCCCAGCACGGCCTCAACCCGCGCATCGTCCAGATGAACAACTCCCTCAGCAGCCAGCGCGGCACCCTGCGCGGCATCCATTACCAGCTCCGGCCCAAAGGCGAGGACAAGACCTTCCGCTGCGTGCGCGGCGCGCTCTACGACGTCGTCATTGATCTGCGCCAGGAATCGCCCACATTCCTCCAACACGTCGCCGTGGAACTCACCGCCGAGAACCGCAAGATGATCCACGTCCCCCAGGGTTGCGCCAACAGCTTCATGACCCTCGAGGACAACACCGAGATCTTCTATTTCACCAGTGAATTTTATTCGCCTGAACATGAGCGCGGCATCCGTTACAACGACCCGGCCCTCGGCATCCGCTGGCCCATGGAACCCCTCGTCATCTCCGACAAAGACACCAAACATCCCGACTTCAAACCGGAAACGCACCTGAAATGAAAATTCTCTTCACCGGCGCCAGCTCCTTCACCGGCTATTGGTTCGTCCAAACCCTTGCGGCGGCGGGACACGAAATCACCTGCCCCCTCCGCGGCACAGGTGACAACTACGACGGCGTCCGCAAAACGCGCGTGGAGAAAATCAAACCGCTCTGCCGGTTGCTCCCCAACACGCCATTCGGCTCCGACAATTTTTTGAAACTCGTGAAGGATGAGAAATTCGACGTCCTCTGCCATCACGCCGCCGAGACTGCGAATTACAAAAGCGCGGACTTCGATGTCCAGGCCGCGCTCGCAAGCAACACCCTGAATCTGCGCCAGATCCTGACCACGATGCGCGGCAGCCTGAAGGCCGTCCTGCTCACCGGCAGCGTCTTCGAGAACGACGAAGGCCGGGGCGACGAACCCTTGCGCGCCTTCTCCGGCTATGGCCTTTCCAAAGGCCTCGCGTGGCAGATGTTCCGCTACCATTGCGCCGAATTTCAACTGCCCCTCGGCAAATTCGTCATCCCCAATCCCTTCGGCCCCTTCGAGGAACCACGCTTCACCGCCTACCTCATGCGCACCTGGAAAGATGGCAAACCCGCCGGCGTGAAGACCCCCGATTACCTGCGCGACAACATCCACGTGGACCTCATGGCCCTGGCCTACGCCAAATTCCTCGACCGCATCGCCAGCATGAAGACCGGCGAAGCCAGGCTCAACCCCAGCGGCTACGTGGAAAGCCAGGGTGAATTTGCCCAGCGCGTCGCCCGCGTAGTCCGCCAGCGCACCGGTTGGGAATGCAAACTGGAACTCTCCAAACAGGAAGACTTCAGCGAACCCCTCCGCCGCGTCAACACCGACCCCGTTACCCCGGCCTTCCCGGACTGGAACGAAACCCAGGCGTGGGACGCCTTCGTCGGGTTTTACTCAGGAAAATAAACCGCGAAAAACACAAAGGATATGAAGGTCTTATTTCTGGATGAATCGGGCGACCATAATCTTACCGTCATTGACCCGCAGTATCCGTTATTCGTGCTTGGCGGCGTGATTATTGACAAAGACTACGCGGAAAACGAACTAACAAGGGAAGTAAATACATTCAAACAGGAATTATTCGGTTGTGGCCTGCGCCATCCGCAAGGATGAACATTTGTCGCGTTACGGCGTTGCGGCGCTCGACCCATATCTGTTAAGCCTCGATGTGTTGGTGGAGCGGCTTTGCTTTGAAGTGGGCGACGCCTCCGGTGAAGGCGTTATCGTGGCCGAAAAACGCGAGCCGACTCTGGATCGGCAATTGGACGTGGCCTGGTTAAATCTAAAGATCAAAGGCACTCGCTTTCTGCAGGCCAAGGCAATCGAGCGGCGAATTCTAGGCCTCAACCTGCGTGACAAATCTGAGAACATAGCTGGATTGCAATTGGCTGATTTGGTAGTGACGCCAGTGGGCCGGCAGGTGTTGGGCAAATCGTTGAAGGAAGATTGGCGCATAGTCGAATCCAAACTGCGGCGTGGTCCGAAAGGAAAATATGAAGGCTATGGATTGGTCGTATTGCCGAAATAAAAGAGGCCAGCACCCGCTACGCAGTTGCCAGCCAATGCACAAACAATACCAGACCATTGAGTTTTGTAAAGGCCTATTTACGAATTCATGTCCACTGATTTAATTAGTCATTATGATTTAGAAATTAGTCATTTCCCACCACGCCCCGTTCCATCCTCCATCTTCTATCTTCCATCGTCCATTCTCGTTTTTTATCTCCCGCCTTCAGCCTTCCGCCTTCCGGCTTCTGAATCCTCTTCGCGTCTTTGTGGTTAAAATTAGCGTTTATTAGCGTCGATTAGCGGTTGGTTTCGCGCCTTTGCCTCCTGGCGTCTTTGCGTTTATTTCTTCAGCCTTCCGCCATCTTCAACCCTCCATCCTCGCTTTGCATTTTTTGTGCTCCCTGCGTTCTTTCGCGGCTAAATTCCGTGCAAATCTGTGTAATCCGTGTCTAAATTTTGCCCGTGCGGATAAAACCCCGCTTGTCAAAGCGATTATCCGACAGTATCGTTATGGCGAATGAGCCAACAGGCGAAAAAGAATCAAACCGTCAAGCCTCTCCTCTCATCGGAGCAGGTCGGTCGGATCTTATCCTCTCGGCGCTCAATCACCTCCTACGAATTCAACCGGCAGGTGGAGAAACATCTGGGCCGCCCACAATCGCCCGCCAGAAAAAAAACCTTGGTGAATGGGCACGCGGTCTGGGCCTGCTCCTAGACGCCGATTCGATCATTCCCCGCCTTGGCCGTGGCGGCCAGGAACATGATATTGTTGCCGAAGGCGATCACGTCATCAAAGTCACCCGCAACGGCGTATTTGGCTTTTCACCCGGGATCGACCTTGCGCTCGTCGCCAGCGATGAAGACGCGCGGTGCTTTCATCTTTGGGAAGCGACTCCGATCGAATATCTGGAACGCCTTGAACTGCACAATCAACTTATCCCGGATCTGAATGCTTTGGTGGGCATTTTAGTTCAAGCTGATGGCGATCTGGCCATTGTCACGAGCCAGCCGCGCTTTGACATCGTGCCCGTGAGCGAAAAAGAGATCGACGAATGGTTCGCCGGTAAAGGCTTCAAGAAAATTACGGAATCCGCCTATTATCGAGTGGAGGACAACCTCGGCGTCTTTGATGCCCATACCAAAAATGTCATTCGCGCCGGAGATCAACTGGTGCCGTTCGACGTCATTCCCTGCCATCCTGCCGAGGGCTTTCTTCAATTTGTTGAAGACACATTGAAAGCCGGCCACAACCTGAAAACCGAACGCAAAGTCACCACAACGTCACGGTCAGAGAGTATGAAATAATTGGATGACTGGATTAATGGACGATGGATTTTGGAGTGCTTGAACCGCTAACCCCGACACGTCGGGACAAGTCCACGCTAATCAACGCGAATGGAAATCCTGAAAGGATTGCAATCGTACAGCCCGGTGTTGCGAGGTACGAGCTACGCCGGGTAGCGACCCCCGGTGGTTACAACTCTGAAAGAGTTGCATCATCCCGTTAACACGAATTTTACAGAAGATAACGAAGAAAATACGGATAGGAACAAACTCCAGAGAAACTTCAAATCCCAAAAAAGATTTGGCCCTTGATACTTGATCACTTGCTGGATGCCTGTCCCGCCACCGCGGCGATTGGTCATTGGTCCTTGGATATTTCGCATTTTCCTTTCCCCGGTGGGGCGAGCGTGCCCGCGAGCCGTCCTTTTTCGGAGAGTCGCCTGTCTCGTCGTAGTCTTGACGGAGGCAGAAGTTCTGAGAGACCCTGAATTCTGCATTCCTACTTCTTCCTTTCCTCCCCGGCGGGGCGAGACTCCGTCGAGCCCTGATTTTGCATTTCCTTGGACGTTGAATGTTGAATGTTGAGTGTTGAATGTTTCCTGTACTTTCGCGCCTTTGCCTCCTGGCGCCTTTGCGTTTAATGTTTCAGCCTTTTCCACCCGCCCCCCTTGACCAATAACTTGACTTATACTTGACCAATCTTTAGACTGTCGCCTGTGAGCTATCAACCGCATTTTACTATCACGCCGCGCCTGCTTTCGAGCACCGAGCAGATAGCCGCCTTGCGGGAAAAAATTCTGGCTGCGACCGTGCAGGTGGTATGGATTCCAGCCCTCCAAAAAGACAGTCGCGTCCGCAATACGCATAGTTCCACCGCCATCGAAGGCAATCCATTAACGCTTGAGCAGGTACGGGCGCTGGAGGAAGGCCGGGAATTGCCCGCCACCGCCGATCGTTCCAAACGGGAAGTCCTCAATTATTTCGCCGCCTTGCGTTTTATCGAGAAGCGCGCCCGAAAATCCCGGCTGGCGCATGAGGACATCTTTCAATTGCACAAAATTATTGCCAGTGGCGGGGTGATGGACCAGGGGACGGCAGGGCGTTATCGAACCATATCGGTGAGAGTGGGACGATTCGTGCCCCCGCCCGCGAACGAAGTTTCGGGATTAATGTTCGAATTGCTGGAGTGGTGGAACAAAGAGGCGCCCCATCTCTCGCCGGCGCTTACCTCCGCGATTATCCATTACCGGTTCGAGTCCATCCACCCGTTTGCTGACGGCAATGGGCGGACGGGACGCACCCTGGCGTTGTGGGAGTTATATCGGCGCGGCTTTGACACACACCACATTTTTTCAGTGGATGAATGGTATTGGCAGGACCGTCCCCGTTATTACCGCGAACTGGATGCCGTGCGGCGGCAAGGCGAAAACATGGCCAGTTGGCTCGAATATACAGCCGAAGGACTGCGGCTCACATTGGATCAGGTATGGGCACGCGTGCAGCGGCTTGCGGCAAAATCAGGCCCCGAAAAACTCGTATTGCGTCCGCGCCAGGAGCAATTGTTGCAAATGTTGCGTGACCACAAAAGCCTCTCGCCGCGTGAGATCTGGGATGGTCTTGGCGTCTCGAAGCAGGGAGCCATGGATTTGTTGAAACCGTTGATCCAGGCCCGGCTCGTGCGGCGCATAGGCACCCATAAATCCGGTCGTTACATCCTGGCTTAATTTCCATCCTCCATCTTCAATTCTCCATCCTCATCGCAGACTTTGTGTCTTGGCTTCTTTGTGGTTAAAATTAGCGTTTATTAGCGTCGATTAGCGGTTAAAAATCTTTTGCGTTTTGTGTGTTCTTTCGCGGCTAAAAATCCGTGCCTTAGCTCGCGCCTTTGCCTCCTGGCGTCTTTGCGTTTAAAATCCGTGCCAATTAGTGCAATTCGTGTAAAAACCTCTTCGTTTCCTCCGTTTCCTTCTGTTAAAATTTCTTTTGCGTTTTGTGTGTTCTTTCGCGGCTAAAAATCCGTGTTTATCCGTGTCCATCCGTGGTTAAATCTCCCCGTGAAGTCTCGTGGAAAAGATCAACTGACCAAATCCCGCCGCTCGTGGAACATGTCCCGCATCCGCGGCAAACATACGACCCCGGAGATCGCCGTAAGCTCACTGCTCCACAAAATGGGCTACCGCTTCCGGTTACACGTCAAAATTCCCGTCCCCGAAAACATCAAATACCCCTCACGCCGCCGATTCATCATCCCCGACATTGTTTTCCAACCAAGCCTGCCACTTAATACGCTACATCTCGACATCGTTGATCTAATTGATAAATGATTTGCTGAATGGCTTTTTCAGAAAGCTGAGCCGGTTCTGTGGAAATGAAACCGGAAACCTGTTTGCCACTCAGGACTTTCACATCCGAATTTGCTTTTAGCGTAACATACCAACCCGGCAAAGCCACCATCGCCTGGACGGTAACGCGCCCACCAGTTGCTTTGGATAATGTCTTAGCGAGCCAGACTGCATTATTACGTGCCTGACCAACCGCATTCGAATCATAATCCCCAGAAGCAAACTGGATTCTGCTGCCATCAAAAACTGCATCACAATCGCGCTTACCATCTTTAGCGGGTTTCTTAGTGCGATATTTGGTTTCAATGGCAAAGACGCCTGCCGAACCAACCACAACATGGTCAATATTCCATTTATCATCGCTGGGAACGTCATGAAAAATCTGATAGCCGTCAGCAATTAGGGGCTGCAAATATTCTGCCATCGCCTGTTCTCCCAGTAGTCCCCGACGGTATGCGGCAATTTCGAGAACAATCCGAAAAGCAATGACTGTAGAAAACGCTGCTGCCAACCCAAAAACAATTGCGAATTGAATTCGATTTACGAATGAAAATATCCCAACATCTGCCCATGCAAGTATAAACGTTGCCATAAACCAGCTGTCGAATTTGGCGCTTAGTTCCTCAATTTTAAGCTGCAAATTATAACCCACTGGCCGAAGCAATTCTTCTGACAGAGGCGAACGTTCGCCTCTATTCTTTCGTCGCCATCGTTCAAAGGTGACAGCAGCAACAAGAATAAGGCCTGGAATTAAGCCTAATAAAAGTAAAAACGGCGCCACATATTTTTAAACTCATCTGCGCGATTCGCACCATGACGTGTATTATTTTTCCAACAATGGAATTCCTAAATTTGAAAGATAATCGAATGTCGGATCATAAAAGCGCGAGTTTCGCGTTTCATCTTTAGGATCTCCATACGGAACAAAAACAACCATTCCCTGTCTTGCCCGAGTCAATAAAACCCGATATGCGTTACAAAGATAATTTTGGTTAAAGGGGTTATTAATATTTGTCCATTTATCACCGCGGAAATCATGATGCGTCCAGTTTCCATCTGAAAAACGGAAATCCCCATCCCACGTAACACAACTCCAGTCAAGCTCAAGACCTTGAACTTGAAACTCCGTTGCTGCATCTTCAAGGAAATAACTGGAGCGTGTGTCATTTTTCCCATTAAGAAACCAATGGATAGGATCAATATTCACACGAATATCTATTGCATGCGGTTTTAGGCGTTGCGCCCGTGAAGAGGCGATTAAGCCATATCTTTCAGTCCCCCTTGCATTTTTCCGCACCCAGTCTTTCGCAGCCGTTAAATCTCTCGTAAGAACAATCGGATAGCGATTTGCCAGTTTTTTAAACTCATCGCGAGCTTTCTCCAATTCACAGTCCAGCAATGCCTTAACAAATGCAGATACATTTTCGGCTCGAAATGATCGCTCCGAAACGGCGAGATGAAGTTTATCGTCCCAGTGAGCGTTGTTGCGCTTTTGAATTAGTTCCAAGCTCTTTTCGGCACCATATTCGCTATCAGTCAAATTTCCCGAAATGAACATGTGCCAATTCGGGAAGGATTTATTTACAGCTTCGATCCATGCTTCGATGCCCGCTTCTCCAACATTGATTTCCTGCCCTCCTCCAACAAGGCAGATAATTGCCGCCCAATCTTTGTGGCGATCCATATAAGAAATTAAAAACTCAGGCTCCGAATGTAAAAAATTTGCGTGATTTTTCTTACGCCGCATAAAGCTGGCTGTTTGCTTGTGATTCCACGCGCGTTGCGCTTCGTCAAAGATCACAACCTTATCGGCTGGAGCATTTTTGTCTATGAGACCCTCATCCCTAAAGTTATGAACATTTTGAATAAAGGCTTTTATACCTTTTGCCACATTTCCCTTTCGAGGTTTCTCACCTTTGGCTTTTCTGCGCAATACTTCATCCCGCGCAAGGGCTTCTCGCAAAACTGCAACCAAAGGTCCATTTCCAGATAAGAAAACGGCATGGGTCAACTCTTCAGTTTGTTCTCGACGGCGCGTTGCAATATTTAATCCAACTAACGTCTTGCCCGCACCCGGTACCCCTGTAACGAAACATATTATCTTTCGCTTAGAGTTTCGCGCTTCATCAATCAGCTCTTCGATACGCCGCGATGTAACGCGTAAATTTCGTTTCCCAGCATCAAATGTATTGATGGCTTCAACGGAATGTTGCGCATATAGTGACCGGGCTGCTTCTACAATTGTTGGCGTAGGGTAATAAGATGCCTCTGCCCATTTTTTGTCGTCCAAATCGACACCCGAAACCTGCTGTAATGACAAATCGAGAACATTTCTGAAACCGGAAAAGCTTGTTTGTAACGGATGGTAGACCATGTCGCGATCGACCACAAAATGGACCGGTGGATTGGTCTCTTGGTCAGCCACTACAAGAATCGGAATAAGTGGAGCCTCATGACTTGCCTTATGAAAATTTTTTAGGTCCAATGCATAGTCCCAAACTTGGTCGATTGCCGACTGTTCAAACTCAGATTCGCCAGTTTTGAATTCGACAACGAAAATGACCGGACCAATAAGTATAACTGCATCAATTCGACGCCCCATCCGGGGAATGTTAAATTCCAGAAAAAGCATTCCCGTTAATCCTTTTAGATTGGATTGAAGAAATTCAATTTGTTCTATCCATGCATTACGCTGTGTCGAGATAAGGCTAAAATCATTATTTTTGGCTAATTGTCCAAAGATGTCATTTGAAGATGTACGAAGGAATTGTGAGATGGATGCACTGTACCAAGCGCGGGATGATATGGTAGGTGTTGTATCCATTTCTGCCAGGATGATCGATTTTATCAAAATGGAAACCGTAAAATCTTGCATGACCCTCTAATCCAGGTCAGTTATAGGGCGATTTGAAAACTGGATTTTGCATTTTCATCGATACTATCTGCGACGGGCGAACGCCTGCATGGCACGATGAAAAAGGTTTTCCCGTCGTTTATCCAACTATCGAAGCTGCACAACGTGAAATTGCCGATGATATCATCGAACATTTGCACCAATTTATTGAGGGTGATCGATCATTTGAAGAAGCTCTGACCATTGAAGATTACATACTTGAAGTAGTCATTTTATCAGACGGAACGATCCGGGATATCGACGGCAATATTCATTATCAGCAGCCCGATTAAATTAGTCTTTCCGCCGTCCCGTCAGGACGGGTGATTCTTTTGGGCCATTTTCCAGCCACAGAGGGAAAGGTAGAAGGCGGAATGCAGAATGAAGAAAGTCGGTTGAGAGAAAATTGAGTTGAGGGTTGAGAGGTCGGTCGCACCAATCCTCTCGTTTCTTTGTTCCTTTGTTGTTCAAGCGCTCACACGTTGTCCGGCTTCGCCGCACAAAAATATTTCCTGTTTTCAGGAATAACGCCTTGAAGAAAAAGTGTTTCGGATGGAAGGTAACTTATGCGATTGGTGATCGTTTCCAATCGGCTTCCGTTCACAGTGTCATTCAAGGATGGAGCGCCACAGTTCAAGCCCAGTGCCGGCGGATTGTCCACCGGCTTATGGAGCTATTTGGAACGCCAATCGCCGGAGGAGGCCGCTCCCGATTCCCTGTGGATGGGCTGGCCGGGCGCGAGCGTTCCGCCGGAGCACGAGGCGGCGGTGCGCGACCACGGCAGGCAGTTCAAGTCCGCCCCGGTGTTTTTGCCGGAGGAAAGCATGGAACGGTTTTACCTGGGGTTCTGCAACAAGACGATCTGGCCGTTGTTCCATTATTTTCCGTCGCTGACGCGGTACAAGGAGGAGGACTGGCAGGAGTACCGGAACATCAACCGGCGTTTCTGCGAGGCGGTGGCGGGCGCGTTGCAACCGGACGACATCCTGTGGATCCAGGATTATCACCTGATGCTGTTGCCGGGGTTGTTGCGCGAGAAGTTCCCGGAATTGCCGATCGGTTTTTTCCTGCACATCCCGTTTCCATCGTGGGAGATCTTCCGGATGCTGCCGCGGGCGTGGCGGGAGGAGATCATCGAGGGATTGCTGGGCTCGAGCGTCATCGGGTTCCATACGCACGATTACGGGAGCCATTTTTTGACATCGGTATTGCGGACGGCGGGGTATGAGCATCACCTGGGCAACCTGACGTTGCGCGACCGGGTGGTGCGGGTGGACACGTTTCCGATGGGCGTGGAGTTCGACCGTTTTCTTGAGGCGGCCAAATCGCCGGCCACGGAGGAAAAGGTACGGCAGTTGCGCACGACGTGCGTGGGACAGAAGGTGATTTTCTCGGTGGACCGGCTGGATTACACCAAGGGATTGATCAACCGGTTGCGCGGGTACGAGTTGTTCCTGAAGAACAATCCGCAATGGCACGGCAAGGTGGTGTTCATCGTATCGGTGGCGCCTTCGCGCATCGGGGTGGACAGTTACCAGGCGATGAAACTGGAACTGGAGCAGACGGTCGGGCGCATCGTGGGCGATTTCGGGAACGTGCATTGGACGCCGCTGGTGTACCAGTTCCGGCACCTGGACCTGGAGGAGGTGGTGCCGCTCTACCGGTTGTGCGACGTGGCGTTGATCACGCCGTTGCGGGACGGCATGAACCTGGTGGCCAAGGAATTCATTGCGTCGCGCCCGGACCAGACGGGGGTGTTGATCCTGAGCGAAATGGCAGGGGCGGCGCGGGAAATGGGCGAGGCGCTGGTCATCAACCCGTTTCACGTGGAGGATTTTGCGAAAGCGCTGGAGCAGGCGCTGGTGATGCCGCGCGATGAGCAGGTGCGCCGCAATCAGCCGATGCAGGAGCGGTTGCGCCGGTATAACGTGGCGCGCTGGGCGGATGATTTTGTGCAGACGCTGCTCTCCACGCAAAAGACGGAGGCGGCTCGGCGGGCGCGGGCGCTCTCGGGCAAGACGTACGCGGGGATGGTCCAGCAATATCGCGCGGCCAAACGCCGGGCGTTGCTGCTGGATTACGACGGCACGCTGGTGCCGTTCGCATCCGAACCGCGATTGGCGCGGCCGGATGCGGAATTGATCGAGACGCTCACGCAGCTTGGCTCTGATCCGGCGAACGAGGTGGCCATCATCAGCGGGCGTCCGCGTCAGACATTGGAGGAATGGTTCGGGCATTTGCCGATCTCATTGATCGCCGAGCACGGTGTCTGGCTGCGCAACGGCGACAACTCGTGGCGCATGTTCCGCAGCCTGTCAGCGGATTGGAAAGAGCGCGTGCGGCCCATCCTGCAGCTCTACGTGGACCGGTTGCCGGGGGCGTTGCTCGAGGAAAAAGATTTTTCGCTGGCATGGCATTATCGCCGCGCCGATCCCGACCAGGCGTCGCTCTGCGCCAAGGAATTGGTGGATGACCTGTCCGGTTACACGCGCAACATCGACGTGCAGGTGTTTGAGGGCAACAAGGTGGTGGAACTGCGCAATTCGGGCGTGAACAAGGGCGCGGCGGCGGCGGAATGGCTGGCGGGTTGCGCGCCGGAATTCATCCTGGGCATCGGCGATGATTGGACGGACGAGGACATGTTCCGCATCCTGCCGACCAATACGTTCTCCGTGCGCGTGGGCGTGGCGAACACGGCGGCGCGTTATTATCTGGCCAATCACAATGCCGTGAGGCGGGCGTTGAAGGAATTGGCGGCGGTGAAAGAAGAAGGATGAAGTAAGAAGGCAGAATGATGAAACTCCGTTGAGAGAAGATTGAGTTGAGGGTTGAGCGCGAAATGGCTTGGATATTTGAAGCTTCTCTGGTTGTTGGTCCTTGGGATTTGGATGTTCCTTAGATTCATCCGCGCCAATCCGTGCAATTCGCCTGTCCGTCATAGCCTTTGGCGACGACGGATGTTTTTCGTGGTTAAACTTCTCTGTTTTCTCCTGTTCATCCGGTTCCATCCTCTATTGTCAATTCTCCAACCTCGCCGTGCATTTTATGTGTCTTTTTGCGGCTAAAAACCTGCCTTTTTGTATTGTTCGCGTTTAACCCGCTGTTTTCCCATTTATCCACAGATCCATCAATCCACCCATCCAGTTCGAATTTGTTTCCGGGAAACATTTCACCTTCCCCTTTTTATGCTTAAATCGCCCTATGCGAGATGCATTGACATATCGTCTGGGGAGCCGGCTCGTCCTCCGTAGCAGTACTGCGAAGGATGGAGGTAATGAGGCTTTGATCTTTGGTTTGCGCCTTTTGCGCTTTTTGGCGGCTAAAACCTCTGCTTCTCCGTTACCTCCTGTTAAAAATCTTTCGTGTCATTCGTGTTTTTCGTGGTTCCTGTTACGCAATCTTACGCGAACTTACGCGAACTTACGTTTAATTAAACGTAACCCTGGAATCATCCTCATGCTCATCGTCATTATCCGGGTTTTGAGACGTCAATCGACGCCTCCTGACGCAATTTGACGTTTATGTTTTTAACCATTCGCGAGACCCAGGACCCCATCCGCCAGAACCAAATGCAACATTGCCTCCGCATCCCCTCCGCGCTAAAGTCGGGGACTCCTGTGAAAAACCAAATCTCCTCCCTGTTATTGGCGTTGGGCCTGATCACTTTCTGCAACCATTCCGCATCGGCCCAGGACACCATGAACGGCGGCGCCGAGCCGATCGATCATTCAGTTGATCCCGCAAAGTTGACTTACGATTACCTGGTGGATGGCTCCCTGACTGCGGATGATCCGGCGACCAAAAAATTCAAGACGCTCCAGGCCGCTTATGCCGCCGCGCCCGCGGGCACCGAAGCGCATCCGACGGTCATCGGGATCATGCCGGGCGTTTATCAGCTTCCCGGCCCGTCCTCGCGCGGGGCCAGCCTGAGCATCACGAAGGATTACCTCACGTTGCTCGGGCTGACGAATGATCGCCGCACGGTGGTGCTGGCGGACAATCGCGGGTTGATGCAAGGCTCGGACGACGACGGTTACATCGTGGATGTGAACGCGGACGGGTTCACGGCCAAAAACCTGACGATGATCAATTATTGCAACGAGGATTACGAGTATCCCGGCGATGCGTCCAAAGACCTGCGGAAGAAGTCGGACGTGATCACGCAGGGCGTGGCGTTCCAGGCGCAGGGAGACAAGCTGGTGTGCGAAAACGTGGCGCTGCTGGGCCGGCTGGACACGATGTTCCTGCGCACGACGCGGTCGTACTTCAAGAACGTGTACATCGAAGGCACGGACGACTGGATGGGCGGCGGCCAGCTCAGTGTGTGGCAGGATTGCACACTCAATTTCGTGACCGGCAGCGGCGTTTTCTCCGCGTCGGGCGTGGTGTTCCTGCATTGCCGGTTCGAGGCGACGAACGGTATGCGCTTCTACAAAGCTGAATTTCGCGGCGCGGAACGCCCGGATGTGTTGATCGATTGCGTGGTGCCGGCGGATAAGCCGCGGGCGCACGTGGCCTGGGTGCGCGGAGTGGCGGCGCCGCGGCCAAATGTGCTTTCGCTCACGTGGCACAACCTGGACGAGAACGGCAAACCGGCGGTGATCTACGATTCCACATTGGGCGCTCCGGCGTTCACCTACTCACGCGAATTGTCGGATGCGGAAGTGTACGCGTTCAATCCGTGGAACCTGCTGCGTCAGGCGCCCGGCTCGCCGCCGGATGATTGGGACCCAGCCGGTGACAAGGCCACTTATGACGCGGATGGGAATATGCCGTATCGCATCCGGTTGGCGGAGGGTTCGGCGTCCATCCGCACGGGCGGTTCCGGCGCAACCCTCGGCGCATCGGTCACACCGGCGCGCGCCGACCAGACGATCACGTGGTCGGCGGATACCAATCTGGTTGCGCTCAGCCAAACAACGGGCGCGAGTGTGGTGGTGACGGGCCGCAATTCGACAGACCAGGCGGAGTGGGTGCCCGTCCATGCCACGGCCAATAACGGTGTTTATGTGACGGCTTATGTTTATGTGGAGCCGAAATATATTGATCCGCCGGCGGTCACGGCAGGGCCGACACTCGGCGCGCCTGCGAACGGAACGGTATCGGTAAATTACACACTCGCCCTGGGCCACCGGCAGGACCAGTCGATCGTCACCTGGTACATCTGCGATGATGCGATGGGAGCGAACGCGAGGCGCGTGGCCGTAAGCCGGGGCAACGAGCCGTTGAAAACGCTGCCGTTGACTCCGGGTTATATCGGCAAATTTTTGAAGGCGACGGTTGAACCCAAGTGCAATATCAGCGAGCCAGGCCCAGCGGCGCAGGCGGTGAGCGCGCAACCGATCGTGGCGGCAGACGTGGGCGCCACGGTATCGCCGGATTTCAGAAATTTTGTGACGGAGACGAACGACATTTACGCGAGTGGTTTGTGGACAGTCATCGGCACGTGGGCGATCGTGACCGGCGATAATTATGAGAACGGTTACGGCATACGGCCCACCGGCCCGGGGTATTTGCTGTATCAACAGGATGCGGATTGCGGCGACATGCAGGTGGACCTGGTGATGGCGTCGGAAAAGGAGGGCCAGGGATTTTCGGTGCCCGGTTCGCCGGATGAAAGCGATCCGCGCAGTCTTTACGCGGACATGTATATCAAGTTCGATCCGCGCACGCGGAACGGTTATGCGCTGCGCATGTGGCGGACGAAGCAATCCGCGAACAAGTGCATGTTCCAGTTGTACCAGATCGTGAACGGCGTGGGTTCACCGCTGAACGACCAGAAAGTTTTGAGCGGCGTGTTCAAGACGACGGTCCACATGACGCTCAAGGTCACGGGCAATACGCTGACGGTCAGCGCGTCCAATAATGTGGATAAGGAAACGCTGTCGCTACAGGGAACGATCGCGCCGAATCATTTTGGAGGGGCGGGCGTATATTGGCCGCGCGGGAGCAGCACGATCTATAGCAGGCTCCAAATAAAGGAAGAAGTAAGAAGGTAGAGGGAAGAAACACATTGGCCGCGAAAGGGCGCAAAAGACACAAAAATTTTAGCAGGAGGAAACGGAGATAACGGAGGGGAAAGTGAAGATGGAAATTAAACGCAAATTCGGCGCAGCCGCTGAATCAAAACCCCGGCAGGGGTGGCAGATATTAGCCCGGGGTAAGCGAGTCTGCGAGCGCCACCCCGGGTATGCCATTCACGGCGACAACCGCCATTTGCGAAGTCGCGCGAAGCGCGCATCTCAAGAGCAGGATTAACAACAAAGATACAAAGGCATAAAGGGGGATCGACGGTGGTATTTAATTTCGACTCCTCTCCCTGACCCTCTCCTCAATCGAGGAGGAGAGGGAATAATTTTTTGGTTGCCACACTGAATCTAACGCCTGAGACCAATAGGACCGACAGGATTTTCCCATGCGGAGCTTTGGAAATGACTAATTCCTAAACCATAATGACTAAGAGGAGCAAAAGCAGAAAAGAGCAGAAACATTCAACGCTCAACATTCAACATCCAACATCCAACGTCGAACAGAAAGAAAGTCACTGCTCAAACGGCAACAAGACCTTAGAGCCGTGGGCCTCGAAGTGGATGGGGACTTCGAGGAGTTTGGACAGGGCATCGCGGACGGCGGCCTTTTTGTCCGGCTTGACGATGAAGAGGAGGAAGCCCCCGTTACCCGCGCCGCAAATCTTGCCGCCTTCAGCGCCGGCGCGGCGGGCGAGTTCGTAGTATTCGTCGATCTTCGAGGAGGAGATGCTGCTGGCGAGCTGGCGTTTGAGCAGCCAGGATTCGTGCAGAATGCTTCCAAAAGCTTCCGCTGAAAATTTCTCGGTCTCGGCCGTGGTGCGGAGCTGATGGGCCTGGTCGCGCATCTTGTTCAGGAAGCCGAGCTTGTCCGGGATGTTGGTCTTCTGCTCGGAGAGGACGGAACTGGCATTGCGCTGGAGACCGGTCCAGAACATCTGGACGTGGCTGAACAGGTCGGCAATGAAAGTGCCGTTGGGCCGAGCGGGTTCGATGGTCACCGCGCCGCCGGGATTGAAGCGGAAGAAATTTAGTCCGCCGAACGCCGCGGCGTATTGGTCCTGTTTGCCAATGGGTTCTTTGAGGACGTTGATCTCGATGTGCGTGGCCTCCTCAGCGAGTTGGCCGGGCGAGACGCGCTCGCCTTTGTAGGCGTGCAGGGCGTTGAGCAGGCCCACGGCAAAACAACTGGAGCCGGCCAATCCGGTGGAGGCCGGGAGATCGCCCACGGTGCTGATGTAGATGGGCGGGTCCACGCGAAGCAGCCGCAGGCATTCGCGCGCTATGTTGTTCTGGATGGCATCCACGTTCTCGACCATTTCGGTGATGGAGTAATTGATGCGGATCGGCTCGTTGAAAAGCTCGCTGTGGCGTTTGACGGTGACGTGGATGTATTTGTCGATGGCGGCGCTGAAAACCGCGCCGTAGTCGCGCTCGTAATAATCGGCCAGGTCGGTGCCTCCACCGGCAAAGCTCACGCGCAACGGCGTGCGGGTGACGACGATGCGCGGCAGGTTGGCGGCGAGGTTAGCCATTGAGATCAGCCGTTCTTGAGGTTCCAGTCGTACGGGATTTCTTTGGTGAACGGATCGATGCGGATGATCTCGTTCGGGTCGTGCGGTTCGGTGGCGCAGTTGGCCAGGATGACCATTTTGTCGCCGTAAGCCTTGTAACCGTTGGCGATGCCCGGGGGCATCTGCACGAGCACATAGTTGTCCTCGCCGAAAAAGACTTCCTGCAATTCGCCGTGCGTGGGCGAATCCTTGCGCAGGTCGTACATGACGAGCTTGGCGCGACCGGACATGACGACGTTGTTGATGGTCATGCTCTTGTGGATGTGCCAGGCCTTGATGGTGCCGGGCCACGCGCACGAGAAATAGATCTCGCCGAATTTGATGAAGTGCGGGTCGGTGGCCTTCATCATGTGCATGATTTTGCCGCGCTCATCAACGATCTGGCGCAGGGGAATGATTTTGACTCCGTGGATCATAATTTTTTGGGGTTAACTTTTCCAGCGCAGCGAGCCGTCCAGGCGTCCGCTGTCGAGGAGGTAATGCAACCATTTCAGGCGCGTGAATTTTTTGTCGGTGTAATCGCTGTGCTTCAGATTGACCTTCTTGTAGGCCTCGTACAATTCCGCCGCGCCGCTTTTGGCGTTCCACTTGAAGCGGAAGTCGGGAAACGTGCGGGCGAACTTGCCGAAATTGGCCTTGTAAGTGCGCTGGTCCGCGCCGGGTTTGGGGACCATCTCCAGCTTGGCGCCGGGCACGGTGTTCACGGCGATCTGCGCCAGCTCGATGATCTGGTGATTCAATTCGTTCGCGCCGGCGTTGAAGGCCTGGTTGTGGATCTTGTCCTTTGGCGCTTCGAGGAACTGCTGGAAATAACGCGCGACGTCCTGCACATGCATGACGGGCCGCCACGGCTTGCCATCGCTGTGCACGACGACTTTGCCGGTGGTGGTGGCGCTGCCGACGAGGTCGTTGAGCACGGTATCAAAACGCATGCGCGGCGAAACGCCATAGACGGTGCCGTTGCGGATGTAGATGGGTGAAAAATTTTTATCGGCCATGGCCATGAGGGCTTTCTCGGCCTTGACCTTGGAGCGGGCGTATTCGGTCTTGGGATCGAGCGGCGAATCTTCAGTGACTTCCAAGGTGTCCGCCGCGCCGTACATGATGCAGGAGGAGGAAAAGAGGAAACGGTCAACACCGGCTTTCTTCGCGAGTTCAGCGAGTGTCACCGTAGCCTTGTAATTGATCTCTTCGGTCCAACCGTCGTTGAGATTGCCGATGGGGTCGTTGCTCAACGCGCCGAGATGGACGACGGCATTGAAGCCTTCCAAATCCTTGGGCGTGAGATCGCGAAGATCTTTTTTGACGGCTTTGACCTGGCCAGCGTCCGGCGTGAGGGTGCATTCGCTGAAGTAGCCGGTGTCGAGGCCGACGACGTCAAAACCAGCCGCCGCGAGGTGCGGGGCCATTACGGAACCGAGATAACCGTTGTGCCCGGTGATTAGTACACGTTTCATTTGTTCGCTTTCAGGGAGTTTTTTGAATCAGTAATCAATTGTCCGACGATCTTTGCCAGCGGATTTTGATCGGAGACCAGTGCCGCGAGACAACCGGCCGCGTCGGCAGCCTGGGCGTCGCGTTCATCATCGCCGATAAAATACGTCCGGCTCAAGTCCAAATTGAAGTCGTGCTGGGCCTGGAACAACATGCCGGGCTTTGGCTTGCGGCATTCGCAGCCCTCTTCCCAATCGTGCGGACAATAATATATGGCATCAATGCGGCCGCCGGATTGCTCGACTTCCTTGACCATCTGCAGGTGGATGTCCGCCAAATCCTTTTCGGTCATCGCGCCGCGATTGATGCCCGCCTGGTTGGAAACGATGATGATCTTGAAGCCCGCTTCGTTGAGCGCGCGCAAGGTGTCTTTCACACCCGGCAGCCATTTGAATTCGGACCAGTTGCGGACGTATTGGGCCTTTGGCGCTTTCGCGTTCAGGACGCCGTCGCGATCGAGGATGATAGCAGGGCGGCGCGCGAGAAATTGTTCGGTGATGGGCAGACGGAAGGTATCGCCGACGCTGTAGTAGCGATGATGCGTGACGTACGCGGCGAGCTGACGATTGGCGATGAGCGGCGGAAAGAGCGTCTCTTCCAATGAGACGTTGCCCTCGGGCATCTGCGTGATGAGTTGCTTGCGCACGATCATGAAGCTGATCTCGGTGCCCTGGAGGTCGGGCGTCTTCTTTTTCTTGTCGTACACGGTCACAAAGCCGGCATCGTCCACCTTCAGCACGCTCTTGGTGTAATTGTCTTTGTTGCTGTACACGGTGACCATGAGCGGCGTGTTGGCTTCGGCGAAGCGTTTCCACATGCGGTCCATGTCGAGCGGCCAGTAATTGTCGCAATAAACGAGCATGAAACAGTCGTCGAGCTTCGACTCGGCCAATTTCACGCGGCGACCGGTGTTGTCCTCGACGGCGGTGATGTTGTATTCGATCTGCACGCCCCATTTGCTGCCGTCACCGAAATAGTCCTGCACGATCTGCGGTAGATAACCGAGCAACAGGAGAATTTTTTTGAAGCCCTGATCGCGGAGCAGGATGATTTGGTGTTCGAGAAACGGCTTACCCTGGACCTCGATCATCGGCTTGGGTCGGATGTCCGTGAGCGGACGCATGCGCTCACCGCGTCCGCCAGCCAGGATGACGGCTTGCGTGGGACGCTGCGCAATTTGCTGCGGATTCGGGGCCATTGTTAAGCCCACCAGACTAGCCTGCGCGCGAAAAAGAGGCAATCGTGAAGTTTTTGGCGGAAGGGGGTATTAGCCCAATGCAACGCATTATGGCCTATTCCCGTCCAAATCCCTTCAACTTGTGTTTAATATCCTTCCATACATCGGAATCGCTGGCCACCTCGTCCGGCAACACAAACCAAACTGGATGGCCACGAGATACTGGCATTCCCTTGCACACCACTTTACCGCTTATTTTATCAGCATCATCCCATTCTCTTTCCGATACATTCCAGCGCATCGCAATACGCGGCACGCCACTCCAATCCAATTTTACAACCGAGAACGGACTAGAACCCGTTCCTCCGTCAAAAATGACACGGATGTTGCTAACACAGTCTTGCGGGCTAATCACGCTACCAGGAGGGGTGTATCGGTATGGCATAGGTTTTGGCAGTATTCATTGTGTTAGTCTCTCGAAAGCCTTTCCCAACTTGTCCCCTTGCCAGTGAGAGGCAATTTCCCATTTCAAAGTATCAAAGACGGAAACAAAAAAAGCCCAAATTTCTACCAAGAATTGTTTGATGCACTCCTCGTCAATGTGAATGTCGTTATTCGGATGCACGATAAATCCCCGTCGTTTGTCTCTGAGCTTCACCAAGAAATCTTTGTCAGCCGATAAACCCACGTCTCCAAGGCAATGAATGATGCAATCGCGGATTTTCTGTAATTCAGTTACCGCATTGTATTGAGAACAGTCCGCCAACCGGAAACCAAAAAAGACCTCACAGAATTTTGAAATTTGTTCCACCTTGGAATCAGCGCGAATATTCTTCCATTTCAATTTTTGCGGCCCGTCTTCCTTTTCAAGATTTTCAACCAGCCGGAGCAATTCTCTTTCAATGGTAGAATAAAGCATAACGATGCAAGAAAAACGGTGCATCGGAATCATAGTTTTGTCGTGCATGTCCCGCGCAATGTCTCGTTCAGAATGCCATTCACCAACTGAATCCGCGTCATTCCAATTAGGTTTCCATTTAGGCCCGTTTTCATCTGCCTCATTCTTCGCCGCTCGTTCAATTATGATTTCATTTTCAACCCAATATTGCGCCAAGGAATGCAATGCTCCCATAGTCGAATATGTTTTTTGCGTACGGCCATATTCGGCAAATATGGCTTGCCACTTTTGCTCTGATTCATCGCTCATCTTTTCGGGCGGCATAATAGTAAATGGATCACCCATTTAAGCGCAGTCAAACTAAGTGTCTAGCATATCCCAATCCTCTCCTAACGACCATCGCAATGCAGATAATTTCCCATTTAACATTCCCCACTCAAAGTCGCTCCACGGACCAAGATTCTCGACTCCATATTTCTTCTCCATTCGTTTTGCGGACTTCCTAGCCCCTATCCAAATTTCTCGCACAATCGTTCGCGCATTGTTTTTTATGGACCAATTCTTCTTCTCGACAATCTTAACCTTACCCATTTCAACTTGGTAACAGAGATTTTGATGCCGGTTATACCAAATTTTATCCAATAACCCCTCAAGCGCCTCCAAGATTTCGGTTAAGCGCCTTGGTTCTTGTGTCCATTCCTGATCGATCATCAAGTCTGAAACGAGTTCCGGTTGGACTCTCCGCAATACTTCACCCAAGCTGATTAAATAGAGAGATTTTATTTTAGAAAAATAATTAGCAATGTCCGGGTGAGGAAGTTTGTTGTTATTATTTGGATGGCTGAAGTCGCTTGTGTTGTGCGTTATAAACGCGAAGCGTATTCCTGGGGCGTTTTTGTCCTTAATAAATCCAGCATAAACTTCAATGAGGATTGCATCATTGATTCCATTGCGTTGTTTGTGAAACGGTGCTCTTTTTTCAATCGCTCTTTGTGCAGCTCTTAATTTTATTTCATTCGTCAGTTCGATAATTTTTGAATCAGCAAACAGTTTTTCAATCCGAGCAATCGCACCAATGGCAGCTTCACCTAAAATTGGAATTTTATAATCCACCTCGTTTAATTGGTCGAGTGCGATCCGCTTTCCCTTTCCCTCTCCGAATTTATTAACCGCTTCTTTCACACGCTTTAGAACACTAGAAAGGCTGCGACCACTATCTTCAGTGATGCGCGCCTTGTTTCGGACAAATTCGTCAACAACCGTTCGCGGAAGTATGAGCGAAATTTGCCCCTGCTTAATCAATTCTTCCAAAACGGAAAGGAGAGACTCTTGCTGATGGTCTTTAGCGAGGTCGAACCAAACGCATGTATCTATGAGTAAATGGAACATAAAGGGGTCAATCCAAAGTATTCATTCGCGTGATAGTTCATTTTGGCTGCTTGCCTCCATCGGCTCGCGCCAGAATCTTCGATACGCAACGCCCCAGGCATGATTGCGGTTTACTCCTCTTGCCGTCCCATGTCAATCCTGTGGGCTGACCCCTTTTTTGAAGCCCAACGGGGTTCAATTCATTCAGCCCAGGGTTGCGAGGGACGAGCTACCCTGGGTCACCGATCAAACAACCACCAACCCTGAAAGGGTTGCATCAATCCCATACATATTTCTCATCGAATCCGATTTCATATCGTCGCAATAGCTGTCGAAATTCATCCTGAAACGAAACCTTCCGATGATGTTCTTCTTGTCCGGCGATATAATCACGAACCGGCTTAATCTGCGAAAATCCTATGGAAAAAATCCCATAACCGCTTTGCCAGGAAAAATCGCCCATATCCATGCTTTTGGTCTTTAACCACAATGATGATCCGCGTTTTACTTCTTTGACCATCTCCGCAGCCTCGCATGTCCGCGACAATGCGCATAACAGGTGCAGATGGTCTTCCGTGCCGCCGACGATAACAGGCGTACATTCCAATTGATTCAGGATCCCGCCGATATAATTGTGCAATTCAACCCGAAGATTTTTATCGCGCAAATACGGTTTGCGGTCTTTGGTTGAAAAGACTCCGTGAACCAGAATTTTTGCAAGCGATTGTGCCATAACTTCCGATTCAACCCTTTCAGGGTTGATGACCTTTGCGACATTACCCGGCGTAGCTCGTCCCTCGCAACGCCGGGCTGAATGATTTCAATCCTTTCAGGATTGTAAATCTCAATCGGCTCGCGCCGGGATCTTCGATACGCAACGCCCGAGGCACGATTGCGGTTTACTCCTCTTGCCGCCCCCTGTCAACCCTGCGGGCTGAGCCCTTTTCGGAAATAGGAGGCAATCGTGAAGTTTGGTGTTTGCCGCTCATCACGCCGAGCCCAAGGAAATTGGATTTGAAATTAAGGGCATTTTTAAAGCTCGCCCTCATCCTGACCTTCTCCCCCAGGAGAAGGAATAGCACGAGGACGCTTCTGGATTTCTGGAAGGACTCTCCGACTAAATCAGCCATTCGTACTTATTTTCAGGGAACATTGCGCTGTGTCTGGCAATCCGGCCAAAAGTTAATGGTTTCTCCAAGTCACCTTAAACCTTGTTTCTGCAAAATGGATTTTTAACAATCGCGTGCATGACGACCCGCCAAATTATCAAAGTCTTGTTGCTAGAGCATTTAAAAAAATACTGTAGCCATTCGTGGGGAAGAAGGAGGGAGAGCGGTCTTTTTGGGTTTTGGCGTCGTTTCGGCTCAGTCACAGGGTTTTCAAACATGCTCCTTCGCCAAAGCCTCGCCAAAAACCCAAAAATCCTCGCTCCGAACGGCCACATTATTTTTTTAAATGCTCTGGTCCTTTTGGGTCTGTCCGGCTTCGCTGAACGCGTTTGCGCCCAAGATGCCGCCGGCAAGCCCGTTATTTTCGTCTGTGGCGACTCTACCGCACGCAACTCCGGCACAGGAAAGAACGGCGAACCGATGGTCGGCTGGGGCACGCCCATCACCAATTTTTTTGATCCCGGGAAGGTTGTCATCAAGAACGTGGGACATGCGGGGAGATCGAGCCGCACCTATTACGACGGTGACTGGCCAAAGGTTCTGCCACAGATCAACGCCGGTGATTATGTGCTGCTGGTGTTTGGCATCAATGACGGCTCCACGCCTCCGGGACTGGGCGACGACGTGGTGATGCGTGATGGCCTGCCGGTGCATACCTACGGCTGGTATATGACGAAAATGGCCACGGACGCGCAGGCGAAGGGCGCGCATGTTTTCCTGCTGACCGTCACGACCCGAAATATCTGGAGCAATCCGAAAGTGAAATTCAACGATGCGACGCCGATCGGTCCATCGCCCGGCGACTATGATCCCAGGCAGGACAGGATCGAACGCGGCACCGGGAGCGGCAGATTTACCCAATGGACGAAGGACATCGGCCAGAAACTGCATCTGCCCGTGTTCGATCTCACCGACTTTTGCGCCGACAAATACGAAGGGATGGGCCGCGAAGAAGTGAACAAGCTCTACAGCGATCATAACCATACGTACATGGCGGGCGCGGAAATCGTCGCCGCTGCAATCGTCTCCGGCCTCAAAGCTTTCGACCACAGCCCGTTCGTTCCACTGCTTTCGGACAAGGGCAAGGCTCTTGAAACCGCCGACGCCAAATATGTGAGCGACAATCCCGCGCCGGCCGCTTTTCCGCCGGTCCAGATCAGCGATGTGCCGCGCAACACGCAAATGGGCACTCCGCCCGCGCCGGACGGCGCTCCGGGCAACGGCAAATATTTTCCGCCCCTTCCCGCGAATCCGGCGTTGCCCACTTTGTGGCTCATCGGCGATTCGACGGTGCGCAACGGCACCTTGGGCGACGGCTCGAACCAGGGGCAGTGGGGCTGGGGCGCGCCGATCACGGCTTATTTCGACCTGGAAAAAATCAACGTCGTCAACCGCGCCTTCGGCGGCACCAGCAGTCACAGCTTTTACGCCGGTTTTTTCTGGCAGAATTTGCGGCCGCAGATCAAAAAGGGCGATTTTGTGATCATGCAATTCGGCGCGAACGACAACGGAAGCGCCAGTGGCAAGGGCACCGGTCCGGAAACACAAACTATTGTGAGGAACGGCATTACGAACACGGTCCACACGTTCGGCTGGTATTTGCAGCAGTATGTGACTGAAACCCGCGCACAAGGCGCCACTCCGATCATTTGCTCGCTGACACCTCGCAAGTATTGGACGAGCGACGGTCATTTTCGACGGGACAACACGACTCATGCCGCCTGGGCCGCTGAAATCGCCGGCTCGAACAATGTGCCCTTTGTTGATCTTTACGAACTCATCGCGCGGAAGTATGAGAGTCTCGGCACGAACGCAGTGGACAAAATTTATGTCCCTTCGCCACGCGAGAAGCTCCATACCGGTTGGGACGGTGCGGGTATCAATGCTGAATGCGTCATCGCAGGGTTGAAGGGACTGAAAGAAAATCCGCTCGCGCCGTTCCTGTCCACCCGCGGCCAGGCGGTTGCGCCCATTGTTCTGACTCCGCTAGAGCGTTTTAAAAAATAGAGTGGCCGTTCGGAGCGAGGATTTTTGGGTTCTGGCGAGGCTTCGGCGAAGGAGCATGTTTGAAAACCCTGTGACTGAGCCGAAACGAAGCCAAAACCCAAAAAGACCGCTTCCTCTTCTCTTTCCCCCGAATGGCTACAATATTTTTTAAACCGCTCTTGTCCCGGCACCGGCAGCCAGCCCATAAAGAAACCTCTGCAAAAGGCCTTGTTGTAGCGCAGACTTCCCCGTTGCTCTGTAGAAAACATCGCAGATCGAGTATCATCGATTGGAACGAAGATCGGTTTTGGGGAGCGCACGCGCCTCGCGTGCCGTGTTCGGCGCCCTCGCCGAACACAAGCTGGCGCTGGCCCCCGGAAACATTACCTCGGATTTATGAATGCCTGCGCATCCTTCGTTATCTTCGTTTCCTTCTGTAAAATTTTTGTGCCTTTTGCGCTTTTTTGCGGCCAATCCCCGTCTTTTCGTATGTTTTGTGTATTTCGTGGTTTATTCCTCCGATTTTGTTTCCGGGCAACATTACACTTCATTCTTTTTCTGCTTAAATCGCCCCATGCGAAGGGTAAAGGTATGTTTTCGTAGGAGTCGAGGTGACGAGGCTCTAACTTCCCTTCCTGTTCTGGGAGGAACGGGCTACCAGCCCGTCGTGGTCGGCAACTTGCCGGCCACCTTATCTTTTTCTGACAGATCCCTATCTACCCCATACCCAAAAACGAGAAAACGAAGCCAAATTATTTCAGGCCATTTTTAATTATAAACACCTCATCAATAACCACTAATAAGACTATCGCCCTCAAAATGCCTTTCCAAAAACGAAGCCAAATTATGACGCGAATTGACGTTTATGTTTTTAGCCAAAAAATCAGATTTGGATGGTAGGGACGCCGCGCTGCGGCGTCCGCCTGGTGACAAGATGATGCAACTCTTTCAGAGTTGGAAAATTTGGGATGGCATAACCCGGCGTAGCTCGTTCCTCGCAACACCGGGCTATATGATTGCAGTCCTTTCAGGATTTCCAAATCAGACGGACATCGCAGCGCGATGTCCCTACCTTATCATGGTCAGCAGTCCTCTTCGTTGCTTTGTTCCTTTGTTGTTAATCTCTGATGCGAATTGACGTTTATGTTTTCAACCATTTGCCAGACCCGAGACCTCATCCGCCAGAACCCTGTCAATCGCCCTCAATCCACCCCAGTCCAAGTCAATCCAACCCAATCAAACCACTTTGCTTGGACGCGACGCGAAGCTCTATCGACAAGTCATGCCGATTCGATAAGATAAGTTGAAACCCGGCCTGTAATTTGACCGTCATTAAGCCCATGAATAAATCCATTGTCATGAAAACGTTTTATCTCTTGATGTTGTGTGTTCTGGCCGGCGTTGCCCACGCGGCCAATCCGGCTATGCCAAGCATTCCATCCACTGTCTTCAAGATCACCGATTATGGCGCGGTCGCGGGCGGAGTCACCGACAATGCGACGAACATCCAAAAAACTATCGATGCCGCCAATGCTGCGGGTGGTGGCATGGTGGAGATCCCGGCGGGCACATTTTT
Organism: Verrucomicrobiia bacterium; assembly: GCA_036502245.1. Classification (GTDB taxonomy): domain Bacteria; phylum Verrucomicrobiota; class Verrucomicrobiia; order Limisphaerales; family UBA11358; genus UBA11358. Next base: position 52,252 of record DASXYX010000046.1, read on the forward strand.
AAGCGGACCTTTTGAGTTGAAGAGCAGCATCAACCTGCATCTGGATGCCGGCGCGACGATCGCGATGCTGCCGTTGGCGCGGTATCCCGGCGGGACGACGAATCCGCCAACGATGATCACTTGCACGAACATACACGACCTTGAGATCAGCGGCCAGGGCACGTTTGACGGACAAGGCCGGGCATGGTGGGAGGCGTTCAGCGCGCATCGCCGGGTCATGCGTCCGATGATCTTCAACCTGTATTCGGCCGACCGTGTGTTCATCCACGATGTGACCTACAAGAATCCACCCGATCATCATTGTGGGTTGCGGCGCAATGGCGGCAACATCACCATCAGCAACCTGACCGTTGCGACCGATTTCCCTTCGCCCAACACGGATGGCATCAATTTTGTCGGCACCAATTGCATCATCGAGGACTGCCATATCAGCGATGGCGACGACAACATCGCCATGGGCTCGAGCGGACCGCTGAATGATTTGGTCATCACGAATTGCGTGTTCGGCCACGGCCACGGCGTATCCATCGGCAGTGGCATCCAGGGCGTCACCAATCTCACAGTCACCGATTGTTCGTTCACTGACGGCGACAACGGCCTGCGCATCAAATGCGCCCGCGACCACAGCCAGCCCATCAAGGACGTGAACTTTTTCAACCTGACCATGAAGAACGTTAAGATACCGATTGTGTTCTATACCTATTATAATTTTGTGGGTAATCCGGACCGCATTACGCCCGCCCGTGTGCTGGCCGCGTCGAACGCGTTGCCCGTGAATGCCATGACGCCGGACTGGAGCGACATCACGATCAGCAATGTCACTATCACTTCACCCAACATCGGCGGAGTCATCTGGGGGCCGACCGAAAAACCGATCCGTGATGTTAAGCTCATTGATGTGGATATCACCGCGCCGCATACGTTCGACCTGTATAACGTGAGAGGCGTCATGGTCATCGACTCGCAATTTCATTTCGCTCGTGGCAGCACTTTCACGCTGTGCAATGCCGGACTGACTGTGAGCAATACCGTCAATGACGGCCATGCCATCAGCATTGACGGAGCCACCAGTGATAATTCCCTGGCGCTCTATAATGCGAACGCCACCATGCAAAGTGATGATGCGTATGGCGCGAATCCTCTAACAATCGGCGGTTCGAAATTGTCTAATGACGGCGACCTGACTTTCGGAAAGAATGAGGTGATCAATTTTGCGTTGGGGACTGGTGATACGTCGATTGCGGTCGATGGCAAACTGAACCTGAACGCCACGCTCAATGTCACGGCGGCGCCGGGATTCACTGCCAGGGATTATACGCTTTTCACCTACATCGGCAAATTAAGTGGCCAGCCGACCATTGCCTCAGCGCCCAGAGGATACAAATATGCTTTCGACTTCACGACACCTGGAGCCGTGAAACTAATCGTGCGTCCTCCCGACCTTGCGCCAGTTACGAGCCGCTAATCTTTCTGAACGCAACAATGTGGGGAGTTTAAAAATTATGCCGCCGACGAGCCGCGCGCTAAGCGCGGCTTCGTAAATGGCGCGGTCGCCTTGGGACGAGGAAACCACGGGCTTGCGCCCGTGGCTACTAGCTGTCACCCCTGCCGGGGTTTTGATTCAGCGGCTGCGCCGAAAGATTTTGAGATCAGAGCCGACAGAAGGAAATGATACAGGGCGGCTGATTTCTGTTTTAACTAAATATATTCTGTTTGTGGCGGGGGCGGCGTAGGATCTTGAAGACAATCAGTTCGCGCAGGTTCACCAAAAATTGTCCTGCCAGCCAGATGGGTAGGCCGGTGTATTTGCGACCGGTCGCTACAATTTCGCGCGAGTAAGGAAGGTTGCCAAGTTGCCGGAAGCGGATGGACATGATACCGCAACGCACGGCCATCAGGCCCTTGAGTTTCATCATGCGGATCGCGCCGGTCGATTTGCCGCAAAACTTCGCGCGCAATTCCTCGGCCATCATCATCGTGTTCCAGGCATCAATGACGAGTGATTTGAGATTGGGCGCCACGAAGACGGTTTGGTTCGTCTGGTGCCAGCGATATTGCGCGAGCGGTTTGCTGATGAAGACGATCTTGTCCGCATGCGCGCCGAACCGCGCCCAGTACACCATGTCCCCATACACCAGCATGTCCATGGGGAACCGCGCCGGCGCGGGCTGATAATTTGTCTTGAGGAGCGTCGAGCAGAACGATTGGTTGCCGATCTCGGCCTTGATCTTCAGGAAAGTGTCGCGGTCCAGCACGTGCACCGCGCCATCCGCCTTGTGCGAGAAGGTCAGGTGCTGATTGAACTCATCGATGCGCTCATCGATGCTCCAGGCCAGCGCGCGCCCGGGACAATCTTTCAACTGCTCGACGGCGGCCTCGTAAAAGCCCGGCAGCAACACATCGTCCGCGTGCAAAATCTGGAGATACTCAGTCTCATGCGCGAAATCGAGGCAATGGTCGAAGTTGCCGAACGTGCCGAGGTTTTTCTCGTTCACGTAGAACTCGATGAGCAGGTCCTTGAAATTCTTGCAGATCTCCGCCGTAGCATCGGTGGACTGGTTATCCAGCACGACGACGCGGTCCGGCTTCAACGTCTGGGCGGCCAGCGATTGCAGCGTTTGGAGGAGGAATTCCTGGCCGTTGCGCACCGGTATCGTGGTGGTGAGTTTTGCTTTCAAGGGCGGGAAGTTTAGAAAAAATTAGGCGTAAAGCAAGGAGTGGTGTCGCGCGAAGGCTGGGGTGCCTACCGCAACGCTGCTTGAAACAAGATTGGCCACACAATCATCCAAATCATATATAAAACGGTGGCGATGATAGAACGTAACCAACCAACATAACAAAATTTCTGTATGGCCAAAACGCAAACGATGGGCGTAATGATGATTGCGAACTGTGGAATCCAAATAGAAGTCACAACCGAGATAACCGTTATGCCGAGAGAAACATAGAATAATGTAGAATAAGACGTGTCACCTTGGTGTCTGGCAACAATGAACAAAATAAGCCACAAAATTGCCGGGGCCAGAAATAATCCGAATGGAAACATAATGAAAAGAGTCCTGAGAACAAGTTGGGCGGCTTTTGAATAAACCGCAAGCTACAAATTCAACCCATCTGTATGGTCTTTTTAGCTGAAATGTCTCGGGTTGGACTTGAAAGGGAGGACGTTTTTAAAGCCCGACCTCATCCTGACCTTCTCCTCCAGGAGAAGGAACAGCACGAGGACATTTTTGGGTTCAAGAAATGACGTTCGATGGATTCAGCCTTTCGTATTTTGACAGGCTGGATGCATGAAAACCCTCTCCCTGGGGAGAGGGCTGGGTGAGGGAGAGCTAAACCTGCTGCCTTCGGCGGCTAAATTCTTTAGTCATTCCGCTGCTACAGCATTCGCCTCTAATTGCTTGATGTTTTTGCACCCGGCGATGACGGAGGAGACAGCTTTCTGTTTCAGACACCAGGCGAGTGCCCACTGCGCCATGTTTTGGCCGGCAGGAACTTCTTTGGCTTTGATCTCTTCCACGAGGCGCAATTGCTCGTCGTTGAACTGCTGGCTGTAGCCGGAACGGGTGTCCTCTTTGGAAAAAACCGCGCCGGGTTTGTAATTGCCGCTGAGAAAGCCTTTGGCCAATGCCACGCGAACGAGGACGCCGAGATTTTCTTTGGCGCAATACGGCAGCACGGCTTCCTCGGCTTTTCGTTGGAGGCGGTTATAAACCACCTGAATCACGCTTGCGCCGACTTTGGACGCAGCATGGAGTTGCGTAAGATCATTTTTTAAGAGCACGTCCGCGGAGAGTGAAATGCCGAGAAAACGGATTTTTCCTGCACGGACCTGTGCGTTGAGCATCGTCCAGAGTTCTTCGTTCTCGAAATCTTTGTTCGTGCCGGAATGGAACTGGTAGAGGTCGATGCGGTCGGTACGAAGCGCTTTGAGTGAATCCTCCAATTGCTTTTGCACATGCGCAGCGCTCCAGGCATCGGATTTTTTCTCCGAGCCGTCCAGATATGCATGACCAAACTTAGTGGCAATGAGCCAATCGCCGCGGTTCTTGCGAATGGCCTCGCCGATGAGCGCTTCCACGGCGTGGTTGCCGTAGCATTCGGCGGTGTCGAGGAGGTTGATGCCCAGTTCGCGCGCGCGGTCGAGCATGACGGCGACTTCGGCGGCGGAAAAGGATTGCGCCCATTCGCCGGAAAACTGGTGCGTGCCCAGGGAGATGACGGAGACATCAACACCAGTTTTGCCGAGGGGGCGGTATTTCATGTTGGGTTTAGTGTGATGTAACCGATAGTTCTTAACAATGAGCTAAATAAAAAACCCTCACCTCACCCTGACCCCCTGGGAACATTCAACACCCAACATCCAATGAAATGGCGGGAAGTGCGCCTATCCGGTGTCTCACCCCTCATCCTAACCTTCTCCCCGTTGAGGGGAGAAGGAACAGAGTGCGGACGCAAATTCCTTTTGCAAATCACACCACTGCCGACCGTTGAAAGAAATTTTGGTGATACAACATCAGGCAACCTGCTTGAGCCAGCGCAGGTCGGGCGAGAGGTGCTGGCCCTGGTAAAGGCTCTCGATCTTTTGGAGGCGATAGAAATTCTTGTTCTTGAACAGCGCCTCGGTGAGCGGCAGCGATTCGAATCTGGAGACCATGTCATCCACACCCTTGTCCATGGGCCAATCGCATTGAAAACCGGGAAACACTTTTTTGATCTTCGCGAATGAGACGCGGTAGGTGCGCGTGTCCACACCCTGTTTCACTTTGCGGTCGCGGACGAGTCCTTCCTTGTCCAATTCGGGATTGTCCTTGAGATATTTCAACTCGCAACCTTTGACGCGCGCCTGGATCTTCCGCGCAATATCAATGACCTGCAGATTGTTGCACTCATCACCCACGTTCAACACGAGCATCGTGCCGTCGTTATGATTGGAATCGATGGCGTAGCGCACCGATTTGCAGATATCGAGCACGTGGACATTGGGCCGCCAGGGCGTGCCGTCGGAATTGAGCACGATTTTGCCGGTGGTGAAGGCCATGCCGGCGAGCATGTTGGTGACGAGATCGAACCGGATGCGCGGCGAAAGTCCGAATGCGGTGGCGAAACGAAGCGCGATCGGCGAAAAATTCTTGTCCGCGAGCGATTGCAGGTCCTGCTCCACCTGCAATTTATTGAGCGAGTACGGCGTCTGCGGAAGCGTGGGCGAGGTTTCATCCACCAGTTCCGCGCCGCCGATGCCGTAGATGGAGCAACTCGAGGCAAAAATAAATTTCACGCCCGCGGCCTTGCACATTTCCGCGATGCGTTTGGCATAATGACGCGTGGGATCATAGACCTTCGCCGCATCGAGGTTCCCGAACGGATCGTTGGAGATGCCGGCGAGATGGACGACGGCGTCGATGCCCTTTAGATCAGCCGCTGTAATGTCACGGGCATCGCGGGGAACGGTGTTCGTCTTGATTGGCTCGTAAAAAATGCAGTCCTTGAAAAATCCTGTATCGTACCCGATGCATTCATGGCCGTGCTGTTGCAGGTAGGCGGTCATGACGCTGCCGAGATAGCCGATCGAGCCTGTGACTAAAATCTTTTTCATGTGCGAATGACGAATGCCAAAAATAATCGAACCAAGAGGTTCCTACAAGTCTGTTGGGTTGGGTTGAACTGATAAAAGCTGGTCCCTCTGTTGCCTCACCCCTCACCCTGCCCTCTCCCCGTTGAGGGGAGAGGGAACCACGAGGATGCTCTTGGATTTTTGGAGCGACTTACCGACTAATTCAGCCTCTCATCTCAAGAGGCGGCTGATATTTTACAAGCCCGTTGGGTGGTCGAGGAACGCCCAGGGGACGTGAAATTTTTTGGAAAGGTGCGAGGCCAGCGCGCGCACGCCAAAGGTCTCCGTGGCGTAATGGCCGCCGTAAAGGACGTTCACGCCAAGTTCCTCCGCCATGGCATAGGTCCAATGCGGGCCTTCGCCGGTGATATAGGTATCCACGCCTTCGGCTGCGGCCTGCTTCAATTCCTGCCCTGCCCCCCCGGTGACCACACCAATGCGCTGGCAAATCGCCGGACCGCCAGCGATGACTTTCACCGGCGCATCAGTGGCGCGACCCAGCCGTTTGGCAAGTTCTGCGCGCGAAATTTTGGTTTGAACCTGGAACCCGAGAGGCTGGCCGTGGGCGAACAGAAACGGCTTCACTTTCCTGAAACCCAGCAAGGCGCATAGCAAAGCGTTGTTGCCAAGTTTGGGATGGAAATCCAATGGCAAATGCGAACTGTAGATCGCGAGATCGTTTTCGATGAGCAGGCGTTGTAATTCGTAATTCACGCCCGTCCAGGGATGACGTTCGTTCCAGAAAAGGCCGTGATGGACGATGAGCAGGTCCGCCTTGGCCGTGATGGCCCGTTTGATCGTGGGCACACTGGCATCTACGGTCGCTATGATGCGCGAAACCGACCCGGAGTTCTCCATCTGCAACCCGTTCACGGCGCCCGTGAAATCTTTGATCTCAGAAATGCGCAACAACTGGTCGCAATACGCGACAATGGATTTGAGCGGAACCTTTGGCATGAAACGATGAAAACAGATTTTACGAGTGACGGAAAGGTGGAAGTTGGACGGGCAAAGTCACTTGCCCCAGGCCAATTTTCCACCTATTGTATCAGGCATGAGCGCCGTTGAACTCGCTGTCAAAAAAGTCAAGAAACTGTCCGGCCGCCAGGCCAAAGAATTATTGGGCTGGCTGGCTACTCGACAGCCCAGTCGGACTTCATTGAAAAAGCCGACTCGAGCAGCGCGTCGTAAAGCCGCTGTTCGGCGTTCCATGCAAAAACTCAAAGCATGGCATGAATCGGTTCGTTTTACCACCGATTGGGAACCACCGCGGATGCCTGATGATTTGGTCAAACCGTTCCGGCTGTGAACTTCGTGCTGGACACGAACGCCGTCAGCGAACCGGAAAAACTCCGCCCTAATCCTGGTTTCATAGCCTGGCATGAAGCCCAAGATCCCGCTCATTTGTTCATCACGACCATCACCATGGCCGAAGTGTGGCACGGCTTTCATTGCCTGCCACCTGATCATGCCGACTATGAGCGCATTAAAAGGTTCGGTAATGAACTTCCCCGGAAATATCGCGTGCTTAATTTTGACGCGCGGGCAGCGGCGATTTGGGGAGAACTGACCGCCCGCGCGAACGGACCATTGCCATTGCGTGATTCATTCATCGCCGCCATCGTTCGTTCACGCGGTTGCTGCATTGTCACGCGCGACACCCTGCCGTTTGAACGCATGGGATGCAAAGTGCTTCAACCGTGGAAATAAACTGGTGCTCGCAGCAAATTCTTCCTAATCCTCGCTTCCACTCTTCCGCCATTCTGTTTTCGGCGGTTCGGGCAATCCCTGCGCACGTAATGCGGTGCGAAAATGCATTTTGGAAACTTTGGCCAGGCCGTCCGCGCCGAACTTGCCCACCAATTCTTTGGCCGCGGCATCCACCGCTGATGAAGCGCCTTTGGGCAGTTTCATGCCAAATTGTTTTTCCAATCTCGCGAGTCCCTGCACGAATTCATCACGCGCGAGGATTGACGCCGCTGCCACGGCCAGGTCTTCTTCCGCGCGATGGCGCTGGACAAATTCGATCTCGCGCCCCGCGGCCATCAATGCCTTCTCAAGCACGCTTTTCTTGGCCGCGAACTGGTCGCTGATGGCTCGCACCGGCAATGGGTCCATGCGATTTTTCTGGCCAAGCAGGTTCTCGATCACGCGCGCATGGCCCCAGGCGAGAATGGTGTTGACCGATTTCATTTTCGTGTAAAGCCGGTTATAGGCTTCATTGCCGATGGCCACGGCGTTCACCACGCAGCCGGGTGTCTTGCGGATCCTGTCGGCCAGTTCGGCGATTTTTTTATCGCTGGAAATGTTTTTAGAATCCCGGATGCCCACATCTTTCCATGCGGTGATGATCTTTTCATTGATGTACACGCCGGCGATACAGAGCGGCCCAAAAAAATCACCTTTGCCGCTTTCATCCACGCCGAGGCGCGGCTTGAGCAGTTCGGGGTTCAGGATGGTTTCGTAGCCCAGCTTGACCTCTTTGAGGATCTCCGGTTCGAGCACGAACTCGATGAATTCCTGCGTGCCTTTGCCCTGCACCACCAATTTGCCGCTTTCGTAAAAGACGATGTTGCACTTGGGCGATTCATAGGCGAACCGCGCGTACGGCACCTGGCGCGGCTTCCAATCACGCGCGCGCAATGCGGCATCCAGCGCCGACGCCTGTTCATCGGTCAGCTTGCACGTGTGGATCATCAGCGGTTTCACAAAAAAAGATTAGCCGCGAAGGAACACAAAGAACACAAAAGATTTTCGACGCGAATTGCGCTAATCGTGCAATACTACCGCAGTTCTTTTGTCGGCAGTTCCGTGTTCGTTATTGATTTTGACGGCGCAGCATCAATTATCAGCAACATCCAGTTTCTTTGCGTAAGATTTTGAAATCAAAAATCTTTTATCTGGGTCTTCTTTCAAAACTAACATCCTGTAACCATGCTGAAACAATAAGCTCCTAATTTCACTGTTTAACGTTGGCATCTGGTACACCTCGTAAGCAATAAGCGCATTCTTTTTGATTAATGCTATAAATTTTTCGTTCCAGTCCGGCATTTCAATGCTTATCAATGTAAAATGACCATCCGGTTCGGAGTTAATTACAATTCGCCTTATCGGAATTATGATTTTTGAAGCAGAAACAGCTTTTGATTTTCGCTTTTTTAATTTCTTATTATCTAATTTTGAAATGGTTTTTTCTGCCTGCTTCATTATGTATGGCGCACTATAAACATATTCCAATATCACTTTGGTAAGTTTCTCCATGATTGGAATTTCTTTTGGGGTCAATTTTCCTTTGTTAAAATGCGCGCCGACAATGCGAAAACTATTTAGTTTTGCTGCGAACGCTAAAGTTTCTTGCGGCAGTCGATTTCTTTTTGCCAGGTCTTGCAATTGCTGCCCAAGCATTTTGCCTTTGGCTTTTTTGTCGTGGAAAACCGCTTCTAAAACACGCCCCAACAACACTCCGTATCCATTTGAATCTCCATGCCTTGCTTGTAAGGCTTTTTCATATTCATTTTTTACCTTTTTCGGCAATCCAACTGGAATAGCTATGGCTTCGGGGTAAATGGTTTTATACACCGTCGGAGATTCTTCTTCAGTCAAAGCCTGATGATAGGAATGGACTCTTAATTCAACTTTTTCGCAACTCTGACATTTCAACACTTCATACCACTCGCCGTAATTGAAGCCCCCCACGCCCTCAACATAATCGTGCTTCACTTCCCTATAATCCGCCACAATAACCATTGGCGCACGATTACCGCAATGGCCGCAGGTTCTTTTGTTTGTAAATTTAAGTTCTGATTTGCTCATCCGTCGATTTTCCACCTGCCAGCATTGACGGTCAACAACGATTGCCAGATTGATTAAACGAGTGCAGCATGACAAATTTGCGAATTGGAAACAGTCAAAATCAAGCGACTCATCCCGATACTGCTCGATTGGTTCGCCGCCAACGCCCGCGACTTGCCGTGGCGGCGCACGAATGATCCCTACGCCATCTGGGTCTCGGAGATCATGCTCCAACAAACACAGGTCAAGACGGTGATGCCGTTTTGGGAACGCTGGATGCGCGAGTTGCCCACCCTTGGGGCCGTTGCGAAGGCGAATCCAGCAAAGATCCATAAACTGTGGGAAGGCCTGGGTTATTACACGCGCGTCCGCAATCTACAAAAGGCGGCGCAAGTCATTGTGAAAGAGCGCGGCGGCGTATTTCCTAAAAAATTCGACGACGTGCTCGCGCTGCCGGGCATCGGACGATACACCGCCGGCGCGATATGCAGCATCGCTTACAATCAACCAACACCCATCCTGGATGGCAACGTCATTCGCGTGCTCACGCGCATCTTTGGCATTGCCACCGATCCGCGCGAGAAGGAAACCAATCAACGGCTTTGGCAAATCGCGGAAGAATTGGTAAGCCACGCGAAGAATACGAAGAAAAAAAACACCTGCTCGCATTTGAACCAGTCGCTGATGGAACTCGGCGCATTGGTCTGCACCCCACGAAATCCGCAATGCAAAATTTGTCCGGTACAGAAGCTCTGCGTCGCGTATCGCGATGACCGTATCGCCGAATTGCCCAATATCGGCAAACGCGAAACGGTCACAGCAAGACGATTCGTCGCCTTCGTCATGGGATGCGAAGGGAGGTTTCTGGTGCGGCAGCGTCCAACCGGTGTGGTCAACGCGCATCTCTGGGAATTTCCGAATGTCGAGGCCAACGGGGACAATAAGAGCGCGAAGGAAATTTTCAGAACGCACTTCGGTTTTTCGCCGGGAGAGTTACAGCCGCTTTGCGCATTCAAGCATTCCATCACGCGCTATCGCATCACGCTGGAAGCGTTTCAGGTTGAGATCGCAAAGATACCACGTATTACTGGCGGTGTTTGGCGGACGCCCGCGCAATTAAGAAAGCTGGCCTTCAATTCCGCCCACAAAAAAGTGCTGGCGCATCTGTGATACGCTTTTCAGCATCAAAATGCGCCAGGCCCAAATGACTGTCGGCTTTACTCCTTCGGGCGTATCTCACTTTTTATGCAAAGAAGATGTCGCCCCTACGGGGCTATGATTTTATTGGTTTTTACTACAAATATGCCGCGCCTACGGCGCTGGAAGTTTGCCAGCGAGCGTCCCAAAGTATCGAGGCAATCCCCGTGGAGACCTCTGCAAAAGAGGTAGCGCAGGTTTCCCAATCTGTTGTATCGCCGACTTCAAAGTCGGCGGGGCATGGAAACATTGGAAAATCAGCGGATTGGGAAATCCGCGATACAGCAGACTTGGAAGTCTGCGCTACAAAAAGGCGTTTTGCAGAGGTCTCCCGTGGGGCAAAATCGATGTAGAATTCGTTCCGAAAAATCGTAAAAGCCGCGTAGGGGCGGTATCGCCTGATTTGACTTCACAAAAACTAAGATACTCCCCTTTACTTCAGTAGCTCTTCCGCGATGAGCACGGCGTTGAGCGCCGCGCCACGCAGCAATTGGTCGCCGCTCACCCAGAAGCACAGGCCATTGTCCATGGCGCAGTCCTTGCGGATGCGGCCGACTTCGCAGTTGTCCTTCTCAGACGTGAACAGGGGCATCGGATATTTTTTGCTCTCCGGTTCGTCCACGACGTCCAGGCCGGGGGCTTTTTTGAGCACTGCGCGCGCGGCTTCCACGGTGACGGGTTTTTCAAATTCCGCGCTGACGGCGACGGAGTGCGAGCGATAGACGGGCACGCGCACGCAGGTCACGCTCGCCCGGAATCCCGGATGATGCATGATCTTGCGGCCTTCGTTCTCCATCTTCATCTCTTCCTTCGTGTAGCCGTTCGGCAAAAAAACGTCCACGTGCGGCAGCACGTTAAAAGCGATCTGGTGCGGATACACTTCCTTGCTCGCCGCTTTACCGCCGACGATCTCGCCGACCTGCCGTTTCAATTCTTCAATGGCCTTGGCGCCGGTGCCGGAGACGGCCTGGTAGCTGGAGGCAAAAATGCGTTTCACGCCAAACGCCTGGTGCAACGGATACAACGCCATGAGCGTGATGGCCGTCGTGCAATTCGGGTTGGCAAGGATGCCCTTGTGCGATTTCACGTCGGCGCCGTTGATCTCGGGTATCACGAGCGGCACCTTTTCGTCCTGGCGAAAAGCGCTGGAATTATCCACCACCACGCAGCCGTCTTTGGCCGCAATAGGCGCGAATTCTTTTGAGATGCTGCCGCCGGCGCTGAACAAGGCGATATCAATTCCTTTGAAGGAATCTTTGGTCAATTCGGTGATGGCCACGTCCTGACCCTTGAACTTCAACTTCTTGCCCACGGAACGGGCGGAAGCGAGCAAAGTCAGCTTGCCCACCGGAAAATTGCGCTTTTCCAGTGTTTTGATCATTTCGATGCCGACCGCGCCGGTCGCGCCGGCAACAGCCACGTGCGGATGACGATTCATAAATGGCCGAACATCCTATCATAAATTCGCGGCGCGTCAATCCGGCAAGAGCGGAATCACGCCGAAATGGGCGAGCGGTCAGCTTGATTTTACGGCAGATACGGTTAATGTTCAGACATCAGGCGTATAACATTATGAAGGACGTCATTGAACCTCCAGATGTTCCGGATAAGGATGACTGGCGGTCGTTTTTTTCACTACTGATTATATTATTTTTTGCGATGATGGTTTCAGCGCAGCTTCCGACGCCAGGTTCCTGGTCCGATGGGCGTTCTCAGTGGCTGCCTCCGGCAGCGATAGCAATAACTACGGTTTGTCTATTCGTCGCAACTTTTCGAATTTACCGGCGACCTGGAGTTCTCTCCAAGATTCAGTCAGTGATTTTGTGGCTTATTTTTGGAGTCGTGTTGATTGCCGCAATCGATTCGCTATATGAATCATGGCTGTTTTTGCGGGAAGTTGGCCCCAATTATTGACCAGGGTTCGTTCAATAATTCACCACATTTAACCGCGGCACGCGCGCGAACGCCGCATCGCGAGTGATCAATCGAAGACCCCAGGTCCGCGCGGTGGCTGCGATCCAATTGTCGTTTTCGCCCAGCCGCCCGCCGACCGCGCTCAATTCCCGCGCGATGCGGCTGGCCTCCCATGCGAGCTGCTGTGACAACGGCAAAACGCGAATATGTTTGAGCAATTGCGACAGGTCGTGCGGGTTTGTAAAACCTTCGGCAAGTTCTCCCCATGTGACGATGGAAACCCGTAATTCATGCGAGCGATGAGATTCGATGAACTGCGTAGCTCCTCCGCGCCGCCGTTGCTCGCGTTCCTCAAGCAGATCGATCCAGAAGGTTGTATCAGTCAGCATGGCGGCGTTTGCGCGCGCGGACCTGGTCCAATGCTTCCCAATCCAATGTCAAAGGAGCTTCCAGATTGTTCAGATGCCTTTCCAGATCGCCAAACGTTTTGATCGGCTTCGGAACAAAACGAAGGATCACGGAAGAAAGGCTTTCCTTTTCGTTGCGCTTGTTCGCTTTCAGAACCTCGTAAGCCTCGTTGCTCAAAGTGGCCGGCTTGCTCATATATGGGTAGTATATTACAAAACTATCGCCTGTCAATGGCTCTTCCCGTCCACGCTGTGGAGTAACTGTGCATAAATTTCTTTGAAATATGATTGACCATGACCGTTCCATCTGACGAAATGATAAACCTAAACTGTATCAATGCCGAAAATTTCGATCAGAAACGGGAACGGGCACAAGGCTGGAACGACGAAATATGACGCGCACCACAAAGTGCTGTCGCAAACCTATGGGGCCTTTGCCGACCTCCGCCGCGAATTATCCGATTCCAAGGAAACCGTGGGCGGGCGCGAAGACATCCTGAGGAGTTTCGCCACCTGCCCCGATTCACAACGCTCCTGGCTGTTGCTGGAAGATTACTTCGAAAAGCTTTCCCTCTCGCGCAAGGATTTCCCGGACACCAACTGGTGGCCGCGATTGCTGAACGCCCAGGGCAAGAGCCGGCTGGAAGAACTGGCTTTTCTCTTTCTCCGTGCCAAGCGCTCGGTGCCGCCGGAACTCCAGACGCATGCCAGCCCTGACCGTTTTGCCCGCGCCGAAGAAGCCGAGCAGGAGTTGAAGCTCGTCCAGGAACTGGAGCATTGGCTTGCACCGCCGTCGATGCCGTTGCTTGATATACCACGCGCCACCCTCCGCGTTGTCTGCCGCGCCCAGGCCGATGAGGAAGAACCTTCGCGCCACCGGCTCGCCGTGCAATTTCTCCTTTCGCGCCCGCGCACCGGTGAAAAAGCCCGCACCCTGCACGAACTGATCGACCTGGTCGTTCGCGCCACGCATGAACAGGAACTTTTCCCGCCGCGCGACTGGGAATTCATCCAATGGATCGCGGACACGCATCGCCATCGCAACGACGGCGCGGACACGATGATTCTGTCCGAGTCCGAACTGATGCAATGGCTCGCGCGTTGGGGCCACACCGACCGGCTCGAATTGAACGGCGCCACCCAGGCCTTGCAGTTCCACGGCCAGATCATCGCCCTCTCACCGCACCTCGAGAACGGCGACAAAGAACTTTCGTTCACGCACCGTTTTTCGCTGCCCAACGGCGAAGGCCGCTGCGTCTCTGAGGTAAAATTTTTTAACCATCAACCACCCATCGCGCTTGTCGGCAATACCTTTTTCCTGTTGCGCAATGCGCCTCCGGCGCGCGTCCTGAAATATCTGGCGCAAAAGCCGTCCGTGCCCGTCCGCAAGTTGAGCCACCGGCTGCTGTTGCATTTGCGCAAGACGCAATCCAACAACGGCGTGGATTGGGAACAATTGTGCGTCACGCACAAGGCTGCGCCACAGTTCGTTTTCGAATTGCTCGATGACACTGTGCGCCTGCGTTTGCTCGCCAAGAGCGCGCGCGACCAGAGCGTTTGGTTTTGGAACGGCACCGAATGGGTGGCCAACGATCCCAAAAAGAAAGCGCACGACAAGCCGGAGATCCTGGACGACCCGCGGCTGGAACCCGCCACGCAATGGCTGCGCAAGCTCGATTGGTTCACGCCCGAGCCGGGTCTGTGGATCGGCGATGCCAACGAAAATTTCCTGGGATCACTCGCCGAAGCCTGGGCCTCGCGCCCGGCGGATTCGGAATTTCTGGGCAATCCGTCGTTTCATCGCCTGTTCCTCACGCCGCGCCAGCTCAAACCAAAGTTGATCGTCAAAGGCAGCGGCATCGATTGGCTCGCTGTTTCCGCCGAATGGGAGGCCGAAGGCCTCAAATTGAGCAAGGCTGATCTTGAACGCCTCGCCACCGCCACGGGACGTTTCGTGAAATTGCCGAATACGGGCTGGGTGGAACTCGATACCACTGCCGTACAGGGCGCGCATGAAGCGATGGCTGATATGGGCGTGGATGGTTTGATCGCCGTGCCGCAAAAAGTGGGCATGGAGCATATCGCGCACCTGGACGATGATGAATTTTCACGGTTTGCCGACACCACCGAGGCAAAAGAGTTGCGCAAACGTGTCTCGGATTTCAAAGGTGTCCCGAATACTGGTTTGCCGCGTGGCCTGATCGCCGACCTGCGTCCGTATCAAAAAGACGGTTACGATTTTCTCGCGCATCTCTTCCAGATAAAACTCGGCGGCATCCTGGCCGACGACATGGGCCTCGGCAAAACGCTCCAGACCTTGACCTGGCTGGCGTGGCTCAAGGAAGCCCACGTTAAAAACCCCAAACCGTCGCTCGTCATCTGCCCGGCGTCCGTGCTGCACAACTGGCGGCGCGAGACGGAAAAATTCACACCGAACGTCAAAGTGCTTGTGCTCGAAAGCGGCGCGGCCCGGCACAATCTGCGCAAGCAGATCCCGCAGCACGATTTGATCGTGACCAATTACGCATTGCTGCGACGCGACCTGGAAGAGCTGCAAAAATTCTCGTTCCGCGCGGTGATTTTGGACGAAGCGCAATTCATCAAAAACCCCGGCGCGCAGGTCACACAGTCGGTGAAGCAGTTGAAGTGCGAGCACAAACTCGCACTCACCGGCACGCCGCTGGAAAATCGCCTGCTCGATTTATGGAGCATCGTGGATTTCATCCAGCCCGGCTATCTCGGCAATCAGGAACATTTTTTGGAAACTTACGAACCCAAAGGCGGCGAAAATGCCGAAAGCGAGCAACGCATTGCGCGACGTCGTTTGTCCGCAAAATTGCGTCCGTTGTTGTTGCGCCGTTTGAAAAAACACGTCGCGAAAGATTTGCCGGATCGCATCGAAGAGCGGATGGATTGTCCTCTCGGCGATGAACAACGCAAATTGTATCTGGCCGAATTGCGCCGCAGTCGCGACCAGGTAATGAAGGCGGTCGAGACGCAGGGCTTGAACAAATCGAAAATGCACGTGCTCGCCGCGCTCACGCGGTTGCGGCAGGTCTGCTGCCATCCGTCGCTTGTCGGCAGCAACACGGCGAGTGGAAAAACGGAAACACTTTTTGAACTGCTCGACCCGCTGATTGCCGACGGACAAAAAGTTCTCGTGTTCTCGCAATTT
>DASXYX010000047.1:0-24431 GCA_036502245.1 Verrucomicrobiia bacterium
GGAAAACCGCTGGAATGCGGTGGAACACCCTCAAGGAATCATCGCAAAATTCAAATCGAAAAATGACAGGACGGCGGTTTTATCCAGATTTTACAATGGTTATATCGCCGTCAGCCTAAATTAAACCGGACAGTAGTGAAAACGAAAAATGACGAAGTCGGGCTGAATCTCTATAATTTTGGTCGCTAAAGCTTCTTAAGTATTTGCTGCTTGCAGTCCAATACGCCGTGCCTCAGTTTGGTTCCTTAGGCACAGTTCAAATTTATGCGCAAATCATCGTTGATCGTCGGAGCGGCCTTAACTGCTATATTTATTATTGGTTGCTTTAACCTTTTAGGCCAGCAGTCGGCATCAATAAAAGCCAGGAAAAATCTGGGCGTAGTTGTGTTTACAAACGGCATGCCAAGATATTTTAGCCTCGGCGACGCGAAGAGTTGCACGGCCACAGCGAAACATGTCGCCCTGGGTACCGAGGTTGATTTTCTAATCCAGGCAACAAATTCGGACGGCACGGTATATCCAGTGGCTGCACCTACTCTAATAATCACCATACCAAACCAGTATGGCGAAGTTGCGTCGGATGGCGTAAGTATCAAATTGAAACCAATTTTGAAAGCGCCGTGACGATACTAATACCATCCTGAAAGATTTGCTTCTTTTAGGATCGTTTCGTTTTTAATTGTCGTCTGGAATCAAAGAACCCCAACGGGGTTTTATCACTCAGACCAGGGTTGCGAGGAACGAGCTACCTTGGGTCATCGTCCCACCAAAATTCAACCCTGAATGAAATCTCTGCAAAACGCGTTGTTGTAGCGCAGACTGCCAAGTCTGCTGTATCGCGGATTTCCCAATCCGCTGGTTTCCCAATGTTTCCACGCCCTGCCGACTTAGAAGTCGGCGATACAGCAGGTTAGGAAACCTGCGCTACCTCTTTTGCAGAGGTCTCTGAATGGGTTGAATCAATTGATTAAATGCAGCCATTATCGCATTTCTCGAAAATAAAAAAGCCGCTCCTCACGGAGCGGCTTTTGTGATTTCAAATTTCAGATTACTTCTTCTTCGCCGGCTTCGCGTCGGCGAGGGCGGCCTGGGCGGCGGCCAAACGCGCCACGGGCACGCGGAACGGCGAGCAGCTCACATAGGTCAGGCCGAGCTTATGGCAGAACTTCACGGAATCGGGGTCGCCGCCGTGTTCGCCGCAGATGCCCAACTTGATGTCCTTGCGCGTGGAACGGCCTTTCTCGACCGCGATCTGCATCAATTGGCCTACGCCGGTTTGGTCGATGCTCGCGAACGGATTTTTCTTCACGATCTCGAGTTCCGCATAATGCGGCAGGAACGAACCGGAATCGTCGCGGCTCATGCCCAGGCAGGTCTGCGTCAGGTCGTTGGTGCCGAAGCTGAAGAATTCCGCCGAATGCGCGATCTCGTCGGCGGTCAATGCGCCGCGCGGGATCTCGATCATCGTGCCGACCATGTAAGAAAGCTTCACTTTCTTTTCGGCCATGACTTCCTTGGCCACGCGATGGACGACTTCCATCTGCAGGTCGAGCTCCTTCTTGAAACCGACGAGCGGGATCATGACTTCGGGCTTCACTTTGATGCCCTTTTTCTGCACGTCCGCCGCGGCTTCGAATACCGCGCGCGCCTGCATCTCGGAGATCTCCGGATACGCGATGCCCAAACGGCAACCGCGATGTCCGAGCATCGGATTGAACTCGTGGAGTTCATGCACGCGCTTGGCGATCTTTTCCTGGCTGATGCCCAGCTTGCTCGCGAGAGCGTGCTGCGCCTTCTCGTCGTGCGGCAGGAATTCATGCAGCGGCGGATCGAGGAAGCGGATGGTGGCCGGGAGGCCTTTGAGTTCGCGGAAAATTCCGGCGAAATCGTCGCGCTGATAGGGGAGCAGCTTGGCGAGCGCCTTTTTGCGGTGCTCCGTGGTCTCAGCGAGGATCATCTCGCGCATGGCGTCAATGCGATCGCCTTCGAAGAACATGTGTTCGGTACGGCACAGGCCGATGCCGCTGGCGCCGAATGCCACCGCGTTGGCGGTTTGCTCGGGGCTGTCGGCATTGGTGCGCACCTGCATGCGGGTGACCTGCGAGCACCATTTCATCAATTGCACGAAGTTCTTGTACGTGCTGCTCGCCATGGCGCTGGCATCCTTTTCAAGGAGACCCTGGATGACTTCGCTGTGCGCGGTCTTGACCTCACCGGCGTACACTGTGCCGCTGGTGCCATCGATCGAGAGAGAATCGCCCTCTTTGAACGTCTGACCGTTCACGGTCATGGTCTTGGTGGCGTAATCGATGTGCAACGCGCTGGCGCCGCACACGCAGACTTTGCCCATCTGCCGGGCCACGAGCGCCGCGTGCGAGCTGACACCGCCGCGCGCGGTGAGGATGCCTTCCGCGGCGATCATGCCGCGCAAATCTTCGGGCGACGTCTCAACGCGCACGAGCAGGACTTTTTGGTTGCCGTTCGCCGCTTCGACGGCACGTTCGGCGTTGAAATAAATCTTGCCAGACGCAGCGCCAGGGCCGGCAGGGAGGCCGGTGGCGATGGCTTTGGCGGATTTGATGGCCGCGCGATCAAAAATCGGCGCGAGCACCTGGTCCAACTGCTCGGCGGGGACGCGCTTGATGGCCGTCTTCCAGTCGATCAATTTTTCCTTCACCATTTCGCACGCAAAACGGACGGCGGCCACGCCCGTGCGTTTGCCGTTGCGGGTCTGGAGCATGTACAGGTCGCCCTTTTGGATGGTGAATTCGAAATCCTGCACGTCTTTGAAATGCGATTCGAGGGTCTTGCGGACTTTTTCGAGTTCAGCGAACGATTTGGGCAATTGCTTTTTCAGTTCGGCGACGGGTTCCGGCGTGCGGACACCGGCGACGACGTCTTCGCCCTGCGCGTTGATGAGAAACTCACCGTAGAATACTTTTTCGCCGGTGGCGGGATCGCGCGTGAAGGCGACGCCGGAACCGGAATCTTCACCGGTATTGCCGAACACCATGGCCTGGACATTGACGGCCGTGCCCCATTCGGCGGGGATATTATATTTGCGGCGATACACGATCGCGCGATCATTCATCCAGGAGCCGAACACTGCGCCGACCGCGCCTTTGAGCTGGTCCCAGGGATTTGCGGGGAACTCTTTGCCGGCGCGTTCCTTGACGAGCGCTTTGAAGCGCACCACGAGTTCTTTCAGGTCTGCCGCCGAGAGCCTGGTGTCTTCGATGTCCGAGTGATAACGCTCGTGCTTGAGATTGTGGATGAGCACTTCAAACGGCTCATGGTCTTCGCTGGGGCGCTTCTGCACACCCATGACCACGTCGCCGTACATCTGGATGAAACGACGGTAACAATCCCACGCGAAACGCTCGTTCTTGGTGGCGGCGACCAGGGCCAGGACGGATTCGTCGTTGAGGCCGAGGTTCAAAATGGTATCCATCATGCCCGGCATGGAATCACGCGCGCCGGAGCGCACGGCCACCAGCAGGGGCATGGCAGTTTTATCGCCGAACTTCGTGCCCATGATCTTCTCCATGTTGGCGACGCCGGCCTGCATCTGCGCCTGGAGTTCCTTGGGGTAGGAACGCTTGTTCGCGTAATAATAGGTGCAGACGTCGGTGGTGATGGTGAAGCCCGGGGGCACCGGCAGGCCGATGCGGGTCATCTCGGCGAGGTTCGCGCCTTTGCCGCCGAGCAACGGTTTCATGGTGCCGTTGCCGTCGGCTTTTTTATTGCCAAATGTATAAACGTACTTGTTTGCTTTTGCCATAAATTGAATTGTTAAATCGTTAAAATTCTCCAAAAAATTGAGCGCCGAATCGTATCAGGGAATAGCGCAGAGTCAATGAAAAGGAAAAGGTTTGTAACCACGGATGGACACAGATGAACACGGATTTTTTCCCACGAAACACACGAAGAACACGAAAAGGGGAGGTTTGACGCGAATTGCCGCCAATGAAAGCGAATTTGAACAGGGAACGGAGGAAACAGAGAGCATCGGTAGGGGGCGCACTCCGCTGCGCGCCGCTTCGCCCGGAGGGACGAGCGTCCCCGCGAGCCGTGTCGACGCTGTTCTTGCCAAGCCGGAGGCTTGTTAGCCATTAGCGTCCTTTAGTGTTTATTAGCGGTTAAAACCTATTCCGAATTTGTTTCCGGGCAACGTTACAGTTTCTCCCATCCATGCTTAAATGGTCCCATGAGACAGGTGCAGACATTTTTGAGCACTGGAGACGGTGGGCTGGGAACCGTGGATTCTGGACTGCTTGTTCTTTCGTTCCTTTGTTGTTAATCCGCCTGATCATTGCGAGGCGAATTGAGGCGAATTGAGGCGAATTGAAGTTTATGAATTTGGCTCTCAAAGAACAAAACCCGCCAATTTTCCTGTTCCCGGGGAACGGGCAACTTGCCCGTTGTGGTCGGCAACTTGCCGACCACTTCGATACGGCTCTCCCGATGTATCGGGATCGCCCCACCAATTTTGCGGCTCGGCAGGAGCCTCGCCCTACCACCGGTTAATGGCTTTCAATTCTTCGGATTGGTATGCTTCTGAAAAGAAATCCTTGCGGAATCGGCGGCCACCAATAGATTGGAGCCTCCTTGGGGGGGGGCAGGCAGCAGGTGTCGGCGTTCGGAAACGAACTGTATCAGAAATGGTTGGTTGAACCAAACAGGCATGACCCGCCTGGCCGATTGGATGAGCTATGAAAAAAGTTTCCCTGAGGAATGTCATTGTCATTGCCCTGATAGCGATTGTCATGGCGATTTCACCCCGCGCACGAGCGTTATCCATTTTAGCAGGCCCCGCCTTTACTCCGGCCACCAACGCGCCGCTGGCGGGCCTCCTGCAACTGACCACTGATGTCGCTTCACGGATCAGCGTTGTGGTCAGCGATGGCACCGGTCTGTGGGAAAAAGATTTTTATGACTATGGCACAACGCATTCGGAGATTTTGCTGGGTTTCAAACCGGGCCAGACGAACCTGATCCAGGTCACGGCATACGACAAAGATCGAAACCCGGCCACCGCGCCGCAATTGCTGACATTTATCACCCCGCCACTGCCGGCAAACTTCCCCACGCACACCGTATTGACGAATCAACCGGACCAAATGGAGCCGGGCTATTTTTTGATGGTCATTGATACCGCCTATGCCCGCGTGGGCGATTACATTGCCATCCTGGACAATGATGGAAACGTGGTATGGTATAGCACTGTTCCGACCAGCGCCCTTGTCTCCGCCTACGCGGACGTGCGGCAGATGAACAATGGCGATCTGTTCCTTCAACTCAATCCGCCTTCGAACGAATTCATTGAAGTCAACATGCTCGGACAGACGGTCAGGTCCTGGTCGCCGCCCGGGCAATATCCGGTCGACTTGCATGAGGGCATTGTCACCAGCCACGGCACCATCCTGTACTTGAGCGATGTCACCGAAGCGGTGTCCAATTTTCCCGCCAACGACACCAATTCCAGCCCTCCATTGTTCGGCAAGACCAACATAGACGACAATCCGATCGTGGAGATTTCCTATACCAACTCGGCTCTGGTCAACGAATGGTCGCCGCTGTCGGTGTTGGATCCAACGCGCGTCACCTATCTCACCTACGGAGAGTTTTCGGGCACGACCATGGGAGTGGACAATGAGCACGCCAACGCGTTGATCGATGACACGAATGATAATTCCATAATCGTTTCCCTGCGCGACCAGAATGCGGTGTACAAATTCTCCCGCGACACGGGACAATTGAAATGGATCCTTGGGCCGCACGAACTTTGGGGAAGTGACTGGCAGCAATACCTGCTGACGCCGGTGAGCACGCCATTCAACTGGAATTACGGCCAGCATGCGCCGTATCTCACTCCCCAGAACACTTTGCTGGTCTTCAACGATGACATTTACCAGGCAAGCCCGTTTGATCCGCCGGTGGCTGATCAAAGCAATTACACCAGCGCCGTGGAATATCAAATCAACGAGACCAACATGACCGTGTCCGAGGTCTGGAACTCTGCCTGGCAAACGAACGAGGACCGGCTCTTTACTCCCATCGTAGGGCGGGTGCAATGGCTTCCGCAGACCCGAAATGTTTTTGCGACCTACGGTTATGTCAATTATGTGAACGGAACTCATCCGGACTCCAGCGCGCCCAACGCCACCATGGTCCGCCTCATTGAGTACACTCACGACCCGATTCCGCAGGTCGTTTTTGATTTGTCCTTTTTTGATTATGGCGACAGCAAGCCGGGTTATCTCGGATATACCTGCTATCGGGCGTGGCAAATCCCGGATCTGTACGGGCATCCCGCCGAACCGGTGACCGACCTGGCCATCAGCCAGGAATTTCAAATACCCGTCCTGAGATTTTCAGCGGACCCTGCGCTCAATTATGTTGTCCAGGCTTCCACCGACTTGACCCATTGGACTACGGTTGGAACACCCATCCAGGAAGGGGACGGCGGCGACTACGATTTTGAGGATTTGTACTCAAGCCAATTTGGCGCCCGTTTCTATCGCGTCGTTACGCAATAGTCGCGCGTGGATTTCAAAAAATCACCCGCCAATCTTGCGATGGGCGGGTGGGTGTAATTGTTTTATTGGGACTCGTATAACTCGTCCCTCCGGGTTACTTCCAAATCATGTCGGCCAAGGTCCGGCCGGCAGGGATGAACGGCAACACATGTTCTGTGTAAGGCGTCACCACGTCGAGGACGTAGGGCGTCTTGGCATCGAGCATGCGCTGGATGGCGGCGCGCAAATCTTTCTTGTAGATCACGCGTTCGCACGGCACGCCGAACGAGTTGCACACGGCCACGTAATCGGGATAGATCTGTTTGCGATTTTCCGGGTCGCCGAGGTAGGTGTGACCGCGGTTGCCGGCGAAAAAATTGTCCTCCCATTGCACCACCATGCCGAGGTGCTGGTTGTTCAGGATGATGGCCTTGGCGGCGATCTTTTCCACGTGAGCGGTGGCGAGTTCCTGGATGTTCATGAGGAAGGAGCCGTCGCCATCGATGTCCACGACTTGTTTGTCGGGGCAGGCCACTTTGGCGCCGAGCGCGGCGGGGTAGCCGTAACCCATGGAGCCGAGGCCACCGCTGGTGATGAACTGGCGCGGGCGCGAATATTTGTACCATTGGCCGGCCCACATCTGGTGCTGGCCCACGCCGGTGGTGATGATGGCGTCGCCTTTGGTCAAATCGTAGAGCGCCTCAATGACCATCTGCTGGAGGATGACCTGGTCTTCATGCCCCTGCATGTGATCTTTCATGTGGTCGCTGTTGGCGATCTCATTGGTGACCTTGTAGGCGAAAGGCGCTTTCTTTTTCCACTCGGCGATCTGCTCAAGCCAGGCGGTGTGCTTCTTGTTGATCGGGCGCTTGGCGATCATTTTGTTCAAGCGCGTGAGGGCGTCCTTGATGTCGCCGGCCACGGGCAAATGCGCCTTCCGGTTCTTGTTCAACTCGGAGGCGTCGATGTCGATGTGGACGATGGTGCCGCTCTTGCAGAATTCCTCGAACTTGCCGGTCACGCGGTCGTCGAAACGCACGCCGAAGGCGAGCAAGAGGTCCGCCCCGTCCTTGAGCTTGACCATGGGGTCGTTGAAAGTTTTGCGATGGGCAAACTCGCCGCTGACGGCCCAATTGGCGAAGGCCGCGCCGTGCATGCCGAGCCAGCGGAGCGAGAGGGGATGTGTCTCCGGAAACGCACCGATGCCCATGATGGTCGTCGTCACGGGAATGTTGGTGGCCTCGGCGAATTTGCGCAATTCTTCGGACGCGCCGCTGCTGATGATGCCGCCGCCGCAATAGAGCACGGGGCGTTCGGCCTTCTCGATGAGGCCCATGATCTCGTTGAGCGCGAGGTCGTCGGCCTTCAAGTCGGGTTGGATGTAACCGGGCAAACCGAGTTTGATGTCGGCGAGCGTGGGCCAGATGGGCTGGGTCTTGACCTGCTGGATATTTTTCGGGATATCGATGACCACCGGCCCGGGGCGTCCGGATTGGGCGATGTAAAACGCTTCCTTCACGATGCGCGGGATATCGTTCGCATCGGTGACGAGGTAACTGTGCTTCACGATGGGGAGGGTGACGCCGATGATGTCAGTCTCCTGGAAGGCACCGCGTCCGATCATATTGGTGGTCACCTGGCCGGTCAACGCGATGAGCGGGCAGGAATCCATGTAGGCGTCGGCGATGGCGGTGACGAGATTGGTGGCGCCGGGGCCGCTGGTGCCCATGCACACGCCGGCTTTGCCGGTGGCGCGGGCGTAACCTTCGGCGGCAAAAGAACCGCCCTGTTCGTGCCGCGGGAGAATGGTGCGGATCTTCGAATGCGTGAGCGATTGGTGGATCTCCATGCTCGCGCCGCCGGGGTAGGCAAAAATGACTTCGACGCCTTCGCGCTCGAGGGCTTCCACGAGGATGTCGCGCCCAAGCATGGCGGGGCCGATCTCGGCACGGCCGGGGGCGGAAGGTTTGGATTGCCGCGCGGACGATTTCGTCGCGGATTTAGGTGCTGTTATTTTGCTCATACGGTTGTTTGGTTTAGCGGCCGATGGCGCGGATTAAAACAAAAACCCGCGGCCATTACCAGCCGCGGGTTTTTGTTAAATCGTTTCCGTTCAACAAGCGCCAGCGGCGGCGTCGGCTACTACGACGACGACAACCAGATTAGCGACTTGTGAAACGTTTTTCAACATTAGGAGTGCAATTTAATGGAGCGCTGAAACCCGGTCAAGCATGGAATTTTATGGGTTTTAACCACGAAATGACATGAATGGTTTGCGGAATATGCCGCCCCTACGGGGCTTTTGGCGTATTGGATTATGTAACTACAAGGATGCCGCGCCTACGGCGCTATTCCAATGCACCTGTCACTTCCGCAGCTCTCCACAATGGTACCCAATTTGCAATGAATTAACAAAACTGCCGTGACACAACCCTGCAAAAGCTCAAGCCCGTAGGGCTGGCATCTTTGTAGTACTCGAACAAAAAATATTTTCAAGCTCCGTCAGGAGCGGCATCTTCCGTGTGCGGCCAATACCTATTCGCAGATTTATATCCATCTTGTGTTTGCTGTTGAGGGCAGGCAGAGCGTTATCAAGCCACAACACAACGACGAACTGCAAAAATACATTGTTGGAATCATTTCGGCCAAGAAGCAAAAATTGATCGTCATCAATAATATGCCCGACCATGTGCATTTGCTGGTGGGACTGCAACCGGACGTGGCGCTTTCAGATTTGGTGCGCGCCGTTAAAGCCGGCTCATCAAAATTCATCAATGAGAAACATTGGTGTAACGGGCGATTTTCCTGGCAGGAAGGGTTCGGGGCATTTTCATATTCCCGTTCACAGTTGACGCCTGTCATCCGGTACATAGAAAATCAACAGAAGCATCATGCTCAAAAATCATTTCGAGAAGAATACCTGGAATTATTGGAGAAATTTAACATCGATTACAACGAGAAGTATATCTTCAAAGATCTGGATTAAATATGCCGCCCCTACGGGGCTTTGAGCGTATTGGATTATATAACTACAAAGATGCCAGCCCTACGGGCTTGCAGCCTGGCAAAAGAAAATCTTTCCCGAACTGATCGGCTTCCCGATTGTGCTAAAAGTTTTTGGGTCTTGCCCAGCCAAAAGTATCTGACTAATCACCCAAAATCTCTTTGAGCCTGGGTTCCATGGCGGCGGCCCAGATTTCGTAGCCCTTTTCGCGGGGATGCAGGTAGTCGGGCATCATTTCCCTGGAGATGGAACCGTCGCTCTCGATGAGCTGCGGGCCGATGTCGTAGTAGAAAATATGCGAGCCATCATCGAGTTTGGCCAGAACCTCGTTGACCTGCAAAATTTGGGCGCGTTGTCCGTTGAAAGTTTGGCCACGGGGGAAGATGGCAAAGAGCAGGATCTTGGTATCGGGCTGACGCGTGCGGATCTGGTTCACGATGGCGAGCACGCCCTCGAGGATCTGCGCTTCAGTGAACGCGTTGGTCTTGGTGTTGTTGGTGCCGATCATAAGGACGGCGGCTTTGGCGTGGATGCCGTCGAGCTGGCCCTGGTCGATGCGCCAGAGGACATGCTGGGTCTGGTCGCCGCTTACACCCATGTTGATGCATTTGCGGTGGCTGTAATATTGGTTCCAAACATTCGTGCCAAACAGCTCCCAGAATTGCGTGATGGAATCGCCGATGAATTCGATGTCGTAATTACCGGGATTATCATGGGCGCGTTGCAACACTTTCGTCTGGCGTTTCAATGCAGCGCCGGTGCGCGATACGGGAACGATGGCGGCGTTTGTGACGCTGGCATCCGTTGTGGTCGGGGCCGAGGCATTGGTCTGGGCATTGGCGGACGGTTGGAAGAGGGCCACGGCCAGAATTGCAAAAAGGAAGAACAATTTATGGAATTTCATGTGTTTTGAAAATAGCAACGGGAGTACGGAAGTCAATCAGCGCGTTTTAGGCGGACATCGTATTGAATCGTATGTCAAACCAAACGACAGCCACTGCAAAAATGATGCCGCTTGCCAAGAGCAAAAGAACGGTCGTAAAAATCGGGTTCAGGAGGCGCGAACGAAATCGGAAATCTTTTAAAATCACAATTGTTCCAATAGCCAGCATCACTAACAGCCAACCCGCTGGACTGACAGTAAATACAATAGTAGAGAAGGTGGGGAATTGTTGTGCCCCTTCTTCAGAAAATTGGGATAGAAAGTGCGGCATGACAAAGAAGACCATCAACCCAAACACAAAATAAGCGCCAGCCAAAATCCAACTATTAAGCCGTGTCTTCATAAAGTTTGAATTGCGAAGTTGAACCCCGTTTAGATGAACATCAAGCCCAAAATCAATATCCAACAGTCACGGTCTCGCGGAGCTCGACCCTCCGAATTAAAAAAAAGCCGCGGAAGGATTCCGCGGCTTTGTAAATATTGGTCGAAAGACTACTCAGCTTTCGCTTTTTTTTCGGCTTTGGCTTTGGCTGGCTTTTCAGCTTTCTCGGCCTTTTCAGCTTTGGCCGGGCGGGCTTTCTTTTCTTCTGGAGCGGCTTCGGCTTTTTCGGCTTCTGCGCGGCGACCGTATCCGCGTTTTTCAGTGCGGGGCCTTTCTTCGGCAGGCGCTTCGGCAGGCGCGACGATTGGCGTCAGGCTCTCGATGCGCACTTTGAGCGTGCTCTTGACCTCGGAGTGCAGGTGCAATTCGATCTCGTGTTCGCCGAGGGTCTTGAGCGCGTGTTCGAGATGGATCTTCCGCTTATCGAGAGTGATATCGAATTGATGCTTGAGCTCGTCGGCAATCATGCCGGCGGTGACGGAGCCGAACATCTTGCCGTCTTCACCGGCCTTGACCTTGACGATGCAGATGAGTTTCTGCACGCCCTTGGCGAGTTCGGTCATGGTGTTGAACTCATGGGCTTCACGTTCGGCGCGGCGTTTCTTGAGCGCCTCGATGTGCTTTTTGTTGGCGCCGGTCAGCGGGATGGCGAAGCGTTGCGGGAAAAGGTAGTTGCGCGCGTAACCGGAGGCGACGCGGACCTGGTCCGATTCGGCGCCCAGGCCGACGATGTTATGAGTGAGGATGACTTCAGTTTTTGCCATAAAGAAATTGATTGAATGCTAATGTTTAAAAATCAGAACGGGACGTCGTCGCTTTCGGGCGGGACATCGCCTTCCACGGGTTCAGACGCGGGAGCGGATGGGGCAGGGCGGGAACGGGGAGCTTCGCCACCTTCACCGCCGCGACCGCCGCCGGAGTCGAGAAATTGGAATGATTCGAGGACGACGCCGAGTTTGCTCTTTTTCTGGCCGGATTGTTTGTCCTCCCAGGTATCGTAGCGGAGGCGGCCTTCGATGAGGATGGGACGGCCTTTTTTGAGGTATTGACCGATGGTCTCGGCCTGTTTGCCGAAGGCATCGACGTCCACAAAGGTGACTTCCTCCTTCATCTCGCCGGTCTCGCTTTTCCATTTGCGATTGCAGGCGATGCCCAGTCGCGCGATGGCCATGCCCTTGGGGGTATAGCGCAATTCGGGATCGCGCGTCAGGTTCCCCGCAAGAATCACTTTGTTGAAGCTGGGCATAGGCGGTGGAGGTTAAAGGTCTATTTCGCCGGTTTAGGTTCGGGCGAGAGGGTGAACAGGACGCGGAAGACTTCGTCGTTGAGCGCGAGTTTGCGGCGAAGCTCGGCGATGATGGCCGGGGTGCCGGAGAAAATCACGTTGGCATAGAAGCCGGCGGTGTGTTTTTTATCGACGACGCGCGTAAAGTGTTTGCGGTCCATCTTCTGGACCGTCTCAACTTTGCCGCCGGCGGTGGCGATCTCTTCGGAGATCTTGTCGAGCGTATCTTTGACGCCGTCTTCGCGTCCCGCCATGTTCAAGATAAATAAGCCTTCGTATCGTTTCACGTTTTCTTTTTTTCGTTATCGGAGTCAACGACTCCATTCAGTTGCATTGCTTTTTCAATCCCCGCGTCCAGCCAGGTTTCGACCTGTTTGGAGGCGCGTTCCAAAACTTTTTCGAGCGTCTTGCCTTCGGCGGCGTCGAACCTGCCGAGGACATAGCCGGTGATCTCGCGGAGGCCGTCCTGCCGTCCGATGCCGATCTTCAGCCGCGCGAACTCGCGCGAGGCCACATGCTGCTCGATGGACTCCAGTCCATGATGACCGCCACTGCTGCCATTGGCGCGCAGCCGGATGGTCCCGACGGGCAAATCCGCGTCGTCCGCCGCCACTAAAATCTTCGCGAGCGGCAATTGATAAAAATTGGCCAGCGCCCCGACCGTCTCACCGCTCAAATTCATGTACGTCTGCGGCTGGCAGAGCAGCACGCGTTTTCCGGCGCGATCGGCTTTAGCGATCCGGGCCTGAAACTTCTTTTCATTGGCCCAATCGCATTTCCAGTCCGCAGCCAGTTTCTCGACGAGCAAAAAACCGGCATTGTGGCGCGTTTTGGCATAATCCGCGCCGGGATTTCCCAGGCCCACGATGAGAAAAATATTTTCCATGCGCGGGGAGAGCGGCAATCGCCGCAAAAACTATTTTTTCTTCTCGGCAGCCTTGGCTTCCGGCTTGGCGTCGGTCTTGGCGGCAGCGCCTTTGTCGGCGGCCTTGGCATCGGCTTTGGCCGGAGCGGCGCCCGCGGCGCCTTCTTCGTCTTTCTTTTCCTTCGTCATTTCGACGTCGCTGGCGGCTTTGGCTTCGGGCGTGACCACTTCTTCCTCGGCGCGCGGCTGGGCCACGGCGACGACGGAGATATGTTTATCGCCTAAAATTTCGACTCCTTCCGGCGGTTTGATGTCGCCGAGGTGGATGGATTTGCCGATTTCAAGGGCGGTGACGTCGATGAGGATCTGTTCGGGCAAATCTTTGGGGAGGCAACGGACTTTCAATTTGAAAAGGACGTGCTCAAGCACGCCGCCACCGGTCTTGACGCCGGCGGCTTCGCCGGTCGTCTCGACGGGCACATTGACGATGACTTTTTCGGTCTCGGAAACTTCGTGAAAATCGACGTGAAGCACCTTGCCATCGATGGGGTGGTGCTGGATCTCCTGGACGAGGGCGAGGCGTTTAGCGCGGGCATCGCTCTCGACGGAGAGGTCCACGAGAAGGTTCTCGGAGACGGAACGGTTGATGAGATCGCCGAATTCGCGGGCGTTGACCTCGAGGTTTTGGGGTTTGGTGGCGCGGCCGTAGATAACGGCGGGGACGCGCCCGGTAGTGCGCAATTGTTTGACCTGGCCGTGACGCGTTTGCGTGCGCGGATAAGCTTTCAGCGGAACTGATTTCATTTTATTAAATTGTTGTGCCGACAATTAACCGTTATCGGCCATGCTCTAAAAGAGCGAAACAGACTATCAGCGATTACCGATTCGTCAATCATTGTTTTTGAAAAGTAATTGGTCGGCATTTTAACCAAAAAACTTGTCAAGGACAGGCAATGGGCGTAAAAGGGCTGTGGTTCTTGACGAAACACAGCGATGAAGGCATTGACGCTCTCTGTGGTGTTTTGCGCGGCAGTTCTATCTTCGAGCGCAGACAATTTGGAGAGGTTTTCCCCGGATTTCTCCAATACAAAAATTCTCTGGGAGGCGCCGACGAACCAGTTGTCGAAAAGTTTTTGGATTTACAAAAGGCTCCCGCCGCGGCCTTTTTCAGCGTCGGTCATTTCCAACGCGATGGTACTGGCTTCGCTTCAAAGCAGGGGTTTTCCCAAGCCTTCAACGAATGATTTTTATATCGACGAAGATCATCCAGCGAATTCTGAGTGTATGATTCCGGTCATTTTTGAGAGCGAACCGAACCGTTCGACCATCTCTTACGGACTCCCGAATCCTGGCACGAATACCACAGACATTCCGGTCGATAAAATTATAGTTCGCCGCGCCTGGGCTTGCGCGGAACAGCTCGGCGTTGATCCAAAGCAAGTCGCACTAAACGAAATGACTTCCAGTTTCAACCAGGATGAAAATGACAATGATTTGACGAACCAACTTTGCGGGCGCGGCGTCTTTCTGTCCCGCAAGCTGGATGGAATTTCATTTTGGAGCAACGGAACGGACAATGGCTTATTTGACGGCTTTTGGATCGAGTTCGGCAGTCATGGACAAATTCGGGCTTTTTCGCTCATCTGGCCGGAATTGGAACGTTTTCAAAAAGAGGCAACGGCCCCGCCAGATGAAATCATTCAAATTATACGGAAACGGAGAATTTTGGTTTATCCTGATAAAAATGAGACGGGGCTTTTTGAGAGGATCAAAAATTTGTCGAAGGCCAAAACTTTTACCATCACAAAAATCACCCCCTATTATATCGAAGGCGTTTTGGGAGAAACACCGACGAATGATGAACCCCCGCGACTGATTGCGCCGCTCGCCGAAATCCAAGCCGTGGCCGATTTTGGGACCAGCCATAGCAGTGTGACGCTCTTGGCGCCGATTACTTCTGTGGACGTTAATCGCCTGTTGGCCCAATAAAGCACCGAATCCCTTCGGGCAAGCTGAGCAATTCCCGCCTTCTGGGTGAGCGTTGATACCGGATATGGGGACATTGATATTGAAATCGATTATCCCGTTATTAATGAGGCGCGATTTTAATGGGATAGATGCGATTGCCCATTCATCAATACCTGTTTTTATGAAAAAAGACGAGGGAACAACAACTGCGTAAGGCTCTGTCGTCCCTCCGGGACTTTGTCGGTTTTTGGCTTTACCCACAGTTGAAACTGTGGGCTATTTTCGGACGCCGCTTCCGCCGTCGCTAAAGCTATGGCGAGACGAGCCGCGGCTGCGGTCCATGAGGAGTTCACTGCCTGGTTCCCAGGAACTGGCCGGCGTATTTGGCGGTCAGCTTGAGGTATTGGTCTCCGGACTCGACGCTTGGTTCGATTTCCGTGCCTTCCATCCATTCGTTCCATGAAGTGATCAATACCCAATCGGGATTGGCCTGGATGGCCTCTTCCCAAAGCACGCTATACGCCTCCCCGTTTTGGCGGTCCATGATATGGCCGGGCGTACGCTGTTTGGTATCGTCATAACCCGGGCTGACCGTCACGCAACTGATGCGATTGTATTTCCGCGCCAGCGACACACCCTCCGCATCATGATCTATTGCCCAGGCGCGGATTTCGTCGAGCGTCCGGTTGACGCCGGACCATGAGACGGTATAGCGGTGAATACCGTCAAAATGGCTCGCATTGAAATCTTCATAGCCGTCGGCGACGAGCAGAAACGGACCGGCTTTGGCATGTGCTTCACTCAGGATGTCCGGCCACGCTGCTTTCGGAATTTGCGCGAAGACCCGCGCATAGACAAAGATCACCGGCTTGCCATCCACTTTGAGAAACGCATCGTTGGTCCCGAATTGTGTGGCGAGATAAACCAGGTCGTCAACGGCCTGGGCGTTTCTTTTGGCACCCGACCCCGGCGCCTCTTCCCAATACACTGACACCTTAAAATGTTCCTGGTCGGCCAATTGGAGCATGAGGGGGACGCTGTCGCCGTTGCGTTCCTGTTTGCTTTGCCGCCCGAACCACGAAACGATGAAACCGGTGATGTTGTTGGATTTAGCCTGTTCTATCTGCGATTGAATCACGGCGGGGTCCATTGAATTGTAATCGCCGCGCGCTGGATAATGGACTGTGGCCGAATTGTCGTGAGCGGCGGCGTTGATATTACCCCAGTGCATGCCATTTGTTCCTGAACGTTTCACGCTGTACCAGGGATAATAGAATGACAGGACTTCGCGCGGTATCGGCTTGCGCGGCGCATCCTGAGCATTCGTCGCCAGCGCGCTTAATGTCAGCGCGAGGCAGAAGAGAAGTTTGGATTTCGCGGGCATTTCTAAAGCCCGGCCAGAGCCAGACCTTGAACGATTTTTCTGGAAATGTCGCGGCGACGCGCGAATCCGACTTCGCCGCGCTTGTGTGAAATCTCAGATTTGCGCACGGTAAAAAGCAAATCGCATGTGCAAATCGTTTGCCGGTCAAGTCCGTCTGTTTCGTCCAGAACCGTTTCAGATTCGTTTGCAGGAGGATCTCCCGCATAAAGGGTCTGACATTTGAGGACAACAACACGCTCTTTTCGATCAACGCGCCGGTCATTGGAGACGATCACACAAGGATGCTCCTGCCAGGTCCAGATTTCCCACGGCTTCAATCGCGTCCCCCAAAGGCTTGCGCCTTCATAAAGCGTTCAAGACCTTGTTCATCGCGCTCAGGATTGGAATAAATCCGATCCAGAACCTCGTCGGGCAACGGATCGACATTGGTGATCCTCTTTGATTTTGGCCGCGTTGCGATAATTTCCGGCAGCGCGCGCTGGACGCATTGAACGATCAGGCGGTTGATGGATTGGCCGGATTTCTTTTGGGCACGGGCCAAAGCTTCGGCTTCTTTTAGAGGAAGTCGAAGCGCATAAGGATGGTGTTTGGCATCGGCACTCATATCATTATGATATGATCGCAAGCCAGAAAGTCAAGAATCAACTGGTGCGCCCGCCCTTGAACTCAAAAAGCGAATTGACCGACGAATTGCTATGGATGCGTTTGATGGCCTCGCCCAAAAGTCCCGCCACTGAGAGCGTGGTGATTTTCACGCCGTCAATCGGGGGGCGTTGGACGGTGTCGGTGGTGATCAATTCGTCGATCGCAGAATCCTTCAACCTGGAGATGCCGGTTTCGCCTAAAATAGCATGGGAAACGCAGGCGAGAATCTGTTTGGCGCCTTTTTTCTTCAATAATTTGGCGGCTTCAGTGAGAGTGCCGGCGGTTTCGGTGAGGTCATCCACTAAAAGGACGTTTTTCCCCTTAATTTCGCCGATAACGGCCATGCTCTCGACTTCCGTGGCACTCTTGCGGCGTTTGGCGACAATGGCCAGTTCCGTTTCAAGGACCTGGGAATAGGCGTGGGCCATTTTAAGGCCGCCAACATCCGGGCTGACGACGACGAGGTCCTTCAAGTTTTTACGGCGCAAATAATCGTACATGACCGGGGCGGCGTACAGATGATCGACCGGGATATCGAAGAAGCCCTGGATTTGCTGGGCATGGAGGTCAATGGTCAGGATGCGATTGGCGCCGGCGGCGACGAGGAGGTTGGCGATCAGCTTGGCGGTGATGGGCACACGGGGCTGGTCTTTGCGGTCCTGCCGGGCGTAACCGTAGAAGGGCAACACCGCCGTGATGCGCTTGGCGCTGGCGCGGCGCAGGGCGTCAATCACGATGAAAAGTTCCATCAGATTGTGATTGGTCGGCGGGGAGGTGGGCTGGACGATGAAGACTTCCTCGCCGCGGACGTTCTCCTCGATCTTCACAAAGGTCTCACCATCCGGGAAAGGTTTGATGGTGCATTGGCCGAGTTCGACGCCGACGGATTGGCAGATGGCGCGGGCCAAAGGTTCGTTCGCTGTACCGCTGAAAATTTTCACTTTGTAAAATTTTGGTTAAAAAAGAAAACCGCCGCAATCGGCGGAGAAATATAATCAGACTTTAACAAGGAGCGGGACGCGCGCAAGAGGAAAAGGGTGTGCGTATGAAGCGGGGCCTCAATGGGAGGGAAGGCCGACCATGCGCTGGGTTTCCACGCACCAGACTTTGAGGCGGAGGCAGCGGAGAATTTGCCGCGGATGCAATGAGGTGGTCTTTACGTCATGCAACTCGGGCATTGCCTGATGGGCCTCCGGCAGCCGGTAAAAGGGGATGCGATGGTTGAGATGGTGAACGTGGTGATAGCCGATATTGCCGGTGACCCACGCCATGAACGGATTGGTTTTCAGAAAGCACGAAGATTCCATGGCGGCCCCTTCGTAGGTCCAGCCGGCCTTGTCCTTGAAAACCACGTCCGGGAAATTATGTTGCGCGTAAAAGAGATACGAGCCGATGGCCGAACCGATGAACAACGGCAGGACCAGCGTGAGTATCATCGCCAGCCAGCCGAAGAGTTTGACCAGCATGATGATCAGGGCCACGTGCAGCAGGAGGGACAGCAGACAGTCGTAATGTTTGCGCGGTGAGCGCACAAAAGGAAAGATGACCATGCCGCAAAGGAAGACAGAGAAATAGCCGAGCAGGATCGTGAGCGGATGGCGCACGAGGAGATATTTGAAGCGTTCGCCCCTGGTGGACTTCGCATACTGTTCTTTGGTCATGATGGGATACGAGCCGATATGGGCGCCACGCAGTTTGGAATTATGGGCGTGATGATGGTCGTGTGAAGAACGCCAGATGGTGCTGGGGCACAAAACTAAAATGCCGTACATCCGCATGAACAAAGCCGCGAGTTTGGATTTCGGAAGAATGGCTCGATGCTGATGGTCATGGTAAATGACAAAGAGCCGGACGGCGACCAATGCGGTCAATACAGAGCAAACCACCCGTACTACGATGGGCAGGCCGGGAAGAGTTCCCGCATCAGTGCAGACCAACAGGAACGCGGTGGAGAGAATGCACCACCAACTCTGCAAGGGACGGTCCAAGGCAAAGGCCTTGGTACGGGCATGCAACGTTTTTTCTGAGCTTGTATGCAAGCGAATTTAGAATCCGTGATTGAGGGAACTGAGTCAAAACAATTTATGACTCAAAAAGCGAAAATTTTTTGGACGGTCAATGCAGGCGCCAGGTGATGCGCGCCTTGTCCAAATCGTAGGGCGACATCTCCATTTTCACACGGTCGCCGACGGTCAACCGCACCCAGCGTTTGCGCATCTTGCCGCAGATCGTGGCGAGAACGACATGCTTGTTGTCGAGTTCCACGCGAAACATGGTGCCGGGCAGCACGACGGCGATGCGGCCTTCTACTTCAATATGTTGTTCTTTGACGGGTGCGGGCATAACAAATAAAAACGGACGTAAATTAAAAATCAAAAAAGGTGGAGTCCGGTTCGCGGACTCCACCGTGAAATCCTGGAAACGGATCAATAGCGATTGCGACCGCCGCTAAATTCGCGACGACCACCGCCACCGCCACCGCCGCCGAAGCCACGGCTGCGGTCAGAGCGTTCTTCGCGTGGTTGGGCGATATTGACTTTCATGGCGCGACCGGCCAAATCATGGCCGTCGAGGCCGGCGATGGCCTTTTGGGCCTCTTCGGCCGTGCTCATGGTCACGAAACCGAAACCGCGCGGGCGATTAGTGGTGCGATCCATGATCAGGTTGGTCTCGGTGACGGTGCCAAAAGCGGCAAACGCGTCCTGGAGATCGTTTTCAGTGGCGTCAAAGGAAAGATTCCCGACGAATAATTTATTGTTCATATGATGTTTTGTTGTCTTATACTAAATCAGCTTAACCAGACTGTTTCCGAAAATCGGATTTCAAATCATCACTGAAACAAGTTCACCTGAGGATTCACCATGCCTTGAAAGATATAATCTATTTATCAGACCAAGGTAGCATAACAGGTTTTCAGGAAATGGCAAGTCTCTAATTTTCGTCCACTTACGGCCTTTCTGAACCCATTATTCCCATTATTTTGCCCAAAAAGGCTTGCCGGGGCTGGCTGGCGGGAGTATTTCGAGGTCAATTCCGTCTGATTCAGAAGCGCAGCGATATAATCCGCCAATGTTTATGAGCAAATTGACATTGATTCTTTGGGTTTCAGCCCTTGCGGTCTGCTTTTTCCCGCAAAATGTCGAGGCCGATGGCATGTTTGTGGTGCCGAAATTCGTCTGGGACAAGCACAAGGACATCAATGAGCCGACCCAAAAGGCGATCATTGTCTATGACGCGGGGCAGGAGGACATGATCTTGCAGGTCAAGTACCAGGGGCCGGTCAACGAATTCGGCTGGCTCGTTCCGGCGCCGAACCTGCCGACGGTCAAGGACGGTTCCATGAAATGTTTCTACGAATTGAGCCAGTACACCCAAAAAAATTCCGAACAGTATGATCTGATTCCCGGAAACATGCAGGCGGAGGCAAACACCCTGGGCGTAGAAGCGGCGAGCGCCCCGCCTCCGGTAAAGGTCGTGGAAATCAAAACCGTCGGCGCCTATAAGATAGCCGTGCTGTCCGCCAAAGATTCCGGCGCCTTGAAAAAGTGGCTCGACGACAATCAATTTTATTTTCCCGCGGACAAGATGGATGTGATCGACAGTTACATCCAGCGGCAATGGTATTTCATCGCCGTGAGGATCAACCTCGGCAGCTTTCGCAATATGCTTTCAACCAGGCGGCAACTGGCCACGGGCGAATTGAATCCATTACAGATCAGTTTTGCGAGCGACCGATGCGTGTTTCCCTTGAAGATCTCGTCGGCGAACGGGCGTCCGTCGGAGGTGCAGGTTTATGTGCTTTCGCCGCAACCGCTGGTGGAGGAGGGGATGCTCAAGCTGCCGTTGGTGTACAGCAATGACATGGCGCAGGCGCAGCAGATCGCGAAACAAATGGAACAGGCGAATATCTATCAGGAGAGGATACGGCGGCAGATGATGAACGTGAACCCCATGATGGCAAATGCGCCTGATCAGGAGGAAATGGCCAGGGAGAGAAGGAAGACGCCGGCCTTGCAGCCCGATGAATTGGTGCCGTACATGAAATTGGCCTCTGCGGATTTGCCCGATTGCGCCCGGTCGATTCCCCGGCTCGCGGGAAAGAAATGGTGGCTCATGAAAGAAACGTGGACGTTCCAGCCGGAAGAGATGCACGACCTGGAATTTGATCCGGCAATCCCGTTCTTCAGCGATCAATTAGGGACAAAGTATGGTTATTACGCGGCGGCGACCCTGGCGGAGTTCGGAAAAGACGCGGTGCCGTCGCTCCTGTCCGTGCTCCAGAGCACAAATGAGATGGCCCGCGTGAATGCGGCATCTATTTTTGGCGAATATGCTACGTCCGATGCTATCAGTGATCCGCAGATAAAAGCGGCGGCGGTTGGATGGCTGAGCGATCCGTTGCCAGAGGTCAGGCGGGCAGCGGTGGATGTATTGGTCAACAACAACAATTGGGATCCGAAGAACGCGCGGCTGCTGGTCGGGATGTTACACGACAAAGACGTTGAGATCCGGGAGGTCTTAATGTCCAGTTTGTCGCAGTACGAGAACGATATGCGGCCATTTGTGCCGAAGTTCAAGGAGATGCTCAAGGACCCGGATGAAAATGTTCGCATCAATGCCATGCAAATGCTTCAGCGCATGGAAGTGGAACTTCCGAAACCAGACCTGGTCGCTTTTTTTACTTCATCCAATCTCCCGGCTGTGGGCATGGCCTTCTCGCTGTTGTCCCGTCAGGACGAGGTTTCGGACGATGACGCGGCGGTATTGCTGCAAAATCCTTTGCCGATGGCGCGGATGTTCGGCCTTCGCGCGTTGAGCCGGAATTCCGAAAAACGTTCGGTCGATCTGGCGTTGCCATTATTGCAGGACACGAATGAGGCCGTCAGGATGGGCACGGCCCGGATGCTGCGCGGATTCACCGGCCAGGATTTTGACGCGGACGAGGTGAGCGAATGGCAAAAGTGGTGGGCGCAAAACAAGGCCGCGTTCGTCCCGCCGCCGGCTACGCCGTTGTATTCGGAGGTGCAGATGTCAGGAACGCTGTATGAACGGCAGTTGAGACGGCAATCGGACGAGGAATGGGAGTTGACGCCAAAAAGGCAAACGCAGGTGCCGGAAATCCTGGCGGCAAAATGGTCGCCGAATCCTGGGGAATTCATGCAGAGGGGACACGCGATGGTCAAAGATCTGCGGAACGACAAAATCCCCGGTGCTGACAAGTTATCGCTGGAAGATCTACTGACGCTTAAACAGGTCATCACGGGCCGGGAACCGGAGGATATCACGTTCGAATTGCCCATCCGGTATGATGTGATGACGAAGAGCGGCAGGCTGCGGTTGATGGTGGATGCCCCGTCGGAAAGGTTTGCCCTCATCGATAGCAGCGGTCTGATGCAGGACCTGGAGCGCGCGCCAAACGGAGATTGCCTCCTGGTCTGGCACACGATCTACGATACGCCGGGAGAACACGCCCTACAGGTCTCGATCAATTGGCGCAACGACAGCGACGGGTTCTTCATGGGCAAAGGACCGGCGATGCTCTTTGTGAACTCCAACCTCTGCCAGTTCAATCTGTATTCGTCTTACTTCAACCAAAGCGCGGGCGCGATCTACCGGGCGAGGTTGCCGGAAACGAACGGGACTTATATCGCCCGGCTCGTCACGACCAACGGCGCGCCGTTGAAGACGATCACGGGAAACACGACCGATGGCCGGATTGATGTAAGATGGAACATGGTGAACGACAATGGGCAGCGGTTCACCGGCGAAAATTTCAATTCAATATGGCAGATCAGCTTGCCTGGTTCCGGACGGACGCAGACATTGAGAGGGCCGTGAGTGGTTATAAGGGAACATTCAACACTCAACATTCAACGTCCAACAACCAATGACGAAACCTATAGTATCAGTGTGATGGGATCGTGAGAGAAAGGGCTGGGCGGAAACTTTTATGTGAATTCAAAGTTCTAAGTACATGATGAATCCTCAGACGCCATCGTCAAAACCGCTGGATTGGAAAATATCCATTCTGCTGGTTATTTTGGCAGTGGCATGTTTTCAGAGAGCATATGCGTCGGTCAAGTATC
Source organism: Verrucomicrobiia bacterium (assembly GCA_036502245.1). Classification (GTDB taxonomy): domain Bacteria; phylum Verrucomicrobiota; class Verrucomicrobiia; order Limisphaerales; family UBA11358; genus UBA11358. The sequence continues at coordinate 23,081 of DASXYX010000047.1, forward strand.
CCGGGGCTGGATTTCTGATTTTGGGTTATGCGTTTTGCCTGACTTTATTGACGGACCAGCCTACGGTTCGCCGGGCTTTTTATTTTGGACTGGCAACGGGATTTCTTTGTGCCGTGCCTCAATTGTTTTTCTTTTGGACTGTGTTTGGGCCGGCGGCAATTGTTCTTTGGATTGTGTTCGGGTTCTGGATTGGGCTGTTTGTCGCAATTGTTTGCGGCTGCATCCGGCGATGGGGAAAAGAGAGGATGGTGTTGCTGGTCCCGATCATTTGGACTGGTTTGGAATACTTTCGCAGCGAGTTGTATTACCTGAAATTTTCGTGGCTGAATATTGGGTATGCGTTTTCATCAGCACTGGCAGGAGCGGTGGGCATGTATGGCGTCGGGTTCCTGGTATTCCTGGCTGTATCATTTTTCCTCGCAACATCATCTATTAAGAGAGCGGGTATTTATTTCATGCTCTGGTTGGTCCTTGTTGTTGGGCTTGTTGTGCTACACGGTTTCACGATCTTAGCCCGGTATTATCAGGAGCCTCATCCGTCGGTGACCATCGTTGGGGTTCAAATGGAGTTTCCACCATCGGGCATTTTGGCTGATGCGCTCAATGCGGCGTTAAAGAAGAATACAAACGCGGAAATATTCGTTCTCAGTGAATATACCCTGGACGGCGCTCCGACGGATTCACTGTTGAATTGGTGCCGGAAAAATGACCGCTATCTGGTTGTGGGAGGGAAGGATTACGTCACCAACCATATTTATTACAATACGGCATATGTCATTGGAACCAATGGCGACATTGTTTTCAAACAGGCAAAGAGTGTGCCGATCCAATTTTTTGACGATGGATTGCCGGCGCAGAGGCAAGAGGTCTGGAATTCGCCTTTTGGGAAGATCGGAATTTGTATCTGTTACGATTTGAGTTATACACGGGTGACAGATGAGTTGGTTCGGCAGGGAGCGCAATTGTTAATCGTGCCGACGATGGACGTGTCGGAATGGGGCAGGCATGAGCACGAGCTGCATTCGCGTGTGGCCCCTGTGCGGGCGGCGGAATATGGAATACCTATTTTCCGGTTGGCCAGTTCAGGAATTTCCCAGGCAATCGATGGATTTGGAAATGTGGTGGCGCAAACGCCTTTTGATAAACAAGGAGAAATATTATCTGCAAAACTTCAATTACCATCTCATGGGTCTTTGCCGTGGGACAGGTATTTAGGGAGACGCTGAATAAATCAGAGTTTGTATGAATTCTGATTTTTGCGGGGTGAACCAGCGGTGGTGAAGCAGAAAAAGGTGCCTGCGAACCCCGGCGGGCAGCTATGGCTCGGACAAATTGAGTTGTTGGGCTGCCA
>DASXYX010000048.1:0-79042 GCA_036502245.1 Verrucomicrobiia bacterium
CCAACTTCCAATCACAGTAAACGAAATCAAACTGATTTTTTTTCACCGGGTCAATCCTGTAAGTTGACTTTTAGTCAACTTTTTTTGATGAGCAGGAACTGAGCCGCGGAGCCATTTTTTGCCGCAATGTTTCAATAAGCCCGCAAGAACATGCAATTGAGACGTTTCCGGCCTTTTCTTTGCCCGCCAGGGTGTCTCACTAATGGACGAGCTGTCCAAGACAGACGGCAAAAAATCAAGACAAACGCACGGCGATCGGTGGAACGCCGTGTGCTCTTAGGGGGACAAGCCGTTGGGGCGCTCTTTTGCGCTTGTTTTCGGGCGGCAATGGCATTAGTGATAGAGGACAGTTAGAAGTCATGGGAAAACAATCTTCAATCCTGATCGTAGATGACGACGCCGACTGGTTGCAGGTTTGCAGCGAACTGCTCGCGCAACTTCCCAGCAAGCCGGAGATTCACACGGCAGGCACCGGCACGCGGGCGATCGCGAAGTTGGACGACCAGCCATGCCGCGTGCTGATCTGCGATCTCAAGATGCCCAAGGTGGACGGCCTGCAGGTATTGGCCATCGTCCGCAAACGTTTTCCCGACCTGCGCACCGTGGTATTGACGGGGTTGGACGGAGAGGAATACCGCTCGCGCGCCTATGCGCTGGGCGTGGACATGTTCTGGCTCAAAAACGAGATGCAGCAGAACCTCACGATGTTTTTGGATTGCGTGGAATCATTGCTGGGCAGCGACTGGGGGGGCAGCAGCGGATTCCGGGGCATCCAGAGCAAGAGTCTCATGGACATTATCCAGCTCGAATGTATGTCGCGCAATTCGATCATGCTGCAGATCACGCGCGGGCCGTTGGTGGGCAAGGTCTGGATCCGCGAAGGAGATTTGATCGATGCCGAAGTGGAAAACGCGCGCGGCGAACCGGCGTTCCAAAGGATATTGGCGTGGAAATCCGGTTCCTTCGAGAGCCGCCCGGGAGATCCGGCCCGCGAGCGGACGATCACGAAGTCGGTCAATGCGCTGCTCTTGGAATCGGCGCAGGCATTGGACGAAATGAGCAATCCGCAGACGGAATTCGTCCAGCGCAGTGAGCATCAAAAATTAATAGTGCGCCTCTCGTTGATAGCGTCGGAAGGGGCGGAATTTGTGGTCACGTCCGATGGCGCGGGCAAAGTGGAGACGATGGGCACAGCATCGGCGGAATCGATGGCTGCATGGGCGCGCAAGGCGCTGGAAAATTCCAAAAAACTTGGTGACCGCCTCGGCGCCGGGCCGCTGTCGCATGTGACGGGCGGCGGACTGCAATTGCGCCTGGCGGTACTGCCTCAAGAAAATAAAACGGTGTTGGTTGGCTGGCCGCCGGACACGGCGGAAGGGCAATTGCTCGAACGAACCAAAAAATTGGTGGCCTCATGGGATTCCTAAGCAAAATTTTTAGCTCGCAACCGGCCGTGCGCTCGCTGCCCTCGGGCAGCGTGACCGTGAGCCGGAAGGGGGACATCCTGACCTCGACGGTCTCGTCCTCTTATCCCAAGCCGATGCTGGAGGAGATCGCCAAAGAAGTGCTGCGTGAATTTCAAGATGCGCGAGAAGCGCAATTATCGCTTTCGGAGATCAGCCTGCATTTCGGCAGCCTGCGCATCACGGCGCGCGAGATCCAGGGCGGCGCGGTCATTTTCCTGAAGCCGCGCAATGCGATGGGCACGGGTTCGCAAGTGGCGAAGAGAGAATAAAGGAGGCTGCGAAATTAGCGCGGATTCGCGAAGAGCGAAAGCGGTGTCACAGCCATGCACTCCATGACGCAAGCGTAGGCGGAGGCCAGTAAGCACTATTTATTTCGTTTGCACAAACAACCGTTATACGATATTTTGTGAAAATATAAAATGAAGCTTTCTGCGCATAAACCAAGACAGTTTGGAGCTGCTGATTTGTTCGTTGAAGAACGGCAGGCTGCCGGGCGTGTTTCTTTTTCGCTCGCCGGGTTGATAAAGGAAACCGGTCTTTCAACGATAGCAGCGATACGTCAATTGCAACGGTTGGATCGCGTGACGAGGGTAGCGCCCCGCCAGCCGTTTTTTTTGATTATCGCGCCCGAACATCGGGCCATTGGCGCGCCCCCGATCAACTGGTGGCTCCATGATTATTTCAAATGGCTCGATCAACCCTACTACCTGGCGCTTCAATCCGCAGCTGGTTCATACGGTTCAAATCTACAAGCGTTGCAGGTGACGCAGGTCATGACGAAGAAGCCACGCCGTCCTTTGAAAATCGGTCGGCTCCGCGTTCAATTTTTTGTGAAACGAACGGTGGAACAAACGCCAACTCAACTGTTGGAAAATGCCTTCGCGCCGCTGCAAGTCAGCACGCCGGAAGCGACGGTTTTCGACCTGATCCGATACGCGCCGCGCATCGGCGGAATCGAGCGAGCGATGGAAACGATTGGTCCGCTCGTGCCACTGCTGCGCGCGACAGGATTGCGCCGCGTATTGGGCATTGAAAATGAAGTGGCCGCCGCCCAGCGGTTGGGCTTCGTGCTGGAAAAATTAAAAGAACAAAATTTGGCAAAGGTGGTAAAGCAGTGGCTGCCGGCCGCGCCGGCATTGATTTCGCTGGTTCCTGGTTTGCGCCGTGATGCCATTGAAATCAAGCGATGGCATATTTTGGACAACGCCCGCGAAATGAGCCGATGATTCCAATCACCCGCCGCGACATCATTGCTCATCAATCGGTTGTTCCCTGGCCAAATTTGTTTCAAGTGGAACAGGATCTGTTGCTGTGCCGCGCAATGTCGGCATTGTTCGAAGATTCTTTTTTGCAACAGCAGATTGCCATGCGCGGCGGCACGTTGTTGCACAAAGTTTATCTCCCGCCGCCGGCGCGTTACAGTGAAGATATTGAACTGGTGGTCTTTGGTGACCGCCCGGAAGGGCATATTCGCAAGGCCCTGAACCGTGTCCTGCGCAATGTGCTTGGGATTCCAAAACAATCGGTTTTGGATAATCTGAAATTAGCCATCCGCAATACGGTCAAGCCGTCGCGGGTCTTGCGAATGACCTATGAACTTCCGTCGCTGGCCGAAACAGGAAGGACCTTGCAAGTCATCGTTGAGGCCAATGTCACCGAGCGAAAACCATTCCAGCCGGTGGTGAAAATCCCCTTTGAATTTTCGTTTCAGGATTCGACGATGAAAACGCGTATCAACGGATATGATATTCACGAAATGCTGGGGACGAAGATGCGGGCATTGTTTCAGCGCCGGCGCGGCCGGGATTTGTTTGATTTGTATTGGGCATTGAAAATGGCAAAACCTGCAATCGCCCCCGATAAAATCATTAATTCATTCAAGCACTACTTGCGGCTGGAACAAAGCGCCGCCCGTCAGGAAGAATTCGTCGCCATTTTGGAGGGACATTTGGCGGACCGTGGATTTTGCTCGGACATGGATCCATTGCTTCGGGCCGGCATTACTTACGACCCACAACAAGCTGGAGAAATGGTAAGGACGAAGCTGCTTGAATTATTGCCTGAACGCTGAGTATTCGCGCAAAATTCATTGCGCTTCATTCTAATGACGTTCATCATTGATACTCATGAGGTCAGCAATTAAACCCTTGATGGCATTTTTTGGAGTCATTGCCTTCCTGACTGCATCCATTTCACTTCATGCTCAAAGCCCATCGCCCGCCGCCGCGGCATTTTCCAACTGGACGCAACGGTACGCTGCCGAGACCAATCGCCAGAATCGGGCCGCGATGGTCGCCGACGGCGTGACTGCCGCCCGGCAACGCCGCGCCGCGCTGAAGTCTTTGATCCAATCCGATCCGCAAGCAGCCCTTGCCTTGAGCCGTTCCCTGACGAATGCAACCGGTTTGCCGCCGGAGATCCGGAACGAACTGGAAACGTCTTTCAATACCACCGGCGATTTTATCGTGCGGGGAGCATTGGCCGCCAAAGGCGGACCGCAAGTGGAACCGCTGCGCCGTTTCGTGCGCTTCGGCAATCGAACTTATCACGCGCACGTTTTTGGCGAGCGCCTCGGCGGCGTCAGCCAATTCAATGTGCCGTTGAGTGGCATCACTTTGGACAATGATGCGGTGGTGGGCGGCAACCCCATCATCCAGCCCGCCGCCAGCCCGACGGCATGGACCACAGGCGGGAAAAATGTTTTGGTCATCCGCGTGGATTTTTCAGACATCCCCGGCGCGCCGGAAGGTTATACGGCCTCCCAGGTTCAAAACATTGCAGACACCCAAATCGCACCTTATTACGCTAAAAGTTCGTATGGCCTCACATCGATGACGAATACCGTCACCGCTTCGGTTTATCGTATGCCAAAAACAGGGCTTTATTACGCTACCAATGTTGTCGGTGGTGACAATGATGACTTGCATGCAGACGCTGAAAATGCCGCAGCAGCCAATTACACTATTGCCAATTATGACCGCATCATCGTTTTCTTTCCCAGTCTAGCCAACATCGTCACCAATTCTCCGATCAATTATGGCGGCCTGGCCAACATCGGCGGCAAAGAGGTCTGGTGCAATGGCGAATTTGATTTCCGAGTGATCGCCCATGAACTGGGCCATACTTACGGCCTATACCACGGCAATCTCTGGCAGGTCAGTGACGGCAATCCCATCAGCCCCTCCGGCGTGGACACCGAATACGGCGATGATTTTGACACGATGGGCTCTAATTTTGCCAACAATCCTGAGACGGATTTTTGTCCCTGGTTCAAAAATATTTTGGGGTGGATCGCAGATTCTCAAGTCCAGACCGTCACGGCCAACGGCACCTATCGAATTTACGCTTTTGATCACAACAACACCGCCTCCGCTCCCGGAGAAACGCTCGCGCTTAAGATCGTCAAGGACAGCACCTACAATTATTGGGTCTCGTGCCGTGACGATTTCAGCACCAATTATTCGATGACCAATGGTGTTTATGTCCAATGGGGCTACAACTACACGCGCCAAAGCGATTTGCTGGACATGAATACTCCCGGTAACAGCGACCAGGATGCCGGGTTATATATCGGCGGCATTTTTACTGACATCGCGGCAGCCAGCGGCCAGGGCGTGACGATTCATCCACTGGACGTGGGAGGCACACCGCCCAACGAATATCGCGATGTCCAAATCATCTTTGGCACCGCACCGCCCATTGCTCCAACGTTCACGATGGTGCCTTCGGGACAGGCCGGCGTTTTGGGCCAGACCGTGAACTTCGCCGTCAGCGTCAGCGGTAGTCCTGCGCCAACTTATCAATGGCAGCGTGAGCCAGCCGGTACCTTGAGTTGGACGGCAGTGGCCAACAACAGTACTTTTGGTGGCGCCACCACTACCAATCTCGCTGTCACCCTCGCCTCAATGAGCCAGTCCGAAGATCTTTTCCGGTGTGTTGCTTCAAACAGCCAAGGCTCGGTCACCAGTACTCCGCCTGCATCGTTGACCGTCGATGCCGCGCTGGTCATTTCCACTTTGGCGGGACGGGCAGGGACCCTTGGTGTGGGAAACGGCAACGGAACGAATGCCACGTTTGGTTATCCCGAGGGAATGGTTTGTGACGCGGCAGGCAACATCTATGTTGCTGAGTACTATGACGGCACCATCCGAAAAATCACGCCAGCCGGCAACGTAAGTTATTATGTCCCAGAATCCACCTTCTCTACTCCCGAAGGAATCGCCATAGACGTTGCCTCAAATTTGTATGTCTGCGATTCTGGAAATGACGTTATTAAACGTGTCAGTCCCGCCGGTTCGGTGACTCTTTTAGCCGGTTCCACCGGCGTGGCAGGATGGGCTGACGGCACCAATACCGTCGCCTTGTTTTCGGAACCCTGGGGCATTGCCGTGGACAGCTTCACCAATCTTTATGTGGCGGATTATAACAGTAACGTGATCCGCAAAGTGTCCCGCGTCGGCACTACTTCCAATTGGGCCGTGACCACCATCGCCGGCTTGCCCGGCCAGCCCGGCAGCAGCGACGGCACCAACAGCCAGGCACGCTTCAATGGCCCAGCCGGTTTGGCTTGCGATCCTGCGGGGAATGTTTATGTGGCTGATTCCGGCAATCAAACGGTGCGCAAGATCACCATAGATTCCACCGGCACTAATTGGATTGTCACCACCATTGCCGGGCAGGCGGGCTATTTTGGCGACAACGATGGCCTGGGTACCAATGCTCTTCTCTACTTTCCTTATGCGCTGGCTTCCGATTCTGCTGGCAATATTTATGTCAGCGACGGCTACAATGAGTTTGGGTTGGTTCGTGTGATTTCCACCAACGGCGCAGTCACCGTGCTCGCTGGAGGGTCTGGTTCAACTGACGGTTTCTATACCTCCGCTGGCTTCAATGGTCCTCGAGGCATTGCTGTGGATTCTTTCGGAAATATTTATATCGCTGACACGTTCAATTACACCATCCGCGTGGGTCATGTTGCGCAGGTCGTTGTTCCATCCCTGGCCATCACGGAGGCCGGCCAAAGCCAGACGTTGAACTGGGGAGTGCCTACCAGCCCTTATCGCCTGCTTGCGACCACCAATCTTTTTCCAGCCAACTGGGTTTCGGTGACCAACTTCCCGCTGACTGTGACAAATCACAACCTTGTCACCAGACCGATGACCAGCAGCAATATGTTTTATCGGCTCATCTATCCTTGAAAAGGTTGTGGCCACGCAGGCTCAAGTATTTTTAACTTGAACTTATGAGATTTTGGGGTTAGGCGTATCCAGCTTTTGATGCAGGAATGCGCCCGACGAATGGCGTATCCTGCCAATTAAAAGGACAACGGCCTGGGCAGAATACCTTTTTGGCGCTGGAAATGCGCGCTACGAAGTGTAAATTCATCGCAAAGGCGCTGGAAAACATGGAAATGATGTTTTGGAACATCAATTGCTCTTATTGTCAAAGAATTGCGCCGGAAAGAATTTGTATCGGATTTGAATGCGGCAATAGAAAACGAAAATCATGAACGTCAAACGCATTGAACAACTGGTCCAGCAAACGGAGACGCACATCGAATGCTGGAAGCAATTCAACCATTTTATCAACCTGGCGCGTTCCAAAAAATTCACGCCCGACGATGAGACCAATTTCCTGGAGCTCAAGAGCGTCATCGCGCAGGACCTGGAGGGCATCTTCGCCGCCATCGAGGCCCAGTCGCCCTCCAAGGACGAAATCCTCTCGCTCATCAGCCTGGCGCCCTCGCTCCGCTACCTGAGCGAGATGGGCGACGGCGAGTTGCGCGGCCTGGAGAACAACTGGCACAAGATCTACATCTCATGGCATTCCATCCTGGGCCAGCTCAAGATCAAGATGCGCGACGAGGATTCGACGGCGTTGTTCTGGAAGAAGAAGTAAGTCTGAGAAGGAATGACTAGTGAAGTCACTGCGGCAGGTGGACTTTCTGTTGTCTCACCCCTCATCCTGACCTTCTCCCCGTTGAGGGGAGAAGGAAAAGCAGTCGGACGCCATCGGGCGCATGAACAGGCTTCAAGCAGAGACAGCCATCGTAATGAACGAAAAATGGCGGCGCTCTGCCGAGACGCCGCTACGGCCCACGAAGAAAATTGCCTTTTGGCGGCGCTTGATTGAAACTCGTATTTTCAAATGCTCAATTATATTCAAATCCTGATCCTGGCGATCATCCAGGGCGCGTGCGAGTTGCTGCCGGTATCCAGTTCCGCCCATGTCATCGCCACGGAAAAGCTCATGGGTCTGAACCCCTCGGCGCCTGAACTGACGCTGCTGCTGGTGATGTTGCACACGGGCACGATGTTCGCCGTGATCGTTTATTTCTGGAACGCCTGGCGGCGCGATTATTTCCAGTCCCGGGGACAGACGCAATGGTTTGTGATCCAGCTTCTCATCGCGTCGTTCTGCACCGCGGTCGTTTATGAAGTGGTGAAGACGGTGATCCGGAAAGTGTTCCTGCACGGGGGTGACATCGAGGAATTGTTCGGGAATCTGCAATTGATCGCGGTGGCGCTGGCGGTTGTGGGAGTGTTGATCATTTTTGCGGGCTGGCGCGGCGAAAAGCGCGGGCCGGACAAGGAGATCCAGCCTTCGCACTCGGTCTGGATCGGCATTGTCCAGGGGTTCTGCATACCGTTCCGCGGATTTTCGCGTTCAGGTTCGACCATTTCCACGGGCCTATTATTGGGATTGCCGAAAAAGAAGCTGGAGGAATTCAGTTTTGCTTTGGCAGTAGTCCTGACACCGGCGGCGATCGCGCAGGAACTGCACCGGCTGCTCAAGGAACACGCTTTCAACGGGCAGACTTCCCTGGCGCACCTGTTGGTGCCGGACGTGGTGGGGATGATTTTCAGTTTTGCCGCCGGTTTGCTGGCGCTCAAATGGTTGTCACGCTGGCTGGAAGGCGGGCGCTGGTCCTGGTTCGGTTATTACTGCCTGGCCGCCGCCGTGGGCGTGTTGCTCATCCACTCCAAATTTCCAAACTGATTTTACTGTGGCTGGGGAATGATGATCTTTTGGCCGACGTGCAAATTGCTGGGTTTTAAACCGGGATTGGCTTTCAAGATTTCGCTGGTGGTCACTTTAATGCCCTGAGCGACGTAGGCTTTGGCGACGGCCCCGATGGTATCGCCGGCTTTGATCTCGTATTCGTAATGGGGGGCAGTGGCATAAGGGGAAACGGCAGGCATTGAATTGGTCGTGGTCGCGGCGCTGGAATCCGGGATGTGGCTGGAGGAGCCGTTCAAGGATTTTTCCAACCGCTCGAGTTCTTTCAAAATCTGAGCATTATCCGACTGGCGTTTCTGGTCGATCTGCTGGACCTGGTCGGCGAGTTTTTTCAGGTCATCGGCGCCGGCGAAGTTATTGCCGCCGGGCTGGTTGAGTTTGTCCTGAAGGTCGCTGAGCTTTTGTTCAAGGGCGCCAATGCGCTTGTTCTGGACATCAAGGGCGGCGGTGATGTCCTGGATCTGGCCGGACAATTTGTCGAGTTGTTGTTGCGTGGCGGCGTCCTGCGCGCGCGCGAAGGGCGCAGTAGCGGCGAGAGCCAAAATCAAGATAGATGATTTAATCATTCTCATAGGCCGAAAATAAACCTCTGCGGGAAGGCGTCAAGATGAAGTGTGAGAGGCTGTGAAATTGCGCCGTGCAGTTGTCTCACCCCTCATCCTTAATCCTTCTCCCCGTTGAGGGGAGAAGGAAGGTAATTCGAGCATTATTTCGAATGAGAACATGACTATTTCAGTGAGGTTGAGGATCACCCCAGTTTTCCATACCGCCGGATTTCTGGCCATAACCAGGCCACGACAATCACCACTAAAATTGTGCCGATGCCGCCGGTCACGGTGGATACGATCGCGCCGGTCGCGGCGGCATTTCCCAGGAAGGACGTCCTGGTGAAGCAATAGGCGATCAACGCGGAACGGCTTCCGCCCAGTTCGTTGGAAGTGCCGATGAACAGGCTGTTCACGGCCGAAACGCGCCCGCGTTTTTCATCCGGCGTGAGGATCTGCACCAGGGTCTGGCGCACGACCACGCTCACGTTGTCCACCGCGCCGGCGATCGCCATCATGGCGAACGCGAACCAGAACCAAAACATGTTGGACAATCCTGTGCCGAAACAATTTTGATTGGCCACGCCGAACAGGATTGTGGTCACGCCAAAAATGATCACTGAGAGCAGCATCGCGCGCCCGGCCTTTTGTATCGGCGGACGATGGGTGATGATGAACGCGCAGATGATCGCGCCGATGGACATGGAATTGCGCAACCACGCCAGGCCACCGGGGCCCACGTGGAAAACATTCTGCTGGTAGATGGGCAGGATGGTCACGGTACCTCCCAACAGGACGGCGAAGAGGTCCAGCGTGATGATGCCGAGGATGATTTTATTTTTGTAAACGAAACTAAATCCTTCAATGAGGCTCCGGGCAGAGACCGGCTCCGCTTCGCGGGCCTTGTGCACGTGTTTGATGGGCACAACGAGGAAAAAGCAAAGGAGCGAAGCAAACGCATTGAAGGCATAAACCGACCACGCGGTGGCTTTTTCTTCCGCATGGGGAGTGAGGGCGAGAATTGCCCAGAAAGCCATCGGGCCAAGCACGGCGGTCATTTGAAAAGCTCCGCTGTTGAATGTCACGGCGCGCGAAAATTGTTCGCGAGGGACCAGGCCGGTGACGAAGGCGGCGCTGGCCGGCCATAGGAATGTTCTCGCCGCCCCCAACACCACCAGGCAGAGGTAGATCCAAAAGACAGGCGCCATGTACCAGGAGAACAGGGCTAATGCCACGCTGACCACGCCGCTGATCAGGGTGGATGCCAAAATGATTTTCTTCCGGTTGAACGTGTCGGCAAAATGTCCGGCGGGAACCGTGCAAAGGATCATCGGAATCATGATCGACAGACCCACAAACATCAGAGGCAGGGCCGATTTGGTTCGTTGATAAAGCTCCCAATCGATGGCGACGACCAGCGTTTGCTGGCCTAGCGAGGCCGTAAAACGGCCGATGAGATAGCGGAAAAAATCCGGATACCGCAAAACCGCGTACGCATCCTGCGTCGCGGATTTTGGGGCCGGCTCGTCCGGCAAATTCTCCGGTGATTCCTGATCATGCACGCGGGAAATTTAACTGAAAATCCTCAATGGTCGAGTTTTACAAGCATGATGTGAGTGAAAATCGCGTGGAAAATATGAATGCCTCGTTATCGTCTCATACCCACCCTCACCCTCTCTATGGATCTTTGGAAACATTCAACGCCCAACACGCAAGGGGCTATGTTCGAAAAACCGAAAGCGGCAGAGGACTGCCGCACTCCAAGACGCTATCGCGCCTATCGGAGCATCATTTCGATTCCACGGACTTTTTCCATGCCGTCACGGCGGATTTGATGTCAGCGGCGACATTCGCGCGTGGTTGCACGAACCGCGGACGGAACCACGGGAACATTCCGATCAAGTCTGATGTCACCAATACCTGTCCATCGCAACCCTCACCGCTGCCGATGCCGATGGTGGGGATGGAGATGGCTTTTGAAATTTCTTTGGCCACGACCGGAACCACCAATTCCAGTACGATGGCAAATGCGCCGGCCTTCTCCAATGCTTTGGCATCCGCCAATAATCTATCCTGCTCATCCTGCGTCTTGCCCTTTACGCGGTAGCCGCCTTCTTCGAGCACATGCTGCGGCAACATTCCCAGGTGTCCGCAAAACGGGATGCCCGCAGCAATAATGGCGCGCACTTGCGGCAAAATTTCCTGGCCGCCCTCGGCCTTCACAAATTCCGCTCCGGCTACTGCCAGTTTCTTTGCATTAGCAACGGCCCTCTTTACGGTGGTGTAACTTTTAAAAGGCAGGTCTGCACCCAACAGGGCCGAAGGTTTTACGCGGGCAACCATCCGAAGATGATGCAGAATCTCCTCCATCGTCACATGAGTGGTGTTTGGGTAACCCAACACAACCATGCCCAGCGAATCGCCGACCAGCATCATGGGTATGCCTGCTTCATCCAGCAGCTTGGCCGACGGATAATCATACGCCGTGAGCGAGGCGATCTGCTCGCCGCGTTTTTTCATGGCGCGGATGGTTTTGACCGTAATTTTCATCGCGTGATCATTCGTATCAAACGCAACCGTAATTTCTTACCCCTCATCCTAACCTTTTCCCCGTTGACCCGTCTTCGCTGCGCTACGACGCGGCAAGGAGGAGAGGAAGCGGGTAAGTGCATGCGGTTTAAGAATAATTTCAGGCTCACAAACGTCTTAACGATTCGAGAAACTTTTCAACAGTTCCTCCGGTGAGGTCGTGGCGGTGCCGAGTTTGCCGACCACGATGCCGGCGGCGTGATTGGACAGGATCGCCGCCTCGATCGGCGACGCACCCGCCGCGATGGCCAGCGTGAACGTGGCGATGACTGTATCACCCGCGCCGGAGACATCGAAGACTTCTTGCGCAACCGTGGGGATGTGGAACGGCTTTTGCCCGCGCTGGCACAGGAGCATTCCCAGTTCGCCGAGCGTGATGAGCAATACCGCCGGGCGCAATTCGTTCAGCAGCCTTTCGGCGGCCTGCATCAGGTTTTTATCGGCCAGGGGATTCGCGTTTTTCGTTTCATCCGGCAGATTCGCCAGTTCAAACGTTTCCTTGCGGTTCGGCGTGATGAGCGAAAGGCTGCTCAGATTCAGGTGATGCACCGGCTTGGGGTCCAGGCTCAACCATACGCCCCGCTCGCGGCACATCCGCTTGATGTCGTTGAGCAGCAGTTGCGTGACGACGCCCTTGCCGTAATCGCCAATGATGACCGCGTCCGCTTTCGGCAATTGTTTTTTCACGGCGCTGAGCAACTGGCCCGTCAGTTTCGTGTCCAACCCGTCACGCGTCTCACGGTCGATGCGCACGACTTGTTGTTTATGCGCCACCACGCGTGTTTTGACGCTCGTATGCCGCGCCGGGTTCGTGACCAGTCCATGGCAACCGATGTGTTGCGCGGCCAGAAGTCTTTTCAATTGGTGCGCTGCGTCATCCTCGCCGATCGCGCCGAAAATTTCTGTTGAGACATTGAAGGAAGTGAGATTGCGCGCCACGTTGGCCGCGCCGCCGGGCATAAAACTCTCGCGTTCGAAATCCAGCACCGGCACCGGCGCTTCCGGCGAGATGCGCGCGACGCTGCCCCAGATGAATTGATCCAGCATCACATCGCCCAACACCAGCACGCGCACTTTGCCCGCGCCTGACAAAATTTGCCGCGCGCGTGAAGAGGAAAGATTTTTTGAATTCATTTTATGGAGAAAGAGTTGGAATATGTCCGCGTCCGTGACGGCGGTAAATTTTGAAATCGCTGTCCAAAGTCAAAACCACCGAGCTTTTTTGTTCCTCGCTCATGGCCACTAGACAGGCATCGGCAAAATCCATCGGCAAATCCCGATATTTTTCCATCAACTCAATCACGCGGGCAATGTTTTTCGATTCGTCAAACGTGACGCGTAAAAAACCAGCGCGAACCATTTTCAACGGCAACGTTTGCTCCAAACCGGCGAACCTCAATCGCGCGCACATCTCCGCTAAAGCCGGCGAGCAAGTCTCCAAAAAATCAAAATGAGAAAACTGCTCTATCGCCCATTCGTTTTGCGAATCGCTTGCATCTAAAAACGCGATGACCGCACTGGCATCAGCGATGTTTCTTTGCATAGATTTGCAGATAATCTTTCGTCGTGGAAAGATCTTTTCGTCCACTCTTAAGCGAACCGGCCAAATGAGCGATGCGCGCATAACCGCTGGCCGTTTCAGTTTTTCGCTCCAGCAATTGCTCCACGCTTTGCCGCATCAACGCCGACAAATTCCGATTGATTTTCCGCAGCCGCGAACGCGTGCCACGCTCTACTTGAAAAGTGATCGTTTCCACAATTCAATTTATTAAAATTTTGACAAATTGTCAATAAATGGCAGTGTCGTCAACCTGCGTCTAATTAATCCAAAAATGCCGTCAATGGACTCGTGGCGCTCGCGGTTTCTATCTCCGCAGCCAAACCGGATTCGAATGCGGCGCGTCCGGCTTCGACCGCCATTTTGAACGCCACAGCCATTCTGTTCGGGTCGCTCGCCACGGCAATGGCGGTGTTCACCAGCGCGGCGTCCGCGCCCATTTCCATGGCTTCGGCGGCATGGCTCGGCGCGCCGAGTCCGGCATCCACCACCACCGGAACGGTGGCCTGCTCGATGATGATGCGGATCTGGTCGCGCGTCTGGATGCCGCGGTTCGAGCCGATGGGCGAACCCAACGGCATGACCGTGGCTACGCCAACGTCCTGCAATCGTTTTGCCAGCACCGGGTCGGCATTGATATAGGGCAGCACGGTGAAACCTTCTTTCACTAAAATTTCGGCCGCGCGAAATGTTTCAACCGGGTCGGGTAGCAAATAGCGCGGGTCGGGATGGATCTCGAGCTTAACCCATTTGGGCAGTCCGGCGGCCACAGCCATCCGCGCCACGCGCACGGCTTCCCCGGCGTTCATCGCGCCACTGGTATTGGGGAGCAGAAGATATTTTTTGGGATCGATGAACTCCAAAATGTTTGCAAACGGATCACCCTTGCCGGTGAGGTCGGCGCGGCGCAAGGCCACGGTGACCATTTCCGCGCCGCTGGCGTCCAGCGCATCGCGCATCGCTTCGGGCGAGGAGAATTTTCCCGTGCCCAGAATGAGGCGCGACCGGAAAATTCTGCCTGCGATGACCAAAGACTCGTTCATTTATGACTTACGATATACGATTTGCGATTGTAATAAAGCCTGGAAATTGGGAGGAATAATCGAATTCCCATCATCGGCGGCCGATGATAGTTTCATATTCGTCGTGCGAACCGATCCAAAACCATTCCACTTGATCGCCATTGATAGTGGCCAAAGCCCGATAATTATCACCAACACGTGCGGACCAAAACTTGCCAACTTTTTTGAAGTGGATCGAAGGATGGCGCGGGTTGCGCAGCCAAAGACGAAAATTCTTGCGGGCAAGTTGGCGGGTTTCCAACGGTAACGCCTGATACCGGCTACGGAAGCTTTTCTTCGTTGAGGACTTCATTGAGCGGAACGTCCGGCTGGCCTAGATTTTCTTTTTGAAGTTTCTGATAAAACGCATCGAGCCGGCCGCTCTTTGCATCGCTCTCAATCTGGCGGTCCCACGCATCGGTGGTAAACTCGGCAAACCATGATTCCAAAGTCGTCAAATCATTGCGCGACAATTTGCTGATAGCGCTCTCAATCTCTTTGACAGTACTCATGACAACAAAATACTTCGCTCTATCCGCAGGTCAATTTAGAAAATCAGCTATTTCAGCCATTCATCTGAACGAACATAATCATTGCCTTTGGGGGCTGGTATCGGAAACTTTGCGTACCCATGAGTTTGCCAAAAATTTTCATCGGCACGGACAACGGCGGAACGACATGCAAGACCGCCGCGGTTTTTGAGAATGGCGAAGCCGTCACCACCAAATTGTTTCAGCGCTCCACCAATTCCGCAAATGGCCGCGACGCGGTCGTCGTTAGTTGGATCTCGTCCATCGCCGAATTTCTCGCGGAAAACAAACTGTCCTGGGCGCAAGTGCAGGGCGTTGGCCTGTCGATCCCCGGGCCGTATGAAAGTTATGGCGTGCTGGGCAAGGCCGCGAACCTGTCCGCGAGTTTTGCCGGATGGAACGTCCACGCCGATTATCATCGCGCGCTCGTACGAGAAGCAGGGCATGAAGTATCGCTGGTGGTCGGCAACGACGGCAAATGCGGCGGCATTGCCGAAGCTCAATTGGCCCGGGGAAATTCACGCGCCTCAGTGCTGATGCTCATGCCGGGTTCCGGTCTCGGCTCGGCGTTCATCGGGGCGGATGGATTGCCGCTCGAGGGCGACACGTTGGTCGGAATGGAAACCGCGCACATGCCCGCGCCGCTGCATCTGCTTGGCGTCACCGGCAAGCCATTCCCATGCGGTTGCGGTCGCGATTGGGGCTGCATCGAAGCCTACACGACCATTTCCGGTTTGCCCCGATTGCTGGAAGAAAAGCTTTTGAAATATCCCGATCATGAATTGGCGAAGTCCACTGCCACCCCCAAGGAAAAAGCATTGTCGCTTCGCACCCGCGCGCAAAAAGGCGATGCGCTGGCGCAGGAGATCTTTGATTTTCAAGCCCGCGCGCTTGGCATTCATGTTGCCAACCTCACGCTCGCGCTGGACGCCGGCATTGTGGTCATTGGCGGCGGATTGATGGATCCGGAATCGACCACGCCGGAATTTCGCGAACGTTACTTGCGTATTGTCCAGGAAAGCGCACGGAAATATTTCTGGCCGTCGCAAAACGGCATCAAATTTGTCCCGGCGGCCCTGGGCGATATGTCGCAGGCAATCGGCGCCGCGCTGATGGCATTGTATTCACAAAAGGCATCTTTGAATTTGCCGGTGTGAATGATTCCATTTCGTTCTGATCAACGCCCATTAGCGGGTGCTGGTTCTCCCGGCCTCGATACCTTCACATTATCGAACATCGCTGAATTGAGCACGGTGTTGTTGTGCGCGCTGACGGCCAGGCCCACGTAAATCTTTTTGGCCATCGGCACGGAAATATCGTCCACGCGATGCCAATCTTTTCCATCCTTTGAAAGGTAGCCCGAGAACGTATCGCCCTGGCGGACTAACTTAAGCCAATAGGGCAATTCGATCGTGGTGCCGTCGGTATTGCGGCCCGCCGCATTTTCGTCCGGACGCCATTGGTAAGCCGATGCGCCGCCTGCGGTCACGACCATAGTGGCGTATTTATCGCCTGCCCCAAGCCCTTCGCGGAACATTATGCCCGTCTTGGCCCAGGGATCGGTGTATTGCATGGACATCACGCGCGCGATGATCTGGCCGTCGCCATTCATCGGAAGGTAGGCGAAATGAAAACCATCGTTCGTGCCCCAGATGTCCGAGCCTGAAGCGATGACATTGTATCGGCCCTGGAGGAAACTGGCATCACCTTGCGGGCCTACTTCGCCGATGTCCGCGTGCGACCATCCGTGCGGCAGGGACGATTGAATGACCGGCAGCGAACTGATCCATGCGCCGATGACCGCCACCGCATTGCTGTCCACCACGTTGCGCGCCAGGGGCGGCATTTGGCCCTCGCCCACGACGCTGATACGATGGTAGAGGACGGATCTGTCCGGGTCGCCCGGCACGATGACTTTGGCGCCCGAAATGCCGAGTGGATTGGCGACCGGCCCGTTGATAAGACCCTGCCGGTCCAACGGCGTATCGAAGCGCGCGTCAAAAAACGCGCCGACGCCGCCGGGCCGATGGCACTGCGCGCAATTTGAATCCAGATACGAGCGGGCGCGCAGTTCCAGCGACGCATCGGCATTGGTCACGGAAGCCTCCCAGTTCATCCTGCGGATCTGTTCTTCCGTTAGGCGCGGCTTGAAAACATGGATATGATTGAGGGTCCGCAATTGATTGTCTCTCACGCCATCGGGATACGTGTAATCGCCGTTGAGCTGGCGCGTGTTGACGCCCAGGACGCCGCCGGATTGCGGCGTGTGGCAGGTCAAACAATCCTGTTTGCCGGGGTAAAACCAGGTTTGCGTGCGCATCCCCGTGGCCGTCTTGATTTGAATCGGTTCGGTGGTACCCGCCTCGACCACGTCGGCATCCGAATAATCCGGCCGCCACTTGTAGCTGGCGCCATACACCGTGCCGTTGGTGTCGCGCACCAGGATGCGGGTCTCGAGACGGCGGAGAATACTTGAATCGGTGTCATCCACCGGCAACGAAAAATTCTTCACAAAAACCGTTCCGGCGGGGAAGGTCCATTCGCGCGTGTCAGAAAACTGGATTTGCGTATTGTCCGGCAAGACCATCCAGCGCTGTTTCACCGCGCCATCCGACCACAAGGGCGAATTGACCATGTACGGGATGAGGAACGGCGCCGGGGTCATCGTCTTGAGGTCAGTGAAAACACCTGTCTGCGAAAGCAATTTGGGGATGGGATGAGTTGGCGGCGGCGGACCACCCCGCGCCAAAGTGTAGATGCTGCCGCCAATGCTGCTCATCTGGCAGAAATAGATTTCACCGTCCGCATCTGTGCCAAACGAGGACAGTCCCGTATAATCCGATCCCGAGTTCGGCCCGGTGCCCTTGGGCATCACGCATAAAAGTATTTTGCTGGCCGGGGTGGTCGTTTCGTCCATGGCCCATACGGTGCGAAAGACGTTATCGCCAAAAATGTATTTGCCACCCAGATCGTGGGCAAATTTCTTGCCGCGATAAACATAACCGCCAATGACCGCGCGGCCATCCGTATGCGGATAATCCAACACCGGATCGCGGCTGGCGCCGATGTAGGGCGATTTCATTGTGCCGAGCTTTCCTTCGCGGTAAGGCCATTGGAAATTCAATCCTTTTTCGCCGGGCTGGATGATATCGACTTCTTCACGCGCGCTGTCGCCGACGTCGCCGATATAAATCCTCCCGCTTCCCGAATCGTAGGTCATCCGGTGCGGGCTGCGCAGGCCGAGGCAGAAAAATTCCTCCAGCACATTGGTTTCGCCCATCACATTCGTCGCGCCGACCCACGGATTATCGTTGGGAACATAATAATTGGCCGTATGGCCGTTGAGCGGCTGGCGAGGGATGGGATGACTGATGTTCCCGCCGCGACAATCCACATCGATGCGCAGCACCCCCCCGTACAGGCTCCTATTGATGATCTGGTCGTTGTCCGGGTTGGAATTATTTCCCATTGTTAAATAGAGAAAGCCATCTTTGGGATGAAAAAACATTCCGCCGCCGTGATGCCAGACTGTTTGGTCCGTGAGATCGATCAGCACCGTTTCAGAACCTGGGATGGCCACGCCGTTTGCGTCCAGCGTGTACCGCTCCAGCCGGTCGTGATACGTGTCGGGCATGTAGGGATTGGGCCGCGTATTGGGATCGCCGGTGACTGTGCCGGGTTTGACCCAGGTGTAATAAACGTAGATGTAATGGTTCGTGGGGAAGCCGGCCTGGAACGCGACGCCCAGCAATCCTGAATCGTCCCAGCCCTGGCATTGGTTATGGAGGTCCAGCACCAGCTTCTTTTCCGTGGTGGCCGGGGAATTGACGAAACTCCAAACGCGCCCTTCGCGTTCCCACACGCATAACTCGTCCGTGCCGGGGATCGAAGTGAGGCCCACGGAATTTGTGAAGAGCAGGTTCGGAAAAGCGTTCACCGCCGACCAGTTTCCGGAAATGGCCGGCGCAACCTCCGGCATGGCGCCATTCAGGAATGCGCCAGCCTGCGGACGCGTATCAAGTCCATACGGACGGGCGTTCGCGGAGATCAAAAAACTACCCAGCAGGACTGCAACGGCAAGCCACGGGCTGCTTTTACATAACTCTCTCACAGACAAGTCTCACAAGATTCAATTTTTCGGCTGACTCGTCAAATTTTTACTGTGAGGAGATGAAATATTTTCCTGATTGTTACCTTTTCAAATGATTTCCGCCTGGGAAATGGTTTTGGCTTTTGGGGATTTTCTCTTCGTACCCTTCGTGTTTTTCGTGGTTAATTCTTCCTTTCCGTTTTAGCCTGTCGGCATGTTTCGTCCATGCATCGACTTGCATGAAGGCAAAGTGAAGCAGATCGTCGGCGGCACGCTTGGGGCCGACGTGCGCACCAATTTTGTCTCGGAAAAATCTGCTGCCTGGTTTGCGGAACTCTACCAGCGCGACGGATTGTCCGGCGGCCATGTTATCCAACTAGGGCCCGGCAATGAAGCCGAAGCCCGCGCTGCGCTCGCGGCATTTTCCGGCGGGCTGCACCTGGGCGGCGGTGTGAACGCCGAAAACGCCCACGTGTGGCTTGATGCCGGCGCGTCCCATGTCATCGTCACCAGTTGGGTCTTCCGCGAGGGCCGTGTAGATTGGAAGCGATTGGAAGAACTCATCAAGGCCATCGGACGCCAAAAACTCGTCCTCGACCTCAGTTGCCGCAAACGCGGCGATAAATACTTTGTAGTCACCGACCGTTGGCAAAAGTTCACAGAACTGGAAGTCAGTCGGGAAACGTTGAGAAAGTTTTCCGATTACTGCGCCGAATTTTTGATCCATGCAGTGGATGTAGAAGGCTTGTGCCGCGGCATTGATCGTGAACTGGTCGAAAAACTTGGCCAATGGACGCCGCTTCCGATGACTTACGCTGGCGGCGCAAATTCGCTGGCTGATCTGGAAGCAGTCACCACATTGGGTGGCGGCAAAGTGGACCTGACCATCGGTTCAGCGCTGGATATTTTTGGCGGCACAGGTGTGAAATATGAGGACTGCGTGAAGTTCAATCAGAGCTGTTCGGGGCGTGGGTCAACTTTGAAGCGTTAGGTATATGAAGAAAGAAGGTATCGCCATTTACCTTGGTTTGTCGCTCTACATGGTTACTTTTGTAGTTTCAGCGTTTTTAGACTCGACGGGGCACAAGCACCAAAGCCGGATTGGGATTGCAGTGTCTCTTATATTGCTTGGAGCCACGATGATGGCTGGGATTTATTCAAACGTAAAAAATTATGGTTATTTGTGGATGAATGTGCGCCAGCAAGACAGATCCTTGAGTTTTAAGAAGTTGAATAAGAAATATCCAAAGAAAGGAAAAGGCACCTGGCAGTATTGCGTGATAATCAGATGTGTGGCTCTAGTGGCGCTATCGCTCATTACGGCCGGAATTGTGTTGCTGATCAGAAATATGGGATAAATATTGTACGTTGTCCTTAATACCCGCGCTGGAATCATTTATGCAGATGCAGTCGACAGTGTCTTCGGTAGTGCTCCCCAAAATAAAAAACCGCCGGATCATGGATCCGGCGGTTTTGATTATTTTAAACTTTTTTCAGGACTTCACCACGTCAATGGTCGTGGGCGTCATGACTTCTTTGCCGTGCTTTTTCTTGACCGTGCCGGTGACGGTGACTTTTTCCGAAGAGCCGCCGCAAATGGCAGGATGGGCGTTCGTGCTGACGTCGTTTTGGATGAGGTAATAATTCACCGTGTTGGTGCCTTGCATGACCTGCACCACGTTTTGGCATTCCTTGGTCTCATGCAACACGCACTTGGCGCAGACCATGTTTCCGGTGATGGTGACCGGGTCGGCAGCCAGCGCCAGGCCGGCTGTTCCCGCCAGGATCACTCCGGCGGCGAGTATTGATTTCATCATTTTCATAAGATTCTTTCTTCAACCAACCTTTTGCTATGAGGCTTACAATAACCCCGACATGCGGGAAATCAAGCCTTAGAGCGGTTTAAAAAATACTGTAGCCATTCGGGGGAAAAGGAAGGGAAGCGGTCTTTTTGGGTTTTGGCTACGTTTCGGCTCAGTCACAGGGTTTTCAAACATGCTCCTTCGCCAAAGCCTTGCCAAAATCCCAAAAATCCTCGCTCCGAACGGCCACATTATTTTTTAAAACGCTCTAGGCATCGCAAATATTTCCGAGATGGCCATCTGGAATTCCGGGAAAAGCTGCTCGGTCAAAAGCTCGCTCCCGGCGAGGATGCCTTTCAGTTGCAGGCCAAACTCCATGCTGTGATAGACCTCCACGTTGTCGTAGCGCGGATCGACCATCCAGAGGCGGGGAACGCGGATTTTTTCGTAAATCTCCTTTTTGACCACGGTATCGGCATTGTGGTCGCCGCGGGTGATGATTTCCACGGCCAGGAAGAGCTTTTGATTGGCGGCCATCACCACGGCGAGGTCGGGCCGGATGGCCGTGCCCCGGCTGACCTGGATGCGGGTGCGCGGCGCCAGGAGCAATGCTGTGCCGATATTGGCCACACTGGCATTCATCGCCGCGTGGAGCCGGTCGCAGATGACCTCATGCCGAGGGTCGGGCGCGGAACGCGGCAAGGTGGCGCCTTCCAGGATTTCCTCGTACGGCTGGCTCATTGCAGATTAGTGTCAAGCCCGGGGACGGAAGTTGCAAGTTTTCAATCGCTTTCCTTTTCCTGAAACACTCGAATTCTGCCAGACTCAACTATCCAAAGTTTTCCTTCCAATTTTTCGCGTTCCAATCCGGCAGCCAATGTGCGGATCACATCCATCAAATCTTCATTTGAGGGTTTGTGTGGCAGGCGCAACACTGCGATTCCTGAATATTGGCTTGGGCGAAAGCGAAGCGAGTTTGCAAAATCCAAATCGAGCGAAACCAGCGCGCGTTTTTCCTGCCGACAACACTCAATAACTTTTAAATCATTGGCTCGTTGAAGGGATTGGCTGACAACGGTTTCAACATCGTGGCCGGCCGTAGAGAGGATTTGTCGCCCGCGTTCACCAAGATTTTCGTCCAGCTTGAGTTTCATGCATGCGCTTCAAGCGGCACGTCCACATAGCGTTCGCGTGCCATTTCAGCGCCATAAGCAATGCAGGCCTGGATGTCTTCTGGTTCGAGGCCGGGATAATCTTTAAGAATTTCCCGTTCAGTCGTGCCCGAGGCAAGCAAATCGAGAATCAGCGAAACCCAGATGCGATGGCCGCGAATACACGGCTTTCCGAAGCACCGAGCCGGATCTATCCAGATGCGCCGGAGCAACTCTTCGCGGGTCAGATGTTTTTGAGTCTTCGCTTTCATTACCAATAATTGTCGCCGCAAATTTAATCGCCGCAAGCAGTAAATAGCTCGTTGGCTTCTTTGCCTGGTTGCCACTGGCCAGAGAAGGGAAGTTGCAAGCTTTCAATTGCGCGGTGTTCTAATGGATTTCTTTGCCAGTTGGAATCTGACCCGGGAGCAGAAATGTTTTGATTAATTCGCCTTCGCCACAAACAATCATTGCGGAGAATTTTTTGAACCATTTTCCTTCCGGCACCTTGGGATTTGAGTCAAGCCATTGCGCAAGCAGGACAAGTTGATCTTCAGAAATCTCGCGTTGGCGCACCCGCGTCAGAAGATGCCGCAGAAGGGCTTCGGGCAATGCCTGGCGGCGAATTTCAGGCATGGGGCTTGTCGCCGTAAAATCCGCGCACAATCTCTTCCTGCAATCGGCCGGCTTCCGCGGGATCTTTTGTCTCAACCATTTGTTTGGCCAATTTTCCCAATTCTTCTCCTGTGAGATGGTGCTTGCGGGCAAGTTCGCTGACAAACTGGATGACGCGCGATTGTTCCTCACGCGGCAAATGTTTAATCTCTTCAATGACGGCTGTGGCAGTCATAATGCAATTATCGCCTTAAACTTTACTACAGCAAGGAGGAAATAGGCCGTTTGCCTCTAACCGGAGCGTTCTCAAGACAAAAGCTGAAGTCTCTGTTTCTTATAAAATCAATGCTTGCAAAAAGGCCTGCAAATGATATTTTCCACGCTCTTTTGATAAATTTATGTCAGTAAAAATTCGCATGAAAAGGGTCGGCACCAAGAACCTGCCGGCGTTCCGCATCGTCGTGGCCGACAGCCGCAGTCCGCGCGACGGCAAATTCATTGAGGAGATCGGCACCTATCAGCCGCTCAAGCAGGGCGATAACTTCACCCTCAAGCTCGAGCGCGCGCAATATTGGCTGAGCAAAGGCGCGCAGCCCAGCGACACCGTTGCCAGCTTCATCAAGAAGGCCGGCAAAGCGGTTCCGGCAGCGGCTTAATTTTTCCATGCAAGAGTTCCTCGAATACGTCGTCAAAGGACTCGTGCAGAAACCCGAGGCGGTCTCGATCACGCCGGTTGACCGCGCCGGGATGACGGTTTATGAGTTGCGCCTGGATCCCGCCGACGTCGGCAAGATCATCGGACGCCAGGGCGTGACGATCAATGCGATCCGCTCGCTGCTCCTGGCCGGGAGCGCGAAAAAGGGACTGCGTTGCGCGCTGGAGATCATCGAGGACAAGGCGGAGTGATCTGAATTTTGGCACGTATGAAGATCGACGTGCTTACGTTGTTTCCGGCAATGTTCGCCGGGCCGCTCGATGAAAGCATCATCAAGCGCGCGCGTAACAAGGGCCTGCTGGACCTGAAGATCCACGACCTGCGCGATTGGACGCATGACCGGCATCGGACCGTGGATGACAAACCGTTCGGCGGCGGGCCGGGAATGCTGATGAAGCCGGAGCCGCTCTTTGAAGCGGTCGAGAGCCTGAAGCGCGAGAAGACGAAAGTGATTTTGCTCTCGCCGGGTGGGCGAAAGTTCAGCCAGCCGATCGCGGCGGAACTGGCGGCGGAGACAGATTTGTTGCTCGTCACCGGTCATTATGAAGGTTTTGACGAGCGAGTGCGCGAGACGCTGGCGGACGATGAACTGTCCATCGGCGATTACGTTTTGACGAACGGCGCGTTGCCCGCGATGGTAGTGATCGATGCGGTCACGCGGCTGTTGCCCGGAGTGCTGGGCGATGATGAAAGCTCGCGCGATGAATCGTTCAGCCACGGATTGCTGGAATATCCGCAGTACACGCGGCCGGCGGAGTTCCGCGGAATGAAAGTGCCGGACGTTTTGGTCTCGGGCAACCATGCCGGGATCGAGAAATGGCGGCGCGAGCAAGCAAAGAAACGGACGGAGAAAAACCGGCCGGATTTATTGAAATAAAATTTATGAACCAGATATTGCAAAAGAAAATTGAGTCGGAACAGTTTCGCAAAGACAACGCCAAATTCAACGTCGGCGATTCTGTGAAAGTGCACACCAAAGTCGTGGAAGGCGAAAAGGAACGCATCCAGATCTTTTCGGGTGTGGTTATCGGCAAACGCGGCACGGGATTGAACGAAACGTTCTCCGTGCGCCGCATCAGCTATGGCGAAGGTGTGGAGCGCATTTTTCCGCTGCACTCGCCCCGCGTGGACAAGATTGAAGTGGAGCGTCAGGGCGCCGTCCGCCGCGCGAAGCTCACCTACCTGCGCAAACGCCTCGGCAAAGGCGCCACGCTCGTGCGCGAGAAGGAAGAAAAGGCCGCTCCGGCTGCCAAGTAATTTTTCGAAATTTCCAGAAAGGCGAGGTGAAAACCTCGCTTTTTTGTTTTTTTGTGGCGTATTTCGCTTTTATACGCAGACGATGCCGCCCCTAACGGGGCTAGGGGACATAATAGATGTTAACTACAAATATGCCGCGCCTACGGCGCTAAAAATTTGTCGGCGACTGTTCTTAGGCATCAAGGCAAGCCCCGTCAGGGGTGGCATCTTTGTAGTAAACGTCCCCCAAAAAACTTCAAAGCCCCGTTAGGGGCGGCATCGTATGATTTACTTTTGTAAAAGTTAAAATGAGCTGGCACAACCGGCTGCTACAGTTGGATAGGTGAAACAATCCTTGCAGCCTCACCCTATCATGACTATTTAATCTGCATGGATTCCCGGGAAGCCCTGGTGGCATTGAACCTCATTGATAACATCGGGCCGGTGCGCGCGCGGCTGTTGCTCGAACATTTCGGCGAGGCGCCCAAAATCCTCACGGCTTCCAAATCCCAACTCCTCCGCGTTCGCAATATCGGCGAGGAAACCGCCGAGGCCATCAGTAAATGGGAAAAGAACGTGGATCTTGCTGATGAGCTTAAACGCGTCTCCGATTTCGACTGCAAAATTGTGATTTCCTCCGATGAGAATTATCCGCCGATGCTCCGGGAGATCTACGATCCGCCGGTTGTTCTCTATGTGAAAGGTGAATTGAAAACGAAGGATAAAAATGCCGTGGCCATGGTCGGTTCGCGGCAGACGACCCATTACGGCATCGAAACGGCCCGCAAGCTGGCGTATCAACTCGGTTACGTCGGCGTGACCGTTGTGAGCGGCGGCGCACGTGGGATCGATACCGCGGCACACCAGGGCGCGCTCACGGCCAAAGGCCGGACGGTTTGTGTGCTGGGCACGGGCATCAACCTCGTTTTCCCGCCCGAAAACAAAGAATTGTTCCACCGCATCGCGGAGCACGGGGCATTGGTCACGCAATTTCCCTTCAATTACAAGGCCAACAAACAATCGTTTGCCATCCGCAATCGCATCGTGGCCGGCATGACCTTGGGAACGGTCGTTGTGGAGGCTGATTTGCACAGTGGCGCGCTCATCACGTCGAATTTTGCGACTGAATACGGGCGGCAGGTCTTTGCCGTTCCCGGCCGCATTGATTCGCCGCGCAGCAAGGGTTGCCATGATCTTATCAAAAAAGGCGCGAAACTTTGTGAGGCCGCCGAGGATATATTAAGTGAGTTTGAATATTTGTTTCCGGCGTCGAACCGGCCGCCCTCGCCGGGCGAGACGGGCATTTTGCCCGCAATCGAGCTTTCGGCGAATGAGCAAAAGGTTTATGACGCGCTGGACGGCGAGGAACGGACCATTGATGAAGTGATCCGTTCGAGTAGTCTGCCCAGCTCCGCCGTGAGCGTGTCGTTATTGAGCCTGGAAATGAAACGGCTGGTACGGCAATTGCCGGGAAAATTGTTCGTGAGAAACTCGTGAGCAAAACAACTTGCATGACCGGATTGAATGAATTAGAACCAACGAAAGCGGGAAAATTTTTATGACCTATACCATCATTGGCGGGGACGGCAAAGAATACGGATTCATTTCTCCAGAAGATATCCGCAAATGGGTCGCGGAGAACCGGCTGAACGCGCAATCTTTGGTGAAGGCGGAGGGTGACGCCGAATTTCGCCCGCTCTCGACGTTTCCCGAGTTTGCGGACGCGTTTGCGCCGCCGCCGTTGAGGGCGGGTGCGCCTCCTCTCTCCAGTTTGGGCGGCACGGATGGCGGCCGGGCGAGGGCCTTGCAAATGGTCAAAGGCCCCGCGATCGCCCTGATCGTGACGGCGGCCCTTGGATTGCTCCTCACGCTTTGGGGCCTTGTTCAAAGGCTCTTCATGCATTCCAACATGGACCAGTTCAATCAGGCCATGCAGCAAGTCAATGGCAGCAATCCTCAAATGGCGCAATTCATGCAAAAGATGATGGACTTTGCCTATGGACCCTGGGGCATGGTGAACAGTTTGTTTGCCCTGGTGACCCTGATTTTTTTATTGATTGGCGCGATCAAGATGAATTCGCTGCGCAGTTACGAATTGGCAGTGACCGCGGCCATCCTGGCAATGATCCCGTGTGTGACATCCTGCTGCTGTATCCTGGGGCTGCCCTTTGGTATTTGGGCGCTCGTTGTCCTGATGAAACCGGAAGTGAAGTCCCACTTCAACTGAAGCACAATGTCCGAACCGTCTGAGTTTCTCCTGACGCGTGATCGCGCGTGGTCGTGTGTGCTCATGAATGTGGCGACGCCCGGCACAGGCTCGTATCGGGCCGGATGGCGTATTACCGGGATATGCCAGTTTGGCCTGGCGTTCATCGGTTTTTGTTTCGGGTGCGCCTGGATATTCAATTGGTGTTATCGGATTTATCAGGCGCAGGTGGGCGAAGTGGTGTCGAATAGTTCGATCAGCTGGTTGTTGAAATGCAGCGTGACATTTTTTGCGCTTAGTTTTCTATGGACGGGAATATCGTGCGTGAACCTGTTGCGCCGGGCAAAAAGGGACGAAGAGACGAGACAAAAGAATATTCCACCGAAATTATTATAACGGCTCGACATGAATAAACCTCTGACCACAGCGCGCGCGCGCAATGCCGCCTTGCTTAACCTGTTGGCTACGCCCGGCCTGGGTTCGTTGCGATGCGGACGGTGGGTGGAGGGCGCCGGACAAATGGCGCTCTGCCTTCTAAGTTGCGCCCTTGTCTTCATCTGGTTTTGGAAGGAAATGTCCGCCTATTACGGCATGATGTTCAATACCACGACTCCCGTGCAGCCGTCCATGAATATGCTCAAAGTCGGGGTGGTTATGTTTATCGTCTCATGGATTTGGTCGGGAGTCACCAGCCTGAGCCTGATGCGGCAGGCTTCGAATGAAAACACTGATGCGCTTAAAAAATCCGCCGCTCCGCCGCCCTTGAAGATGGCTCCGACGCAAATCGTGATCTCCCTGGGTTCCCTTCCGGATTGGTCCCGCAATGGTGAAGTGATCTCGCGCACGTACCAGTTCAAAGATTTTCCTGCGGCGGTGAAATTTGTGAATGCTATCGCCGAAGCCGCCGAGCAAGCCTGGCACCATCCCGATATCGACATCCGCTGGAACAAAGTCACGCTGGCGCTCACCACGCACAGTGCCGGCGGCCTGACGGAAAAAGATTTTGCCTTCGCGAAGAAAGCGGACGAATTAGCAAATCGTTGACCCCCCCCCCGGGAAACGCCGCGTGAGGGCACGCGGCCTACAGAAGTCATTCGAGATCGCGCATTTTGTAGGCCCGGTGGCCTCACCGGGCGTATTTTCTATTATCGCGGGGTTGAAGCCCGGGGCAACCGTCCAATCCAGTAATTCCCCACCGGTCGCGCCCATTCCAACTGTGGAATATTCGGGCGTTCCCCGGCGCCACCCTGGATGACGAGTCGGTCCTGGGGCCGCATCTTCTCCACCCACGGCTGATACGCCTTCGCATCGCCCAGATTCAAAATGATGTCCTGGTAGGTGTTGAAATTGTCAGGCGTCATCAGCGTGGATTCAAAACCCAGCGCATACTGCCAATCGCCATCCGGATTGTAGAAAAAGGTCTGGAAGAAAAATTCGGAATCCGCGGTGTAAAAGACACCGCTTTTATCCGGCAACCAACCCTGGAGCGAGGCAGCCTGGCCGGAATCACTCGTATTGATGGGCCGCCAGGAAAGATTATTGGTCCAGCGATTGCCGGTATCGTTGGTGGTCACGGCCCACAGGCCCAGGGACAGGAAACAAACCAGTCCCAGGCGTTCGAATGAATCCTCGGCAAATTTGGATTCGAAAAGTAATTGCAGGTCGGTGGCGATCAGAATCATTAAAGCCGGCGCACCCCAGTCTTCCCAAAACCGGAAAGTCTGGCATCCGAGTATCCAACCCAATACCGCGAGCCAAAATGCCGGATGACGCGAGAGCGGCGGCGCGGGCAATTTGGCCAGTTGCCGTATCGCTACCAGTCCGCCAACGAGGAGGATGGGCAGGATTTCGCCGCCGGAGGGTTTCAATTCGCCGACCAGCGTCATTTGATTGCCATGCATTCCCAGGGAATTGAGAGCCAGTTCGATCGCCTGGAGGATGCTGTCAATGGGATGTCCCGTGAGCGCTGAACCCAGAAATGTTCCCGCCACCCAACTGGCCGCCAACAGGAAGCACCAGCGAAATTCACGCGCCAGAAAAAATGCGGCGATTGGCAGCGCCCACAGGTACCAGACGCCATGCAAAAAGATTGTTATTGTAAGCAGTCCCGTCATCCAGAGCGCATGCGTCCACTTCGGTGGCAACCCGCGCTGGCGTTGCCATACCAGCAGGATGACGCCCAGCGCCGCGAGGCTTAACAAAAAGGGCCGGCCCAGCAAAAATCGCGAGGTCATGTCCGAGATGAGGGCCACCAGGACAAAAGCAGCCAGCCACGCCTCCGGCCGCTTCAGGAAGGCAACGATGGCCCAATTGCTGATAATACATAATGAAACGACCGTGAAAACCACGAGCGTCTCCGCATCCCAGTTGGACGCCAGATGGATTTGCCGCAAAAACCAGTGCCAACCCCAATTCGGATCGATATGGAACGCCGGGCCAAGGACGAGAATCTCTTGCCAGGGTTTTCCGGAAACTGCCTTCGCCGCATGACGCAACGCATCGTCCGAGGGCAGGTAACCGTATTTGATGATCTTTAAAGGAATGAACAACAGGACAGCAAGAACGACCACCCAGCAGACCAACGGCACGTATCGGGTGAATGCCTCGAATCGTTTGAAGACCGAATTATCGGTATCGCCGCTCATTTATGACGACAGCAAAAGATGAACTCAAGCAACTGTCAACTCAGAATACCACCGGCACACCGGCTTCGAGCACCCGGATTTGCCGTGTTATATTGCTCTTGGCTCCCAACTCCAACAGCCAGCGCAATGGTTCGTCCAATTCCTCGAACGACAGCTTGAATGTCCCATAATGCATTGGCACCAGCCATTTGGCGTTCAGTTCTTTGAACACTTTGATGGCATCATCCGGTCCCATGTGGACTTTGCGAAAACTTTCCGGGTGATACGCGCCGATGGGCAACAACGCGAGTGATGGCGAAAATCGCTCTCCAATCTCCTTGAACCCTTCAAAGTACGCGCTGTCGCCCGCGTGATAAATTTTTTGCCCCTGGTACTCCAGCACAAATCCGCCGTAGCCGCGATGCTGGTCGTGCAAGGTCCGGGCGCCCCAATGTTTGCTCGGCACAAACGTCACTTTCCAGTTCGATTTCGCCTGGGAAAAACTTTCCCACCATTCCAGTTCGACGATCCGTGAAAATCCGAGATTATGCGCCAGGTCACCGACGCCGCGCGGCATGATGCCGATCTTCGGATGCGGCAACTTGCGCAACGTGGGTTTGTGGAAATGGTCAAAGTGCGCATGGGTCAGCAGGACCACGTCGATGGGCGGCAGGTCTTCGATCTTAAAACCGCTGCGGCGGATCCGTTTCAGCAGGAACAGCCAGTTCGCGAAATTCGGGTCGATCAACACATTCAGGTCTGTGAACTGGATCAAGAACGAAGCGTGCCCGATCCAGGTGATGGCTATTTC
The DNA here is from genome assembly GCA_036502245.1 of Verrucomicrobiia bacterium. Taxonomy (GTDB): domain Bacteria; phylum Verrucomicrobiota; class Verrucomicrobiia; order Limisphaerales; family UBA11358; genus UBA11358. Next base: position 30,020 of record DASXYX010000048.1, read on the forward strand.
GCCTTGCTTCAGTCGGGGAAAAACGGGGCGCTGGGGGACTCCATGGCGCGGCGTCAGCAGCGCTTTCCAGACCAGTTCGCGGAAAAATGTTGCCGGGTTGAAGTGATTGGCCGGCGTCAATTCCTTGAACGAGCGCGGCAGTTTGCGCCGCGCTGGACGCTGCGGTTTTGGCATGGAGACATTTTAGCACGATTTGTCCGGCGGACAAATGAAACCACGCGTGCAAGTTGTGATTTATGATTTTTAAAACCCGCCAGTTGAGCGTAGTCTGATAAAAATGAAAACGGCACATCAACTGGACCGGCATCTGCGCAAGAAACCCAGGATCGGCAAAGGCGCCTATATCGCAAAGACCGCGACCGTCATCGGCGACGTCACGCTCGGCGCGCATGCCAGCATATGGTACGGCGCGGTGCTGCGCGGTGATATCAACCGCATCGTCGTCGGCCACCACTCAAACGTCCAGGACAATGCCGTACTCCACCTTGCGGATGATTATGGATGCATTATCGGCAATTGGGTGACCATCGGGCACGGTGCGATTGTCCATGCCTGCACTGTGGGGGATGAGGTTCTTGTCGGAATGGGCGCAGTGATCTTGGACGGCGCGGTGATCGGTAAACAATCTATTGTGGGTGCAAAGGCGCTTGTGACCGGCGGCACAAAGATTCCGCCCGGCTCACTTGTGCTCGGCTCGCCAGCAAAAGTCGTCCGTGCCCTGACCAAAGAAGAACGTGCCGGACTGAAATGGTGGGCTCAAAAATACGTCGATAACACGGCGTATTGCCTGAAGCATAAGATCAATTTGGGTTAAAACAGTTTGGTGATTCAGCAGGTCACAAATGTTTTTATTCATTTTCTGAGCGCCAGAGGACTGGCGCACTCCAAAAGCTGGCGCAAAATTCGGCTTGGCGTTTCGCGAACGCTTGCGTCTTGGACTGCGGCAGTCCTCTGCCGCTTTCAACGCCGTAGTCCAGTTCCCCATCCATTTTGCGACTATAAAAGAATTTAGTGGCTTCTGGCGAACATTGCAAAATGATTGGCTTTATATTTCTTCAAAGGGCTGCGCAATGAATGACGTAAAGCGGATTCTAATTTCCGTCGATCTAGTTCTTGTGCGCGTCTTCGAGAGCGATGGCTAGCGATCGTACTCATGTAATTACCTCCGAAACATCCCCGGCATGGCCCCGCCCATTTTGGCCATCATCTTTTGCATCTTGCCCATCTTCTTCATCATCTGCTGCATCTGGAAAAATTTGTTCAGCATTGTGTTCAGTTCCGTCACCGTCACGCCGCTGCCCGCCGCGATACGCCGGCGCCGGCTCGCATTGAGAATAGCCGGAGCTTTGCGCTCTTTCGGCGTCATCGCGCAGACCATCCCCTCCATCCGTTTGAATTCTTTCTCCTGTTTGCCGATATCCACCTGTTTGAGCGCTTCCGCGCCGCCGGGCAACATCTTCATCACGCTCTCCAGCGAACCGAGTTTTTTCATGGCGCGCAATTGCTCGAGGAAATCTTCCAGCGTGAACTCGCCCTTGCGCATCTTTTCTTCCAGCTTCTTCGCATCGGCTTCGCTCACGGCTTCCGCCGCTTTTTCCACCAGGCTCACCACGTCGCCCATCCCTAAAATCCGCGACGCCATGCGCTCCGGATGAAACGGCTCGAATTCATCCAGCTTCTCGCCTACACCGGCGAACTTGATCGGCTTGCCGGTCACTGATTTTAAACTCAACGCCGCGCCGCCGCGAGCGTCACCATCCAATTTAGTCAGAATGGAACCAGTGATCTGGAGTGCCTGGTCGAAGTGTGTCGCCACGTTCACGGCCTCCTGGCCGGTGGCCGCATCGAGCACGAGCAAAATTTCCTGCGGCTTTACCAGGTCGCGCAACCGCACCAGTTCCTGCACCAGCGGCTCGTCAATCTGCAAGCGCCCGGCGGTATCGAAGATGAGAACATTCCGGCTATTCGCTCGCGCGAAATTCAAGGCCTCGCGCGCGATCTTCAGCACGTCCGTTTCGCCGCGTTTCACGAATACCGGCAATTCCAGTTGCTTGCCCAATGTATCCAATTGGTCCATGGCCGCCGGACGATAAACATCCGCCGCCACGAGCAACGGCTGGCGCCCCTGTTTTTGCAGGAGTCGGGCGAGTTTGCCGCTGGAGGTCGTTTTGCCGGAACCGTGGAGCCCGACCATCATGATGGAACTGGGATTCGCGTCCAGTTTCAGCCCGGCGTTCTGCGAGCCCAGCAGGTCCACCAGTTCATCGTGGATGATTTTGATGATCTGCTGGCCCGGCTGGATGCTCTCCACCACTTCTGCGCCGACGGCCTTTTGTTTGACGCGCTCGATGAAATCGCGCGCCACCTTGAAATTCACATCCGCTTCGAGCAGCGCCATGCGCACTTCGCGCAGGGAATCGGCCATGTTGCTCTCGGAAATTTTCCCGAGGCCGCGCAGATTGCGAAAAGCGTTCTGTAACTTGCTGCTAAGCGAATCGAACATTTGAATATCTTAACGTTGAAAAGAAATTGTGAAAGAGGAAATCAAAGAGTTGGCAGGAAAATAGGGGGAAAATGACGCCTTACGTTTAACTAAACGTAAGTTCGCGTAACTTTACGTAACCCTTCGCCAATGGACCGCGAGGAATTCGGGAAATTCGCAAGAAAACCGTGGCTTTTTGAAAGCAAAAGCTCATCGGTAAATTGACGCGAATGAACGTCAATGCCGCAAAAATATGTCAGCGCTGTGCGCATGTCTGGATATTACCATGAGGGGTGGAAAGCGTAATGTTTGAAATGGTATTTTCTTCAAAATTTTTGGCGGGATGGGTGGACAGTATTTGTCCTACCTCACGTGATATAAATGATTACTGAAAGCCCGGAGTGTGTGGACTGAGCAAAAACAATAAGCAACGTAAGGAATATTGCTATGAGCAAAATAAAAATTGGAACAAACGAACATGGTTTCTGCGACGTGAGCGAAAGCTGGATACATCAACATGTTCACGACCGGCAAAAAGACGGACAACCAGTCTGTGCAATAGTCACACTGAAAGACGAGTTGGTGGACGTGATCCTTTCGACCCCAAACTGTTCACATGGGCATGGTGGCGGGCGGTGTCCCAACGAAAAGGAACAGGAGATTTTCAACCTTTGGGAAAGAGAACATCTGAGCCAACCAAATTGGACATCGGACAATCTAATTGCTTTCGTCAAGAAGGCACACCGACTGGTTTGTTAACTTCGCCACGCGCTTTGGCTTTTGTTACAAACAAACACAGCGTCGCTAATTTTTAAAATCGTCGCAAAGTATGGTTGCTTTTTAAGTATATGTAAGTATATGTATTGTTATGCCAATAACGACCCGGGCGTATTTGCTCTCATCCGCTAAAGTTGCAGGGCGTGCAGGCATTCACAAGGACACCTTGTTACGATGGTTGCGACAAGGAGTTGTGCGCGAACCAAAGCGCAACAGACACGGGTGGCGAATGTTTACCAGAGAAGAGGCCGAAGAAGTCATCAAGATCGCTAAGGCTGAACAACTACCATCTGATACAGGCATAATTCTTCGTGATTCCGCGACAGAGCCCACGACTGTTGAAAAGTTAAAAAAAGTTGATTGGGATTTTCGTGAAGCCAAAACAAGTTATTTAACACATGGCCTTCATCCCTATCCCGCAAAGTTTATTCCTCAAATTCCGAACGCTCTCATTCAAGAATTATCCGACGTGGGTAGCACGGTTGGGGACGTCTTTTGTGGGAGTGGAACGACACTGGTTGAAGGAATGTTGCTCAAGCGAAATGTTGTTGGCGTTGACGCTAATCCGTTGGCTTGTCTGATTTCCGCAGCAAAAACAACACGGCTGCAAGATGGGGACAAGGATTCACTTCTCCGGCTTACAAAACGAGCGTTTCATTTGGCAAACGAATTTGCAACAGACGAAAGACAAACTCTTTTTCCAACTGCGAAATTTATTTCAAAAGCACCACGCCCACAAAACAAAGCGATTGAGTTTTGGTTTGAGTCATTTATCACAGAAGAACTGGCAGAGATTCTTTCTTGGTGTCGCAAGCTTCCTACCGAATCGGCGCGAAATATCGCCCTAGCGTCTTTTTCAGCAATCGTCGTTAATGTTTCCAAACAAGATTCAGATACACGCTACGTCCGGCGAAACAAAAGTCTTGATCCCGGCGATGCGTTTAGACGGTTCGCGCAAGTACTGGCCGAGAATGTGAACGCATCGGAAAAATTTACGGAGCTTTTAGAGCCAAACATTTGCTGCAAAATTGTTCAAGCTGATCTTTTGGCTTCTCCGAAGATTCCATTACTTGATTTGGTTGTCTGCTCGCCACCATATCCGAATGCCTTCAGCTACCACCTTTACCACATGACACGAATGGTTTGGTTGGGAATGGATCAGCCAGAGTTCAAGAAGCAGGAAATTGGGAGCCATCGAAAGTTTAGTAGCAAAGGAAAGAATGGCGCAACCATCGAAACGTTTCGAAATGAAATGAAAAGCATCTTTATTTGGTTGAAGAAGTCAATCCGTCAGGGGGGGCACGTTTGCTTTGTTGTAGGCAATTCAATTATCCGAGGGCAAACACACGACAACGCTGAAGTATTGAGAGGCGCAGCGTTCACGGCTGGATTTACAGACGTGGCTTCCCTGACCAGAAACCTCAAAGACACGGCAAAGACGTTTAACCCGAAGATTGGCAAAATCAAAACTGAAAAAATTGTCATCTTTCAAAACACCAGCGTTAGCTATCTATGAATTGTCCCATTACTTGCAAAGTCAAACCTTACATTCAGCCATTCGAGCGCAAGCTGGCGTTACGTGAGTTGGAAGTTTTGGCGCATGACACACCTCGTCCAATTCCATCAATCGAAGGAGAAACTAAATGTTTCCGCGTAAGAACAGATGCACCCATGCGGGTTCTTGCACGGGAGCTTGCGTTTTGGGAGACGGTTTGTGAAAAGCAAACGTTAACCACTACACAGTCCTTGCGTGAATCTACCGTCAACCTCGTCAGAAACGGTATTTCTCTCGAAGCACTCGCTTCACAACTTCCATTCAAACAGGATATTCAATTACCAAATCGGCGTTGTTTGCGATATGGAACACATGGCCTTCACGAGTATCGCGGCAAATTTTTTCCGCAGATGGTTCGCTCGTTCATAAACATTGCGAACGTGCCACCAGGTGGACTTGTTGCTGACCCGTTTTGTGGAAGCGGAACGACTGCTGTAGAAGCAATCTTGGCAAAGCGCAAGGTGCTTGGGCTGGATATGAACCCCCTGTCGGTGTTCATGGCAAAAACCAAGTGCGATTTACTAAGTGTTCAATGCGGCGAGCTTGAGAAAGCGTATCTTGATGTCCGTACAGAATTGTTAGCTCCACAAAAACGGAAACGCAGCAACACTTGGCTTTCTCAACTGGCCGAAGTGGATCGTGAGTATTTACAGGATTGGTTTGATGCGGCAATTCTTGGTGAGCTTGATGAAATTGCGACTTGCATTGACGCTCGCACGCGCGGGCCAATCCGAAATTTCATGTTACTTTGCTTGAGCAACATTTTACGCAGAGTTTCATGGCAAAAACTTGATGACTTGCGAGTCCGACGAGAATTGAAAGAGGTGGACGAAATTGATCCGGTCAAAGAATACTTAGAAGAATTAGGCCGTTCAGTTCGATTAGTGCTAGCACTTCTGCGGCAGGAGGGGCGACCGACAATAGTCCGTTCCGAAATTGCGGCTGGCGACACCAAATGTTTGTTACAGCATTGGGCCAAGTGGAAAGACAAAGTTGATGCGGTGATAACTTCTCCGCCGTATGCAACCGCGTTGCCATATTTAGATACTGACCGGTTAAGCCTTTGCTTTCTTGGGCTTTTACCACGGGACGAACACCGAGAACGCGACCAAGACATGATCGGAAACCGGGAGATTACCGACAAAGTAAAAAAATCTTTTTGGCGCGAATTTTCTTCGGGACAACATGGTTTGCCAAGTTCAGTCGCGAATTTAATCTCCAAAATCTATCACCTCAACGATAAGACTGACGCGGGCTTCAGAAGGCGAAATCTACCACCCCTGCTTTACAAATATTTCCACGATATGAAGCAAGTTTTCGTTGGAATACAGGAAGTGCTAAAACCTGGTGCCAGTGCTTTTGTTGTCGTGGGCAACAATCACACGATTGCTGGAGGTCAGCGCGTGGACATCGCCACAATTGACTTGCTTAAAGATGTTGCAAAAGGTGTCGGATTGGAAGTTGAGGATACAATCGAAATGGAAATGTTAGTTTCGCGAGACATTTTCAAAAAGAACGCGATCGATTCAGAAAGCATTCTTCACTTTCGCAAGAAGCGTTAGTAGTAACCAAATTTCTTTTTTGAATTGCGAACAGGTTGAGTGCAAAGCACGGCATATTGACTGAAAAGAGACGTGCCCTGTGGAATAACTTCAACATAGTAATTAAAACCAGCTTTCCTATCCGCCAGTTCAATTCGGAGAATGTCACCCACATTGCCCGCGCTACGCAACGCTTCGTTTCGCAGCCTGTAATCTTTCTTGTCCGGGTTATACCACCAGTTCACCTCAAGTGTTTGTGTTCCAAGACGCATCTTGACTCCAATTCGATCCATCTTCGTGAATCCTTCGCTATCAGCTTTGCCAGCGTAATTGGGGTCTGGTTTGAAAAGTTTTGGCCATCCCCAAAAATCCGGGTTGCTACGGACACAAATTTTTGGGATGAAAAGTTCAGCCGAACGTCGTTGCGCTCCTGCCGTTTTCTGCCCGAATCCAACATCAGTATTTTGCAGGGTAATGACGAAACCCCTGTGCTCACCGGCAATGCTTTGCGAACTTTTTGATACCGCCGCCTTCACCACCGCGGTAGTCGCTTGCGGCTTTTGTTCGACAATTACATGAGGCGCTGGCTTCACTTTCACCGCCGCAAATAACTTCTTTGCTTGAGTAAGCGGCGATCCTGTCGGTTTGGCGGCTTTGGCTTTGTTGCGCGCGACATTGATTTCGCTCTCGGTTAGCAAATCACCACTGGCTTTCAATTCTTCTATTACTCCAAGCGTTAGTTTCAGTGCTGTGCCATGCGCGGGCGTTGACCAGTTATTGAGAAGTGCTTCGAGATGAATGAGAAACTCTCTATCGTCAGGCTTGTTTCTGTCCAAACAAAGATGTACGAACGCTTCGTAATTGGTAAACAGTCCGCCTTCGGTGAGATTTCCAGAACCAATGAAACATTCTGCAGAATTCTCATTCGAGAAAAGATAAACCTTCGGATGAAAAGTCGGATGTGTTGATGTTTCGTTATGAACTACCCAGACTTCGCCTGTTGATTGGACTGCGGCTAGCAAATCAATTAACGCTTCTGCACTTGTGCCTTCTTGGTCTATGCCAACTGAAATTTTCGTCGTGCCGTATGCACCGAATGACTTTAGCGACTTCACCAAATGTTTTACACCCGAACGTTTTGCAAACGCGATGGCCGCACGAAATGCTTTCCAATCACCCTTTTGGAAATTTTCGGCGAGAAGATCACCAAGTCTTCGCTCGCCTGATGGGTGATGGATGAGTGAAATCATCGTTTAAGACAGAAATTTGAGCTAAGAAACCATTTTGTGCAATCAAATGCTATCATATAGAAAACTTTCATCGCGCCGCCGATTTCTTCGCTTCTTTGCTTCCCGTTGAGCGCTCGCGCCATCTTACAGACCATCACGTCAAAACATTTGATTGCTTTATGCAACAAATTGGACAGGAAGACAAAAGACGCAAAAGACAATATCTGAAATCGTAAAATCGCATTAAACTATTGATTTAATTGCTTGTTATGTGATTTTCCCCTAGTGAAATAAGAGTGGTGGTAGGTGATGGATTCGAACCATCGAAGACGTAAGTCAGCAGATTTACAGTCTGCCCCCGTTGGCCACTTGGGTAACCTACCACAGGCGCGAGCCATATAGTAAGCCACGTCCCCGCTTTAAAAGCAAAACAAAAAGCCGAACCTCGGCCTGGCAATCGGCTTCCGCCTTCGCTTTGATCTAGCATAGACCGCGGGAGAAGTAACTGCGCCGGTATGTGGAAAAGCTCCCCGCGACTCGCATCGCGGGGAGGTGCTTCCCGTTACATCAAACAACCAAATCAACTTACGTTCACGTCAATTTTTTTCGGTTTGGCTTCCTCGGTTTTGGGCAGCGTGATGGTCAGGATGCCGTCCTTGTATTGGGCGCTGACCTTGTCCGCAGCTACCATGGCCGGTACCGACACCGCGCGCTGGAATTTTCCGAAGTACCGCTCGGCGCGATAGATTTCGGTGCCTTCATTGTGCGTTTCGACCTGGCGTTCACCCGAAATGATCAGGTTGCCGTCATGCAGCGAAACGTTGATGTCCTCCTTCTTCATGCCGGGTAGTTCGGCTTTGACCACGAAGTTGTCTTTCTCTTCGTAAACGTCAAACGCCGGCGTCCAGCCCAGGAATTCAGACGTGCGCGCAAGTGGCGCCTCAAACAGGCGGTCGATCTCGTCGCGCAGATCCGTCAGCCGACCCAAAGTCGGCCAGGTTGATACTCGTGTCAGTTTCATAATTTTATCCTTTTGTTAAATGGTTATCACTACTGAGACTATTTGAGCTTTAGCCGTGCCAAGGTGATTTTTTGCTGAAAAGCCCATAAAACCGAAAGATTTCTGTCAGCCCACCGTGACATCTGTGCAAGATTGTCACGCTTTTTGCGACAGGATTGCGCAAACAAAAGTTTCAAAGTAGAAAAGGTGGCATCGGTCGAAAACGTATTCGTAAATGAGCAGTGTTCATGTACTGTTCCCTCTCCGTTCCCATTCTGATGGGAGGGGAGAGGGTCAGGGTGAGGTGAGGGGCTTGATGTATCGTTGTATAACAAAAAATCCCAAACGCATATACGTTTGGGATTTTGATTTTTGAAATGTATTCGGCTTAGTCGAAAGCATGTCCCGCGCAGCAGAGCACGTCTTTAACTTTGTGCCGGACCAATTCTTTGACCTTGGTGCGGGCGGGGCCGAGGAACTTGCGCGGATCGAATTCTTTCGGGTTTTCCGCGAACACTTTACGGATGGCCGCCGTCATGGCCATGCGCAGGTCGGTGTCGATATTCACCTTGGTGCAACCCGTGCGGCGGGCCACTTCGATATCGGCTTCCGGCACGCCGGCGGTATCGGTGCCGAGTTTGCCGCCGTATTTATTAATCTCTTCGGCGATGTCCCTGGGTACGCTCGAGGCTCCGTGGAGCACCAGCGGATAATCGCCCAGGCCTGCTTCCATCAAGGCTTTCTTGATCAGCTTGAGGCGGTCGAGGTCCAGGTGCTGGGTGCCTTTGAATTTATATGCGCCGTGCGAATTGCCGATGGCAACCGCCAGCGAATCGCAACCCGTTTCTTTCACAAATTTTACCGCTTCATCCGGTTCGGTATAATGGCCGCTGGTCGAGTGCGCGCCGCCTTCTTCACCTTCATCGAACTGCGCGCCCACGAGATGACCCAGTTCGGATTCCACCACGCAGTTATGTTTGTGCGCGTATTCGACGACTTTTTTGGTGATCTCGACGTTCTTTTCGAACGGCTCATGGCTGGCATCGATCATCACGCTGGTGAAGCCTTCATCGATGCACTGTTTGCACAGTTCGAATGTATCGCCATGGTCCAGATGGACGGCGATGGGGATGTTCGAGAGGCTGACGGCCGCTTCGATAAGTTTTTTGAGATAGACCGGATTGGCGTACTGCCGGGCGCCTTTGGAAATCTGGAGCATCACCGGCGCTTTTTCTTCTTCGCACGCCTCAATGATGGCCTGGAGCAGTTCCATGTTGTTCACGTTGAACGCGCCGAGCGCGTATTTTCCCTTCAACGCCTTCGCAAACAAGTCCCGCGTATGTGTTAATGGCATAGTTTTTTAATATTTTTGTCTTTGCGACAGCCAACAAGCATAGACTTTTTGGCCGAAAAGGAAATAAAAATTCTCGTGAAAACAAAGCTTCTCTTACTCAAAAAAGTGCTACTGCCATTTGCGCCTTTGCCTCTTCGCGTCTTTGCGTTAAAAATCTCCCGTGCGCGCGCGATTCCTCCTCGGCCCCGCCGGCAGCGGCAAGACCTTCCGCTGCCTCGCCGAGATCCGCGACGTCCTCAAACAATCTCCCGAAGGGCCGCCGCTTATCTTTCTGGCGCCCAAACAAGCCACCTTCCAGCTCGAGCGCCAGTTGCTCGCCGATGATTCGCTGCCGGGTTTTACGCGGTTGCAGATCCTGTCTTTCGAACGTCTCGCACGCTTTATTCTGGATGCCTTAAATATTGCCCCGCCGTCCTTGCTGTCTGATGAAGGCCGCATCATGGTCTTGCGCGCATTGCTCCTGCGGCACGAGACTGAACTGAAATTGTTCCGGCGCAGCGCGCGGCGTCCCGGCTTTGCGGATGAACTGGCCGGCATCCTTCGCGAATTGCAGCAAAACAAAATCTCTTCCGAAAAGCTTCACGCCATTGCCCAAAACAAAAAGCTGCGCCCGGAGCTGCGTGAAAAGCTGGAAGACCTGGCATTGTTGCAAGAGCGGTATTCGCAATGGCTGGCAGATAATAAGCTACAAGATGCCGATTGCCTTTTAGATTATGTTACAGGCTTTCTGAAAAAGGATTTCCGCCTTCCGGCTTCCGGCTTCCGCTTTGCTGCCTTGTATTTAGATGGTTTCGCCGAGATGACCCCGCAGGAACTGGATCTGCTTGTCGCCGTGCTGCCGTTTTGTGAAAGCGCCACGCTTGCGTTTTGTCTCGATGAAAGCGCTCTGGCGGAAAAAGAAACTTCCTGGCTTTCCATCTGGAACACCATCCGCCAGACGTACGATCAATGCCGTCAACGCGTCGAAACTATTCCCGGCGCGAAAATTGAGATCAAAAAACTTCCTGACCGTTCTGGTAAAACCCGTTTTTCGAAGAACCAGGAGCTCGCACACCTTGAAAACTCCTGGCCAACGGCCAGCCGTTCAAATCCATCTCCCATCCTCCATTCTCCATCTTCGATTTCGATCTACTCATGTTCAAATCCCGAATCCGAATCCATCCTTGCTGCGCGCGAGATCCTGAAATTTGTCCGTGCCGGGAACCGTTTTCGTGATTGCGCGGTGTTGGTCCGCGACCTGGCTTCATATCACAAGCCCCTGGCGCAGACGTTTCGCCGTTATGGCATCCCATTCTTCCTCGACCGGCGCGAGAGCATCGCGCATCACGCATTGGCCGAACTCACGCGCGGAGTTTTGCGCGCGATGATCTCTGACTGGGACCACGATGATTTCTTCGCCGCCCTCAAATCTGGCTTTTGCACGGCGGAGGAAACGGACATTGATGCTCTGGAAAATGCCGCGCTGGAATTCGGCTGGCGCGGACAAAAATGGCGGGAGTCGCTGTCCGACGAATCATTCGAACGATTGCGCAAAAAGATTCTGCCGCCCTTTGAACGGGTTTATAGCCGGCTCGTGAAGCTTGATTTCAAACCAAGCGGCCAACAACTCGCTGAAGTGTTCCGCCGGCTGTGGGACGATTTGGATGTGGAACAAACTTTGGAAGAATGGAGCGCAATCGAAGAAAAGGAATCCGCTGCCGGTCATTGGCAGGCATCTGTCCATGGCGGTGTTTTCGAGCAGATGAACACGCTGCTCAAAAACCTCGAGCTGGGCCTCGGCGGCGAATCGTTGTCCCTCCGCGATTGGCTGCCGATCATTGAGTCCGGCCTGGCCGGGCTGACGGTCGGCATCATTCCGCCGGTCCTGGATGAAGTGCTCGTCGGCGCCGTGGATCGCGCCCGCAATCCCGATTTGAAACTCGCGCTTGTGCTTGGCATGAATGAATCCGTTTTTCCCGCTGTGCCTGCCTCGCGTGTGCTCCTGACGGATGCCGACCGTGAAGAATTGGAAATGCCGCTCGGTCCCGACTTGCGCGAACAAGCTGCCCGTGAACGTTTCTACGGTTACATCGCCTGCACCCGCGCGAGCGAAAAGTTGGCCGTGACCTTTTCGCGCAGTGCCGCCGATGGCACTACCCTGAATCCGTCGGCCTTCATCGGCCAATTGCAGCGGATTTTGCCCGGCCTGGAGATTGACGAACTTAAAAACGATATTGCACTGGACCAGATTGAAAGTATCGCTGAAGCCGTGCCTTTGATTTTTAATACGCCTGTCCTGGATGACATTCCTGGTCTGACTAATTTGCGCCAATCGCTGGCCGACCTGCGCGAGCCTGATCCGCAAGAAAACCTCACTCCCTCCGTTGCTGCGCGAATTTACGGGCCAACTTTGCGCACGTCCGTGAGCCGGCTCGAAGAATTTGCCCAGTGCCCGTTTCGATTTTTTGTCCGCAGTGGCTTGAAAGCAGAAGAGCGAAAAGTTTTTGAACTGGATGCGCGCGAACGCGGCAGTTTTCAGCACGACATTTTAAAACAATTTCACGATGGCATCATCGCCGGGGGCAAACGTTGGCGCGATTTGACACCGCAAGAGGCGCGTGACCGCATCGGGCAAATCGCTGACGGGATGATCGAGCATTATCGCAGTGGTTTGCTCAATGAAACGGCCCAATCCCGTTTTGCCGCGCGTGTCCTGACCGGCGCCTTGCAGGATTTCGTCGCCGTCACCGTGAGTTGGCTGCGCGAACAGAATCAATTCGACCCCGTCGCTTCTGAACTGGCTTTTGGCTCCAAAGAATCCCCGCAAACCGCCTGGGAACTTGCGCTGGACGATGGCCGCAAACTCGCGTTGACCGGCCGCATCGACCGTGTGGATCTGTGCCGCGATGCCAACGGCGATTCACTCGCCATCGTTTTGGATTACAAATCCAGCCAGAAAAAATTGGAACCCCTCCTCGTGGATCATGGCATTCAACTCCAATTACTCGCGTATTTGAATGTGTTGCGCCATTGGAAAGACCCGCGCCCGGTTTTCGGCGTGGACAAACTTGTCCCCACCGGCGTTTTCTATGTGAATCTCCGCGGCCAGTTCGAGAACGGCAATTCGCGCGATGAAGTTTTGGACAGTAACGCCGAATCGCAGCGCAACGCGTATCAGCATAAGGGCCGATTCGATGCCGCGGCATTGAAACAATTGGACGGCAAGCGCGCACGCGACCAGTTCAACTATCGCTTAAAGAATGATGGGACGTTGTATGCGGGTTTAACCGAAGCACTGCCTCATGCTGAATTTCAGAATCTGCTCGACCGTGTTGAAGTCCAGTTGCGTGATTTCGGCAATGCCATTTATGCCGGCAGGGCAAACGTGGACCCGTATCAAAAGGGCAAGGACACGGCATGCAGGTATTGCGATTATGCGCCCGCCTGCCGCATCGATCCCTGGACGCATAAGTTTCGGGCGTTGAAATAAATTTCAACGCAAAGACGCGGAGGTGCAAAGGCGCAAAGGTTCGGAGTGCTCGGACGTGTTTCCGGGGAGCGCGACCGTCTGCCGGGGTCATAGCCTTGGCGAAGGTTGGTTCCGGTCGCCGTTCAACGCATTTCGCGTCAACGTTTGCGTAGCTCCGTAGGAGCGGAATGTTTATAGCCATAAACCCAAAAATGAAGGTAAGCCCCATCGGGGCGGCATATCAGAACATGTCGCCTACGGAGCTTTGATTTTTAGCCGGTTGATTCTATAAACATGCCGCACCTACGGTGCTGATGCCGGAATCCAACGGGATTCAAACAAAAGAATGTTGCCCCAAAACACCACTGGACAAAGAGGATATGTGCAAGCACGTTGACCGGGTCAGAATTCTATGAGCGAGACCATTCAATGGCAGGGCAGCAAAGTCGAAGTCTGGGCGCGGCTTGTTCCCCGGTATTTCTGGAACACGGCATCCATCGATGTGTTTGTGGATGGCCGGCAGATTTTGAAGACGGACGGCCAATTGAAATTAAAGGGCACATGCTCCACGTCGTTTGCCCATGCCAATAGTACCCATGTTGCGATCTTGAGCTGGGGCTGTAGCGGTCTCCGCTTTTCCTTTCCCTACGAACTGCGGATTGATGGCGCTTCCGTTGCCACCTCACGAGTCAAAATTCAGAATTGGCCGGTCGTCGTGATCATCATAGGCGTGGTTTGGGTGGTTTTGTCGGCCGCTTTTGCATGGATAAAATCTCGCCACTAGATTTACTTGGCCAGGCATCTTAATATAAGCGCCAGAGCACTGCCGCACTCCACAAGCTGGCGCAAAATTTGACTCGGCCCTCGCAAACGCTTGCGTCATGGAGTGCGGTGGCTGTGACACCGCTTTCTTCTATCGGAGTATGCCGCTCCTGACGGAGCTATGAATTTTTATTGGATGGATTTCTACAAAGATGCCGCGCCTACGGCGCTAAAACAAAACGCCCGTTGACTCCAATCAAGGCTCGACGGAGTCTCGCCCCACCGATAATGCTCAATGAAACTCCTGGACCGTCTTGACCGCATACCCCGATTTTTTTAGGGCGGCGATTCCCAGAGCGGCGGCTTTGGCGCTGCTTAACGTGGTCATGATGGGCGTGCCGGTGTACACCGCAGTCGTGCGGATCTTGATCTCATCGGTGCGGGGCACCGCGCCGCTGGGCGTGTTGATGACAAGTTGGATCTCCTTGTTTTTGAGCAGATCGATCACGTTCGGTCGGCCTTCGAGCAATTTTTGCGTGCGTTGCACTTTCAGCCCCGCCTTTTCCAGGATGGTCGCCGTGCCGCTCGTGGCTACCAACTCGAAGCCCAGGTCGGCGAATTGTTTGGCGACTGCCGCCACCTGCTTTTTGTGCGCATCGCTGACGCTGATAAAAACTTTTCCACTGAGCGGCAGCGACGAATTCGCCGCCATCTGGGATTTGGCGTAGGCCACACCCAGGTCCGCGTCGAGGCCCATCACTTCGCCCGTGGAACGCATTTCCGGTGAGAGCAAAATATCCTGCCCATGAAAACGATTGAAGGGGAACACGGATTCTTTGACGGCCCAATATTTCGGCCAGATCTCCTTCGTGAATTTGAGTTGCTTCAGCGTCTTGCCAGCCATGACTTTAGCCGCAAGCTTGGCCAGCGGCACGCCGATGGCCTTGGAGACAAACGGCACCGTGCGTGAAGCGCGCGGATTGACCTCCAGCACGTACACCTTCTCGCCTTTGACGGCATACTGCACGTTCATCAGGCCGATGACCTTCAGTTCACGCGCCATGGCGTGGGTATATTCGCGGATGGTGGCGATGACTTTTTTGGAAAGCGTGTGCGGTGGCAACACCATGGCCGCGTCGCCGGAATGTACGCCGGCAAATTCGATGTGTTCCAGTATTCCGCCGATGACACTGGTGCCGTCGTCCGGGTCCTTGTGATGGCCCACGTCGGCGATGCAATCCACATCCACCTCAGTAGCGTCTTCAAGGAACTTGTCCACCAGCACCGGCCGCTCGGGCGAAGCTTCCACCGCGAACTTCATGTAATGCGAAAGCTCGGCGTCCGAATAAACGATTTGCATGGCGCGCCCGCCCAGCACGAAACTGGGCCGCACGAGCACCGGATACGTCAAACGCCTGGCAATGGTCAGCGCCTCGGATTCTTGGGTGGCGATGCCGTTAGGTGGTTGGGGAATCTTGAGTCGGTCGAGCATCGCCGCGAACAATTTACGGTCTTCCGCGATCTCGATGCTCTGCGGCGAGGTGCCGATGATGTTGACGCCGTTTTTCTGGAGACCGAGAGCAAGATTGAGCGGCGTTTGTCCGCCGAACTGCGCGATAGCGCCCCAGCACTTCTCGCGCTCATAGATATGCAGCACGTCCTCCAATGTGAGCGGCTCAAAAAATAATTTGTCGCTGGTATCATAGTCCGTCGAAACCGTCTCCGGGTTCGAATTGACCATGATGGTCTCAAAACCATCCTCTTTGAGCGCGAACGCGGCATGGACGCAGCAATAATCAAACTCAATGCCCTGGCCGATACGATTGGGTCCGCCGCCAAGGATCATCACCTTTTTGGCAATGTTGTTTTTCACCTCATCGTCACCGCAATCGTAAGTGGAGTAATAATAGGGTGTGTACGCCTCAAATTCGGCGGCGCAGGTATCGACGAGGCGGTAGCTGGGGACGAGCTTGTGCTTTTTGCGCAAAGCGCGGACGTCATCCTCGGTTTTACCGGTCAAATGGGCGATTTGGCGGTCGGAAAACCCGAGAGATTTTGCTTTCTTTAAAGTGTCAGCGTTCAGCGACGGCATCGGCGCGATAGTAAGCCGCAAACGGGTTCACATGTCGAGCGAAGACTATTCACACTTGCTGAAAAGGCGATTGTGCGTTACTAAAAGGGCACGTGAAACAAGGATTGCTGGCGCTGTTTTTGTTCCTACCCTTGCTTGCCTGGGCGCAAATCGACCCGGTCTCGCGCAATCTTATCCAATTCGGTTATAATCAGGTGTTTGAGGGCCATGCGCCCTTTTCCGGTTACGCCTTTTATTACCGCAACCAGCCGGATTTTTTGCGGACCAACCAGACGCTGCGCCTGGCCATTGCGCCGACTTATATCGATTCCAACCTCGGGTTTGTCGAAGGTCTGGGGCCGAATACGGACTTTGCCATCGGCGCGGCCGGCGGCGCTTTCGAGGACAGCTATGATGAGATCCGTGGTGGCATCTATTATCCCGCGGAATCTTTCGATGGCTACGGCGGCGAAGTTTCGTTCGACCTTTATCACCTGTTCGATCCCGGACGCCTGATCCCATTGAACCTGGTCGTGGAGGGGACGTCGCATTATTCCTTGTATGGCCGTGACGAAGACACTGCGACGGCATTTCAATTGCCGGCCAATCATGATGATTTGAGTATGCGGGTCGGTTTCCGGTTTGGCGGAGTGGAACCGGTCCTGTTCCCCGCACTGGCTATGGAACTTTCCGTCTGGTACGAAGGCCATTACCGGACGGAATCGGGCGCGTACGGATATTCCGGCGACCGCATGTTGAACGACCAATCGCACCTCTTCTGGACGGAAGCGGCATTCTCATACACGCTGACGAACAGCCAGCAGAATTTTTACCTGCGGCTCACGGCCGGATCAAGCGTGGACGCCGACCATTTCAGCGCCTATCGGCTCGGAGGGTTTCTGCCATTGGCTGCGGAATACCCCTTGTCGGTGCCGGGATATTTTTATCAGGAAGTCAGCGCGCGCCAATTTGTCTTGTTCAACGGCAATTACCTGGTGCCCCTGGACAAGCGGATGCACTGGAGCCTGGACCTGGAAGGCGCCGCCGCCGCTGTCAGTTATCTAAAGGGAGAAAGCCAGCCGGGCAATTGGCTCACCGGCGTGGGTGGCGGCATTTTGTATCATTCGCCTGGCAATCATTTCAAAGCCCTGCTCGATTACGGTTACGGCATCAACGCCATTCGCGACGGGCATCGCGGCGCCCACAGCGTGGGCTTTCTGATGCAGATCGACCTGGGGCCGCACCCGGGTGCGATCAATACCTCAACCCCCAACGAACATCACGCCGTCCAATGGCTGTTTGGGGAGTAGGCCGGGAACATTCAACATTCAACGCCCAACATTCAATTTCCAAGTAGAAAAGGCGAGGCGGATGAATTTTGCATTGAGATTCGCCTTGCGTGAGACGGCGGGGCATGATTCATTATCCGACGTGTGCGGATATGGTGGAATTGGCAGACACGCTACTTTGAGGTGGTAGTGCCGCAAGGCGTGCAGGTTCAAGTCCTGCTATCCGCACCATTCTCGCCAGCTTGCTGCTTATGTGATTTTGTCCAGAACGGATCGTTTGAACCAGGACGGGATTTTATCGGTCCTTAATTCCAATTTTCTACCCTCGGTGATTTCTGCAATCCAGGTCTGTTTACCCTCCGCGCTATCACCTGAATTATCGAAAATATAAGTCCGATTCGTGTGCCGGATGGCATCCATCAGCAGGTCCAACGAACGATGGTAACGACTGACAATTCGATCCTCGGGCACGGTATGTCCGCCAAGTTTCACACGATTACGCACACGTGAGAGGTTAATGGCGGGATCGTCCGTTGCCACAAAATACAAATAAGTCCGATAGCCTGCCGCTTGCGCTTGAGCCAACAAATCTATTTTGCTCTTGTGCGACATGACAGTCTCAAACGTGAAAGTTTCTTTTGTTGTAAAAGTTTTTGGCGAAGAAATTCCACCGCAGTCAAAATAAAATAGGAATTTGCAGTCGTATTTGCGAAGTCCAGCCTCCCACCTTTAAAAACAAGCTTTGAAACATCATTATTCAACCCGTGTTCTTTCAAGGAGGTTGAGTCGGTAAAAAATTTGTGTGTTTCATCAACCTTTGCCTGAATGCTGAATCCGGAAAAATCCAGGAAGCCTTGTTCACGCACTTTTTGCTCAATTTCGTCAGGATTCAGATAAATGCCAAGCAACGCGGATGTTAGATAGGATTTCAGCGTGCTTTTGCCAGAGCCGTTCGGGCCGGCGAACATCCGCATCCGTGGTATCGTCGCGCTCACCGAATGGTGAAGACTTTTCCAGAGACAAATTGTGCGGGAGGCTCAATTTTTTTGACTACTTTACGCTCGCCGGTGGGGAAGACCTCATAAATGATTCCATCTTCTGATTGCAAAACACTTTGGCCGGAAGCCAGCACCCGCTCACGCGCGGCGGCAAAGGCTGACCCAGACAATGTTGGAAATTGATTTTCCAATCTTTGAATGTCCTGGTCTGACATAACGAATTTAATGTAGGGCAATCATACGGTTGCGGCAACTGTGTTCCACCTTTTAAATTGCCGTTATTTTAATGGGACCATGAGGACAGGGAAAAATCTTGCTAATCCCTTCGGAAAGAGGACATTGGTAAAACACCAGCGTTTGTCGCCACATAATCCACAATCGAAAAATATACCCGCCGTGAGAAATTTCTGTGCCTTTCCCCTCTCCGTACTGATGGTGTGTGTCTCGCTTTTCATCGATACATCTCTTTGGGCCAATCTCCCGGGCGGGGGCAATGGCACGGGCGCAAGCGTGACGCTGACCGATAACGGTGATGGCACGGTGACCATGGCCAACGGCATCGTCTCCATCCACCTCAACAAAACCAGCGCAGTGGTTGACCAGGTCAATTACACGTTCAACAACACCGGTTCGCCCCAAACACTAAATGTACTGGCGGGCGGCACCGATGGCGGCCAGTTGTATTGGGAATTCGGCGGATTCAGCACAGGCGCGGCGACGTATTCAGTCATAGCGAATACTGGCGATTATTGCGAGGTAAGCCTGTTATTCGATTCGGCGAACAGCGGCCAGGTGGATATCCATTTCTCCATGCTGCGAGGTTCCACCGGATTCTACGTTGCGCCCATCTGGATCCATCGCAGCACTGACAGTGCCATGACGATGGGCGAATGCCGTGACAACATTTACTCCGGTTCGATTTTTAATTGGATGAGCGTGGATGCGGCGCGCAACCGGCTGATGGAAGTGTCCGGCGGCTCTGCCGTGGGCGTGCAAGGGGCGCCGGTGGAATGTTCGTTGTGGACCAATGGCATCTATGCCGGCCAATACGAAGATAAATACAAATACAGCGCCGATTACGGAGTGCAACGCGCTTGGGGATGGGGCAGTGTGGGCACCGGCGGAAAAAACATCGGGTTGTGGGATGTGGCGGCCAGCGCGGAATACTATCCAGGCGGCCCGATGAAGCGCGAATTGATGTGCCACATCGGGACAACAATCCTGAACACACCGCACGGTTCGCACTACGGCGGCGGCACGGATTCATCCTGGGCATCGGGCGAAGTCTGGTCCAAGGTCTGCGGTCCCCATTTCATCTATTGCAACGCCATCACCAACACCATTACCGCCACGAACACCGCGGCCCAGACGCTTTACAATGATGCGCTGGCCCAGGCGGCCGCGGAAGCAGCGGCATGGCCGTATTCCTGGTTTACCAACTCGAATTATATCCCGGCGTCAAATCGCGGCACGGTCAGCGGCCAAATCATCATCCACGATATTGATAATCCGAACGCAAGCGCGTCGAACTTGTGGGTCGGGGTCGTGCAACAGCCCAATCCCGGTTCCACGGTCACCTGGGATTTCCAGGAGTGGTATAAAGCCTGTCAGTTCTGGATAAAAACAGATGGAAATGGAAACTTTACCATTCCCAATGTTATTGCTGGCGCGAACTACACACTTTATGCGTTCGGACCGGGCGCAGCGGGGACATTTCAATCACAGGCGCAAACGGGTGGCAGCGCGCCGAATGAACTGGATATCCCCGCATCGCCATTCAGCGTGACGGTCACCGCCGGAGCGACAAATAATCTGGGTGTGGTGACATGGACGCCAGCGCGCGTGGGGCCGACGGTCTTTGAGATCGGTTATCCCGACCGCACCGCCGCCAAATTCCGGCATGGGGACGATTGGTGGGTAGGCGATATCGGCCCGGGTGCGACAAATCCTATGCCGGTATGGACGAAGTTTCTGGAATACCCATTTGATTTTCCCAGCGGGCCGAACTATGTCGTTGGCCAGAGCCGTTGGACGACGGATTGGAATTTCGTCCAGCCTTGCGTCGTGGACAACGCCGGTATTTATAACGACTCCAGTTCGACAATCAGCTTCAACCTTGCTTCCACCCCGAGCGGAACCGCCTCCTTTTACATGGCCCTGGCGTCGGATTTTCAAGGGGCGGTGGAAATTGGCGTCAACGGCACGCAGATCGCCGGCAGTTCCGGCTACAGTCCGGCGTATCTCGGCTCCGGCAACGAGAGTGACGCGACGATCCGCGAGGGCATTCACGGATTATTCAGTGACAACCGGATCAACTTTTCCGCGAGCATGCTCCATGCCGGGGCAAACACGATCACCATCTACTTGCGGCAAACCGGCAAGGTAAATGGCGATGGAAATTCTGCGGATCATGCGATGTACGATTACATCCGGCTGGAGTTGACAGGCTATGTGCCGCCGCCGCCGGCGAACGCGACCGCTTACGCTGGAAATAATTGCAATTTGATTTCCTGGCCCGTAATACCCGGCGCGACGGGTTACAATGTTTTGCGCACGACGACTTCCGGTGCCGGCTACGTTCCCGTCGGTAGCGGAGTCACGGGGCCGGTCTGCGGAAGTGGCTGGAACAATGCGACATACATTGACACCAACGCATCGAATGGGATGACTTATTATTACGTCATTCAATCCACGAACATGGCCGGCGCAAGCGGCGCTTCGCCGGAGAGCATGGGGGTGGCGCCTTCAGGCAGCCTGTCCATCACGCCGCCCTCTGCGCCCGCGAGCGTGACCATTAGCAGCGCGACCCATCACAGCGTTACCGTGAACTGGACCGCTTCTTCCGGCGCCAATTTTTATACCATCTATCGCTCGACGTTATTCGACAACGGCGGCGGTGTATCGAACATTTTGGGAACAATCGTTCTCAATAACACAAACACGACGGCCAGTTATACGGACACGGCTGTGACCGATGGCGGCATTTATAGTTACTTCGTCACCGCCACCAGCGCCGGTGGTGTTAGCGCTAATTCGGTTTCGGCTGCGACCAGGCCATTGCCTGCGCCGCCGGCCAGCGCGCCGGGATCGCTGTCAGGAAATTTTATTGGGACGAACATTGTACTGAACTGGTCAGCAGTGTCCGGGGCCGTGGGTTATATCATCCGCCGCGCGACAGCCAGTGCCGGACCTTACACTTATGTCCAAAACATCACCGAAACGACCTTTACCGATGCGGGGTTGGATACGGCCTCGAACTATTACTATCAGGTGACCGCGGTCAATGCCGGAGGGGTGTCCGCCGGCTCATTGGTGACGGTGGTTCCTCCTCCGCTGGCACCGATCAGCCTCTCGGCTTTCCCGGGCAGTACGCAAGTCGTGTTGAGTTGGACTTCTGTGCCTGGCGTGACTGGTTATTATCTTTTCAGTGGAACCGAAAGTGATGATGAGACAAATCTGGTCGCTGCCAATTTTCCCGGCACCAGTTTCACCAATGCTGCTCTCGTCAACGGCGCCACCTATTACTATGTCGTCGCTTCCACCAATAGCACCGGCCTTAGTCCAAATTCGCCCGAAGCCAGCGCCACGCCGAATGCCAATATCGTCATCGTCCCACGGTCGCTCACGTGGAACGGGGATGGCGCGGCAAATATCTGGGATGTGAGCGGCAATTCTAACTGGCGGACCAACGGCGTGAACACCATCTTTAATAACGGCGACACTGTGACGTTTGACAATTCCGGCTCTAACAATGTTCCGGTGACTATCGCTGGCACACCGCAGCCGGCTGTCGCTACCTTTAACTCTTCGAAAAATTACACATTGAACGGTCCGGGTTCGATTGCGGGCAGCGGCATTCTGGTCAAGACCGGCAGCGGGACCTTAACGATCGATAATACCAATCTTTATTCCGGTGGCACTGTTGTGAGCAACAGCACGGTATTACCCGGCAATATCACGGCAAACAGCACCGCCTGGGGCACGGGTTCTGTTACCCTGGCCGGAGGCACAGTGCAGTTCAGCGGTTACGGCACTCGCGACAACGGCACCGGGTTTGGCGGGTGCGCAAATACTTTTAATGTGCCTGCCGGCCTGACAGGCACTCTGTTGTTGCCGGCGCGCTGGGGTTACAACTCGCCGTTTACCAGCGGTTTGACCGGCGGCGGCACGCTAAATGTCACCGTGGAATATGTGCGTGATTATTTCAGCGGTGATTGGTCTAAATTCACCGGACAAATCAATGTCAGCGCACCGTCTGTCGGCAGCGGCGCTTATTATACGACCGGTGATTTTCGGATCAACAATTCCAAGGGGTATGCCGGCGCAGCTATTTATTTGAACAACAACGTGAACTTATACAATATCAATGCCAACGGCCAGACGACGGACATCGGCGAACTCGGCGGGACGCCGGGGTCCTTCATCGGTGCAGGCAGCGTTTCTTCAACCAACCCAACCTGGCGCATCGGCGCAAAGAATACCACTAACACTTACGCCGGTGTGATTGCCGACGCAGGCGTGACATCCGTTATCAAGATCGGCACCGGCACTTTGATTCTCACTGGCGCCAACACGTACAGCGGCAGCACCACCGTCAGCGGAGGTATTCTGATGGCGAACAGCAGCGCCGGCAGCGCGACTGGCATCGGTGCGGTATCTGTGAATTCTGGTGGCATTCTCGGCGGCATCGGCATTGTTTCCGGCGCGGTCACAGTGAATTCCGGTGGAGGGTTCGCTCCCGGCAATCCATTTGGAACATTGACGCTCAGCAATTCGTTAATGCTGGCTTCCGGCAGCACGACCTATGTCCAGGTCCAGCATTTGCCGCGCACCAATAGCGCGGTGCAGATCCTGGGAGCGCTTACCGAAGGCGGCACATTGAACGTGACCAATAACGGCGGAAATTTTGCCGCGGGAGACAGTTTTAAACTTTTCAATGCCGCATCCTTCTCAGGCGCTTTTGCCGGTTTTACATTGCCCGCGTTACCGGGCAATCTCGCGTGGAATACCAGTGCCTTGGCAACCTCCGGCACGCTTTCCGTTGTCGCTTTGACCTCGCCGAAGATTTCGGGGATCCAGATTTCCGGCTCCAATCTTGTCATCAGCGGATCGGGCGGAGTGAGCAATTGGCCATATTATGTTTTGATTGCGACCAATCTGGTTTCTGCTCCATGGACGCCGATAAGTACCAATACCTTTGACGGTGCAGGTGCTTTTATCTTCACCAATGTCGTCAATCCGGGTCAGCCGGAGTTTTTTTACCAGTTGCAATTGCAATGATGTCTGGCTGGGATCTGATCGTTGCATGGAGGATTGCCACTGGCAGCGAACTTTTTGTAAAGACCTTGATTCGGCCTGGATTTAATTCTACAAAGATGTCACGAACGTCAGTCATAGATGAACACCATAAAAATTGTGGCGAGCTTTCATCAATTCTTTGGTTTAAGCCATAAGAGCTTGGGCCTCCTTCTGTTGCTTTTTGCAGTCCTGGGAAAAACGCATGGGGCGGGTGTAGAGGCGGATGTCGTGCTGCCAAACTCCGGGGCATTGGATACGAATCAATTGCTGACGAAAGTGCAGGAGGCCAGCTTTGACTATTTTTACGAATACGGCCATCCCGTATCGGGACTGGCCCGCGATTCATCCGCGCGCAAACCCGACATTTGTGCCATTGGCGGCAGCGGCATGGGGTTCTTTAATTTGGGCGTCGGAATTGAGAGGGGATTCATCGCCCGCAGTGAAGGCGCGGCACGAGTCTTGAAAGAATTGAAATTTCTCTCAGAGAAAGCGGAACGTTTTCACGGGGCCTTCCCTCATTTCATCAACGGCCAGACCGGCAAGGTGATCCGATACGGCAAATACGGCAATGGCGCTGACATCGTGGAGACTGCTTTTTTGATGCAAGGCGTCTTGTTTGCGCGTGAATATTTTTCGCAGCAGAATCCCGATGAAATTGAGATCCGGCTGCTGGCCAATGAACTGTGGCGGGAGGTGGATTGGACCTGGTTTGTCGGCAGGTCGAATTCCAGTCCGGCGCTGATCTGGAATTGGTCGCCGAATTATGGTTTCCAAAAACTTCAGGTCGTGGGATTCAACGAGTGCCAGATTGTCTATGTGCTGGCGCTGGCTTCACCGACTCATCCCATCCAGCCCCGGTCTTATTGGGAAGGCTGGGAAACGGCGGACTATAGCACCAACCGTACAGAATTTGGGATCCCCTTGGAGCTTGGAAATCATCCCCGGATTGGCCCTCCGCTTTTCATGACACAGTATTCGTATTTAGGAATGGACCCGCACCGGATCATGTTTCACGGTAAAAGTTATTTTGACCATTTCAGGGACTTCTGTCTCGTGCAGGTCCGTTACGCTCAATCCCGGACCAACAAGTATAAAGGTTACGGTCCGCTTTGGGGCATCACCGCCAGTGTGGGACCGGATGGTTACCGAGGGTTCGCCCCGGGCCTCCGGGACAACGGCACGATTGCTCCCACGGCTGCGCTGTCTTCCATGCCCTACGTTCCCGCCGAAAGTATTTCGTGCCTGGTGGAAATGTATTACAAACAACAGAATTCTAAATTGTGGGGGCCGTATGGATTTTATGATGCCTTCAATTTGTCCCGCAACTGGGTGGCCAAACAATATCTGGCGATCGATGAAGGCCCAATCGCGCCGATGATTGAAAATTACCGTTCCGGCCTGTGCTGGAAGACGTTCATGAAATGTCCGGAAATTCAACCCGTACTAAAAATGCTCAACGACGGTGAAAAGTCGCGCCAAAACACATTGTAAGATCAGTGACCGCAGCATTCAAAACCACCGGAACTTTATGGAACAGCCAACAGGTGATAACATTTCTTGATAGGGTTTGCCCTGAAAGTAGAGCTTCCTCTGAAAATAAATGGCCAACAGCGGAAGGCAGTCCGTCCAGTGCCGGACTTCATAATTACTTTTATCAATTATTGGCGTGATAGTTAGCATCACGGCCAGGATTGCGAGCACTATAACGATCCCAAAATCCTCCTTGTCGGTGACAGTCAAAAAAAATGCGCCCACCATCAGGCCGCCGTTACACCAAAGGATTGTGTTTAGGTGCGGATGAAGCTCCCACGCGCAAAAGCGCACAAAACTGGCCCCCAGCGAACCGAAAGCGCTGTGCCCGGCCGTAAAAATTGCCAGGTGGCCAAGAACAATCAAGGTGACGATGAGCTTCACGGCGACGCACCCCATGAACACGGCGCCGAAAAGGATAAGGCGCCGCCGCCATTCGACCGCCGAGAAGAAAAAAAGAACTGCCACGACCGCAACCGATTCCTTGAAGAGTGTTCCGAAGACGATCGCTGCGGCCATGGGCCAGTATTGTTTTCTCAGCCAAAAAATAAATGCCAGAGCCCAGAAAAACATCGCCGGAAAGTCCCATGGCAACATGATGACGTTGTCATAAAGACTGTTGTAGGTCGTTATGGTGATGGCATAAATCGTTCCGCCAAAAACGGCCATGATCGGAAAAATTGGCTCTTTCAGAGAGAACACCAACAGCAGCAGCGTGGTCCCGAACCAAATCGCGTGATATGACCCGCAGGTGTCTTTGAATCCCTCGTCCGTGGTCGGCAGACAGATATCGAGCCACATTGCCGCGCACCACAATGCGCCAATCCGTGGCTTCCAAATTGGGCTGAGTGACTGGAAATGCCCGCTATGAATGCCATTTTCAAGGCCCTCGAAAGCAAATGGCGCAATCACGTTGTTCCTGTCTCCGTTGGCCGATTGCCGGGCTATGTAAAAAAAGGGCACACAAAGCGAGAGCGCAATGAAACAGGCTATTAGTTTGTGCCGCATCTGGCTCATGCGCGAATTGTGAAAGTTCCTGAATTTTAGACAAGGATTTTATGTCCCGAAACAAGCTGTCACTTATCCAACCCACATATCTCACGTCTGCAATTACCGTTTACTCAAAGCCATTCCACTAATTTCATCGGGTATAGCTCTGGAAAAACCGCGCTATTGTTTGGTTGGCATTAGTGTCCGTGAACTGCCAGAAACCGTTCGCATCGCCGATGTTGGTCGAAACATTTTGCCAGGTGATTAGATCGGATGAAGCCTGAAGGATGTTCGTGTAACCGGGTGCGTTCGCAAAGTGCATCGTCACACTCGAATCCGGGTTTTGCGCAATGCCGGAGCTGAAGGCGGGTGGCACGAGCCGGTACCAATCCATATCCAGATAGCCGGTGCCGGGCTGCGGATTGTAACAAAAGATCGCGAATTGCTCGCCCTGAAATGTCCCCGTCAGCCAGTCGTACGCAATGTTGAACAGAGGCCCCAGTTGCGTCCAGTTGATGCCATCCGCGCTGTAAAGCACCACAGCGGTGCTGTGGTTAAAATCCATCGCCAGCCGCAAATAAATGATCGTGTTCGTGTAAGTCGCCGTGGTGACGGTGGTCGTGCTGATGTTGGTCTTGGTGCTGTCCAGGGATACGATGACGTTCTGGCTCAAGGTATAATTGCCGGGCGTGTTGCAGGTCACGGCAATGGTCCCATTGGTCTTGCCCAATGCGCCAAGGCCGCAGGTGTCACCGGCTTGCAAGTTGCTGATATCCAGCCTGACTTCAGCGCCGCTCCACGGCCCGATGCCTTTTTGGATGAGCGTGTTTCGTGCGTACCAAAAATTGGTCGCGGTCGTGGGGTACAATCGCATGTAACCCGGCCGCGCTGTCAGCGACCAACGCGTATTGTCTGGATTATGGTTCCACTGCCATTGCAGGCCCAGAGTGGGCGACGAGAAATTGTCGTAAGTCGGGATTGAATAATCCGGCGCTCCGACAATTGGCATTGGCGCGGTGGCAGGAATCTGTCCCGGAGCTTTCGGTGAGCCGAAAACCGGCCAGCCATTCGTCCAAAAAACCGGACTGATATAAGTCATGCGTCCGATGGTCCCGCTGTCCTTCAGCACAAACCCATAGTAACTGCCATCCGGCATGTCCACGATGGCGCCCTGGTGCCCGCCGTTGCCGTTATTCATCGAATACATGAAAGTATAAGGGCCAAAAATACTCGTTGCGCGCGCGATATAGAAATTCCCGGTGGCCGGCTGCGAGTTGAAGACATAATAATAACTGCCGACCTTGACCACGTGCGAGCCTTCCAGGCCCAAACCATTCGTTATGACCGTGCTGGCCACGACCTGGGAAAAAGTGGAGTTTAAGGTCAGGATCGTGGTGTTGCTTTGCCAACCGCCGCAGGTGACGATGTAGGGTGTGCCATTGGTCTCGATGTATAATCCCGGGTCAAAGGCGGCGGTGTTGAGCAAATGAGATTGCCATGGCCCCGCGATGTTAGTGGTAGAATAAATTGTGGTGTTTTGTCCATTCGGCGTTTCCGCGCAATAGAACGTTCCATTGTAATACCGCAGGCTCGAGGCAAAAACGCCGTTGCCATAATTATCAACGCCGTTGGTGATGTTGTAGTTTGGGCTGCCGGTCAGTATGGGAACGAGATGCGTGACAATTTCCCAATGTACCAGGTCTTCTGAATGCAGAATGGTCAGTCCCGGCACGTCAATGAACGTGGTTGTGCTGAAGTAAAAATCGCTGCCAACACGGATAATATCCGGATCAGGATAATCTGCGTAAATGGGCGGATCGGTATAATAAGGATCTGATGTATTTGTCCCGGAGGGTGGCGGATTTGGAAAGGGATAGGTATTAGAGACCACAGTGATCTGCAGATTGTCCATCTGGATCGTTTCGGGCGTGATCGTTGTGGTTGGCGTGCCAATGAACAGGAGCTGGAAGGAATACTGGCTATCGGTTGGATTCAACACGGGAATCTTGTATCCGGATGGCAATGCAGCCATGTTGACCGAGAAGTGTTGGAACCCGCCGCCCACCGTGATCTGGCTGATCGGCACAGTATAACTGGAACCGTCGGCGGCGCCGGTCCCAAAGATATTCAGGTACACACTGAATCCTGTGTTGGCTCCCCGGGTAATCGCCATGTCGAACGATAGTGTGTAGTCGGAGAGACTTGAATCGGAATTGTTGGCTGGCGTATAAACTGGAGAATTGACGCCGGCATTTTCCGAAACGCCGCTGGAGAGATTACCGCTCAATTGCAGGGACTGGCCCGTTCCGCCGTTTCCAGGAGCGATAATAGTGGATGTGACGTTTCCGCCCGATCCATAATTATAAGTGCTGCCGAATGATCCCAGTGGCCGCGAATCGAAATTCTCTGACATAACCACAGTCTGCGCGTGAGCTATGCCACTAAAGCTGCCCAATGCAACGAACAAGAGGATGGCGCGGAGGGCTGGTTTCACGGATAATTACTTTAGAATGTCAAGTAATTCCTGTCAACTTTTCCAGCCATTAATGTTGGCAGTTCCTACGCATTTTCACTCATCCAACTCGCAAGTCTCGCAATTGCCGTTGCCGTTTATTGCTTCAGTTTTCCCGCTGTCATAGCGTTTGAGGCAGATCATATTTTCGTCTAAATCTAGACTCATTTTCTCTTGCGATATTTCACAGTGTAAATCAGTTTTATCTTTGTGAAAGAAATGGATGGCCCCACTTTAGGCATAATCGCAGGATTAATTGGAGTGAGCGTGCTTATGTTGCGTGTTACCAAAAAGAAGGTGGCCATTGCCGCAACACCCGAATGCACACTGGAGCAGATTCCAGAGGTTTTCAGTCGTTTAAAACAAGAGGGGACGAATGGCAGTTTTGCTGTTTTTATGTTCCAACCACCAGACTCATCTAAAACTGACGATGCAATAAATATTCAGTTTTCCATTGAACAAGGAAAGATTGGGGTGGATTGGTGCTTGATTGGCCCAATCAACATACGCGACAAAGACAAACTTGAACAATTCTTGTCCACGCATAAATATAAATATCAATTACGAGAAATGAATGGGATGAAATATGTCAGGGTTGAAGAAGGAAACTTGCCAGGCCTATGTCAAAAAGTGATTAAAGATCTGTATGCTCAACGCCCCGATGTAAAGTTGGATATGGTTGTGGAAGGATTTTCCTGGCCGTAGGTTCGGCGAGGATTGTTTGCCAAGTCCTAATTTTACTTTCCAGTTTACTCATCCAACTCGCAAGTCTCGCAATTGCCGTTGCCATTCGCTGAATTGGCTTTCCCACTGTCGTACCGTTTAAGACAAACCAGAAGAATGCTGATATCCGCCGGCGACACGCCCGAGATGCGCGCGGCCTGGCCGATGGTTGCGGGACGGATCTTCGTGAGCTTCTGGCGCGCTTCCAATCGCAGGCTCGGGACCGTTGTGAAATCGAAGTCTTCCGGAATTTGCTTTCCTTCCAATTTTTGGAACTTCGATATCTCAACTTCCTGGCGCTCAATGTAGCCGGCGTATTTCACCGCTATCTCAACCTGTTGAACCACTTCTTCCGGCAACGATTCATCACGGTCCGGTATTTGCGCATAGGTCATTTCCGGGCGAGACAAAATTTTAGCAAGCAAATGTCCCTGGTTAAATATATTATTTAATCTAATAGTTTCATTATCAATTTTAGTTTTTTTGATAGTGAATTTTTTGTAGTTATGCTCTGGCAAAAGCCCGATGTCATGGCCAGTTTCGGAGAGACGCAGATCTGCATTGTCTTGTCGTAACAATAGCCGGTACTCGGCGCGCGAAGTGAACATCCGATATGGCTCAATCGTTCCCTTCGTCACGAGATCATCAATTAAAACGCCGATGTAAGCCTGGTCGCGGCGCAGAACGAGTGGCGGCTTTTGTTGGATTCGACGGGCCGCATTGATACCCGCCATCAAACCCTGAGCACCGGCTTCTTCATAGCCCGACGTGCCATTGATTTGCCCGGCAAGAAATAGATTCTGGCAAACTTTCGTTTCCAGCCACGGGTGGAGCTGGGTCGGATTGGCGAAGTCATACTCAACAGCATAAGCCGGTCGGAGGATTTCGGCATTCTCGCACCCAACAATGGTCCGGACCAAATCTACCTGCACATCGAATGGCAAGGACGTTGAGAATCCATTAATGTAAAATTCATCGGTCTCAATGCCCTCGGGTTCCAGGAAAATTTGGTGCCGTTGCTTATCGGGAAACTTGACGATTTTGTCCTCGATGGACGGGCAATACCGCGGCCCGACCCCTTCAATGACGCCGGAATACATGGGCGATTTGTGAAGATTATCACGGATTATTTGGGCTGTTCTATCCGTTGTAAATGTTATATAACAAGGTAATTGTCCATTGATTCGATTGAGCATCGAACCGCGAGGATACTGGTTGGATTGGAATAAACCTGCCGGGTTGGTCTTGGATTGTTCCATGTGGAACAAATCGTCCTTCCAAAACGTAAAATACGGGATTGGCTCGTCCCCGGGCTGAGCGTCAGTCTTTGAAAAATCAATCGAGCGCCTCAATAAACGTGGTGGGGTTCCGGTCTTCAGACGGGCCAAATTCAGCCCGATCTCCTTCAGCGAGGCTGACAGGTTCATAGCTGCCGCATCCCCAAGTCTACCCCCTGATTGTTTGTTCGAGCCAATGTGCATCAACCCCCGCAAGAACGTGCCGGTAGTCACTACGACGACTTTGCACAGGTACTGAACTTCCAGGGTGGTCTCGACGCCATAGGCAATGCCGTCCTTGTGCAGGATGGCCACCGATTGGCCTTGTTTGACGTCCAGATTTGGTTCCGCCTCGCAAACCCATTTTAGCCGAAATTGGTATGCCTTCTTATCGCATTGGGCGCGTGGGGCCCATACAGCCGGACCTTTCTTGGAATTAAGCAATCTGAACTGAATTCCGGTCATGTCCGTGTTCATGCCCATCTCACCACCCAACGCGTCAATCTCCCGAACGAGATGTCCCTTGGCAGATCCGCCGATTGCCGGGTTGCAGGACATCTGTCCTATCGTATCAACATTGATTGTCAGAAGCAGCGTATTGCAGCCCATCCTGGCTGAAGCCAAAGCCGCCTCGACGCCTGCATGGCCGGCTCCGATGACGATGACATCGTACTGTTTTGGGTAAACGAACATGGATCAACCCACGCGATATTTTGTGCCCGATTCGCTCTTTGTGGCTGTCAATCTGCCATTTGCTGTTAAGTGTTGAATAACCTGGAAAACAGTTTCTATATCATCCTTATTACCAATGTTTTGAGAAATCTCTTCAACGGTGAATAAGTTGTGATTTTTTTGCAAATTTGCGATGATTTTCCGTTGAATATCAATGATCTGGCCCGCCGCTTTCTTGCCAGCCTCCACACCCGGCTGATGGTAAGCATTGATGCCCACGAGTGAAGCATAGAAACCAACCGCCCGCTCAAATAGTGCGATGAGCATCCCCACCGTATATGGCGAGACTTCATTGATTGTGATGGTCACTGATTCGCGTCCACCTTCCGCCAGTGCCTGGCGGGTGCCCAGGAAAAAGCCATTCAAAAAATCTCCCACTGTCGTGTCATTCTCGACCATGAGATTGGAATTCGAGCTGTCCTTCAGGACCGAAATGAATACGACAAAGAAATTGTTGATGCCATCACGCAATTGTTGGATATAGGAATGTTGATCAGTGGATCCTTTGTTGCCCAATACCACGATTCCTTGATTTACGACATTTCCTTTTAAATCCTGTTGTTTGCCCAGCGATTCCATGACCAATTGTTGCAGATACTTCGAAAACAGCTCCAAACGGTCTTTATACGGCAAAATGACCATGTTTTTCAGTCCTTTACCGTTACCGGACTCGTAAAATGCCAAAGATAGCTGCATTGCAGGGTTGTCTTTAACGTTTTTAACGCGGGTAGTCTCATCAATCTGTTTTGCACCTCCTAAAATTTTGTCCAAATCAAACCCTTGAAGAGCTGCGGGCAATAATCCGACGGCAGAAAGCTCGCTGGTACGGCCACCAATCCAATCCCACATGGGAAATTTCGCCAGCCACTTGTTTTCCGTTACATACTTGTCGAGATCGCTGCCGTCCATTGTGATGGCGACGGCGTGGGCGCTGAAATTGAGTTTGGCTTTTTCATAAGCGGCCTTGGCCACCAGCATTCCATTGCGGGTTTCCTTGGTGCCGCCGGATTTTGAGATGACGATGCATAACGTCTG
The DNA here is from genome assembly GCA_036502245.1 of Verrucomicrobiia bacterium. Lineage (GTDB taxonomy): Bacteria > Verrucomicrobiota > Verrucomicrobiia > Limisphaerales > UBA11358 > UBA11358. Next base: position 62,623 of record DASXYX010000048.1, read on the forward strand.
GCTCAATTCATCGCCGATTTCCGCCAACACACGATCCATTCCGTTGGGATCGGTATTATCAAAGAAGAACGGATGGATTTTGTCCGTGCGCGGATCGCCCAGGGCATGAGCCACGAATTGAGGTCCCAACGCGGAACCACCGATGCCGATGAGCAAATAATTTTTGAATGTGCCGCCCGAGCCTTTGAATTTTCCGGCATGCACGTCAGATGCAAATTGCTTAATGTTTGCAAGGGTTTTATCGATTTCATCGCGGATGGCCGGCGTCGGCGAGAGAGCAGGATTCCGCAGCCAGTAATGCCCCACCATTCGCTTTTCGTCCGGATTGGCGATGGCGCCCTTTTCCAGGGCATCCATGTCGGCGAACGCTTTTTGCGCGGGCGCCTCCATCTTCGCAAAAAATTCGTCGGAGACATTCATGCGACTCAGGTCCACGGCCAGGCCGACCTGCGGAAATTCCGTGCGATATTTCTGGAACCGTTCCCACCATTGCAATTTTGTATAAGTCATAAAATCGTAGCTTAGGTGATAAAATCACACGAAGCGGCTTGCAAGTAAATAGCGCGGAAATTTGACGATTTAAAACACCCTCCTTAAGCACGGCCTAATTTAAAACTCGCTAAAGGTTGCGGTAAATGTCTTTTCGATTACCGACGCCGAGCAGATGAATGACATTACGATCAGCATCGAACGTGTAGATGATTCGATAGTCTCCGACGCGCAGCCGGTAACGATCTTGCCCTTTTAGGCGATGATGAGGAAATTTTTTGAGCCGCAACCCCATGTCGTCAATCTTCCCTTCGATACGCCGGCGGATTTCAGAGGGCAATTTTAAAAAAGCGGAATCAAACGGAGTGTAATAAATTTGCAGAGCTGCGCTCATGCCGAAGGTTGCCGCACGCGCGGGCGAGTTCCTTTGGTTATTTCTTGTTCAGATTTTTGAATGGAGGATTCAAATTCATCAGTAAATTTAAATTCATCCTCAATCAAATCATCAAGCAGATCACGAATTTCACGAAGTTCAGCTTGGGAGAGCGTTTCCAATTCAGCTTCAATTTGGGCAACTTTACTCATGACTTTAAACTGCTTTCACCATGTCTCGATTGCAAGTTTAATTTCTATGCATGCCCATGGTGGTGAATTGGGCGAAAATTTTGCGCGGGCGGTGCTTCCCTAAAGACCGGACGATTACTTCACCGGTAAGGTAAGAATAATATTGGTTCCCTGATTGAGTTTGGATTTGATGCGGATTTCGCCGTGATGCGTTTCAACGATCCGCGCGACAATGGCCAGGCCCAGGCCGGTGCCTTTGGCTTTGGTGGTGCTCAATATAGCGGTGAAGGCGCGGCGCTGTTGTTCTTCACTCATGCCGCTTCCGGTATCTTTGAATTCCACCGCGATTCGCGTCGGAGATACGAGGCGGGATTTGATTGTCAACGTCCCGCCCCCGGGCATCGCCTCGGCTGCATTGAGGGTCAGATTGAGAAACGCCTGTTCCAGTTGCGTGGCGTCACCCATGACAGCGGGCAGATCAGGTTGCAACTTCAAGTGCATCTTGATCTTTTGGTTCGCCATTTTATGCCGCACGAGCAATCCCAATTCATCAATCAGGCCGTTGAGATCCACCGGCGAGAGCGTTGGCTCGGTCGTGCGCGCAAAATCCAAAATCTGCTCCACGATCTTATTCAGGTGCTCGATCTTGCTGTCGATGATCTCCGCATCTTTGGCGCGGGGATCGCCGACTGGAAATTTTAATTGCAGCGAATGATACAACAACTTCATCACGGTGAGCGGATTGCGGATCTCATGCGCTACCTCGGCGGCCAGCAGTCCCAGCGCAGACAATTTTTCGTTCTGCCGCAACTGTTCTTCCACGTCCACGATGCGCTCGTACAGTCGCGCTTTCTCAATGGCGATGGCCGAAAGCTCCGCCAGGGCGCTCAGGATGCGGACTTCTTCGTTTGAAAAATGATACGGCTGTCCGCTGTACACGTTCAACGTCCCGATAGTTTCTCCTGCGAACAGCAGCGGCACGCTGAGCAGAGAAACCAGCCCTTCGCGCCGCGCCATTTCCACGTTTTGGTAATGATTGGACGTCTGGACATTCTCCAGTTGCATCGGTTTTTTGCGGCGGACGACCACGCCCAGGAAACTGTCTTCCACGCTGAGCCGCGGCCGTTTGAGATACGTCTCGCCCGCCCCGTGGCTCGCGCGCAGATCCAGCCATTCCCGCGAGTCATCGAGCATCATCAGGGAGCACATGCGCGCGCGCATCAATTCAGCGGCCTCACGCGTGATGGCGCGGAGCGCTTCGTCGAGATTCAAGGTCGAATTGATCGCGCGACTGACGGCGGCGAGCGATTCGAACAACTGCGCCTTGAGCCGCAACTGCTCGAACAACCACGTATTGCGGATGACTTTGGCTGCCTGCACGGCCAGTTCCTGTAACAATTCCTGGTCATCCGGGCTGAAAGCATCGGCGCGATCGGAATCCACATTGATCACGCCACGGATTTCACCGTTGACCTCCAGGGGCACGGCCAATTCCGACCGTACGCCCCGCCGCGCAACGATATAACGCACGTCGTGCCTCACGTCGCCGATGCGCGCCGGTTTTCCATTGCGGGCCACCCAACCGGTCACACCTTCTCCCACGCGCAGTTTCAATTTCGTTGCGGCAGCCGGAAGGTTTTGGGAAGCGTGGATCTCCAGAAAATTCGTGGTGGGATTGATGAGCGCCACCGACCCGCTGGAGGCGTTCATCAGGCGGACGGCTTCACTCACGATCAATTGGAGCGCTTCTTCCGGTTCAAGCGTGGAATGGATCACGTTGCTCACCTGGTAGAGCAATTGCAAACGCTCGTAGCGCGATTTTATTTTTTCTAATTCCTCGTTCACTTTTCAGCTCATCTCACGCGCGCGGTCAAAAAGATGCCTGCCGCGGCAAAGAGAAAATTGGGCGACCACGCCGCCAGCCAACCGGGCAGATGCCCGCCCATCCCAACGGCAATGCTGACCTTTTGGATCACAATGTAGGCGAAACAAATAAAAATACTGCCCGCCACGCCGAAGAACAGATTGCGTCTCCCCGAAACTGCGCCAAATGGGATGGCGATCAGCACCACGATGGGGCAAATGAATGGAGCCGCCAGATGCTCCTGCAATTGTGTTTCCAGCCAGGCTGTGTTGCCGCCAGGACGCAGCCGTAAATATTCTATGATATCCAGAAGCGGCACGGTGATTTTGCGCGATGCCAGTGATTCCGCGCCATTGATCTCCGCTTCAATCTTCATCTCGCGCGGCGTTTCCGTGAACTCAGGCATGGCCAGCGCGTTGGTCTGCGCCAACTGATACTGGCCATATTCCGTAGCGTTAAAAAATGTCCATACGCCGTTGTTATAAACAGAGTGGTCGGCGTTCAATTGCCGGCTGGAGCCGTCCGGCAACATCCAGTTCACCTGGACATGGATCAATTCTCCTTTGCGAAAATCCATCCGGTCGAAAATCCATTTCCGGCCCGCCTGGTCGTTTTGGAATCCTTCTTTTGAAGCCGAAGCGCTCGGTTTGGACACGTACCGGTGCAGAATGCGGTCCGCCCAATCCTCGCTGCGCGGCATGCAGAATTCATTCAACACGAACAAAACCGCGCCGGCGGCGCACCCCACGACGAAATACGGCAGGCAAATCCGCCACAAACTGATTCCCGCGGCCCGCATGGCGGTGATCTCATTGTGACGCGCGAGATTCGTCAACGTATAGAGCAGGGCCAGCAACAGCACCAGCGGCAAAATGGTTGCCAGGAATTCCGGCGTCATGGCAATGGAATACTCAATGATGTCCAGCAGATGCAGTTTGGCCTGCTGCAATTTGTCCAAATCGTTGAAGAGATTCCACGAGATCCAAAAAATGAGGAATCCGCCCAGGCAATAAGCCAGCGGCGTAAACAATTCGCGGAACAAATATCGGTCGAGCAACCGCATCGCCACAGGGTATTCCGCGATGCCGCGCGGGGGCAAGTTCAACCGCCGGACGTCAGCTTCTTCCAAAGCTCATCGTTGAGCAGGGCCTTTTGGAGAAAATCACCCTCGCTACCGGCGGATTCCGCGGGCGCCCGTTCCGGATGCAACGGCAGGCGGATCGTGAAGGTGGTTCCCTGGCCGGGCAAACTTTGGGCATCGATCTTCCCGCCGTGATGATGCACGATGAAAAAGCACGCCATCAAATTGATGCCATATTCGCTTGGCACCGACTCGCGGACGACAAAAGGATCGAACACCACGCGAAGCGCGTCGGGCGGCAGGCCGGGGCCGTTGTCGGTGATCCAGACGAGGATCTCAGGCTTCTCGCCGCCTTGCAGTTCGGCGGACATCGAGATTTTGCTTCCAGCCGGCAGGGTCGCGATCTCCTCTTTGAAAATCAATTCGAAGAGCCGCCGGAACTTGGGCTGGTCCACTTTCATCTTGGGCAAGGTAGCGGGGATTTTGATCTCCAATTCAATCCGCCGGCTCGCGAACTGGTCGCGAAACGTTTCCAGGCTGGCGGCGATGATTTCCTGCAAATACACCTCATCGGCGAAGGGCGCGGATGAACTTTCCGATGCGGTCCATAAATCCTTCAACAATCCGTTAATCTTTTCGATCTGCGACTGGACGTTTGAGTGGTAGTCCTTCCAGAAATCAGGATTGCGCAAGCCATTGGTGTTGGCGCGCTCTTCCGCCATTTTTTTGGGGGCCAGGTCGAGAAACGTTTTAACCGCCACGAGCGAATTGCGGATCTGATGGCTCAGTCCGGCGGCGAGCAATCCCAGGCTCACGATACGGTCGGCGATCATCATGTTGCGCAGCACGGACATTTTTTCGCGCAACAACTGGTCGCGCTCGCTCTGCACCATGAAAAATTCCAGTCCCTGTCGCAACGTCAGTTCCAACTGCGGTGGGTCCCACGGCTTGGTGACATATTTATAGATGGCGCCGCTGTTGACGGCGGCGATGGCCGCATCCATGTCCGCGTAGGCCGTGACCAGCACGCGCAGGACATTCGGGCGAAATTGCCGCGCTTTTTCCAAAAGCCAGACGCCCTTTTCGCCCGGCATCCGCTGGTCCGTCATGAGCAGGCCGATTTCGTCGGCGTGTTTCTGCAATAATGCAAAACCGGCTTGCGCCGTGGGCGCCGTGAAGACGCGGAATTCCTCGCTGAAGGCGCGTGAGAAATTTGACAGCGATTTCTCCTCATCGTCCACGTACAAAATCGCGAATTTTTTATAATCGTACAAGTTGTTCATCGTGTGTCTCCGTTTCGACCGATCTATGTTTCGCCGGCAATTCGATGGTGAACTCGCAATTCTTTCCGCGTTCACTCTTCACGGAAATGCTCCCGCCGTATCCCTGCAAAATCCGGTAACAAATGCTCAATCCAAGCCCCATGCCCTTGCCGACGTCTTTGGTTGTAAAGAACGGATCAAAAATCTTGTCGAGCACTTGCGGATCGATGCCCGGGCCGTTGTCGCGAACGATGATCCGGTTCCGCTCGGCGCCGGCCTGTCCTTCGATCCAGATCGTCTGCCGTTCGCCCTCGTTAAAAGTTTTATCGCCCAGCGCATCGATGGAATTCTGCAACAGATTCACCAAAACGTGAATCAATTTATTGCGGCTCGCCCAGACCATCAGGTCGGCGGGCACGTTCCTTTCGATATGCACTTTCCCTTTCCATTCGCCCGATAAAAAGCGCAACGCGGCGTCCACCGAATCATCCACTTCCACCATTTCCGCGCCGCCGCCGCCCGGGTGCGTGAACGTGCGCAGATCCGAAACGATGTTGCGCACCCGTTTGATGCCCTCTTCGATGTCGTTCAGGATCTCGTTGTATTCAGCACGGGATTCGGGCGCAAGCTGTTTGCCCTTGTTGCGCAAGGCAAACAAACCGGTCAAAGTGTAATTCAACGGATTGTTGATCTCATGGATGATGCCGGCGCTCATGCGGCCGAGCGACGCGAGTTTTTCCGACTGCACCAATTGCATCTCCGTCTCTTTGATCTGTTCGATGGCCGAAGTGAGGGCGACGTTCTGTTTTGAAAGCTTGCGCTGGTAATCGTGCGATTCAATGAGGTTTTTGATGCGCGCCTGCAATTCAGTGGACGAAAACGGCTTGGCCAGGAAATCGTTCGCCCCGATCGCCAGCGCGTCAAACTTCGTTTCTTCATCCGCGCGCGCCGTGAGCAAAATGATGGGGATGTTGAGAGTGGCTTCGCGTTTGCGCAGTTCGCAGCAGGCGTCCAGGCCGTCCATTTGCGGCATCATCATATCCAGCAAAATGATGTCCGGCTGGGATTGCGAGGCCTTTTCCAGGGCGTCAACTCCATCCACGGCTTCAATCACATTGTAATCGGCTTCCAATTCGGATTTCAAATAGCGGCGCATGTCCGGTTCATCGTCGGCCACCAGCACCACTGCTTTCGCGTCGGATACAACCTTGGTCGCCGGTTTATTTCGCGCCACGCTCGCCGTCGGGAACAATTCCGCGCGCCGGTATAGGCCAGCCAGCCATTCTTCTTCCTGGCGATGTTCCGGCTGCGCTGCGTCTGAAGAACGTTCTTTCTTCGGCAACTGTGTTTCGCGATATGGCAGGCGGATGGTGAAGGTGGTGCCTTTGCCTTCCGCGCTTTTGACCTCAACTTTGCCCTGCATCATCTCGGTCAACTCCTTCACCAGCGCCAGGCCGATGCCCACGCCGGAATATTTCCGGCGGGATGAACTGTCCGCCTGCCAGAACCGGTCAAAGATGAACGGAAGGCTTTTTTCCGCGATGCCAATACCCGTATCCCCAACGACCAGGACAAAATCTTCACCGTTCTTTTCAGTGCTCAGCCAGACCCTGCCGCCTTCCGGCGTGAATTTGAGGGCGTTGAACACAAGGTTGAGGATGATCTTTTCGAGCTTATCGCGGTCGGTCAGGATGCCGCTCAGATGCGGATCGATCTGCGTCACAAAACTGATCTGCTTGTTCTCCGCCACCTGCCGCACCGCGCTGGAAAGGCCCTTGATGAAATCATGGACCGCGATAGCATCGCTCTTGATATCCATGCGGCCGGCCTCCATGCGGATGAGGTCCAGCAGGTCATTGATCAATTTCAAAAGCCTCATCCCGTTGCCATGCATGGTGCCCAGCAGCTCGCGTGAATTGTCGTCGATCGACTGCTCGAACCGTTTCATCATCGTTTCCAGGGGGCTTAACAACAAAGTAAGCGGCGTGCGCATTTCATGGCTGATATTGGCGAAAAAGCGGCCCTTCAATTGGTCCAGTTCCACCAGTTTGCGGTTGGTCTCCTCCAGTTCACGTTTGTTCTTGTCCAACTCGAACCGAAAAGCAAATTCGCGGAAGCGCAACTGGTTGTAGAAGTAATTCCCGATCACCACGAATACGCCGGTCACCGCGATGAAGAAAACATTGTTGAAAAAAATGCTCGTGGGGCCGATTTGCCCATATACATCTTCCTGGCCCATGGGTCCGTGCAACAAGGAGGCTGCCAAATAAATTCCCAACACTTCGCACGCGACCAACACCGTGTCCAGAACCGTCCACCGCAAAATGATCACGGCCCCCAGCAACACCAGGTTCAACCCCGCGTAATACGGAGAACCAGGACCGGTCCGATAAATCATCACGCCCAGGGCAAAGGTCGCCAGCGCCGGCAGGATGAGCCCCAACAACCGATAAAAGCGCTCGCCCACGGGTGTTTTTACCAGCCACCACATGAACAGGATCAAGGCGGCGCTCATCAGCCGCAGTTTTAAAAATTCGTGGTAATGTTCCGGGTAAACGAGCAGGTCTAAACTGCTGCCCGCCAGGTCAAAGATCGTCGCCAGGATGCACGCGATCCGGAAATTACGGATGCGGATGTTGCGTTCCGCTTCCAGAAAGGCGCGGTTGATCTCGTTATAATTTTGTTGGAAATCAGCCATCTTGCGGTTTTCGTATTTCGGCGAAAATGTTCACGCCGATCTCTTCCACAAAAATGCGGATTTGGTCTTTGGGCGCTTCCGGCGGCAGGATATCGCCCATTTGCGCCGCGTCGCGATAAATCAAATGCCAGTCCACCATGAATTCCATCCAGCCGCGCGAGGGATTGTTGGAATGGACGTTGGAAACCAGCAACAACCCTCCCGGCGCCACCAGTTCCCAAAAAATTGCCGTCAGTTTCGAGCACACCGGATCGGGCAAATAATCGAACAACCCCGCGCAATAGACCAGGTCGTACGAACCGCGTGTAAAGGCCGAGCTGTCTTTGATCAACTGGGCTACCGATTTTTTGATGACCCGGATCATGCAGTCGCTGTCGTACTTGCGGCAGATCTGCGCCAGGTTCCGCTGCGTGTATTCCACCGTCTCATCGTTGAAATCCAGCAGCGTGAATTCCACGTTGTCCGTCAGCGGCGACTTGGCCAAAAACCGCTGGATCTCCAGCGCCGGGCCGCATCCCAGGTTGAAAATTTTTGTTCCCTTGTTTTGGGTCGAAGTCCGGAACACTTCATAATGCAGATGCTCCGCGAGCGAATCAACGCGATTACGATGGGCCACCACCGGCGGCGTGTTCACAAAGAATGTGTTCAGGATCTTCGCAAACAGTGAATCGCCCACGAAAGGATCATGCGCCATCATGTTCACCATCTCGTAATCACCGGCATACCCCAGCGGCTTCTCATAGGTCCGGCGCATGAACGGAGCGCACAGGACCGAGGGGTGGAGCATGCGTTTGGCATAGAGCTTGGTGGCGGCCTGGACTTCCGGCGGGCTTTTTTCCGCCTCGCGGATCAGCCTTTCAAACCGCTCGAACAAAGTCGCCAGGCCGGGCATGACCGGCCCGATCAACGCCTCCAAAATTTTGCGCTCGGACGCCTCCCGGTTCATCGGCTGGGCCTGCAACTTTAACTCCGTCTGCTCCATCCATAGCCGGAAATCCTCCAGGAACGTCTGCATGTCCGCCACCGCCACTTTGAATTCAGGGGAAACTTTGTAGCACTTTTGCCAATCGGCCAGGAATTCTTTGAATTCTTTGGCCACCTGCCCTTCCTGTTGCAACGCCGAGATCAGGTTCAGGTCCTGCCAGTCCATCGCATCCAGCATCGCTTCGCAGACGATCTTTGTGCCCGCGTCCAGGACTTTGGAGAGCACTGCGCGCCCGGAGTAAGCCGCGTGCGATTGCATCGTGATCGTGAACCCGTTCAACACTTCGGAAAACCGCGGCGTGGCCACCGGACTATAAAGTTCAAAGACCGCCACATGCCGTGTCACCCGCGAAAGCGCGCCATGTAGTTTGACCCCTTCGGCGGTTTGAAAGGTGACCTGGCTTCCTTTGTCAACCGGCGTGGAAGGCGCGGGAACCGGGGCAGTTTTTTTGATCTGCCGGCTCGCGCCATGGCCATTGCCTGTTGATGCCTGCTTCATTGCCATTACAATGGAACATTTTCCACGCCAAAACAAAGGTATTGTTGTCCCCGCGGTTTTTTGCTAACGGTTTCTCGGTAACAATGGCATTGTCATTGCTCTGCCTATGTTACACAGGTTAAATAGTTTGTTACAGGCTCGGATTGTTAAAACTTTGTCAAAACAATGGACATTAGTGTCCTGAATAAAGGCGTGTTTTTTGTTTGGCAAAGACAGAAAAATAACAAATGGATTAGTTTTTTTTATGAAAACAAATCAACATAGTAAAATTGTGCCCAACACCATCGTCAAAATGATTGCCGTCATGACGGCTCTCATAGTGTCGAGCGAGGCCGTTTGGGCGAATGCCTTTCGCTTCCCCAATCAGGACCCCGAAGCCATCGCGCGCGGCGACGCTTTTACGGCCACCGCCGACGATCCCGCCGCCATTTATTATAATCCTGCCGGCATCACCCAATTGCCTGGCATCCAGACCAGCGCCGGTGTTTATATCGCCTCGGAAGATACGCATTATACATCCACTTCCGGCAGTCCCGTAGCCGGCACCGCGAGAACGGACACCAGCCTGCAACCTGTGCCGCAGTTTTATCTTACTTATTCTCCCACCAACCTGCCGCTTTCATTCGGCTTGGGTGTATATGCGCCGTTTGGATTATCAATCAATTATGGAAACAATGCGCCCTTCAACGGCGCCGCCGAACAGGGCAGTCTCCTTTATGCCACAATAAATCCGGTGGTTGCCTGGAAAGTCTCCAAGACCCTCTCTGTGGCCATCGGGCCGGCCATCAGCTTTTCGCAACTCAACGCCCAGTTGGCGCTTCCCACTCCTCCTTTTCCTCCGGGCTACCGTTTCAATTATAATGGAGAAGGCTGGGATGCCGGTTATACCGCCGGTCTTTTGTGGCAGCCCGCTCCCCAGTGGTCCTTTGGTATCGATTATCATTCGAGCACGGAAGTAGGTTACCGCGGCAAGACTGAGCAGAACACGGGCTTCCCCGGCTTGCCCTCTTCTGTTCCGGCCAACGTTACGATTCCCTTTCCGGAAAATGTCACTGGCGGCATTTCTTTCCGCCCGACGCCCAATTGGAATTTTGAATTTGATTTGGATTGGACAAAGTGGAGCGAGGTCAGAAGTGCGACGTTCAGCGCTTCGCCACTCCCCGGACCTGCTCCCACGTTGACCCTGAATCTTCAGAACAGTTTTATCTATGAATTTGGTGTCACCCGGCAGCTCTGCCACGGCTATTACGCCAGCGTCGGTTATGAGTACGCTGAAAATTCCGTTCCCGACCAGAGTTTTAATCCGTTGATTCCCGACTCCGACCTGAGCCTGGGCGGCATCGGCGTGGGCCATCACGGCCAGCATTGGGATTGGGCGGCCGCCTTCCAATTTGCCTACGGCGCGCGAACCGTCTCCGGCGATACCACCTACCCCACGGCCAACGGACACTATAGTACTTTCAACAAGGGTCTCAACGTCTCGGTGGATTATAAATTCTAAAGCAATTTTTTGGTGGGGCGAGACTCCGTCGAGCCCTGAATAATTTAACTATTCGCGAAGTATGGCGGCTGGCTGGATGCCGTTGTGCCCAATTTCTATTTCCCTCTCCCCTTAAGGGGGAGAGATTTCGCCGGAAAATTCGCGCATTGAACCCACGAATTAGAAAGATGCCCCGATAGTCGCGATAGCGTCGTGGAGTGCGGCAGTCCTCTGCCGCTTTCCGCTTTTCGAGCATAGACCTTGGATGTTGGGCGTTGAATGTTGGATGTTCGATGTTGGATGTTCGATGTTGGATGTTGGACCTTGGATGTTCCCACGGGTTGATGGGGAAAGCTTCTGAAGTCAGTCCTTGCCAATGGCAGAATCCATCGGATAATCGCTCCGCAAATTCAGCCACATCCTCTGGCTGTTCCTTCTCCTGGAGGAGAAGGTCAGGATGAGGTCGGGCTTTAAAAACACTCTCCCTTTCAAATCCAATCCTGTCGTTTGCTGCTTCCATTCGGTGATTGGACATGGGCATTTCTCTGGATGTTGAATCTTGAAATTTGGTCCTTTCCATCGTTTCCTTGGATGTTGGACGTTGGATGTTCCCACGGGTTGATGGGGAAAGCTTCTGCAGTCAGTCCTTGCCAATGGCAGAATCCATCGGATAATCGCTCCGCAAATCCAGCCACATCCTCTGGCTGTTCCTTCTCCTGGAGGAGAAGGTCAGGATGAGGTCGGGCTTTAAAAACACTCTCCCTTTCAAATCCAATAGCCGCTACCCCGCCAACTTGTAGGCCGTGTGCCCTCACGCGGCGTTTGCTCTCTTTGGAGACGACAGAAAAGCTGTTCCCAAATTTTTCTTTCTACAAAGCAGCCAACCTGCCCACCGTATTTTTTAAACCGTTCTAACTGTTCGCGAAACCTGGCGATTGCCGAATGGGGTTGCGTCCGATTTCTATTTCCCTCTCCCCTCAACGGGGAGAGGGATCAAGGGTGAGGGGTGAGACTATTTCGTGGTTTTCAATTCGCAACCGCTGCCGCCGCCGCCGCTTTCGCCAAATCCGCTTCAATCGCCGTCACCCAATCCGCAATCCATTTCCGGCAAATGGCAGGATCCGTCGTCAATGTCTGGTGCGCCTGGATGCACAGGCTCAACCGGTTTTGAAACGTAAAACATCCCGCGCCGAATTGTTGGAAGCGAAACACCAATGTCGTCGCCATCCACGCCCCGATGCAATCGGGCGACGTGATTTTTTTCTCCGAATCCCACGCGCCAAGATTGGTGAACGCCCCGAGGTTCCATTGCGTCGTGATCATCTCTTTGGCGATCAAAAAACGTTTCACGCGCCGCGGTATATACCTGCCCAGGCTGTAGCCGAACCAATTCGTGCAGTGTTCCTCGCGATCCATCGCCGCCTGCGTGCTTTGATGGATCTCACGGAGCGTATCGCCGGGCCGCACGAGGACGCTCACGTAACTGACCTGGTTGGACATCTCGCCGGCGGATTTCACCCGCCCGCGCAGATTCACCGGGATCATCCATGGCACCGGTGCCGTTTTGCCTTCCACGAGACTGGGTGTGACGGTATCCGTCAGATGGCGCATCAGGAATGAGTTCACCGTTCCGCCCGCCGCATTGCAGTACTGGCGTATCCGCAGCGTCTGGTCTTCTTCAAAAACATGCCAGGCCACAGCCGTCGGCGGCTGGCGTGGATCCCCCTTGCCTTTGTTCGGACTTATGTCTTTCCAATGCAATCGCTGGCGCGGCTGAAATTGCATTTTCATCAATCTGAAAAAGGACTTGGCCGATGGCTTGGCGGGATGACGCGCTTGTCCCAGCTCCCCGACCGTTCCGCCGCGTTCGGCGAACAGTCTTTTGATGACCGCGAAGCCGTCACATTCGCTATGGGGAACGTAGATCCACTCCGGCTCGGATTTACCCGGGGGGATGCGGCCTAAACGCATGCCGATGAACTCTCCTGTGTCTTCCAACGCCAGGAACCACGATTTCATCGGATCGTAGCCGGTGTCGCTCATATCAGGCCGCGGAAACTTTGGAGGGAATGATTTTGCCGAGCGCCTCGTATCCCCAGCGCAACATCCGCTCCGTGGTGTCCCAGCCGATGCACGAATCCGTGATGCTCACGCCGTAGCGCAGATCTTTCAGATTTTGCGGAATCGGCTGGTTGCCTTCGGATAAATGGCTCTCCACCATCAAACCGATGAGCGAGCGTGTGCCTTCGACACGCTGCTCGATGACGCTGTGCCAGACGTCCTCCTGCCGTTTGTGCTGCTTTTCGGAATTGGCATGGCTGCAATCCACCATCAGGACCGGCGGCAATTTCTCGGATGCCAGCTTCTGTTCAGCCTCGCGGATACTTTGGGCGTCGTAATTCGTCTTGGCGCGGCCGCCGCGCAAAACCACGTGCGCATGCGGATTGCCTGTCGTGCGCACGATCGAAGTAACGCCTTCTTCATTGAGGCCCAGGAAACTGTGCGAATGCCGCGTGGCGCCCATCGCATCGATGGCTATCTGTAGGCTCCCGTCGGTCGCGTTCTTCAAGCCCACCGGCATGGACAAACCGCTTGCCATCTCGCGATGCGTTTGCGATTCCGTCGTGCGCGCACCGATCGCCGCCCACGAGATCAGGTCCGCGATATACTGCGGCACGATGGGATCGAGAAATTCGGTTGCCGTGGGCAGGCCCATCTCCACGATCTCCAGCAGCAGATGCCGCGCGATCTTCAATCCCGTCTCGATGTCCTGCGAGCCGTCCAGGTGCGGATCGTTGATGAGGCCCTTCCAGCCGATGGTCGTGCGCGGCTTCTCAAAATACACCCGCATGACGATTTCCATGCGGTCGGCGAATTCTTTGCGCAAGACGTTCAATCTCTGCGCATATTCCAGTGCCGACTTGCGGTCATGGATGGAGCAAGGCCCGATGATGACCAGCAGCCGGGGATCTTCCTGCCGCAAAATGCGGATCACCCGCTCGCGGCTGCGCGCCACCGTGGCGGAGACCGCTTCCGTTGACGGCGCCTCGTCTCTCAACTGCCGCGGCGAAAGCAGCGGGACAATTTCTCTGACATGTAAATCCTGCGTCCGATACATGCTCACCATTATACCGTGTTTTCACGCGGCGAAAAGAGGAAATGGAACAGTTTGAAACTATGAATAACGGAGTTTGGGTAATCAGATGCCAACCAATTCGGCATCAAGCGGGTTGGCTGGATTGACACGAAGTCGACATTCGCCATTGGGTGAAATCCGTTCAGCGATAAATCGCTGAGCCAATTCTTCATTGTGAAAAGGACGATCAGTCTGCGCGGTGTCATTCCAATGGATTTTGGGATGAACGACATAATGAGAGCCGTCGTAATCAACTTCGCAAACCACCTTCCATAACCAGCCGTCAACGGAACCGCCATCCGACCAATAAGCCCGCATTTCTAATTGACGCCCGGTACATCGGGCAGTGACCACGGGCCAGGTTGACCGTTCTGATTTCGCTTTTTGGGCATTTAAAAAAATGCTGCCTAATAATATCGGAAACCCGATACCGAGTAATGCCAACCCCGCCTTCTGATGATCATGCGCTGGCAAAAATATGAAAGCCATTCCGGCCAAAAAAGAAAATACTCCAACCATGGAAAGGAAAAACACTAGGGGAGAATTCTCCGTGCCCATCGGCTTGGGTTCTTTTCGAGTAAGATTGATAATAGCGATCACCGCGGTTGCTGCCACCATACAACCTATCACCAGAATCGCAAACCAGGCGATCATGTTGGAGATGGTGAAAGGCATATCTCTCAAGACAACGCAGGCGGCGATCCTGGTCCCGGCCGATTGGCTGCTTCTTGCGGATCAATTTGCTGGATTATTTTTAACGCAACAAACGCCACCAGCTCATACATCAGGCACAAAAAAATCAACATGATAAAACCCACAATAGTTTGCGCGATTATTGAATCCGGGTGGCTGTAAAGATGGTCATACACAGCGCCTCTCTTCGTCAAATACGCATCGCGACCCATTTGCATGAGCTGATCATGGCGTACATGTATTGCCAGGCCCATAATGATCGCCCAAAACCCAAGTGATATTAATTTGCTGAGAAGCTTGTGGCTCATAGGTTTGAGTTATTCGTTTGCTGATTTGCTGCTTGTTTTGACTATCCTTCAGCCCTTTTTATTGTCAAACCATTTCAAACCTTGAAATCTCCGCCGCTTTTCCCATTTTCCATCACCTTTCCACTTCATTTATTCTTTGTTTTCGCTTTCCGCCTTCCACCTTCAGCTTTTCCGATTTTGTTTCCGGGAAACATTACGGTCGGAAAGGAAAAAGTCAGAATGCAGAATGAAGAAAACGGCTCGCGGATACGCTCGCTCCACCAAATTATGGCTCGGCAGGAGCCTCGCCCTGACGTCTTTCGTGCCTTTGCGTCTTTGCGTTAAAAAAACGCCGAGTCCGACTGAATCAAACCAAATCCAACCAAATCAAAGTGGATCAAACCAAATCAAACGACTAGATTTTCCCCGGATGGTTATAGGATGGGCGCGCCTTGTCACCCGGCACCTGCTTCTATAAAACCCAAAAATGAGAAAACGAACCCAAGCTTTTCGGCCCAATTTTTCTATTCAATACATTATCAATCAGTCATTTATGAGAAATCACCCTGAAAATGTCACCCTCCAAAACGAACCCAAGACCAATCCAAATTCCGTCCTTTCCGAACTCGAATTGAGCATGAAAATGAAATTTTTACCGACTTTTCAGAGACTTACCCCCTCTCCTCCATCACCGATGGAGGAGAGGGATGGGGAGAGGAGGCGTTTTTACTCTCAACTCTCAACTCAAAATCCTCTCAACTACCCTCAGTCCGACCCAATCCAAGTGAATCCAAGTCAATCCGGGTATTACGAACTTTTCCTTGCCTCTTCGCACCTCTGCGTCTCTGCGTTAAAACCCTGTCCGCAACACAATGGACACGCCCCGCCTGTTCCATTAGATTAAACCGCAAGGATTCTATGCCTGAGGACAAATTCAGCACCGGCCAGAAAGCGTTGCAGATCAACCTGGACGCCAAAAAATACGGCACCTTTGCCGAGATCGGCGCCGGCCAGGAAACCGCGCGCTGGTTCTTCCACGTCGGCAAAGCCTCCGGCACCGTCGCCAAAACCATCTCCGCCTACGACATGGCCGTCAGCGATGCCATCTACGGCACCGCCGACCGGTACGTCAGCCGCCAGCGCCTGCAGTCCATGTTGAACTATGAGTACGACCTGCTCATCAAACGGCTCGACAAGACGCGCGGTGACAAATGCACCTTCTTCGTCTTCGCGAACACCGTTACCACCCGTCGCGACGGCGGCCACGGCTGGCTTGGAATAAGATTTCAGACGGCCATCCGCGAGCAGCCATCCGAGATCATCATTCACGTCCGCATGTTGGAGCACCATAGCCTGCACCAGCAGGAAGCGCTTGGCATCGTT
>DASXYX010000049.1:0-17171 GCA_036502245.1 Verrucomicrobiia bacterium
TCCATAAATCCAGGCATCCATCCACCCAACCATTAAGAACGTGCGCACGATTGCGTCCTTTTGCGGGCATCTTGCCCATCATCCAAGCCGTTTTTGCGTCTGCTCATGTTTTTCATCAGAATCCGTGTTCATTCGTGTCCATCCGTGGTTTCAACTCTGTTGCCTCTGTTTCCTCCTGTTCAAGACTCTTACGCAATCTTACGCGAAATTACGCGAACTTGCGTTTAGTTAAACGTAAGGCCTATGACGTCAATCGACGCCTCCTGACGCGAATGGACCTCTCACTCAATTGCTTTCTAACGCTGGATAATACCCGTGAAAGTCGTCCCGCCAGTGGACTTGGCTGCGGAGAAAAGTTCCTCGTCGAACGGCGACGCCGTCGTCGGCCGCCAGGAAACTTCATAGATCTTCACCTCGGCGACAATGCCCTTCACCTTCACCGGCGGCAACACGGCGCAAAGCGCGGCCAGGCCCGGGTCCTCCTTCTGCAAATGCTGGTAGGTCGGCTCACTGATGACGATGCGGGCGCGGCCCGAAACAGCTTCAAGCCGGCTCGCCAGGTTCACTTCCCGGCCAAAGACCGTGTAGTTCTGCAAATGCTCCACCGATCCCATCAACCCCACGGTGGCCATGCCGGTATTGATGCCGCTGCCGAGCATGAGGACGGGCAACTTGGGTTTGGGCCTGCCCCCGCCCATCATGTTCTCCAATTCGCGCTTCTGGTTCTCCTCGACCCGTTTGAGATTCAACTCATAAATCGCAAGCTGGGAATCGATGGCGGCGCGCACGCAGGCGGAGGCATGTTTTTCATTTGGCGTCGGCGCGCCCCAAAAAGCCATGACACAGTCGCCGATATATTTGTCCAGTGTGCCGTTGTGCCGCTTGATGACATCGGCCAGCGCGCTGAGATAAAGGTTCACGGTGTTCAGCGTTTCGCGGGCCGTCTCATTGATCACCGCTTCAGCCTCGGCCCCGGCAAGATTGTGCTCACGGATATATTCGAGAGCACCGGCATGATTTTGGTCGGTGAATTCCGTAAAGCCGCGAACGTCGGCAAAATACACCGTGACCTCGCGCAAGCCCCCGGCCAGCGAAAGTTGTTTCACCTCCAGAAGTTCGTTGACGATCTCCGGCGCAACGATCCTGGAGAAGACAGATTTGACGCGCCGCTTCTCGGCTTCCTCAAAAAGAACCCGATACGCCACCAGCACGATATGTTCACCCAGGATGGCGCCGACCACGGGAAATACCAGCGGCAGCCATAACCGGAATTTTATGAACACAAAAAATGCCAGCGCGGTATACAGCGCCGACAACGAAAGCGCGCCACCCAGGGCCGAAAACGCAGGCAACTCCAATGTCAGCACAACCGTTAAAACGCCCAACAAAGCGGCGATCCCCAGGTCTGCCGCCGGCGGAGCGCGGCGGATGAATTGGTCCGTGATGACGGAGTTGGCGATATTCAGATATTTGCTGGTCAGGAACGTATCACGCGAGAGCGGCGTCGCACCGCGGTCGCTCAAATCGTTTCCGTGGGCGGTGGAACCAATAAGAACAAGTTTATCGCGGAAATCGTCCGTAAACCCATTCGTCTCGCCATTCAACCGCCGATAATTTTGCGCCAAAAGATTTTCGATGGGTGCCTGTAGCAGGCGCGGATCGTTGACGGCCAGTTGCCAGTTCACGTAAAAATAACCATTGTGGTCAACGGGAATCGTCCGTTCCACTCCGTTTTCGCCGCGCAAAACAATTTTGCCGTCTGGCAAATCGATGTCGGCGTTGGTGAGATCGAGTTTTAGTTGTTGGGCGGCCAGGACAATGCCCATCTGCCAGACACGCTCGTCGGTAAAGGCCCTGGCTTTGGGTGACATCCCGGGAGGCAACCTCACTACCAATTGGGACAAATCCACGTTAGTATCTGCATCAATCGGTATCGTGACTACGTTGGTAGTGCCCGTTTGCGGCAGGATGATGCTGCCGGGCGTGACTCTGGCATTATCCAGGTCCAGGCCAAGTTCATCCGCCGCCTTTTGGAGAATGGGATGCCATCGGCGATAGATACGAAAAGCTTCGACGCGGCGCAGCACGCCATCGGGATCTTTTTCACTCGTCACATCGCCCAGCACAAGCGCATTGGTCGCAAACAATGGCGGCAGTGGCGCATCGGCGGTATCTCCCAAAATCACATTGCCGGCATGGCGCAATTGCCGCGCAAAAAACTCGTCGCTGCTGATAAAATCGCCATTGGCCATCTCCACCTGCGGATGGTCGGCCCGCAAATCACTGAACAGAACGTCGAAGGCAATCGTATTTGCGCGCTGCTCATGCAATTCATCCACCAGACGGCCATAGACCTCCCGGGGCCAGTACAACCCAAAATGAAAACCCACCGTTCCCTTTTCCACCGCATCAATGCTGGAATCTTCGACGGAAACAAAAGCCAGATTGGTAGTGATCGGCGTGGGAAAATGGACCGCGGCTTTGGCCCGCAGGTCGTAGGTCATCCACTCCAGGCGCTCGAAGAAATCCAGGCGCGCCGTTTGCAGGCCGCACACAAGCGCCAGCACCGCCAGGGCCAAAATGACCGGCGCGCGTCTGGGGGGCTTTAATTTCACGCTATCGGATTAAACAAAAAGCCAGAGCAACTCAAGGCTGCTCTGGCAAAGAATAACCGGCTAAAGATTACTCGCTGGCGGCCACCCCAGTCCCCGCAGTAGGAGAAATGAAAATAGTGGTCCGATCATTATGGAAGATAAAGGTGATAACCCCATATTCGATAGTGATGGTCAGATGCAACCTGCGTTCCTCACGCGCGACCTGTGTGGGCGTCAATTGAGTCACCTGGCCAGTCAAGAGATTGAGCCGATCACCAGGCCCCAACGTGGTGGTACTGACTTGCCCCTGCGCATTGGTGGTCGAAACCACCATCGAACCGGAAATAATCGTAGCGTCAATGGCACCCCCGGAACCGACGGTCAAAATGAAAGTGGTCCCGCGAATACCGGCGATGCCATTGGGCATCTTGATAAGATATTGCGAACTGGCGGAAAGTTTTTTGACGTTGCCGAAAATAGTGCCCTGGCGCAGATCCAGTTGAGTGTCGCTCACCGCATCCACACCCGTGTTTCCGATCATCAGCTTATCAATGGCCAGCACACTGTCGGAACCCATATGAATGACATTTTGTGCCGCAGTCGATTTATAGCTGGTCATGCCGCCAACCGGGCTGTCAGCCGCGGGAGCAACCACTGCCGGATCAGCGACCGAAGACCCAAGAATGGCTGACTTGGCTCCCAAAACCAGGTCCACAGACCCGTTGATGGCCGTCTGAATTACATCCGGAGCAGACAAGGTTTGGCCAACAACCAGCGGATGCCATGTTGTGCCATCAGCAGAATAATGGGCTTCGCCGGTAATGCGGACAACCGTGGCATATCCGGGGTGATCCGTTTGCGCAAACGAATTGGAGCAGAATGACAAAACAAGAGCGCAGACTGCCGTAAAACCAAAAAATCGGGCGGTTTTCATAAGCTTAGAGTTCTTTACTATCCGCACTCAGTATAAGTCCCCCAAGGCGATTGTCAACATGCAAATCAGCCGAAAAATCGCTAAAAACCCGACGGAAAAGGACTCTTTCCGGAACCGATTTCAACTAATTTCTTGCGGACAATCTCCGCATAAGAAACCGCTATCATGTTCTCCGTGCCGTTTTCTAGTTGCAAGGAGCGCTGGAACCATTCGTAGGCCGCTGGATAATCGCCTGTCTGGACAAAATGCCAGCCAATGAGTGCGATAGTGAAATAGCCATTAGGGTCAAGCGATTCAGCCTTTTCATAATATTTTGTGGATTCCGGGAAACGGCCAAGCCAATCAAGGCACATTCCCGTCCGCAAGTAACTGTATCCATCATGGGGATCCAATTGGACAGCTCGCGAATACCATTGCATGGCACTCTGGGCCTGCTGCTGATAGTCAGAACCTCCATCGAAGCTTTGGATGCGATAAAATTCTCCGATATTGTAAGCAACCTCAAAATCTTTTGGCTCGGCGGCAAATGCTTTTTCGAGAAAAGCCACGCGGTCGGGAATGAGCAATTGGGGATTTTGAGAGTAAGCGATCCAATGGACTTCATTGGCACGCCGCCATTCCTGCCAACCGAGCCAGGAGATGCCGGTAGCCAGTACGAGAGTCAGCAAAAATACTATCGGCATCCGCAAATTTTTCCAATAAGCCTCGGTCGCAAAACGCAGGTTGCCTGACAGCAACGCCAGAAGGGTCACGCCTAAAATGGCATTGGCGGGTATGTGAAGATTGAAGTCCACAAATGAATGCGCCGCCAATGCCAGCAAGGCGGCGGTTGCGCCCAGAAAAAAAGCGTGGCGACTGCTTGTGCCGCTTCCTTTAAGAGTATTTTCAGTACGGCGGACGTTTTTGCGCGTTTGCCATAGTCCGCCGGCAAACGCGGCCATGCCGGCGAGGACAATGATACCACCGGTCGTCCCCCAATCAGCAAGCAGGTTCAGATAATCGTTGTGGGCGCGGTCAGGCTGCATTTGAACCCGGGCAGGCCGATATTCGCGAAAGATATAATTGTAATGGGCTGGGCCTGCGCCGAACCAAAAATGACCGAGCCACATCTGCGTGGCGGCGCGCCACATATCGCGGCGAAAATCCAATATCAGTTTTCCATTGTGTACGGTTTGCTCCGCGCGCCTGGTATAGATGATGGATTTTGTCAAATAATGATCTGCTAAAAACCCGCCGCCGATCAGGAGGAAGGCCAGGACGAGCGTCGCTGGAATGCGTGTCTGGCGATTACACAACAGCACAACCAGAAGAGCCATCATACCGATGGCTGCCGCCGCCCAACCCCCGCGGGAAAAGGTCACCGTCAGGCCTGCGAGAATCACAAGTGCGGCATAGGCCAAAAGAATGCGGGTCACGATTTTCATTCTTCCGGCAAGAACGTAGGCCATGGCAAGCGGAAGCAGCATTTCCAGGAATCCGGCAAGGTTATTGGGTGAAATATAAGTGCCGGAGGCGCGGCCCGGATAGGGAGACACCTCGTTCCAGACGCGGTTGGAGTGTTTGACATATTGAAATACGGCATAAGCGGAAATGGCCATCCCCAAAAAAACCATGGTAAAACTTATGACCTGGGAAAATTCCTGGCGGTAAAGGTTGTTAACGATCGCGAAAAATAAAAAAGCAAAAACCACGACCTGGATCAGTTCCAGCCGCGCGACATATTCGATGTCTGCAGTCAGATAACGCGTGATGGCGTAAACGACAAAGGCGAGGACAACCCAGCTTATCGGCGGCCAAAGCAATTGGGGTTGGGGACTGCACCAAAGACGCAGCGCCCAAAGCAACAGCACACAAATGGTCAGGGCCTGCACGACGAGGAACGCCCATGCTTCGACCGCGCCCATGGCCAGCGGCGCAAAGATAAGGATGGCCAGGACAAACGCCAGGATGCCGCGCTCAAAAAATTTGTCCAGGGCCTCGCGGTTCATCCGGTCAATAAGCGCGAATCGTCCCTTCGCTGCTCAATGGGATGAACTGGTTGTTGCCCACGTAAAGCAATTCGATGACGCTATGCTGGGCGCCAAACAAATAGCCCGTAGCGCCCGCGGTCGTGCTGTTTTGCGACGAAACATAAATATCACCGTTATATGCGGTGGCGGCGAGCACGCTGCCGTCGGCGGAGGAGGCGATGGATGACCATGAGCGGGTCGGCGCGCCGGCCAACTGAGACCAGATTCCACCCGAATTGGAAGAACCATAAATGCTGCCCGTGGAGCCTGAACCGCCGGCCGTAACCGCAAGCCGTGAACCATCCGCTGAGGAAGCAATGTCGGTCAAATTCCCGGACACCGTTGAATTTTCTTGTGACCACACGGCGCCAAAATCGGTGGAAACATAGATCAGACCGCCCGTGGTTGTGGCGACCATGCGGGAACCATCGGCAGACGAAGCGACTGATGACCATGCTCCAGAAATATTGGTGCTTAGCTGCCAGGTTGTGCCGGTGTTGGTGGAGATAAAAATGGAACCGTTCCCCTCGACAGCCACCATGTTGGTTCCGCTGGAGGAGCAGGTCACGGAGGTCCAGAGTTGTGTGGTGGAAAAGCTGCTCCAACTGGATCCTCCGTTAACGGAGACCAGGATATAGCTGACACTGCTGGTATTGCCGTGCGAGACAGCGACGAGGATATTTCCTGATGCCGAAGAGGCAACGGACGACCACGGCTGGCTGCTGAGTGATGTCTGTTTCGACCAGGTCACGCCGGAATTGGAGGACAAATAAATATATCCCGATTGAGAATCATAAGGCGAGTAACCGGCGCAGGCAACCAGACGGGTTCCGTCGGCGGAAGAAGTGATGCCCGACCAAAGGTCTTGGCCGCTGCTTGTGCTATAATCTGTCCAGGTCGCCCCGGAATTTGTCGAGAAGAAGAGATAACCACCAGTATTGCCCCCGAGATTGTAACCGGCGGCCAATTTGCTTCCATCCGCGGAGGAAGCAATGCAGGTCCAATTGGCGGTCCCCACGCTCGTAGCATTCCAGCTTTGGCCAACGCTGCCGGAAAGGTTGCCGGCAAAAATCTGCTGGTTGGCATTTTGGGCGACAATCCATCCCGCATCGCCGATACCCGCCACTTTGTAGGTGTCGCCGACGCTCGGCGAGGCCGGCAAGGTAATGGTGACAGGCGTGATGTTGTTGGTGCAGATGTAACCGACATTCGGATTGGCGGGCGCGCTGGAGCCGGAAACCGTCACCCAAAAGAAGGCGCCCGGGACATTGGTCAGGCCATGACCACCGCCGCTGAAGTTGGTCGCAGCGACACTGCCGGCAAAATTCAACACGGTATCACTTTGCAAGGCGACATTGGTGGAAAGGCGCGCGTCCGGGATGATGCCAAAGAGATTGGTCGGGTTAAGAGCGGTCAGGCCGGCGCCATTGCCGGCAAAAGTATCCCCGGTATTCGTCAGGTTGACGATGCCTGAGAAATTAACCGCGCCCGAAAAAGTTTCATTGCTGTTCAGAAACGCCACATTGGCAGGCAGATTGGACACTGCGATGGTCCCCGATAGATTGGTGGATTGCAACGGCACGGTCAAAAACATCGCGTTGGAAGCGTTCGCGGCATTGATCGCACGGATGGCATAGGGCACAGAAGTGATCTGCTGCAGGGGTGAAAGAATGGTATAGACGTTGGTATTGCCGTAATTGCGAACGCCAACCTGGAGCCAAAGGTTGCTGCCATTGAAAACGCTCGCGCCAAAATCCAGGGTGGTGGAGAAAAAGCCGTTCGTGACAGAAACGGGTGCATTGGTCAGTGGTATGCTGACGGGGTTGCCATTCGTGTTGACGAGTTGGAACTGAAAATCGAAAAGGCCATTGGCGAGAGCATTGCTGCTGTCCAACTGACCCTGATAGGTGAACATTGTCGTCTGCGCCGATGCGGCCATCAAACTAAATAGAAACGCCATCAGGATGGCGAACGGACAAAATTTCATGATAAAGTTCTACCAGAGAAAAAACGGCGGCACAAGCCCATCATTGGGGAGGCTAGAATTCCGGGTTGGCCTTGGGTTCGTTTTTGCAAAGGCATTTTGAGAGGCATTGTTTTATTAGTGGTTATTGATAAGGTGGTTGTAATCAAGAATTGATCAAAAAACCTTGGGTTCGTTTTCTCATTTTCATATACCAGTCCTGAGTTTCGAGTCCATCCATCTTCACTAAAGCCAGTTGAGGAGGCTTGAGTTGATCCGCCTCCGTTTTACTTCGTCGCGACAAGGAGTTGAAAACATAAACTTCAATTCGCTTCAATTCGTTTCATAATTTGGCTTCGTTTTGCAAGGGCATTTTGAGAGCGTAAGCCGCGTTAATGGTTATTGATGAGGCATTTGCAATTAAAAATGGCCTGAAATAATTTGGCTTCGTTTTCTCATTTTCATATACCAGTCCGCAGTCTCCTGTCCACAGTCGGCGGTCTTCTCGAGTCCATCCTCGTGTCTTCAAATATATCAGCATACCTCGCATATGGGCGATTTAAGCATAAATTTGTGAGGATGTAATGTTGCCCGGAAACAAAATCGGATTTAACACTGACCTCAACTGGCTTTGAAATAGAATTTTTCTCATTTTTTAGAGCTTTCCCCGTTGACAGCTAATCCGTAATCGCCTATTTAAACTGAAACCCTTATGAACAAGATCATCCTGATCGTGCTGGTGGCTTTTGGTCTTTCCCTCCTGGCCCAAAGCGCCGGTGCTGCGCCGGCCAGAATACATATTGTCAAGCATCGCAAACACCATCACCACCGCCATTACCATCATCATCGCCGTCACAAAGTGTGATTTACGGTTAAATACCGTCTTATGCGGCTGAAGGCTTTTATTGTTGTTTTACTTCTTTGCAGGACGGTTGTATTTGCTGATGAACCTTCAAAAACCGTCACACTCTCAGAGACAACCCCGGCCGCCCAAAAAACGATCCAGGCACAAGTTGGGAATGGGACGATAGGAGCCATCCACGAGACAACAGCGGATGGTGAGAATGTTTACGACGTGGACCTGACAGCTAAGGACAGCACGGACAAGGACTTTTCTGTGGCGGACGATGGAACGTTGTTGAGCGTGGAGGTAGGAGCATCTGGAATTCCCGCGCCGGCACAAACGATGGAGAAAACATTGGTGGGCGATGGCGACCTGCAAAGCATCGATAAAAATCTGGATGACATAGATATAAACTATGACATCGAATGGACGGCCAGGGATGGACGGGACAAAAACGCCACCATCTCCGGTGATGGCACGCTTTTAAGTGTTGAGGTTTCAACAAATGAAATCCCCACAGCCGTAAAATCAAATATCTCGGGGCGAATGAACGGCGGCAAGTTGGGCAGCATTGATGAAAATTTCGATGATACCGGAACGAATTTTGACGTAGAGATCACGAGCGCCAATGGAAGCAAAAACAGTTTTACGGTGGCGATGGATGGCACCTTATCCAGTGAGGAAATAAACCCTGCGCGTATTCCGCCTGCTGCAATGAGAACCATCAAAGATCGCATCGGCGAAGGCAAAATCCTGCGCATCGACAAGTCATTCATAAAGCAGGACGGAGTGATGCCTTATGAAGTCGAGGGGAGGAAGGATGGCAAGCCGTTCGATTTCAGTGTAGGACCGCGTGGACGATTTCTAGGGATGGACGATTAAGACGCCAGTGAACGCCAAACTCTGGCGATTATTTTCGTTCGTGCCAATCGCTAAACTCGTGTAAATTTTCCGCACATGAACGAGTGGAACATCCAGACGCGCGCCAGTGCGTGCGAATCCTGCGCACAACTTTTCACGGACAAGCAATCACTGCACACGCTTTTGTTCGACGAACCACCGGAACTGCGACGCATGGATATCTGCGAAACGTGCTGGCAAAATCAATACAGTCAGGGCGCGCGCGATCGCAAAGGATTCATTTCCCATTGGCAGACTACCTACGAAGCGCCCGCGCCTGTCGCCGATCCCATTCACAAAGACACTGCGGAAACGCTGTTGCGTAAATTGATCGAGCAAAACGACCCACGCTACGCCCCCGCCGGGTATATTTTAGCGGTCATGCTGGAACGCAAACGCATCCTGAAAGTGAAGGAGCAAATCAAGCGCGAGGGACAGCGGATCTTTATCTACGAACAGCCGAAAACCGGAGATATTTTCACCATCACCGACCCCAATCTCCGTCTGGACCAACTCGAACAAACGCAGCGTGACGTGGCCCAATTGCTTGAACATGGGTTGAATCCACCGGCCGCCGATACCCCGGCGAGCACCCCCGAACCAATCACCAATCAGGAAAACGAAACCGCGTCCGCAAATTAATGCCGTGCCTGACCTTGCCGCATTCCAACAGCGCCTCGGTTATCAATTCCGCGACGAAAATCTGCTGCGTCTGGCATTGACCCATCCCTCCGTGGCCCATGAGAGCGGGAAAGACGCGGAGCACAATCAGCGATTGGAATTTCTCGGCGACGCCGTGCTGGGATTGGTGATGACGCAAATGCTTTACCACCAGTTCCCTGAATCCGACGAAGGTTTGCTGACCCAGGCGCGCGCCCAGTTGGTAAATGCCACGACACTGACCGAGCGCGCCCAACGGCTCGACCTGGGCGCTCACCTTATCTTGAGCCGCGGCGAAGAAACCCATGGCGGGCGCGAGCGGGCATCGTCGCTGGCCGACGCGTTCGAAGCGGTGCTGGGCGCGATTTATTTGGATGGCGGATTTGACCCGGCACGGGAATTCATCCTGCGCGAATTTTCTTCCGACTCCGGCGCTTTAAACACATTTCCCCTCATCATCAATCCCAAAGGCCAATTACAGGAATTGTTGCAGACGCGTTCCCCGCGCGCGCCGGAATACCAGACACTTTCGGCGAGCGGACCGGACCATGACCGGGAATTTGAAGTGGCGGTGTTGCACGAGGGCAAGGAACTGGGGCGCGGCTCCGGCAAAAGCAAAAAAGCCGCCGAAAGCGATGCGGCTTTGGCGGCGTTGAAAAAATTACAGGGCTAGAGAGTTTTAAACCGCTCTAACTCTTCTCGTCCAGAAAAGTCAATTTGATGCTTTCTTTGGGCTTCGAAAAACTATCGAGCAGTGTGGGCGAATTCGTGGGCGCGGCAGGCCTGGCCTCCACTTTTTCCGGTGCCAGCGCGGAGCGCAGGGCGCCTTCGACAAGCTGAGCGCAATGGATCTTCATCGGCGGCAGTGGACCGAGTTCACCGGCCAGTTCCTCGGTCTTAAGCGCGAGTGCCTCTTCGGCAGTCTTGCCGCGGATCAATTCCGTGGCCAGGCTGGCCACAGCAATGGCAGTCTCGCAGCCAAACGACTGAAACGTGGCGCGGTCGATGACTTTTTTCCCGTTCTGCTCCTTGAACTTCACCCAAAGCCGGAGCATTTCACCGCAATCGGCGCTGCCCACGGTGCCCACACTGTCGGCATTGGCCAATTCGCCCATGTTCTGTGGATTGGCGAGCGCGGCCTGAATGCGTTTTTGAAGGTCGTCAGTCATTTCAATACCTCGGCACGTTGGAATCGATTTCCTCGGACCAGGCGGTGATGCCGCCTTTGACATTCTTTAGATATTTGAATCCCTGGCCACGCAGGAAATGCAGCGCCTTCAGCGAGCGCACCCCGCTCTTGCAGTGGATATAATACTGCGCATTCGGGTCCAACTCGGTGAAACGCTGCTCAAGCTGGCTGAGCGGCAGGAGTGGCACGCCGATGATATGGGCGATCTCATATTCGTCCGGTTCGCGAACGTCAATGATCTTGATACCCAGGTTCGGGTTATCCAACGCCTTCTTCATTTCCTGCACGGTCACTTCATCCGGATTGCCGTTGTTTTCCGGCTCCGGCTGGATGCCGCAAAAAACTTCGTAATCGATCAGTTCCTTGATCGTAGGATGGTCACCGCAAATGGGACACTTCGGATCGCGGCGCAATTTCAACTCGCGGAACTTCATGTCGAGTGCGTTAAAAAGAACGAGACGTCCGACGAGGGAATTGCCCTTGCCAAGAGCGAGCTTCAAGATTTCCGTCGTCTGGATGCAGCCGATGATGCCGGGCAGGACGCCAAGCACGCCGCCTTCCGCACAACTGGGCACCATGCCCGGCGGCGGAGGTTCAGGATAAAGGCAGCGATAACACGGTCCACCGAGGTGCGGCGCGAACACGCTGGCCTGGCCCTCGAAGCGGAAGATCGAGCCATACACATTGGGCTTTCTCAGGAGCACACAGGCGTCGTTGGTCAGATAGCGTGTCGGAAAATTATCGGTGCCGTCCACCACAATGTCGTAAGGGCGGACAAAGTCGAGCGCGTTCTCTGAGGAGATGCGGGTATTATGGATGACAACTTCGCAATTGGGATTGAGACCGTGAATGGTCTCCTTGGCTGATTCCGCCTTGGAGCGGCCAACGTCCGCGTCGGTGTGGAGAATCTGCCGTTGCAGGTTGGAATAATCCACCGTGTCGAAATCCACAATGCCGATCTTGCCGATACCGGCGGCCGCCAGATACATGGCGATGGGCGAGCCAAGGCCGCCTGCGCCGATGCACAGGATGCTCGTGGCTTTAATCTTCTTTTGGCCGGCCAAACCGACTTCGGGCAGGATCAAGTGCCTCGAATAACGGCGGATTTCGTCATTGTTCAATTCCATAATCAAAGGGAAATTATAGTAATCCAGCGGCGCAGAAATGCAAGTCGCCACGCCATCAATTGGACGACAGCACAAAGATGCTGTTATAAAGATATGGCATCACAATTCCATTTGGATGAGACTCGAATGGTAGATGGAAACCAGCCCACAAACCACCGCGGCCCTTCTCAAAAAACTTTCCCGGTTGCGCCCGAAACTGGCCATTGTGCTGGGCAGTGGCTTCCATGATTTGCCGGCGGAATTGGATGTGCAAAAGAAAATTCCCTATGCCAGAATTCCCGGTTTTCCAAAGCCAACGGTCCCGGGACATGCAGGCGAGTTATATTTTGGCGGCCTCGGCGGGACTCCAGTGATCGTCTTAAGCGGACGGGCGCATTTTTATGAAGGGCACTCGATGGAACAAGTTACGTTCCCCATCCGGGCGCTGGCGGCGTTTGGCATCCGTGACCTGCTGCTGACGAATGCGGCAGGCGGCATCAACCGAAAATTTCGCACAGGCGATTTCATGGTCGTGACCGATCACATCAATTTCATGGGAACAAATCCATTGCGCGACAGGCCTGTTTCGGGATTAAATCATTTCGTGGATCTGTCCGATACATATAATATCGTGTTAAACCAACTGTTGCTCGAGGCCGGAAAAAAATGTCACTTAAAACTGCGCCGCGGCGTCTATCTGGCGGTGAGCGGACCAAGTTATGAAACCCCGGCCGAGATCCGCGCTTTTGCCCGGCTCGGCGCGGATGCTGTGGGCATGAGCACCGTGCCGGAAGTCATAGTGGCCCGGCAGTACGGCCTGAACGTGGCCGCGATTTCCTGCATCACCAACCCCGCGGCTGGTATTGGCAAAAAACGGTTATCCCATGCCGAGGTCATGAAAACAGCGAAAAAAGTGAAAACTTTGGCAACGCATTTGCTTAAATGCTTCGGGCACTTATATTCAAAGATGGTAATGCGCCGATAATCCCAATTTGAGACGCCAAAAGTCGCCCTTCCAATTTTATGACACTAAAAACGAACCAGGCTTATCCGCCCGGATGGTCAGGACGCGGAAACGGTCGGGGGGCGGTTTCGGTATATTTGCATTTCAGGGCTTGCCTTGAATTTTTTTTGAAGTCATTTTACGTTTAATTGTCGGATAGCTGATGAGTTCACAGATTACATTTGGTTTAGAGAATGCGGCCTGGCCGTCTCTGCTGGTGGATGAGCGCGGCGCCATCCTGCGCGCCAACCCGGCGGCGATCACCGCCTTCGGGTCGATCGTCACAGGCGATAACCCGATGCTTTCAGCGATTTGGTCCGGCGATAACGGCGTCCCGATGATCGATTTCTTGAAGCACTGGGAACAGACACCCATGCCCGTCGTCATGCTGAAGTTCCGCTCGCTCAACGGGGCGACGATGAATTTTACGACGTCCATCTCCGTCTTCAACAAAGACGACCGGAAATGGTTCATCTTCCAATTGGTGTTGGCGACCGCCCCCACGCCAACGGCGACCTTGTCCATGCCGGGAGCGCAGTCGGGCGACACGGCCATCATCGCAGTGTTGCAAAAGTCCGGAGCACAAAGCCTGGCGCCCGTGCCAACACCCGCTCCGGTCGAAACACCATTGAGAATGTCGCCGGCACAAACCGGGGACACACAAATCATAAAGGCTGCGTTGAGCAGCGATGGTCCGGTCGAAAACAAACCGGTCTCGGACACAAACGGGTTGGCGCTCAAACAAAAACTGGACTGCGCGCTGCAACTCGCCCGGACCGTTTCATTGGATTTCAATAACGCGTTGACGAGCATCCTCGGCCATGCGTCGTTTTTATTGAGCAAATCGGAGCCGGGACATCCCTGGCGCAATTCGCTCATGGAGATCGAGAAGTCCGCTTCGCACGCGGCGGAAGTGGCTAATGAACTGGCCCTCTTCAGCCGGCAGGACAAAGAGACACGCCGTGTCCCGCCGGGCAATGTGAACGTGGTAGTGACTCGATGCATCGAATTTTTCCGTAATTCCCACCGCGATAAACCCAATTGGAACCTGCAATTGGAAAAAAACCTCTACATCGCGCGGTTTGACGAAGCCAAAGTGCAGCAGGCCTTCACCAAGGTGATGGAAAACGCGGTCGAAGCCATAACCGCCGCCGGCCAAATCACTGTTCGCACCCATAACGTAGAGTTGTCTGAGGCGACGCATGACGGCAATGTGCGGCTATCGCCCGGGGTCTATGTCTGCGTGGAAATATCCGATAATGGAGCCGGGATTGCGCCAGAAATTTTGCCACGCGTGTTCGAGCCGTTTTTCACGACTAAAAGAGGAAACCACCGCGGCCTCGGACTGGCGCTGGTCTATGGCATTATCACCAACCATGGCGGAGGCGTGGCGGTATCGAGCCAGCATGGCGCCGGCACTTCCGTGCGGGTCTATTTGCCGTCGGAAAATCAAATGGTCAATGACCATCCGGGCCTCAACGATAATGATCTGAACGGCTCGGGAACCATTTTGGTAGTGGATGACGAGGATTTCTTGCTCACAATGACCGAGACCATCCTGACCGAGTACGGATACCGCGTGCTCACCGCCAACAGCGGCGCAAAAGCGCTCGCCATTTTGGCGCGCGAAGAAGGCGATGTAAGTCTCGTGATCACCGACCTGGTCATGCCGGGAATGGGCGGCCGCGAATTGATCGAACGCATCAGGCAGATCTCTCCCGCCACAAAAATCCTCTGCATGAGCGGTTGTGTCCCCCCCCAGGACCAGCAGATGGGCGGGGCTTATTTGCGAAAACCATTCACAAGCGAGGAACTGCTGGCTCGCGCAAAACATGCGATTGGCGCGAATCCTGCGTTGACCGCAAAATAAATTCGGTGTTTCATAGGGCTTATGCAAATTGAAAGTTTGAAAGTATTTTGCGACCTGGCTGAAACGGAAAGTTTCACCAAAGCCGCTCAAATTAATGGAGTTACGCAGTCAGCCGTCAGCCAGCAGATCAGCGCGTTGGAAAAAATTTTTAAGTCCCTGCTCATCGAACGCAGTAAAAAACGTTTCCGCCTGACCCGTGAAGGCCAGGTGCTTTACGATTACAGCAAACAGATCATCTCCACCTTTGAATCGCTTCACAGCAAATTGCAGGACCTGAAAGATATCATCTCGGGCACCATCCGCGTTACGACGATTTACAGCATCGGGCTGCACGATTTGCCGCCGTACATCAAAAAGTTCATGAAGGTTTATCCCACGGTGAACGTACATGTGGAGTACCGTCGCTCAAACCAGGTTTACGAAGACGTGCTCGGCAACGTCGTGGATTTTGGATTGGTCGCTTACCCGATGAAAGATCCGAAGCTGGAAATCGTGCCGCTCCGCAAAGATCCTTTGGTGCTCGTTTGCCATCCGCAACATGCGTTTGCCAAACAAAAGAACGTCAAACTGAAATCATTGCTCGGCCAGAAATTCGTCGGGTTTGAACCGGACATCCCCACGCGCAAAGCGCTCGACAAGATCCTTCGCGAGTTCGGCATCAGCGTGAATAACGTAATGGAGTTCGACAATATCGAGACCGTGAAACGCGCCGTGGAAATCGACGCGGGCATCTCCATTGTCCCGCTGGGAACAGTTCAACAGGAAATCGCCAAGCAGACTCTGACGGCGGTGCCGATCGAAGACGGCGATTTCTATCGTCCCCTTGCCGCCGTGTACAAGAAGAACAAGGTCCTTTCGCCGGCGATGAAACAATTCCTCTCGCTGCTCAAAGAGCCGTCGCCGAGCCGCCCGGAGGAATAATTACGCGACTGACTCCAAAATGGCTGCGTTCGAGTGGTGGTGCCTTCGTGTCGCTTTCTGCGAAGCCAGGAACCTGATTTCAATACGTTGTCCCAGAGCAACTGCGATGCGTTGAAGCATACCCAACGAATGTCCTTCATAATTAGCGTCTTCCAGACGGGAAATCACCGATTGTTTCGTGCCGATTCGTTCGGCCAATTCAGCCTGTGAAAGTCCGGCCTTGTTTCGAGCTTCGTAAATGAGTTGTGCCACAACGGCGTTCCCCCTGGCCTCTTCTGTCAAACGGCGCAGTTCGGGGTTGTTACCCGCCATCCGGTCCAGAATGGCAACGGCATCGTTCGTCTTCTTCGTTTCAATTTTCGGTTTCATAAGTATGTTTATCCGGAT
Source organism: Verrucomicrobiia bacterium (assembly GCA_036502245.1). Lineage (GTDB taxonomy): Bacteria > Verrucomicrobiota > Verrucomicrobiia > Limisphaerales > UBA11358 > UBA11358. The sequence goes on from DASXYX010000049.1 coordinate 16,381, forward strand.
TTGATTCAAAAAGCTTTTTTCGTTTGATGGCTCGTTCAATCTCCGCGATAGGGATCGCAGCTTCCTTCGTCAGGCTGTGCGCCAATATCGCAACCTGCCGTTCATGGAAGAAATACAGGATTCGGTATTGAACATGGCCTTGTTTGGCTCGCAGTTCGTAAATTCCATCTCGTAAATAGTCGGCTGATGGCCGCCTCAATTCATGTCCCAATTGTGCAAGCATTTCAATCCGTGCCCGGCAATGCGCCCATGCCTTCTCGTTGGTTTTCATGAGGTCACGAAGCCAGTTCAGCACCGGAGCCTGGCCATCGGCCTCTTGATAAAACGCAACATTGATTCTTGGCATGATTTATCATGAAACAAAATATCACAATTTTGATATAATGCCAAGGGATATTTGCGTCTTCGGCTGTGTTCTGAAAATAATTAGAAACCTATAAAACTTAAAATGACCTCTTTAATCTCTGGACTTAATTTGTCTGCCCAATTTATCCAAAAATCTATTTTTGGATATGGGCTTACCATTCCATAAAAAGAGATCTCGAACTTTCCCGCGATCATCCCACACTTTTCCTCTTGATGCATACTCATTAATATTTTCAAGTTCCATCGACAAGGAACCGTCTTCATTCCATACGCGCGTTATTCCATGCCCTTTGGACATCTTGTATTCACCTAGTGTAGTGTCTCACAAACGACTGGAGTTATTTTGCCTTTGTTTTGCGCATTCTTGGACGGGTGCATCCTGGTTTGATTCGCTCCAGCGTTTGTTTGCAGCGGCTTAGCTTTTC